>NZ_CP054925.1:5461071-6067857 GCF_013364075.1 Amycolatopsis sp. Hca4
TCGATGTCGTCGGTCTCGACCGGGATCTCGGTCCCGTTCGCGGCGGTCATCTTGTCCTCGCCGGCGTGCAGCCGGACCAGGTACTCGATGATCGTGACGATGTCTTCTTCGGTCAGCGTGCCGTTGTCGATCGGGGTCGACAGGCCCAGCTTCTTGTTGACCTTGTACCGGCCGACCTTGGCCAGGTCGTAGCGCTTCGCCTTGAAGAACAGGTTCTCCAGCAGGGTCTGCGCGCTCTCCTTCGTGGGCGGCTCGCCCGGGCGGAGCTTGCGGTAGATGTCGAGCAGGGCCTCGTCGGTGCCCGCGGTGTGGTCCTTCTCGAGGGTGGCCAGCAGCGTCTCCGAGAAGGAGAAGCGCTCGCGGATCGCCTCGGTGGTCCAGCCGAGCGCCTTCAGCAGCACGGTGACCGGCTGGCGGCGCTTGCGGTCGATGCGGACGCCGACGGTGTCGCGCTTGTCGACGTCGAACTCCAGCCAGGCACCCCGGCTCGGGATGACCCGGACGCTGAAGACGTCCTTGTCGGAGGTCTTGTCGATGTCCTTCGAGTAGTAGACACCGGGCGAGCGGACCAGCTGGGACACCACGACACGCTCGGTGCCGTTGATGACGAAGGTGCCCTTGTCGGTCATCACCGGGAAGTCGCCCAGGAAGACCGTCTGGCTCTTGATCTCGCCCGTGTTGTTGTTGACGAACTCCGCCGTGACGAACAGCGGGGCCGCGTACGTCATGTCCTTGTCCTTGCACTCCTCGATCGAGGCCTTGACCTCGTCGAAGCGCGGGGCGGAGAAGGACAGGGACATCGAGCCGGAGAAGTCTTCGATCGGCGAGATCTCGTTGAGGACCTCTTCGAGGCCGCCGACCGGGTTCTCCTCACCCTCCTCGACACGGCGCTGGAACCACGCTTCGTCCCCGGTGAACCACTGGAACGACTGGATCTGGACGTCGAGCAGGTTGGGGGTGTTCAGGGGTTCGCGAATCTTTGCGAAGGAAACCCGCTTGGGCGCGCCGGGGATACCCGTGGCCTCCGAGCGAGATTCAGCCGAGGTGGTCGCAGCAGTGGCCTGGTTCGCGGGAGAGACTGCCAAGATGCGTCCTTCCGGGGACAATGAGCGGTGACGGCCGCCATAGCAACAGCTATCAGCGACTGTCAAGGGTGCCGTGTGCCCACTATCCTAACTACCGGCTCCGGGCAGCCTGAAAGAGGGCAGCGCAAAGAGACAGTCTAGCCCGAACGTCGCGGCCTGTCCAGGGGGCACTCCAGATGGGGCCCAGCCTGCTTCGCAACGTCTTCAGGTATGCCTCCGGGCGAGCCGGTGGTCCCTCCCGCAAGGGCCCCGGTTTCGCCGTCGGGAGTAAGCGTGACCCCACCGGCGCTTCGAGTCAAGATGCCACACGGGGGTCCCGCCGGTTGGCGCAGCGTGGAAGAGGTTCAGCGGAGCGTGAGCGGCCGAATATCATTCCAGCTACCAGCCGGTAACGCCACCTTGGCGGCTCTACCTGCGGTTTTCCGGTGTGTCGGGGGTATGGCGAAGGCGACACGGCCGGGCTGCGGCCGGGCGTGTCGGGGACGGTTCCCGAAGATCGGTGACGAGGGAGAGCGCTTGCCGGCGACGTGGCGCCACCGCAGGGGCTGCGGTCCCGGACGGCGCTCGGCCCTGACGGACCCGGCCACTCACACCTCTGCACCTCCCTCGCCGGCCGGCCCCCTCGGCCCGGCCCGCTGCTCACCTCCACCTCTCTTCTCTTCCTCTTCTCTGCAGTGCCGGACACCCGGGGCCCGCGCCGCCCTCCACTGCGGCGTGACCACCCTCCGCGTCCAGTGTCTCGCGCTCCGTCGTCGATCCCGTCACGGCACCCAACCGCCGGGGGACGACCTCGCTACGAGAACACCTTCCACGCCGCCGCCAGCTCGACCCGGGACGTGATGTTCATCTTCTGGAACACCTTCTTGAGGTGGAACGCCACCGTGTGCCGGGAGATGAACAGCTGCCTGCCCACCTCGTTGTTGGTGTGGCCCTGGCTGACCAGCTCCGCCACCGCGAACTCCGTGTTGGTCAGCCCGTGCGGGACGACGCCCTCGCACTCGACCGTCCGGGTCGTGCCGCGGCGGACGCCGTACTCGCGGAGCTTGTTCACCACCCGGGCGGAGTCGCGGGTGGCGCTCACCGCCGCGTAGGTGTCGAGCACCGATTCGAGGATCCTGATCGTCCGGTCGCGCTCGGAGCAGCGGGCGGCCAGCAGGCTCGCCAGGTCCTCGCGCGCCGAGGCCGCGCACCAGCGGTCGGGGTGGATGTCGGCGGCCTCGTGGAGCTTGGCCGCGTCCTTCTCCAACAGGCCCGCCGCGTGCAGGGCCGAGCCGCGGATCACGCTGAACCCGGACTGCTCGGCGGCCAGTGCGGCGGACTCCGCCACCGATGCACGGGCCAGGTCGTGCGCGCCCAGCTTGACGCACGCGCGGACCAGCCAGGACGCCGCCGCCGGTTCCGAGACCAGCAGCTGCCTCAGCACCACCGGGTTGGTGACGATCCCGGCGATGAGGCTCGCCGCGCTCGCCACGCCGCTGCGGGCTTCCACCGCCTGCGCGGCCACCCACGCCCCCGGCGCCTGCCCGAAGTAGCCGAGCAGCGCTTCGTCCGACAGCTTGTCGACGAAGTGGCGGCACGCCCGCATGTCCGCGCGGCGGAGGGCACCCAGCGCCAGCACCACGTAGCTCGGCGGCCGCAGCGACCGGTCACCGCACCGCTCGGCGATCTCCAGTCCGGTGCTGATCTCGTCCATCGCGTCGTCGACCTCGCCGGTGGCGAACAGCAGGCTGCCCCGGACGTTGTGCTCGACGGCGGTCATCCGGTCGGAGGCCGCCCCGCACCGGACGGCGCCGGCGGATTCGAGCACGCGGCGGCCGGCGTCGAGGTCGCGGGCCTTGATCAGCAACCCGACGTACCAGAACCGGGCCAGCTGCCCCAGCTCACCGGATTCCCGGCGGTCACCCGAGGCCGCTGCCTTGGCGCAGTGCAGCCCCGCGTCGAGCCGCCCGTTGAACCACGAAGTGGCGGAGCGGCGGAGAAAACCAGCGGTGTCACAGGACCGCTGCATCAAATCATCCCCGAATCCGGTGAACGGGTTCGGCGGCATCTGCAAGTCAGGTACGGTCAACATCGATCGGCTATCCCCCAGGTAATAGACGAAGCGGAATCGAATTGCGGCGCGCCGCGCGCTTCCGGGGAATCATTCCCGACACCGAGCATGAACGGCACGCCCCGTAGGGGCCGTTCCCCCCAAACGTAGTGCGCACCGCGTCAAAGTGGTGTTCGCGCGGAGCGCGGCAAAGCGGAAAACCAGTCACAGCGTGGCGGTACCCCAGAAGGCGCACCGGGGGCGCGCCACCACAACCTCCCCAGGTTGACACGTCAATAATTAACGGCTTACTCGGCCCACAGTAGCTTCGGCGGGACCCGTCGTCATCTCCTGTGTGACTCCGATCACAATCCCCGAGAAGGCTTGGTTTGTGGCGATTTTCTTGCCCTGCAACGGAATTAACTTCGAGTTCACAGCTCGCGTCAGCCCGATGGACTAGCGGGACAAACGGTTAGTAGTCAACAAACCATGCGGTCGGACCATGTTCACGGTAACTATGGTCCAGACCCATGGGAGATCAGCAGGTCACGCCGCACCCCCGCGGAATAGGCGGCAACCAATCCGCGGTGGGCGAGGCGCGTGAATCCGGGCGTTCAGCCCAATCCATTCGCCGATTCGGCGGACAGGTGCAGCAAGGCCCGTGCGGCCAGCCGGTAGCCGAAGGCGCCCAGGCCGACCACCACCCCGCTCGCCAGCGGTGCGATGACCGACTCGTGCCGGAACTGCTCGCGCGCCCACACGTTGCTCAGGTGGACCTCGATCCACGGCGGCTCGTAGCTGGCCAGCGCGTCGCGCAGGCTCCAGCCGGCGATCATCAGCGCACCGGGGTTGACGATCGCGCCGACCGTCGTGTCGCGGTGCTCGTGGACCGCGCCGACCAGCTCGCCTTCGCCGTCACGCTGCACGGACACGACGTCCCACCCGCGGGGGCGCACCTCCTCGGCGACCATCTTCTCGATGTCGGCCAGCGTGTCGGTGCCGTAGATCTCCGGCTCGCGCCTGCCCAGCACACCCAGGTTGGGACCGTTCAGCAGCAGGATTTCTGGCACCGGGAAACACCTCGCTCAGCAGGGGAAACGGACTTCCCCATGCTGTCGGCGGCTGCGGAGGGGCACCACCCCTACGTTGATAGTTGCGCCCGGTGACCTATCAGGTCGGGGGATGCCCGGCCGCCCGCGCGGAACTTAGGCTCGCGCCGAGGCTTGTCCGGCGATCCGGGAATGGAGTTCCTCCGCAGTGACGACCAATGTGACCGACAACGCGCCCAAAACCGAATCGCTGCGTTCACCGCTCCCCCCGGAGTTCGTCCGCCGCGAAGACCCGTTCCACGTGCCACCCGCATTGGTGGCCGTGGCCGAACAGGGCCCCGTCGCCCGGGCGACGCTGGCCGCCGGCGATCCGTTCTGGCTCGTCTCCGGGTACGAGGAAGCGCGCGCGGTGCTTTCGGACCAGCGCTTTTCCTCCGACCGGTTCCAGTACCACCCGCGGTTCAAGGAACTGTCGGCCGAATTCCGCGAGCGGCTGCGCGACGACAAGGCGCGGGCCGGCTCGTTCATCAACATGGACCCGCCGGAGCACACCCGGTACCGGAAGCTGCTCACCGGGCAGTTCACCGTCCGCCGGATCCGCGAGCTCGGCGCCCGGATCGACGAGATCGTCACCGGCCGGGTGGACGCCATGCTGGCCGGCGGGACGACCGCCGACCTGATGACCGAGTTCGCCTTCCCGGCGCCGTCGCTGATGATCTGCGAGCTGCTCGGCGTGCGCTACGAGGACCGGGCGGGGTTCCAGCAGCGCGCGTCGGCGCTGCTGCAGATGAACCAGCCGGTCGCGGAGGCGGTGAAGAACGCCGACGCCCTGCGCGCGTTCATGCAGGCGCTGGTCGAGGACAAGCGCGCGCACCCCGCCGACGACCTGCTCTCCGGCCTGATCCACCACGCCGGCGCCGACCCCGCGCTCACCGACGACGAGCTGATCAACATCGCCAACCTGCTGCTCATCGCCGGCTACGACACCACGGCGAGCATGCTGGGGCTGGGCATCTTCGTGCTGCTGCAGCGCCCGGACCAGCTCGCCACGCTGCGCGACAACCCGGACCGCATCGCCGACGCCGTCGAAGAGCTGCTCCGGTACCTGTCGGTGGTGAACCCGGGGATCTTCCGGTTCGCCAAGGAGGACCTGGAGTTCGCCGGCCAGCACATCCCGGCCGGGTCGACGGTCGTGGTCTCGGTGGTCGCCACCAACCGCGACGAGCGCCAGTGGCCGAACCCGGACCTGGACCTGACCCGCCCCCGCGGCCCGCACCTGGCGTTCGGCCACGGCGTCCACCAGTGCCTCGGCCAGCAGCTGGCCCGGATGGAGATGCAGGCGGGCTACGCGGAACTGCTGCGCCGGCTCCCGAACCTGCGGCTGGCGGTGCCGCCGGCGGAGGTCCCGCTGCGCAACGACATGCTGACGTACGGGGTGCACTCGCTCCCGGTCGCGTGGGACGCCCCTTAGGACGGACGTGCGAAGGCCCGGACCGCATGATGGCGGTCCGGGCCTTCGCATGCCCGGGGTGCCGACGGGGGCACCGGGCGTGATCTGGGGCGTATCTCGCGTGCTTGGAGACGTGACTCGCGTGATGGGGCGCGTCTCTCGCGTGATTGGAGGGGCATCACGCGTGATTGGAGGGGCGACACGGCGAAACCGGCTCCCGCCGCACCGTCTGGGGGGCCGGTGCGGCGGGAGCCGGTGTCTGGTTCCGCTCGTCAGGCGACGAAGCGGGTGATCGATTCCGCGAGTGACTCGGCGTCGACGCCGAACAGGCGGTCGTGCTCCTCGGCCGTTCCGTAGACGCGGGCCTCGCGGTCGCGCCAGGTGCCGAACGAGCGGAGGCGGTGCGGGACGTCCGCCAGCGCCTCGGTCACCTCGAACGCCGACGTCCCGCGCAGGTACGGCTCGACCAGCACCACGTTCGGCGCAGCAGCGTTCACCGCCGCGCGCAGGCCGGCGTGGTCGAACGGGCGGATCGTGGCCGCGTACAGCACCGTGACGTCCGCCGTGGCCGTCGCGGCCAGGACCTGGTCCAGCACCGGGCCCACCGCGACCACCACGCCCTTGCGGCCCTGGCGCAGCACGGTGAACCGGTCCGACACCGGCACCGGCTCGCTGTTCGCGCGTTCGGACAGCCGGACGTAGACCCGGTTGTCGCCCGCGATGGCCTGGCTCAGCAGGGGCGCGACCTCGTCCTCGTGGCCCGGGACGTGCACCGTCCAGCCCGGCAGCGTGTCCAGCAGGGCCACGTCGCCCGGTGCCTGGTGGGTGCGGCCCCACGACGGGTCGTCGTAGGACGCGCCGACGCTGACCAGCACCGCGCCGACGTCCTGGTGGCCGAGGCCGATCTTGAGCTGCTCGAACGGCCGCTCGACCAGGAACGGCGCGTACGTGTGCACCACCGGCCGCTGACCGGCCAGCGCGAAGCCGCCGGCGATGTCGATCATCGCCTGCTCGCGGATGCCGAAGTTGTGGACGCGGTCCGGGAAGTCCTTCTTCAGGTCCCAGAAGAACCACGACGAGATGTCGGCGGTCAGCATGACCACCCGCGGGTCCGCGGCCAGCGACTCGATCACCGTCTCGGCGAAGACCGTCCGCATCTGCTTCCTGGTCACCTGCGTGGTCATCCGGCGGCCCCTTCCTCGATCGGCAGGATCTCCGCGACGACGGCACGCGGCCGCCCGTCGGTCTCCCCGGTCAGCGCCTTCTCCAGCGCGTCGTGGTCGCGGCCGTCGACCGTGGTCGCGGCCCAGCCCTCCTGCTCGAAGCGCCCGGCGATGCCGCCCGGCCAGCCGAGGCTGGCCGTCTTGTTGTCGATGACGATCGCGGTGAGCCGGTCCAGCCCGAGCCGTCCGGCGATCGCCATCGTCTCGTGGTTGCTGCCCTCGTCGAACTCGCCGTCGCCCATCAGGACGAACACGCGGGCCTCGCGGCCCTGTGCCCGCAGCCCGAGCGCGGTGCCGACGCCGAGCGGCAGCCCGTGGCCCAGCGAACCGGCGCTGATCTCCACGCCGGGCGCCAGGGTGCGGTCGGGGTGCATGCCGAGCGGCGAGCCCCACTGCCGCCAGGTGTCCAGCGTCTCCGGCGCCATGAAGCCCTTCGCGGCGAGCACCGCGTAGTAGGCCATCGGGCCGTGGCCCTTGGAGAGGTAGAACCGGTCGCGGTCGGGGTCGTCGATGTTCGACGGCGACACGTTCAGCACGCGCTCGTAGAGCACCCAGATCGCGTGCAGCGTCGACGCCGCGGCCCAGCCGTGCTTCTCGTCCCCCGTCATCCGGCCGAACAGGCCGCGGAGGTTCTCTTCGGTCATCTGCATGGTTTCGGGTTCCCTCACTCGGGCTTGCGCGCGGTCAGCAGGACGTACCCGAGCGACGGCTCGTCGCTGAACGCGCGGAACCGGCCCAGCGTGACCTCGAACTGCGCGGCCTCGATGTGCTGCAGCGCCTGCTCCCGCAGGCCCTCGAACCGCTCCGCCGCCTTGGCCCACGACGGCCGGGTGTACTGGCTGACGTCCTCGGCGTTTTCGGGCTCGAGGCCGGCTTCGCGCAGGTGCTCCTGGTACTCGTCGAGCGAGACCACGGCCACCACGCCCTTGCCGACCTCGCGGACGCGCTCGGCGTCGGCTTCCAGCCCGGCCGGGCTGGGGACGAGCAGGAAGTCGCCGAGCGCCAGGCGCCCGCCCGGCCGCAGCACGCGGGCCGCCTGGCGGATGACGTGCCAGCGGTCCGGCATGTGGTGCAGCGATTCCAGCGCCCAGACCAGGTCGAACGACCCGTCCTCGTACGGCAGGTCCATCGCGTCGGCGTACTCGAAGACGACACGGTCGTCGACGTCGGCCTTGTAGGCGCGGTCGTTCGCCCGCTCCACCTGCTTCTCGCTGATGGAGATGCCGGTGACCATGACGTCGTTCGCCGTCGCCATCCGGATCGCCGGCTCGCCGTTGCCGCAGCCGATGTCGAGCAGCCGGTCGCCGGCCCGCAGCGGGAGCATCGCGGCCAGCCGGTCGGTGAGCCGCGTGGTGGCCTCTTCGAGCGTCGCGGACTCGTCGTCCCAGTACCCGTGGTGCAGGTTCTCACCCCAGAGCTGGTCGAGCAGGTCCGCGAAAGCGTCGTAGCCCTTACCAATCTCGTTCGGAGTCGGCTTCGTCACCAGTACCCCTAAGCATCGTTTCGCGTGACCGTGTCGATCAACGCCTGGCCTGCAAGGTCTTCGGCGAGATTAGGTCAGCGCCGCCGCGCCGGGCATCCCTCGTTCTGATAGCCCTCCGTCAGTCCACAGAGGACACCAAGGCGAGCACTGTGAGGTTGGGGGATGCCCGGCCGGGTGCCCGTTGCCTACCGTCCGAACGCGGGGGCCGCGGCGTGCCCGCCCCACGCGGGAGGCCCCGCGTGGCCAACGAGGAAGGGGATGGCCATGACCGCCACCGCCAAGCCTTCGGCCGAGCCGGTCGACCTGTTCTCACCGGAAGTGGTCGCCGACCCGTTCGGCTGGTATGCGCGGTTGCGCGAAGAGCCGTTGCCGCACACGGGGACGCTGAACCTCGGCACCATGATGGGCGGCCCCGACATGTGGCTGGCCACCCGCTACGAGGACGTCCTCACCGTCCTGACCGACCCGCGGTTCCTCACCAACCCGCCGGCCGACTCGCCGCTGGCGGACATCCGCGACGGCGTCTTCAAGGCGATGAACTTCCCCGAGGACCTCATCCCCTGGATGGCCAACAAGCTCAACACCGCCGACGGCGAGGACCACACGCGGCTGCGCAAGCTGGTCTCCTACGCGCTGACCGCGCGCCGCGTGAACGCGCTGCGGCCGCGCGTCGAGAAGATCACCGCGGACCTGCTCGACCACATGGCCGAGCTGGGCAAGGACGGCGCACCCGTCGACATCGTCGAGGAGTTCTGCTTCCCGCTGCCGGTGACGGTGATCTGCGAGCTGGTCGGCATCGACGAGGAAGACCGCGCGGCCTGGCACGCCTGGGGCAACGCGATGGCGACGATGGACGGCCCCAGCATCCCGCCCGCGCTGCGCAAGTGCATCGCCCTCTCCCGCGAGCTGATGGCCCGCCGTCGCGTCGAACCGAAGGACGACCTGGTCACCGCGCTCGTGCAGGCCCAGGCCGACGATCCGGGCCGGGTGTCCGACGACGAGATCGTCGGCATCCTGTTCAGCCTGGTCACCGCCGGGCACCAGACGACGACGTACCTGATCGGCAACTCGGTGCTGTTCCTGCTGGAGCACCCCGACCAGCTCGCCCGGCTGAAGGCCGAGCCGGAGCTGTGGGCGCAGGCCGTGCGCGAACTGCAGCGCCTCGGCCCGCTCCAGTTCACGCAGGCGCGGTTCCCCTCCGAGGACGTCGAACTCGGCGGCGTCACGATCCCGCGCGGGACGCCGGTCGCGCCGCTGCTGCTGGCCGCCAACACCGACCCGCGCAAGTTCGACGAGCCGGACAAGCTGATCGTCGACCGGCTGAGCGTGGCCAACGAGATGCACCTGTCCTTCGGCAAGGGCATCCACCGCTGCCTGGGCCAGCACCTCGCCTACCAGGAGGCCGAGGTGGCGCTGCACGGGCTGTTCACGCGGTTCCCGGACCTGGCGCTCGCCGTGCCGCGCGAAGAGATCCCGTGGATCCTGCGGCCGGCGTTCACCCGGACCAAGACGCTCCCCCTGAAGCTCGCTTAGCCCCGAAAGGCAGTCTCACCGTGCTCCGACCAGACGCCGAAAAGTGGTTACGCCGGTTCGAACGGGCGCCGGACGCACGAGCCCGGCTCGTGTGCCTGCCCCACGCCGGCGGTTCGGCCAGCTTCTTCTTCCCGCTGGCCAAGGCCCTCGCTCCCGCGGTGGAGGTCCTGGCGGTCCAGTACCCGGGCCGCCAGGACCGGCGGCACGAGCCGCCCGTCGACAGCATCGGCGGGCTGGTGGACCGGCTGCTGGAGGTGCTGCGGCCGCTCGACGACCGGCCCCTGGCGCTGTTCGGGCACAGCATGGGCGCGATCATCGGCTACGAGCTGGCGTTGCGGCTGCCCGAGGCCGGGCGGCCCGCGCCGGCGCACCTGTTCGCCTCCGGGCGGCGGGCGCCCTCGCGCTACCGCGACGACGACATCCGCGGCGCGTCGGACGACCGGCTCGTCGCGGAGCTGCGGAAGCTGGGCGGTTCGGACGCGGCCATGCTCGCCGACCCCGAGCTGCTGGCCATGGTGCTGCCGGCGATCCGCAGCGACTACCGCGCGGTCGACACCTACCGGCACGAGCCCGGGCGGCGGGTGGCCTGCCCGGTGACGGCGTTCACCGGCGACCGCGATCCCCGCGTGTCCGTCGAAGAGGCCCGCGCGTGGGCGGAGCACACCACCGGGCCGTCCGAGCTGCGGGTGCTGCCGGGTGGCCACTTCTTCCTGGTCGACCAGGCCGCGCCGATCATCGCGACGATCACCGAAAAGCTGGCCGGTGCGGTGCTCTCCGGGAGGACGTCGTGACGCGGGCCGCGGTCCGGCGCGTGCTGGCGCCCAGCGAAAGCATCCACGCCGCCAAAGAGGCCTACATCGGGTACACCGTGCGGGCCGAGGGCCGGCTCGACCCGGACGCGCTGGCCACGGCGTTCGACGCGGTCACCCGCGCCTACCCCCACCTCTCGGCCCGGGTCGAGTTCACCGGCGAGGGCGCGGTGCTCACCGAGTCCGAAGACCCCGCGGCACGGCCGGAGATCCGGTTCGCCGACGGCGACCCTTCCCGGCCACTGTCCGGGCTGGACCTCGACCAGAGCCGGGCGCTGAGCGCGCTCAACGTCGTCCGGGACGGCGACGAGGCCGGCGTCTGCCTGGCGATCCAGCACAGCGTCGCCGATGCCCACCACGCCACCGCGATCCTGGCGGAGCTGTGGTCCTGCTACACCGACGTCGTCGAAGGGGTGCCGCTCGACCCGGTCCGCCACCCGTACCCGCGGTCGCTGGAGGACCTGCTCGCCGAGCGCGGCATCCACGCGAGCGGCCCGGCCATCCCGGTGGCCCCGCCGCCGGCGCCCGCCCCCTCGACCCGGCCGGACCCGGTCGTCCGCCACGTCGTGCAGCACCGGCTGACCGCGGCCGAGACGACGGCACTGCGCGAGCTCGGGCACCGCGAGAAGGTGACGGTCAACGGCCTGGTGTCGGGCGCGGTCCTGCTCGCCGAGGCCGAAATCCGGGACATGCCGCTGACCGACCTGGTCTACCGGTACTCGGTGAACCTGCGCGACCGGCTGACACCGCCGGTCGGCGCGACCGAGGGCACGAACGTGCTCGGCGGGGTCGGTTTCCAGGTGCCGTCCGGGATGGCACCCGACGCCGTCGTCATCGGCCGGGCCATCGGCACGCAGCTGCGGGCCGGTCTCTCCGACGGTTCCGTGCAGCGCAGCATCCTCGACATGTTCTCCCGGCCCGCCGCCGCGAAGCCGTGGGACCCGAAGCTCGCCTTGGCCGTGGTCAGCATCATGAACTGGGGTGTCGCCCCGCCGATGCGCACGCCGGACGGCCTGCGGCTGACCAACCTGCACTCGGCGTCCCGGATGCGGGAGACCATCGCGCTCGGCGGTTACGTGCTGAGCACCTCCGGCGGCCGGATCGGCATCGACCTGGGCTGGCCCGAGGGCGACCCGTCGCTGCCGCGGCGCGTCGAGTGCCTGCGCGAACGGCTGGCCCGCCTGACTCGCGAGAGGTGAGGTTCCCGTGACGGACACGGACGTCGTCATCGTCGGCAACGGCCCGGTCGGGGCCACCCTCTCCGTGCTGCTGGCCCAGCGCGGCTGGCGGGTCACCGTGCTGGAGCGCCGGCCGCGGCCGTACAAGCTGCCGCGGGCGACCAGCTTCGACGGCGAGACCGCGCGGCTGCTGGCCGCCACCGGCATCGGCCCGGACCTCGGCCGGATCACCGCGCCGGCCAACGGCTACCAGTGGCAGACCGCCGACGGGCGGACGCTGCTGGACATCGCCTTCACCACCGACGGCCGGTACGGCTGGCCGGACGCGAACACCATGCACCAGCCGTCGCTGGAGGAGCTGATCGCGGCCCGGGCGGCGGCACTGCCCGGGATCACCGTGCTGCGCGGGCACGAAGTCGTGGCCATCGCCGACGGCGAGCACGTCCGGGTGACCGCCGTCGACCCCGACGAGGTGACGCGGACGCTTTCGGCGCGGTGGGTGGTCGGCTGCGACGGCGCCAACAGCTTCGTGCGCGAGCACCTCGACGTACCGGTGACCGACCTCGGCTTCTCCTACGAGTGGCTGCTCTGCGACGTCCAGCTGACCGAGCCGCGCGAGTTCGTGCCGACCAACGTGCAGATCTGCGACCCGGCCCGTCCGACGACGCTGGTCGGCAGCGGCCCCGGCCGCCGTCGCTGGGAGTTCATGCGGCTGCCGGGCGAAAACGCGGCCGAGCTCAACAAGGACGAGACGGCGTGGCGACTGATGGCGCCCTTCGGCGTCACCCCGGAGACCGCGACCCTGCTGCGCAGCACCACCTACATCTTCCAGGCCCGGTGGGCCGACCGGTGGCGGGTGGGGCACGTCCTGCTGGCCGGCGACGCGGCCCACCTGATGCCGCCGTTCGCCGGGCAGGGCATGTGCTCCGGTGTCCGGGACGTCACCAACCTGGCGTGGAAGCTCGACCTCACGCTCCGCGGCCTGGCCCCGGAGTCTCTTTTGGACAGTTACGGGGCGGAACGCCGGGAGCAGGCGCGCGAAGCGATCCTGGCGTCGGTCCAGCTGGGCCGGGTGATCTGCGTGACGGACCCGGCGGCCGCCGCCGAGCGGGACGCCACCGTGCTGGCCAACCGGCGCGGCAAGCCGGCGGGCCGTCCGGAGCCGGCGAAACCGCTCACCGGCGGGCTGCTCCACGAGAGCCCGGGTGCGGGCGTGGTCGTGCCGCAGGGCCGGGTGTGCCTGGGCGGCACCACTGGGCTCTTCGACGACGTCGTCGGCCGGGGTTTCGTGCTCCTGACCACCGAGGACGTCCGCTCTGAGTTCCTCAGCGGCCTCGGAACGCACGTCGTCCGGCTGGCCGACGGCGTGGACGTCGACGACGTCTACCGGCCCTTCCTGGCCCGGTTCGGGGCGGCTTCGGTGCTGGTGCGCCCGGATTACCACGTCTTCGGCACGGCGGGGCCCGGCGGGTTCGACGCCCTGGTGGACGCCCTGCAGAACCGGTTGCGCGCGGCCGTGCCCACCGCCTGAGCCACCCACGACAAAAGGGGGGCCGGTCCCGCGGGACCGGCCCCTTTCTCGTCGTGCGTCAGAAGCTGCGCATGCCCGCCATCAGGCTGCGCAGCTCCACCGTCAGGTAGTTGCTGTGCGACAGCAGCGACATCAGCTGGCTCAGCGTCGTCCAGAGGAAGCGGTCGTCGGGCTCCGGGTCGAAGTCGTCCTCGACCTCGATCACCAGGTAGCGGTTCTGCGCGTGGTAGAACCGGCCGCCCTCCTCGGAATGCACGACGTCCAGCCGCACCCGGCCGGTCGGCGCGGCGAGCGCGTAGTCGAGGTAGGCCGGGCGGTGCTCGGCCGGCGCGTCGGCGTAGTTGCCGGGCTGGCAGTGCACGGTCGCGGTCAGCTCGGCGATGTTGAGCGTCCCCGCGTCGCTGCGGGCCTGGACCAGCGCGTGCAGCGTGCCGCCGATCCGCTTGACCAGCAACGCCAGCAGGCCGGACTGCCGGGGCGCCACCAGCGGCTGCGTCCAGGCGGTGACCTCGCGGTTGCTGGCCTCCACGGAGACCGCGACGACGTCGAAGTACTTGCCGTCCCGGTGGTCGATGACCTCGTGGCCCAGGCGCCAGCCGTCCTCGGCGATCTCCTTGAGCGGCACCCGGCGCTGCACCAGCTCCTGGCGGGCGCGCACCTCGGTGAGCCAGCTCAGGACGTGGCCCGGGTCGTGCACCGCACGGCCGCGGCCGGACAGCGAGCGGTGGACCGCTTCGACGAACGAGCCGTCGCCCGCGGTCCGCTCGTCCGGGCGCGCCAGCGCGGGCGGGACGCACGCGAGGACGGTCCGGGAGTCCATGTTCACCATGTGGTCCAGCCGCAGCAGGCGGCGGATCTGGTCGAGGGTCAGCCAGCAGAAGTCCTCGTCCAGCGGGACGTCGTCGTCGGTCTCGACGACGATGTTGCGGTTGCGCTTGTGCAGGAACCACGACCCCTGCTCGGACTGCAGCCCGTCGAACAGCACGCGGCCGCGCGAACCCGGCCGGAAGTACTCCATGTACTTCGTGGCCGCGCCGCCGTGGACCTTCATGTAGTTGCTGCGGGTGGCCTGCACGGTCGGCGACATCTGCAGCCCGTTGATGTTGCCCGGCTCCATCTTCGCCTGCATCAGACAGTGCGGGACGCCGTCGAACCGCTTGACGAGGATGCCGAGCACGCCGATCTCCGGCTGCACGATGATGGGCTGGGCCCATTCGCTCACCCAGGGCCGGTCGGTCCGCACGCGCAGGCCCTCGACCGAGAAGAACCGGCCGCTGGCGTGCACCAGGTTGCCGGTGTCCGGCTCGAAGTCCCAGCCGGACAGGTCCGCGAACGGGATCCGGTCGACCCGGAAGCTGTTCGCGCGGGCCCGCGCGTTGAACCAGGAGTGGAAGTCCGCCATGGACATGACCGCGTCGTCGGCCACGGCGTCGGAGCGGCCGTCCCGCGCCGTGTCTTCGTGTATCGCGCTGTGGACCACGTCACTCCCTTCCTCGGCTCCGGCGAGCCTAGGACGGGTGCGGCGCGGCGGGCATCCCCCGACCTGATAGCAACCGCGTGGTCAGCGGAACGCGGGCATCACCTCGGCGGCGAAGAACCGCAGCAGCTTCTTCATCTCCTCGAGGGGCAGCCGCCGCGTGGAACCGAAGTCGCACAGCAGGTTGCCGTACCCCATGTCCTGAATGGACTTGATCTGCGCGATCACGCGGTCGGGATCGCCGATCACCTCCAGCTGGTCCCAGGCGAAGTCGGGCTCGGCCGAGAGGTCCTTCAGGCGTTCAAGGTGGTACTCGTAGCTCTTCGCCGCACCGCCGGTCTTCAGGTCGATCGGCGCGTTGCCCGCCAGGAAGACGCGGGTACGGTCGAACGCCGCCTCGAACCGGGCCTGTTCCGCCCGGGCCCGCTCGTTCGACTCCGCGACGTACACGACCCGGCTGGCGACGAGTTCGACGTCTGCGGAGTCGACGCCGTGCTCCGCGGCGGTCGTGTGCCACGTCTGCGCGGCTTCGGCGATCCGCGCGAAGGGCGCGGCCGGGTCGGCCAGGATGGGCAGGCCGCGGGCGGCGTACTTCCGCACGGTCTCCGGGCTGATCGCGGCCACGTGCAGCGGCGGGTGCGGCCGCTGCACCGGCTTCGGGTGCAGCGTCAGCGGGTTCGTCGTCCCGTGGAACCGGCCCCGGTATTCGAAGCCTTCGGTGGTCAGCAGGCCGAGCAGCACGTCGAGGCACTCGTCGAACCGGTCGCGCGATTCGGCCAGGTCGAGCCCGAAGTTCTCGAACTCGATGCTCTGGTAGCCGCGGCCCACGCCGAGCTCGAGCCGGCCGCCCGAAAGCACGTCCACCATCGCCGCCTCTTCGGCCACGTGGACGGGATCGCGCAGCGGCAGCACCACGATCCCGGAGCCGAGCCGCAGCCGTTCGGTGCGGCCGGCCAGGTGGGCGAGCATGGTGAGCGTGTTGGGCACGGTGCCGAAGTCGTGGAAGTGGTGCTCGGCCAGCCACACACCGTCGAAGCCGAGTTCCTCCAGCAGCTCGACGAGCTCGACGTGGTAGCCGTAGACCTCCGGCGCGCTCATCCCGGCGAACTGGTGGAAGAGGTGGAAGGTGGAGAACTTCATCGGGCCGTCGGCCATGGGCGTGCTCCCTTCGTCGTGGTCCCCTACTTCCCGTGCAGGAGACCGATGACCGGGGCGAGCGCTTCGAGGTTGTGCTCCAGCACGGTGAAGTAGCTGAACCCGTAGCGCTCCCGGTGGGTTTCGAGCTGTTCGGCCAGTTGCGGGGCGGTGCCGACCAGCACGGTCGGCAGTTCGGCGAGCTGCTCGGGCGTGCGTTCCGGCATCCGCCGGTGCACCGCCTCCAGGCCGGCCCGGCGGTCACCGGTGACGTCGACGCAGTGGACGAAGACGTTCAGCTCGACCTGCGCGGCCCGCGGCCCGAGCGCGGCCTTGGCGAACCCGACGCGGTCGGCCAGCTCGGCCGCGTCGGCCAGCAGCATCTTGTGCGAAGCGGTGGCCCCGATGAACGCGATGGTGTCCGCGTGCTCGGCGGCCAAGGTGAGCAGGCCGTTGCCCCGCCCGCCGAGCAGCAGCGGCGGGCCGGACGGCTGCACCGGCCGCGGCCGGTGGTCCGGATCGGCGTAGCTCTTCTTGAGCTGCTTGATCGTGCTTTCCAGGTGATCGAGCCGTTGGCGGGCCGCCGGAAAGGGAATTCCGGCGGCGTCGAACTCCGCTTTCACGTATCCCGCACCGAGACCCAGTTCGAGCCGGCCACCGGTGAGCTGGTCGGTGGTGGTGACTTCGCGGGCGAGCAGGACGGGATTGTAGAAACCGGTGTTCAGCACGAATGTCTTGAGCCGGACGCGTTCGGTGTGCTCCGCGGCCAGCACCAGCGCCGGGAACGGCGCCGGCATGCCCAGGTGGTCGCCCACCCCGATGACGTCGTAGCCGAGTTCCTCGGCCTTGCGGCAGTTGTCGACCCAAGCGCGGCGCGGAACGGGCGTGATGAAATCGACCCCGAACCGGAACGGCTTCCTCCCAGTGGCCATAACGGCAAAGTACCAATCATTTGATCAGTTGTCCGGCGCGATCGCTATCAGGACGAGGGATGCCCGGATCGGCGGAGCTGTCCTAGCGTGAAGCGCGGAGAGTGCCGGAACCGCGCGCCCGCAAAGGAGATCCTGTGGCCCCACTGCGCGTCGGGATCCTGGGCTGCGCGAGCATCGCCCTCCGGAAGCTGCTGCCCGCCATGGCGGCCCTGCCCCGCACGGAAATCGCGGCGGTCGCCAGCCGCGACGCCGGCAAGGCCGCGGAAACGGCGCGGGCCTACGGGTGCCGCGCGGTCGAAGGCTATGCGGCACTGCTCGAGCTCGACGACGTCGAAGCCGTCTACATCCCGCTGCCGAACGCCGCGCACGCCGGCTGGATCGAGCGGGCGCTCGCCGCCGGCAAGCACGTGCTCGCCGAGAAACCGTTGACCACCAGCGTCCAGCGGACCCGCGAGCTGATCGCCGCCGCGCGCGCGGCCGGGCTCGTGCTGATGGAGAACGTCATGTTCCTCCACCACAGCCAGCACGTGGCGGTCCGGAAACTGCTGGCCGACGGCGCGATCGGGGAACTGCGGGCGTTCCACGCCGCGTTCGCCGTGCCGGCCCGCCCGCCCGGCGACATCCGCCACCGCGCCGAACTCGGCGGCGGTGCCTTGCTGGACACCGGCGTCTACCCGGTGCGCGCGGCGATGTCGTTCCTGGGCAGCGAAATCGACGTCGTCGCGGCGGTGCTCACCCGGCGCCACGGCCACCCGGTCGACTCGGCCGGGCAGGCCCTGCTGTGCACCGGCGACGGCGTGTCCGCGTCCGCGAGCTTCGGGATCGACCACGGCTACCGGTCCGGGTACGAGCTCTGGGGCAGCGAAGGACGGCTGGTCCTCGACCACGCCTTCACCCCGCCGGCCGACCACAATCCGGTGGTGCGCCTGGAACGCCGTTCGGGCGTCGAGGAAATCCCGCTGCCGCCCGACGACCAGGTGGCGAACACGCTCACCGCGTTCGCCTCCGCGGTCCGCTCGGGGCGGCTCCCCGACAACGACGACGTGCTGCGGCAGGCCGTGCTCGTCGACGACATCCGCAGCAGAGCGAGGCTCTACGTCGACCACGCCACCGAGCCGGTGGGCTGAGGCCAGGAGGAACAGATCGTGACGATGACCGTGCAGGAAGCGCCGTCCCAGCTGCTGGCGGCCCGGCTGCAGATCCCCCCGATCCCCTACAGCCACGCCGCCGGGTCCTGGGTGTTCGCCTCCGACGGCACGCGGTACCTCGACGGCGCCAGCGGGATCGTCAACGTGAACATCGGCCACGCCCACCCGGTGGTGGTCGAAGCGCTGCGCGACCAGGTCGGGATCTGCACCTACGCCAGCCCGGGCACGTTCGCGCCCGAGCTGATGGAGCAACTGGCCGCGGCCACCGCGCGGGCGGTGCACCGGCCGGACGACCGGGTGATGTTCACGCCCACCGGCACGCACGCGACGGAGTCCGCGATCGCGCTGGCCCGGCTGGTGCAGCGGGCCCGCGGCGAAGACGGGCGGCACAAGATCCTGACGTCGTCGCTGGGCTACCACGGCAACAGCGCGTTCGTGCTGGCGCTCTCGGGCCACCGGTCCCGGCGGCCGCACGAGGACGACAGCTTCGGCCTCGCGCCCGCGTTCAACCCGCCCTACCCCGGCCAGCACCTGAACTGCCCCTACCCCGCCTGCCGCGTCGAGTGCGTGCAGTCGGTGCGCGACGCGATCGTGGCGGCCGGGCCGGAGACCGTCGCCGCGGTGCTGATGGAGCCGGTCAACGGCACGACCGGCGGCGGGTACGTGCCGCCGGCCGGGTACCTGAAGGCGCTGCGCGAGGTCTGCGACGAGTTCGGCGTCCTGGTCATCCACGACGAGGTGCTCACCGGGCTGGGCCGCACCGGGCTCCCGCTGGCCTCGCACCACACGCCGGGCTCGGCCGCCGACATCGTCACGCTGTCGAAGGGCCTCGGCGCGGGGTACGTCCCGCTGGCGGCCACGATGATCTCGCCGAACCTGGCCGAGGACATCATGGCGAGCGGCAAGTGGCTGCCGCTGATGGGCACCATGTCGGCGACGCCGCTGCAGGGCCGGGCCGGCCTGGCGGTGCTGTCGGTGCTGGAGGACATCGGCGCGCTGGACCCCGGCGAAGTCCGCGGCGCGGCCCTCGGCCGGCTCGTCGCCGACGCGGTCCGCGGCCAGTCGGTGGTGACCGACGTCCGCGGGCTCGGCTACTTCTTCGGCATCGAGCTGGCGCCGGGCACCCTCGGCGACGTCATGCGGATCACCCGCAGCCAGGGCCTGCTGCTGTACCCGTACGTCGGCTTCCGCCCCGACCGCACGGGCGAGGGCCTGCTGGTGGCCCCGCCCCTCAACGCGACCGACGCCGACCTGGACTTCCTCGGCGAGACGCTGCGCACCGCGCTGACCCGGCTGAGCTGACCGGCACCGACGGGAAAGGCCCGGGACCGCGTCCCGGGCCTTTCTCGTGCGCACGGTTCAGGAAGCCGCGGCCACCTCGGACAGGCGGACGCGAGCAGCCCGCAGGGCCAGGCACTCCTCGTACTCCGGCAGCAGCCCCAGCTCACCCGCCTCCCGCAACGTCGGCGCCGCCGCGTCGCGCTCGGACAGGATGGGCTCGCCCGGCAGGTTCAGCGGCAGGCCGATCTCCGGGTCCAGTGGGTGCACGGTGAGGACCTCGGCCGGCCGGTAGAGGTCGGACAGCAGGTACTGGACGCACGTGTCGTCCTCCAGGGCCACGAACGCGTGGCCGAGGCCCTCCTCCACGTACACCGCCGTGCCGCCGTGGGCGTTGAGCACGATCATGTCCCACTGACCGTACGTCGGCGAGCCGGTCCGCACGTCGACGACGAAGTCGAGCAGCGAACCCCGCAGGCACGTCACGAACTTCGCCAGGCCGGGCGGGGTCATCGCCCCGTGCACGCCGCGGACGACGTTGCGGCACGACGTCGAGACGTTGGCCTGCAGGAACCGCGGCCGGTAGCCGAGTGCCTCGGTGAGCACGTCTTCGCGGTAGACCTCGAAGAAGTCGCCGCGCTCGTCGCCGAAGGACTTGGACGTGACCAGGTGCGCGCCGTCGATGGCCAGCGGCCGGACGGCCATGCTGCGGGTGCTGACGGTCCCCATGTCCTCTCAGGCCGCTTCCCGGACGAGCTGCTCGATGCGCTGCGCCACCTCGTTCGGCGACGGCAGAGCGGCGATCTCCCTGGCCAGCCCGTCCGCGGCCGTCTTGAAGGACGGGTCGGCGACCAGCTCGCCGCAGGTCTTCGCGATGACCTCGCTGGTGGCTTCCTCCGGCGACAGCACGACCGCGGCCCCGGTGTCGGCGAGCCGCCGGGCCATGGCGTTGGCGCGGAAGAGGTTGGGGTCCGGGAGCAGCACCTGGGGCACGCCGAAGCTCAGGCCCGTCATCATCGTGCTGCCGCCGGTCTGGTGCACCAGCACGTCACAGGTCGGCGCGACGACGTCCAGCGGGACCCAGCCCGCGCGCACGTTCTTCAGCCGCTCGCGCATTTCCGACGCCGCGTCTTCGGTGACTGCGACGACGACCTCGGCGTCCAGCGTGGCGATCTGCTCGACGACGGCCTGCAGGAAGTCGTACTGGTTGTAGTTCGCGACGCCGGTGCCGATGGTGACGCCGATCCGGGTGCCCGCGCCCTTGGTGTACATCCACGGTTCGAGCACGGACTGCGAGTTGCCCGGGATCCACCGCATCGGCTGCCCGCCCTCGAGGTCCTCCGGAAGCAGGCTCGGCGGCGCGATCTCGATGGTCATGGCGGGCTCGGGCAGGCCGTCGAGGCCGAGTTCCTCGAGCTGCTCGCGCAGCTGGTCTTCGGCGCCCTGGTCCATCAGCCGCGGGGTGTGGATGTCCCAGGCGTGGCGGACGTACGGCACGCCGAGGTGGGCGGCCAGCAGCGGACCCGAGTACGACGTGACACCGCTGATGATGACGTCCGGCCGCCAGTCCTTGCTGAACGCCAGCAGGGCGTCGAGGGTCACGTATTCCATGTGGGCGTACCAGCGGCCC
Organism: Amycolatopsis sp. Hca4; assembly: GCF_013364075.1. Classification (GTDB taxonomy): domain Bacteria; phylum Actinomycetota; class Actinomycetes; order Mycobacteriales; family Pseudonocardiaceae; genus Amycolatopsis. The sequence goes on from NZ_CP054925.1 coordinate 5,482,041, forward strand.
GCCATGATTTCGCGTTCCCGGGGGTCCTCGGGCACGTGCGTCAGGCCGCTCTCGGCGATGACCTGCCGCGGGGTGACGCCCGGGGCCGTGGTCCGCACCGCGGACAGCCCGACGCCGGCGATCGTGTCGACCATCTCGTCGACCGAAGCCGTGGTCATCACCTGGTGCCCGGCGCCCCGCAGGGCGTTCGCGAGCGGGACGTGGCTGAACACCGTCGACGGGGCGACCCCGGCGAGATTAAGAACCTTCACAAGATCGTCCTCCCAGGGGTGGCTCGTGGTCGGCTCCAGCTTGCCCAGGACACCGCCGTCGGCCATCACCAACGCGGGTAGTCTCGCCCGCCCGCCCCCGGCGGCCTACCACGTTGAGGGATGTCCCCTTCTCCCGGCGCTTCTAGCGTGATTCGAGCGTTAGGTCCGCAGTCCGCACTCGAGGAGCAGGGGATCGATCCGACATGGTCGACTCAGCCCGATCGGACCTGCTGGCGCAGGTCCGCGACTACCACGACGCCCAGTCCCCCGGGCCGGCGCCGTTCATCCCGGGGCAGACGCCGATCCTGTCGTCCGGGGCGGTGCTCGACGCCGCCGACCGCGAAGCACTGGTCGCCGCCGCGCTCGACCTGCGCATCGCCTCCGGCACGATCGCGACGAAGTTCGAATCGGCGTTCGCGCGGAAGCTCAAGCGGCGCAAGGCGGTGCTGACGAACTCCGGCTCCTCGGCGAACCTGCTGGCGCTGAGCACCCTGACGTCCCCGACGCTCGGCGACGAGCAGCTCAAGCCGGGCGACGAGGTCGTCACGGTCGCCGCCGGCTTCCCGACCACGGTGAACCCGATCCTGCAGAACGGCATGATCCCGGTGTTCGTCGACATCGAGCTCGGCACGTACAACACGACGGCCGAGCGGGTCGAGGCCGCGATCTCGCCGCGCACGCGCGCCATCATGATCGCGCACACGCTGGGAAATCCTTTCCCCGTCGCCGAAGTCGCCGAAATCGCGAAGCGCCACAGCCTGCACCTCATCGAGGACAACTGCGACGCCGTCGGCTCCACCTACAACGGGCAGCTCACCGGCACGTTCGGCCGGTTCTCCACGGTGTCCTTCTACCCCGCCCACCACCTGACCATGGGCGAGGGCGGGATGCTGCTGTCCTCGGACATCAAGCTGGCCAAGCTGGCGAAGTCGTTCCGCGACTGGGGTCGCGACTGCTGGTGCGAGCCGGGCGAGGACGACCGCTGCCTCAAGCGGTTCGACCTGCACCTGGGCACGCTGCCGGAGGCCTACGACCACAAGTACGTCTTCTCCGAGGTCGGCTACAACCTCAAGAGCACCGACATCCACGCCGCGCTCGGGCTCAGCCAGCTGGCGAAGCTGCCGGACTTCATCGACGCCCGCAAGCGCAACTGGCGCCAGCTGCGGGAGGGCCTGGACGGGCTGCCCGGGCTGATCCTGCCGGAGGCGACGCCGGGCAGCGACCCGAGCTGGTTCGGCTTCATCATCACGGTGCGGCCCGACGCCGGCTTCGACGTCCCGGAGGTCGTCGAGTACCTCGAGGCGCGCAACATCCGCACCCGGCGGCTGTTCGCGGGCAACCTGACCCGCCACCCCGCCTACATCGGCAAGCCGCAGCGCATCGCCGGCCCGCTGACCAACAGCGACATCGTCACCGAGCGGACGTTCTGGATCGGCGTCTACCCGGGGATCACCACGGAGATGATCGAGTACGTGATCGGCACGCTCAAGGAGTTCGTCGCCACGCACTGACCGCGTGCGTCCACAAAGGACTGTGCGGAGCCGTTTTCGACACGAAAGGAAGGCCCATGACCACCACTGCCGAGACTTCGGCCGAACCGGTCGACCTGTTCTCCCCGGAAGTGGTCGCCGACCCGTGGGGCGCGCACGCGGCGGTGCGCGAGGCACCGACGCTGCAGATCGGCGGCTTCATGGGCGGGCCGCCGATGTACCTGGCCGCCCGTTACGAAGACGTGCGCCAGGTCCTGATGGACCAGCGGTTCCAGTGCAACCCGCTGGCGGACTCCCCCGCCGAGGACATCCGCAACGGCGTCTTCCGCCACCTGGACATGCCGGAGGAGCTGATCCCCTGGCTGAAGAACCTGATCAACGCCTCCGACGGCGAGGAGCACGCCCGGCTGCGCAAGCTGGTGTCCTACGCGCTCACCGCGCACCGCGTCGGCAAGTTCCGCCCCCGCGTCGAGGAGCTCACCTCCGAGCTGCTCGACAAGCTGGAAGCCGAGGGCGGTGACGGCACGCCGATCGACCTCGTCGAGTCCTACTGCTACCCGCTGCCGGTCACGGTGATCTGCGAGCTGGTCGGCGTCGACGCCGAAGACCGCCCGCAGTGGCGCGCGTGGAGCGACGCGATGGCCACCCTGGACGGCAAGCGGCTGCCCGAAGAGGTCCGCAAGACGCTCATCGCGGCGCGCGGGATGATCGAGCGGCGGCGGGCCGAGCCGAAGGACGACATGGTCACCGCGCTCGTCGAGGCGCAGGCCAAGAACCCCGGCATCGCCACCGACGACGAGCTGGTCGGCATCCTGTTCAGCCTGGTCACGGCCGGCCACCAGACGACGACCTACCTGATCGGCAACTCGGTGCTGGCCCTGCACGAGCACCCGGACCAGCTCGCCCGGCTCAAGGCGGACCCGACGCTGTGGCCGCAGGCGGTGCGCGAGCTGCAGCGCCTCGGCCCGATCCAGTTCGGGCAGCCGCGGTTCGCCACCGAGGACATCGAGGTCGGTGGCACGGTGATCCCGCGGGGGATGCCGGTCGTGCCGCTGATCATGGCGGCCAACAGCGACCCGCGGAAGTTCCCGGAGCCGGAGAAGCTGAAGATCGACCGGCTCGCCGTCGGCAGCGAGAGCCACCTCGGCTTCGGCAAGGGCATCCACCGCTGCCTCGGCCAGCACGTCGCCTACCTGGAGGCGGAAGTGGCGCTGCGCGGGCTGTACACCCGCTTCCCGGACATGACGCTCGCGGTGCCGCGCAAGGAGATCCCGTGGATCCTGCGGCCCGGCTTCACCCGGACCAAGGACCTTCCGGTGCGGCTCGTCGCCCCGTCGTCCTGACGTCCCTTCCGTCGGAGGAGATTCCCTTGACCGAGACCGTCGCCTTCCCGCAAGACCGCACCTGCCCGTACCAGCCGGCGCCGGGCTACGAGCCGCTCGCCGACCGGCGCCCGATCGCCGAGGTCACCCTGTACGACGGCCGCAAGGCCTGGGCGGTCACCGGGCACGAGCTGGCGCGCAAGCTCCTGCTCGACCCGCGCATCTCCAGTGACCGGACCAATCCTGCGTGGCCGATGGTCAGCGCCGCCGCGGCCGTCGAGTTCACCGACGTCCAGCAGAAGGTCATCAAGCTGCTCACGGCGCTGGTGGGCGTCGACGGCCCGGCGCACCGGGCGCGGCGCAAGCTGGTGCAGGCGGGGTTCACGGTCAAGCGGATCGACTCCCTGCGGCCGCGGATCCAGGCGATCGTCGACCGGCAGATCGACGAAATGATCGCCGAAGGCGCTCCGGCGGACCTGCTCAAGAAGTTCGCTTCGCCGGTGCCGCTGATGGCGTTGTGCGATCTGCTCGGGATCCCGCACGAGGACCAGGACTACTTCGAAAAGAAGGCGCACCAGATCCTGTTCGGGCCGGACGCCGGCGGAGCCTACGACGAGCTGATGGCCTACCTGACCAAGCTCATCGACAAGGCCCAGCAGAACCCCGGCGAGGAGGGCTTCCTGCAGGACCTGCTCGCCGAGCGCGACCCGGCGAGCGACATCGACCACGAGGAAATCCTCCAGATGTTCCTCATCGTGCTGGTGACCGGGCACGACACGACGTCGAGCTCGATCGGGCTGGGTGCGTTCACCCTGCTGCAGCACCCGGACAAGCTGGCCGAGCTGCGGGCGGACCCGTCGCTGATGCCGGCCGCGGTGGACGAGCTGACCCGGTTCGTGGTCGTCCCCGACGGCCTGCAGCGGGTGGCCGCGGCCGACATCGAGGTCGACGCGGACACCACCATCCGCGCGGGTGACGGCGTGTTCTTCCTGTTCTCGCTCATCAACCGGGACGAGGAAGCCTACGACGACGGCGACCAGCTCGACTGGCACCGCCCGGCGTTCCGCGACCACCTGACCTACGGGTTCGGGACGCACCAGTGCGCGGGGATGAACCACGCGCGCGCCATCATGGAAATCGCGTTCCAGCGGCTGCTCGACCGGCTGCCGGGACTGCGCTTGGCTGTCCCGGCCGACGAAGTCCGGGTCAAGCCGGGGGACGCGTTCCAGGGACTGGCCGAGCTGCCGGTCACCTGGTGACGTGTTCCTTCCTTCGGCCGGCCGGGGTTTCCCCGGCCGGCCGGAGTTTTCCGATCGTCGCGGCGGGAGGGGCGGGCGCGTGGACCTGAGCATGACCGAGGCGGAGCAGCAGGAGTTCCTGGCCGGCAAGCACATCGGCGTGCTCGCGCTGACCCGGCGGAACGGGCCGCCGCTGGCCGTCCCGATGTGGTACGGCTACACCCCCGGCGGCGACGTGCTCCTGTGGACCGACGGCGAGGACACGCTGAAGGGCCGGTTGATCCGGAAGAACGGCGAGTTCACCTTGGTGGTGCAGAACGAAGAGCCGCCGTACCGGTACGTCTCGGTGTCCGGCCCGGTGACGGGGTGGGCGGAAGCCACGGTCGAGGCGGCGTACTCGGTGGCGGGACGCTACCTGCCCGAGCAGCAGGCGCGGGAGTTCGTCGAGGCGTTCAACCCCGGGCACGTGATCATCCGGATGACGCCGGACCGGTGGCGCAGCGTCGACTACGGCAAGACGTCGAACGTCCTCACGGACAGCTCGCGGCTCGAGGAACACGTGCAGACGGCGCGGCGCGGGCGGGGCCGCGAGGTCTGAGAGCCCTATGTCAAGTGACCTGTTGGTGGAGACTGTCGAGTTGGCCGGGTAGGTCGGGTTGTAGGGCCGGTGGTCGTGCCGGCAGCGCCGGAGGATCCTGGCGGCCCGCAGCTGTTTGCCGCAGGCTCGGCGACAAGTGACAGCGCGGCACTTGCCGGGCTGGCGGGTGGAAGGTGCGACCCCGGCGGCCGCGGCCAGGGCTGGTGGGTCGGGGAACCAGGCTCGGCAGTCACCGATTTCGGCGAGCAGGGTCGCGGCACGCGATCGCGCCGGCCCGGGGCACGGGCCCCGTCGGGTCGGGCCGGCAGACCCGGGGTGCAGACAAGACGCATACGCCTGTCCACCCCCAACGTCCACCAGTGAGGGTTCAGCCGGCGACCATGCCGGTGAACAGCCACTCCAGGCCGCGGTCGAAGTCGCGGTCGCGCTGTTGTTCGACCGATGCGTCGCCGTCGCGCTCCAGCAGGCCGCCCTGTTCCAGCGCCGAGGACATCGCCGCCATGCTGCCGGTCACCTCGGCGGCGAACTCCTCCGCCGTGCGGCCCGTCTCCGCCAGGTGCTCCAGCCAGCGGCTCTCCGTCGCCGTGAAGCCGTAGACGTACTGGAAGACCACGTTCAGCGCCGCCGAGCGGTCCTTCAGCGGCAGCGGCGAGCGGGCCATCACCGCCTGGGCGCATTCGGTGAACCGCAGGCTGCTCGGGCCGATGTTCAGGTACTCGCCGTAGCAGCGGATCGCCCACGGGTGGGCCACCATCGTGCGGCGCCACGCGCGGGCGAGGGCGCGCAGGTCCGCGCGCCAGTCGTGGCCGTCCTCGAGGGCGGGGAGCTCGATTTCGCCCGCCACCGCGTCGAGGGCCAGCTCCAGCAGGTCGTCCTTGTTCGCGACGTACCAGTAGACCGACATCGGGGTGACGTTCAGCTCCTCGGCCAGCAGCCGCATCGAGAACTTCGCGTCACCCTCGGCGTCGAGCACGCGGACCGCGGTGGCGACGATCTTCTCGCGGTCGAGCTCGGACTCGCCGGCCCGGTGCTTGCGGGCGGGCCGCGGGGAAAGCCACACGCTCTCGCGTGGCCGCGAGGCCCGTTTTCCCATCGTGGCCCTCCTTCTCGGCGGCGGACCTGTCCACGGTACGGGGGCAGGGTGCGCGGCGCCACGCACCCTGCCGGCTCAGGGTGATACCGCCGGAACGGTCTCCGAGCGGGCGGCCCGGCGCAGCAGCAGGCCCGCGAGCAGGCCGCCGAGCACGACGGCGATCGCCCCGATCAGCTCGCTGGCGCGCAGGCCGTCGGCGAAGGCCGCGTGCACCTGCGTCCGCAGCTCGGGCGTCGGCGCGGCGAGCACCGCCTGGTGGAGTGAGCCCGCCGCACCGGCACCGAGGCCGGCGGGCAGCAACGCGGCGAACCGGGAGTTGAGCACGGCGCCGAGGATGGCGACGCCGAGCCCGCTGCCGAACTCGTTCACGGTGCCCTGGACGCCGGCCCCCGACCCCGCCTTGGCCGGCGGGATCGAGGTCATGATGGCGTTGGCCATGGCCGGCATGGCCAGCGCGATGCCGCCGCCCATGAGCAGCAGGCCGGCCAGCATCCATGCGTAGCCGCGCCCGGGCGTGCCCAGCAGCGCGACGGCGGCGAGGCCGCCCGCGTTGAGCGTCATCCCGACGGTGATGGTCAGCGCGGTGCCGAGCTTGTCGAGGATCTTCGCGCCGATGCCTGCCACGTTCAGCGCGACGACCACGAGGGCCAGCGGCGCCGTCCGCAGCCCGGCCTCCAGCGGGCCGTAGCCCAGGACCAGTTGAAGCTGCTGCGTCAGCAGGAAGACCGAGCCGCCCATCCCGAAGGCGACCAGCAGGCCGCCGGAGATCGCGCCGACGAACCGGCGGTTGCGGAAGAAACCCATGTCCAGCATGGGGTGCGGCACGTGCAGCTCCCACCGCACGAAGGCGGCGAGCGCGGCCACCCCCAGCCCGGCCGCGAGCAGCACGCCGGCGGAGGTCCAGCCGTGTTCAGGGCCGGAGATGATCGCGTAGACGACACCGACCATGCCGATCGTGGAGAGCACCGCGCCGACCAGGTCGGGCCGCTCGCCCTCCGGGTTCTTCGACTCCGGCACGAGTTTCGCCACGGCGAGGCAGCCGAGCAGCGCCACCGGGATGTTGATCAGGAAGATCGAGCCCCACCAGAAGTGGGCGAGCAGCACCCCGCCGATCAGCGGGCCGCTGGCGTAGCCGAACGAGCTGACGGCGCTCCACAGCCCGATCGCCTTGGGCAGTTCCTTGCCGTCGAAGACCTGCATGACGACGGCCAGCGTGGTGGTCAGCAGCAGCGCACCACCGATGCCCATCCCGGCCCGCGCCGCGATCAGCTGCCCGGAAGTCTGGCTGAACGCGGCGGCCAACGAGCCGAAGCCGAACAACAGCAAACCGATCACCAGCGCGCGTTTGCGGCCGTACCGGTCACTGAGGCTGCCCGCGGTGAGCAGCAACCCGGATTGAACGAGCGCATAGGCGTTGATCATCCATTGGATGTCGACGGTGGTGGCGCCGAGTTCTTCGGTGAGCTTGGGGATGGCCAGGTTCAGGATGGTGTTGTCCAGCAGGACGACCAGCTGGGCCATGCAGATGACGGCCAGGATGAGCCAGCGCCGTGGATTTCGGGTTTCGGTCACCGCCACCGTGGCGTGCATTTCGCGCAAGAGGACTCCCTCGGTAGCGAATGCGTTCGACGGGTTCTTATACACCATATAAGGGAAGTGTTCGGAAAGGCAAGAGCCTCCCCGGACGCGGCTGTGTCCGGGGAGGCATCACGCGTGACTGAGAGGGCATCACCCGTGATTGGAGGGGCATCACGCGTGCTTGGAGGGTCGGCTCGCGTGTCTGGAGGGTCGGCTCGCGTACCGGGAGGGTCGGGTGGGTCAGCGGGCGGTGACGTGGCGCAGGACCGCCAGCTGTTCCTCCTGCTCACGACGGCTGATCGCGGCGCCCGTCAACCGCGCCGAGCCGTGGAACGTTCCCGGGAACAGGTGCAGCTCCACGTTCACCCCCGCCGCCTGCATCGCCACCGCGTACGCGATCCCCTCGTCGCGCAGGGGGTCGAACTGCTTGACCGCGACGTACGCCGGCGGCAGGCCGGTCAGGTCCGTCGCGCGGGCCGGGGCGGCGTAACACGGGACCGCGTCCGTCGCGCGCAGGCCTGGCCCGAGGTAGGCGTCCCAGCTGATCTCCGCCTGCGGGCGGTTCCACAACGGCGTGTCCACGAACTCGCGCATGCTCGGCGTCGCGAGGCGGTCGTCCAGGACCGGGGCGTTCAGGAACTGGTAGGCGACCCTCGGCCCGCCGCGGTCGCGGGCCAGCAGGGCCAGGCCGCCGCTGAGGCAGCCGCCCGAGCTGATGCCGTAGGTGACGATCCGGTCCGGGTCCACGCCCAGCTCGTCCGCGTGGTCGGCGAGCCAGCACAAGCCCGTGTAGACGTCCTCCAGCGGGCCGGGGTACGGCGTTTCCGGCGCCAGGCGGTACTCCACCGAGACGACCACGATCCCCAGCGCGCGGACCAGCTCGACGCACGGCACCTGGGCGACGTCGAGGTCGCCGACCATGAACCCGCCGCCGTGGACGAAGTACAGCGCGGACGGTGCCACCGGGTCGGCCGGGCGGTAGACGCGCAACGCCACCTCGTGGCCGTCCGCCGGCACGGGCACGTCGTCGATCCGCAAGCCCGCCAGGTCCGGCGCGGGCAGCCGGTCTCTGAGCTCGCTGACCGCCGCTCTCGCCGTCACCAGGTCGCCCAGGTCGGTGATCGGCAGGGCCGGGACGGCGGTCGCGAGCTCGGGGTCGAACGCATAGACCACAAGGCCTCCAAGGGGATTCGACGACTCGGGCCGCACAGCGCGGGCGGGTGCCCGTGCGGTGCGGCCCGGAAAGGGGATGGCTGGTTCAGGCCATGAGGTCGGTTTCGGTGATCCCGGGCCCCTGGCCGGCGCGGATGAACCACTCGGTGCCGAACATGGTCCGGAACGTGTCCTCCGGCAGGTCCGTGAACAGCGTGGACTGCGGGGTGATCTGGCTGGCGTGGGCGAGCAGCGCCTTGCGCTTGTACTCGGTGTAGGCGGAGACGTCGACGCGGCAGGTCAGCTCGGCCTCCGGGGTGCCGAAGTCCGGCCCGGCGGGCAGCTCGACGCCGGCCTGCTGGGCGAGGGCCTGCTGGTTCGCCTTGATCTGCTCGCGGTTGATCGTGGTCTGGAAGACCTTCGCGGTGCCCGCGAGTTCCGCCGCCCGCACGCCGACGCGGTGGACCTGGATGTGGTCGGGGTCGCCGTAGGTGCCCGCCTCGTCGTAGACGGTCAGCACGTCGGCGTTCTCCTCGCGCAGGATCGTGGCGAGCTTCTGCGCGGCTTCTTCGACGTCGGCGGTCTGGAAGGTGCTGCCTTCGCCGGCGGCGACCATCCCGGAGTCGGTGTAGCCGAGGAACTCGAGCCGGTCCACGCCGAGCACGTCGGCGGCCGCCCGCGCTTCGACCGCCCGGCGGTCGCCCAGGGTCTCGCCCTCGGCGAGCAGGCCTTCGGGGTTGTACCCGAGTTCACCGCGGGTGGCGAGCACGAGCACGACGCGGTGGCCGTCCTCGTGGGCCTTGCGCAGGACGCCGCCGCAGGTCGTGGTGTCGTCGTTGGGGTGTGCGTGAAAGGAAACGAGTGTGCCCATGGCGCCGAACCTACGCACGGGAAGCGTTTTCGGGATCCCGCAGGTGAGCAGTCACAGCACCGCACCCGCGGCCACCAGCCCGGCCAAGGCCACCGCGCCCCGCAGCGACGACAACCCGCCCAGCGCGGCCGGCTCCACCGGCACCGGCACCTGGCCCTGCCGCACGAAGTCCCCGAGGTGGGCCGCCACCGACGGCACGATCTCCGGGATCCCCGCCGCGAACCCGCCGCCGATCAGCGCGCGGTCCGGGTGGACCAGCTCCTGGACGCCGGTCACCGCCGCCGCCAGCGCCCGGGTCGTCCCGTCCAGCGCGTCGGCCGCCCACGGCTCTCCGGCGCTCAACCCGCGCTGCAGCGCGAAGAACGAGACGTCCCGGCCGCGCAGCAAGGACGCGCGGCGCAGCGTCGCCGGGCCCGAGGCCAGTGCCTGCAGGCAGCCCCGGCGGCCGCACACGCACCGGACACCGCCCATCTCGACGATGATGTGGCCGATTTCGAACGAGCCGCGGCCGAGCCCCGGGCACGGCACGCCGCCGAGGACCAGGCCGCCGCCGATGCCGGTGCCGATCCCGATGTACAGGAGGTTCTCGCAGCCCGATGCCCTGGCTTCGGCCAGCGCACCGAGGTCGCCGTCGTCCGCCCACGCGACCGCCGCTTCCGGGAACAGCTTGCCCAGCGCCGTCTTCAGGTCGACGCCGGTCCACTCCGGGCGGCTGGGCCAGGTGGCGACCCGGCCGTCCGGGCCGACCGTGCCGGGCATCGCGACGCCGACCGCCGCCAGCGGGGCACCGAGGCGGCCGCGCAGGCCGGCCACGTGCGCGGTCAGCTGCGCGAGGTCGTCCTCCGCGCTGCGCCGGGCCCCCCAGCTGAACGAGGTTTCCTCGACGCACACGGAGTCCTTCTCGACGCGGAACGCGACCTTGGTGCCGCCGACGTCGATGCCGAGGTGGTACACGCGGGTCAGCGGCCGGGCACCGACGGGCAGAGCGCGAGCAGGTCGGCCGGCTGCCGCAGCACCACGTCGGGACCCGCGGCGAGCAGCTCGCCGATGTCGTCCGGGGGCGCCCACAGCGCCGCCGCCGAAGCGACACCGGCGCCGCGCGCGCTGGCCAGGTCGGTCGGTGCGTCGCCGACCATGATCGCCTGCCCGGGCGGGACGTCCAGCAGCTGCAGCGCGTGCCGGACGATGTCCGGCGCCGGCTTGGGCCGGGCGACCTCGTCCGAGCCGATGACGTGCTCGAAGAACGGGAGCAGACCGAGGTCGTCCAGCAGCGACCGCGCCCGCGGGCCGCTCTTGCCGGTGGCGATGGCCAGCCGCAGGCCACGCGCCCGCAGCGTCAGCAGCAGCTCGGTGACCCCGGCGAAGACCTGGACCTCACCGGCGAGGCGGTAGCTCTCGCGGACGAAGGGTTCCTCCATCTCCAGCGGCAGGTCCATGATGCGCATGATATCGGGAAAATACCGGCCGAGATGGCGCCGATATTCCTCGAAGGGCGCCGGCCCGTCCCCGACGACCTCGGCGTAGGCGATGGCGAAGGCCTCGCTCATCACCGCGAAGCTGTCGACGACGACCCCGTCGAGGTCGAAGATGACCGCGTGCCGGACCGGTACCGAGGGATCGGCCCCGGCTGCCGGCCGATCGACGATCGGGAATGTCATGGAGCACCCTCTCTACTGGAACGCCGGGACCGCGCCACGCACCGAGCCCGCGGAGGCGTAGAAGTTCTCGATCATCGAGACGATCGGCCGCGCTTCGGCGACGGCCCGGCCGCGGCTGCCGGGATCGGCCAGCATCACGGCGAGGTCGCTCACCTGGCGGGTGTACTCGACGCCGATGCGTTCGAGCGGCACGGGAAGCCGGGTGGTGGTGCCCTCGCGGGTCACCGAAAGCACGGGTTCGGGCTCCCGGTTGGGGCTGAAGCCGAAGGTGCACCGCAGGTCCGCGGTGCCGGCGCTGCCCTCGACGTGGAGCACCGAGACGTCCCGCGCCTGGTGCGAAGCCCAGCTCGCGCGCAGCGAGACCGAGATGCCGTCTTCGCGGACCAGGAAGCCGCGTGCGGTGTCCTCGACGTCGGCGGGGTCGCCGCCGAGCTGGTCCTGCCGCCACGCCGCGCGCCAGGCGCCGGCGTTGACGAAGTCGTCCGACGTCACGCCGATGACCTGGGTGAACGCGGCCGGGCCGACCAGGTACGCGAGCGTGTCGAGCAGGTGCCAGCCGAGGTCGTACAGCGCGCCACCGCCTGCCTTCTCGCGCTGGGTGAACCAGCCGCCCGCGCGCGGCACGCCCCTGGCGCGGATCCAGCCCATCGCGACGTGCCGGATGTCGCCCAGCTGCGGCAGCACCTGCCGCAGCGCGCCGACGTCACCGCGGTAGCGGGCGGCGCTGCCGGCCAGCAGCATCCCGCCGCTGCGTTCGGCCGCGGCGAGGACGTCGATCTCGGCCGAGGTCAGGCACACCGGCTTCTCGAGGAAGACGGAGATCCCGGTGGCGAGCAGCGCGCCGGCCACCTCGGTGTGCAGGTAGTTGGGCACCGCGACGACGGCGAGGTCGACCTCCCGCGCGGTCAGCGCGGACACCGCGGCGTGCGTGGGGATGCCGGTGGCCTTGGTGAACGCCTTCCGCGACGCCGGGTCGGCGTCCACGGCGGCGACCACCTCGAAGTCCGCGTGCTCGCGCAGCAGGGGCAGCCACAGTTCGCGACCGGCCCAGCCGAGCCCGACCACCGCGGCCCGGACACTCATGCCCGCGCCACGGCGTCGGCGATGATTTCCGCGGTCGCGTGCAGCTCCGGCTCGCCGGCCAGCAGGACCCGGTGGTGCAGCCAGACGCAGTCCTGGCTGATCGCGTCGGTGTGCGGGCAGCGCTCGGCGATCGCGTCGACGCTCTCGTCGGGCGCGCCGAGCTCCCAGAAGGCGTCGGTGCGGTAGATCGCGCGGAACGCCGCGAAGGCGGGCAGGCCGGCCGCGACGAGCTGGTCGACCAGGGCGTTGCGCTGCTCCTCGGTGAGCCCGGGGACGCGGAACATGGCCATGTAGTGGGAGTTGCGGTCGGCGCGCACGTCGCCGCCCTGCGGCACGACGCCGTCGATCTCGCCGAGCAGCCGGGACAGCAGCGTCCAGCGCTCGTCGCGCACGGCGATCTGCTCGTCGAGGCGGGCCAGCTGGGCCCGCAGCACGGACGCGGAGAACTCGTTGAGCCGCATGTTGGAGCCGGCGATCTTGTGGAAGTACCGGCGGTCGTCGCGGGGACGGCCGCAGCTGTGCCGGAGGAACGCCGTCTCGTACTTTTCCGTTTCGCCTTCGGGGAAGACGACCGCGCCGCCCTCGCCCGCCGTCATCAGCTTGCCGTTCTGGAAGCTGAAGGTGGCGATGCTGTCCAGTTCGCCGACGCGCTTGCCCTGCCAGCGCGCGCCGTGCGCGTGGGCGGCGTCCTGCAGCAGCGGGATGCCGGTGTCGGCGGAGATCTTCGCGAGCGCGTCCATGTCGGCGATCAGCCCGGCCATGTGCACCGGCATGATCGCCCTGGTGCGCGGGGTGACCGCGGCCGCGACGGCTTCCGGGTCGATGTTGTAGGTGGCCGCGTCGACGTCGACCGGGACGGTGACCGCGCCGAGCCGCTGGGCCGCCTGCGACGAGGAGATGAACGTGAAGGCGGGCACGATGACCTCGGTGCCCGGGCCGACGCCCATCACCTGGAGGGCGAGCTCCAGCGCGTGCGTCCCGTTGGTCACGGCCAGCGCGTGCGCGGCGCCGTGGTGGGCGGCGAACTCGCGCTCGAAGGAGTTCACCTCGTCCCCGCCCATGCGCCACCACTGACCCTGTTCGAGCGCGCGGACCAGGCCGTCCCGCTCGGCGTCGTCGTACTGCGGCCACGCGGGGAATTCCGGTGCCTTTCGCGCGTTCATGGTTCTCCGAATCTCCGCTGGGGTTCGAATGGAAAAAGGCTAGATCGGCCCCCGGCCCGGCTACATCCCCCGGCTTGGTAGTGCGGCTTTGTCAGCCGAGGCCGAAGAAAGCGCGGTAGGCGTTCAATTGGCCTTCGAGCATGTGAATTCCGTAATGGACGCGGTGGCCGAGGGCCGCGGCTTCGCGGAGAAGGCGGGTCTCGCGGGGTTTCATGACGATGTCGGCGACCACGCTGCGCGGAGCCAGCTCGTCCGGCCGGAACGGCAGCGGATCATCGGGCCGCAGCCCGAGCGGCGTCGCGTTCACGACGATCCCGGCGCCCGCGGTGTCCGGTTCGGCCGACACCGACGTCCGGCCGGGCCAGTGCGCATCCAGGCGGGCCCGGAGCGCGGCGAGCTTCGCGCTGTCCGGGTCGCACACGGCGAGCCGCTCCGCGCCCGCGGCCAGCAGGGCGGCCGCAATGGCACTGCCGGCGCCGCCGGCGCCGGCCAGGAACACCGTCCGGGCTTGGGGATCGTGCCCGGCCTCGACGAGCCCGGCCACGAACCCGGTGCCGTCGAAGTTTTCGGCGTACCACCGGCCGTCGGGCTCCCGGCGCAGGGCGTTGGCGCTGCCGGTGATCTCGACCATCGGGCTGCGCCGGTCGGCGAGCCCGGCCGCGGCCACCTTGTGCGGCACGGTGACGAAGATGCCGTCGAGGTTGGCGATCGCCTGCAGCCCGGCGACGATCCGTTCGAGGTCCGGCGCGGGTGCGTGCACGGGGACGAGCACCGCGTCGACGTCCAGCTTCGCGAAGAGCGGATTCAGCAGGCCCGGCGACTGGACCTGGGTGACCGGATCACCCAGCACGACGTACAGGCGGGTGGTGCCGCTGATGCTCATCACAGTCACTCCTCAGCCCAGCATCTTCGCGATCGCCTCCGCGAGTTCGACCGACTGGCCGGCGTTGAGCCGCGGGTCGCACGCGGTCAGGTAGCGGTCGGGCAGGTCGGCTTCGGCGATGCCCGCGGCGCCGCCGAGGCACTCCGTCACGTCGTCGCCGGTCACCTCGACGTGGATCCCGCCCGCGTGGGTGCCCAGCTGACGGTGCACCGCGAAGAACCCGGCGAGCTCGGCGACGACGTGGCCGAAGTGCCGGGTCTTGTAGCCGTTGCCCGAGGTGTGGGTGTTGCCGTGCATCGGGTCGCACTGCCAGATCACCTCGTGCCCGGAGGCGGCGACCTTCTCCACGATCGGCGGGAGGAGCTCACGGACCCGGGCGTGCCCCATCCGGCTGACCAGCGTCAACCGGCCGGGCGTGCGGTGCGGGTCGAGGCGCCGGACGTACTCGACGACCTCCTCCGGGGTGCACGTCGGCCCCAGCTTCAGGCCGATCGGGTTGGACAGCAGTTCGGCGAAGGCGATGTGGGCGCCGTCGAGCTGACGGGTGCGCTCCCCGATCCACAGGAAGTGGGCCAGCCCGCTGGACAGCCGCGGTTCCGGGCCGGCGGAGTCCGCCCACAGCACGGCCCGCTCGTAGTCGAGCAGCAGCATCTCGTGGCTGACGTAGATCTCGGTCGGCCGCGGGGACGGGCCGGCTCCCGGAAACGACGGCCCGCCCGAGGACGCTCGGCGGGCCCCGGCCAGCACCATCTGCGCCGCCAGTGGTTCGTCGACGCCCTCGGCGCAGAGCTTGCGGACGAGGTCCATCGCGCTGGCGGAATGGGCGTAGGCCATCAGCATCCGGTGCGGGTCGGGAGCACGGGCGGCGGCCGTGCACTCCGGGGAGTTCACGATGTCGCCCCGGTAAACCGGCAGCCCGAGCGCGTCGACGGTGTTGGACCGCGGCTTCGCGAACTGCCCGGCCATCCGGGCGATCTTGACCACCGGCAGGCCGGCCGCCTCGGCCAGCACCTCGCCCATCCGCGCCAGCACGCCCAGGTTGGCCCGCAGGTGCGGTTCGGTGTTGCCGGCGAAGGTCTCCGCGCAGTCCCCGCCCTGCAGCAGGAACGCCTCGCCGCGGGCCACCGACGCGAGCCGCGTGCGCAGCCGCTCGGTCTCCTCCGGTGCCACGATCGGCTCGGCGTTGTGCAGCAGCTCGACCACCGCGGCCGCCCGCTCGGCGTCCGGCCAGCACGGCTGTTGCGCGGCCGGCCGGTCCAGCGCCGCGCGCAGCCGTCCGGCCAGCACCCGGTCGACCGCCCGGCCGCCGTCGGCGAGGTCCGGCTCCGCCGGCAGCCGCTTCACGACGCCGCCGCTTCCGTCGCGCCCACCAGGTTCTCCAGGCTGTCGCGGGGCATCCCGGCCAGTACGCCGGTGACGACCCGCTCCGGCACGTCGCTCACCAGCTCCGCGCCCCGGGGCCCGGCCAGCACGAAGGCGAGCCCGGTGATCGCCTTCTTGTCCCGGTGCATCTGGCGCACCAGCACCTCCGGGTCGACGCCGGCAGGCAGCGCGGCGGGCAGGCCGTAGTGGCGGACGACGGCGAGGTGTTCGTCCACTCCGGACTGGTCGATCCGGCCCAGCGCGCCCGCGAGCCGGCCCGCGAAGACCGTGCCGATGGCCACCGCCTCGCCGTGGCGCAGGGCGAAGTCCGTGGCGATCTCCAGCGCGTGCCCCAGGGTGTGGCCGTAGTTGAGCAGGTGCCGCCGCCCGGTGTCCCGCTCGTCCTGCGCGACGATGCCCGCCTTCAGCGTGACGCTGGCGGCGATCTGCTCCGGCAGCGTCCGGTCACGCAGGTCCGGCGCGCCGATGAAGTGGCAGCGGGCGATCTCGCCGAGGCCGTTGCGCAGCTCCCGCCGCGGCAGGGTGGTCAGGTAGTCGGTGTCGCACAGCACGGCGCTGGGCTGCCAGTACGCGCCGACGAGGTTCTTGCCCGCCGCCAGGTTCACCGCGGTCTTCCCGCCGACGCTGGCGTCCACCTGCGCGAGCAGGGACGTCGGCAGGTGGACCACGGCGACCCCCCGGTGGTAGAGCGCGGCCGCGAGCCCGACGACGTCGGTGGTCGTGCCGCCGCCGCAGGAGACGACGACGTCGGACCGGGTCAGCCCGAACCGCGCGAACTCGCCGCACAGATCCTCCACCGTGGACAGTTGCTTGTCGTGCTCGCCGTCGCGCGCGGGCAGCAGCAAGGTCTCCACGCCGGTGCCGGGCACCCAGGCGGGCGGGCGGGCCGACACGACCACCGCCCGCCGGGCGCCGAGCCGCCGCACCACCCCGGGCAGCGCCGTCCGCACGCCGGGGCCGACGAGCACGTCGTAGGAGCGTTCCGCCAGGCGGACCGGGATCGTCGTCGTCACGGCGACGGCTCCCGCGGCTCGGGCAGCGTCAGGTAGGGCAGGTCGGCGATCCGGGACACCGGCTCGCTGCCGTGGTGGAGGTACTCGCCGCCGTAGAAGAAGTTGAGGTACGGGAGGTAGTGCTGCCGGTAGGCGGACCGGCACAGGCCGGCGAACCTCGCCAGCAGGCCCTCTTTTGCCGTCATCGTGGTGCCTTTCGCCGGGGTCACGCGAGGTCTCCGGACAGCACGCGGGCCACCAGCGTCCGGTGCTCGTCGTCGTCGGTGATCGTGCGGACCTGCTCGCGGCCGTCCTTGACCGTCAGGTACCGCCGCTGCCGCAGGAAGACCTGGCCGTTGCCGAACGCGCGGCCGCACAGGGTTTCCTGCGTGTCGGTGCGGGAGGTGTCCCCCACCAGCGCGCGGAAGTTGTCCTCGAGTTCCTTCCAGTCGCTCCACTCGCGGGGCTGGGTGGTGAACGTGTGGATCACGCTCCAGCGGGTGACCGCGCCCCGGCGTTGCAGCGCGAACCCGGCGTCCTGTTCGACGAGCCGGAACTGGCTGCCGTACTGGGTCTGCACCGCGGGCGACACCGCCAGTGGCTCGACGTAGGTCGGGCCGGGGTAGCCGACGTCCACCAGCCAGCCGGCGCCGTCCAGGGTGACCAGGTTGAACATGTGCTCGACGTCGGTGCCGAAGGTCTCGCGGCCCTCGGCGGTGCTGCCCGCGAGCGGCGTGACGTCGTAGCCCAGTTCGGTGAGCAGCCGGTGGAACAGCCGGTTCAGGTGGTAGCAGGCCCCGCCCCGGCCTTCGGCGATGCTGGTCACGAAGACGTCGTCCTCGTCGAGGTCCACGACGTTCACCGCGTCCCGCAGCTCGTAGGCGAGGCTGTTGTACGGGATCGCCATCAGGTGGTGCTTCTGCAGCTTCGCCAGCGTTTCGAGGTCCACGCCGGTTTCCCCGCCGCAGCCGATCCGCTGGAGATAGGTCTCCACGTCGAACACGTTCACCAACCTTCTTTCAGAGCAGCTCGTTCAGGTGCGCGGCGAGCAGGGCCGGCGTCGGGTGGTCGAAGACGACGCTCGGCGCGATCTTCCGTTCGGTGCGGGCCCGCAGCCGGTTGCGGAGCTCGATCGCGGTGAGCGAGTCGAAGCCGATCTCGAACAGGCCCTGGTCCTCCTCGACCTGGTGGGCGGCGCGGTAGCCGAGCACCGCGGCCACCTGCGCCCGCACCAGGTCGAGGAGGACCTCCGCCCGCTCGGCCGGCTCGAGCCCGGCCAGCCGTCCGGCCCAGTTCTCGTCCACAGTGGACGCGGTGCGGGCTTGCTGCCGCCCCGCGCGGACCAGGCCGCGCAGCAGGTGCGGCACGTCGGTGCCGCCGGCCGCCTCGGCGCGCAGGCCCCGCAGGTCGAGCTGGGCGGGCACCAGCTGGGCCTCGCCCGACCCGACGGCGGCGTCGAAGAGGGCCATGCCGTCCGCGGGGTTCATCGCGACCAGGCCGCCGCGCCGGGTCATCCGGGCCCGGCCGGCTTCGTCGGTGCCGGCCGCCATGCCGCCGGTGGTCTGGTCCCACAGGCCCCACGCCAGCGACTGGCCCGGCAGGCCGGCCGCGCGCCGCTGGGCCACCAGCCCGTCCAGGTACGCGTTGGCCGCCGCGTAGCCGCCGCTCCCGGCGCCCATGAACACCGCGGACACCGAGGAGTAGACGACGAACGCCTGGAGATCGGAGTCCCGGGTCAGCTCGTCGAGGTGCCGGGCAGCGTCGACCTTGGGGGCGAACACCTCGGCCAGCCGGTCCGGCGTCACCGTCCCGATCACCCCGGCGTCGGCGATCCCGGCCGTGTGCACCACGGCGGTCGGCCGGTGCTCGGCCAGCAGGGCCGCCACCTGGTCCCGGTCGGC
This sequence comes from Amycolatopsis sp. Hca4, assembly GCF_013364075.1. GTDB lineage: Bacteria > Actinomycetota > Actinomycetes > Mycobacteriales > Pseudonocardiaceae > Amycolatopsis. The sequence continues at coordinate 5,500,697 of NZ_CP054925.1, forward strand.
GACGTCGCAGGCGGCGACGGCCACGTCCGCGCCGAGCGCGGTGAGGTCGGTGACCAGGTCCTTCGCCCCTTCGGCGTCCAGACCGCGCCGGCTGGCCAGCACCAGCTTCCGCACGCCGTGCCGCTCGACCAGGTGCCGGGCGGCGAGGCCGCCGAGCGACCCGGTGCCCCCGGTGATCAGCACCGTCTCGCCGAAGTCCACGTCCGCGGCCTTCGCCGCCGCGCGGGTGAGCCGCGGGACGTGGAGGGCCGTGCCCCGCACCGCGAGCTGCGGCTCGCCGGTGGCCAGCACCGCACCCAGCGGCAGCTCGCCGTCGGTGTCGACGAGGACGATCCGGTCCGGGTTCTCCGCCTGCGCGGCGCGGACCAGGCCCCAGACCGCGGCCCCGGCCGGGTCGGTCACCCCGCCGTCGCCGGCGGGCACCGCGCCCCGGGTCACAATCGCCAGCTTCGTGCCCTCCAGGCCGCCGCCGGCCAGCCAGCACTGGACGACGTCCAGCACCCGGACGGTGAGCTCCAGCGGGTCGTCCCCGGCGGCGTCCATGACGGCCACCGCCGGTGCTTCGGCCGCGCCGGTCAGCACGTCGTCGGCCAGCGTCGCCACCTGCTCGGCGGTCGCCGCCGGGACCCAGGACGGCTCCGGCAGCGTCGTGTCCACCGTAGACAGCCGAGTCCAGTCCACCCGGAACAGCGCCCCGGTGTCCGCCGCCATCGTCAGCTGGTCGTTCGTCACCGGGCGGCCGACCAGCGACTCCAGCGTCACGACCAGGCCACCGGTTTCGTCGACGGCTTCGAGGGACAGGCTGTCCGGCTCGGGCTTGGCCACGCGCACCCGCAGCACCGAGGCGCCTGCCGCGTGCAGCCGGAGGCCGTTCCACGCGAACGGCAGCCGCACCTCGTCGCCGTAGGACTCGGTGTCCGCCGCGGCGCTGACCATGGTCGAGTGCAGGGCCGCGTCCAGCAGCGCGGGGTGGATGCCGAACGCAGCGGCGTCCGTCCCCTCGGGCAGCGCGATCTCGGCGAAGGTTTCCTCGCCGCGCCGCCACACCGCGCGCACGGCCTGGAACGTGGGCCCGTAGCCGTAGCCGACGTCCGCGAGCACGTCGTAGGCGCCGGCGATGTCCACCGCCTTCACGTCGGGCGGCGGCCAGGCGGCGAAGTCGAACCCGGCGGTCCCCCGCGGGCGGTCGTCCGGGGCCAGCACGCCGGTCGCGTGCCGGACCCAGCCGTCCGCGTCCTCGCGCAGGGAGTGGATGTCGACCGTGCGCGAGCCGTCCTCGCCCGGGCCGCCGAGCGCGACCTGGACGCGAACGCCGCCGCGGCGGGGCACCACCAGCGGTGCCTCGATGACCAGCTCGTCGAGCAGCGAGCAGCCGGCTTCGTCGCCGGCCCGCACGGCCAGCTCGACCAGCCCGGTACCGGGGACGATCACGACGTCCCGGACCGCGTGGTCGGCCAGCCAGGGGTGCGAGCGCAGGGACAGCCGCGAGGTGAAGACCAGGCCGTCCGACTGCGGCAGCTCGACGACCGCGCCGAGGAGCGGGTGGTCGGCCCCGGCCAGGCCCAGCGACACGGCGTCGGACGCGGTATCGGTGGCGCGCAGCCAGTAGTGCTCGTGGTCGAAGGCGTACGTCGGCAGGTCGGCCCGGGCGGGCGGCACCAGCGAAGTCCAGTCCACCTCGACCCCGCGCACGAACAGCTCGGCCATCGACGTCAGCAGCCGGCGCAGGCCGCCGTCGTCGCGGCGCAGGGTCCCGGTCACGACCTCGTCGGTGCGCTCGGTGATCGGCTGGACCAGCACCGGGTGGGCGCTGACCTCGACGAACACGCCGTGGCCCTGGTCGAGCAGGGTGTCCACGGCCGCGCCGAACCGCACCTGGCCGCGCAGGTTCCGGTACCAGTAGCCGCCGTCCACGGTCCCCGCGCCGGTGATCCACTCGCCGGTGAGGGTGGACAGGAACGGCACCAGCGGCGCCCGGGCGTCGATCCCCGCCAGAGCTTCGGCCAGCGCCTCCTCGATGTCTTCGACGTGCCGGGTGTGCGAGGCGTAGTCCACCGCGACCTGGCGGACGCGGACCCCTTGGCCGGACAGCGTTTCGAGGGCTTCGGCGAGTGCCTCGGCGTCCCCGGCGACGACCACCGAGGTGGGGCTGTTGACCGCGGCCACCTCGACCCGGCCGGCCCACGGCGCCAAGCGCGTCACGGCGTCTTCTTCGCTCAGTGCAACGGAAGCCATGCCGCCGCGGCCGGAGAGCTTCGCGGCGATGGCCTGGCTGCGCAGCGCGACCACCTTCGCCGCGTCTTCGAGCGACAGCGCCCCGGAGACGCACGCGGCGGCGATCTCGCCCTGGGAGTGGCCGAGCACCGCGTCCGGGACCACCCCGGCCGCCGACCACACCGCGGCCAGGCCGACCATCATCGCCCAGCTCGCGGGCTGGAGGACGTCCACCCGGTAGAGCAGGCCGGGTCCTTCGCCGCGCAGCACGTCGAGCAGGGACCAGTCGACCCACGGTTCGAGGGCGGCCGCGCATTCGGCGATCCGCTCGGCGAACACCGGCGAGGCGTCCAGCAGCTCGCGGCCCATGCCCGCCCACTGCGTCCCCTGGCCCGGGAACACCCAGACGAGCTTGCCCGGCAGGCCGGACGCGGGCACCCGGCCGCTGACCAGGCCCGGCGCGTCCGCACCGCGGGCCAGCGCGCCCAGCCCGGCGCGCGCCTCCTCGGCCGACTCCGCCACCACGACCGCGCGCTCGCCGAACCGGGCGCGGCCCGGCAGGGCACCGGCGACGTCGGCGAGGGGCTCGTCCTCGAGGAAGGCGGCCAGCCGGCGCGCCTGGCCGGCCAGAGCACCGGTGCTGCGGGCCGTCACGACCAGCGGCACGACCCCGCTTTCCCGCGGCTCGTCGGCGATCGGCGGCGGCTCCGGGGCTTCTTCGATGATCAGGTGGGCGTTGGTGCCGCTGATCCCGAACGAGGACACCCCGGCCCGGCGCGGACGGCCGTTCCGCGGCCACTCCCGCGCCTCGGTCAGCAGCGAGACCGCTCCGGCCGACCAGTCGACCTGGCTGGTGGGCCGGTCGACGTGCAGCGTGGGCGGCATGACGCCGTGCCGCAAGGCCTGCACCATCTTGATCACGCCGGCGACCCCGGCGGCCGACTGCGTGTGCCCGAAGTTCGACTTGACCGAGCCGAGCCACAGCGGCGTCTCCGGGTCCCGGTCCCGGCCGTAGGTGGCCAGCAGGGCCTGTGCCTCGATCGGGTCACCCAGCGCGGTGCCGGTGCCGTGGCCCTCCACGATGTCCACATCGGACGGTGCGAGGCCGGCACCGTCGAGCGCCCGGCGGATCACCCGCTGCTGCGAGGGCCCGTTGGGCGCGGTCAGGCCGTTGGACGCGCCGTCGGAGTTGACCGCGCTGCCGCGCAGCACGGCCAGGACGCGGTGGCCGCGTTCGCGGGCCACGGACAGCTGCTCCAGCACGACGACGCCGACACCCTCGGCCCAGCCCGTGCCGTCCGCGCCGTCGGCGTAGGCCTTGCAGCGGCCGTCGCCGGCCAGGCCACGCTGCTTCGCGAACTCGACGAACGTGCCGGGCGTGCCCATCACCGTGACGCCGCCGGCCAGGGCCAGCGAGCACTCGCCCTGGCGCAGGGCCTGCCCGGCCAGGTGCATCGCGACCAGCGACGACGAGCACGCCGTGTCGATCGTGACCGCCGGGCCTTCGAACCCGAAGACGTAGGACACCCGGCCCGACACGACGCTCGAAGCGCCCGCCGTGCTCGCGTAGCCCTCCAGCTCGGCCGGGTCCGCGCCCATCCCGTAGCCCTGGTTGGACACGCCGGCGAACACGCCGACGTCGGCGCCCTTCAGCGAACCCGGGTCGACGCCGGCCCCTTCGAGGGCTTCCCAGGACGCCTCCAGCAGCAGCCGCTGCTGGGGGTCCATGGCCAGTGCTTCCCGCGGCGAGATCCCGAAGAAGGCGGCGTCGAACAGCCCGGCGCCTTCGAGGAACCCGCCCTGGCTGGTGTAGGTCGTGCCGGAGCTGTCGGGGTCGTCGTCGAACAGCGTGTCCAGGTCCCAGCCCCGGTCCTCGGGGAACGGGGACAGTCCTTCGAGGCCCTCGCGGACCAGCCGCCACAGGCCCTCGGGGTCGGTGACGCCGCCGGGCAGCCGGCACGCCATGCCGACGATGGCGATCGGCTCACCGGCGTCCGCGGCGGTCGTCTTCGCCGCCGGGGTGGCCGTCACCGCGTCGCCGAGTTCGTCGCGCAGGAAGCGGGCCAGCGCGACCGGCGTCGGGTAGTCGAAGACCAGCGTGGCCGGCAGCTTCAGCCCGCTCGCCTCGCGCAGCCGGTTGCGCAGTTCCACCGACGTCAGCGAGTCGAAGCCGGTGTCCTTGAACGCGCTGTCCGCGCGGACGGCCTCCGGCCCGGCGTGCCCGAGCACCGAGGCGACCTGCGTGCGGACGACGTCGAGCAGCAGCGCCTCCTGCTCGGCCGGGGCCAGCCCGGCGAGCCGCCCGGCCAGCCCGCGGTCCACTGTGGACGCCGCGCGGGCCTGCTGCCTGCCCGGGCGGACCAGGCCGCGCAGCAGGTGCGGCACGGTCGCGCCGGCCCGCGTCCTGCGCAGGTCCAGCTTGACCGGGACGACGAGCCCCGGCGGCGCCGCGTCGAACAGCTCCATGCCCTCGGCGGGCGAAATGGCCAGGACACCGCCGCGGCTCGCGCGCGCCTGGTCGGCGCCGCCGAGGTGCGCGGTCATGCCGTCGGTCTGCTCCCACAGGCCCCAGGCCAGCGCCGTCCCCGGCAGGCCCGCGGCCCGGCGGTTGGCGACCACGGCGTCCAGGTAGGCGTTGGCGGCGGCGTAGTTGCCCTGTCCCGCGGAGCCGAAGACCCCGGACGCGGACGAGAACACGACGAAGGCGGCGAGGTCGGACTCGCGGGTGAGCTCGTCGAGGTGGCGGACCGCGTCGACCTTGGGCGCGAACACCTTGGCCAGCCGCTCGCGCGTCAGCGACTCGAAGACGCCGTCGTCCAAGACACCCGCGGTGTGCACGACGGCGGTCGGCCGGTGCTCGGCCAGCAGCGCCGCGACCTGGTCCCGGTCGGCCAGATCGGCCGCGACCACGGAGACCTCGGCACCCTGGGCGGTGAGTTCCGCGGTCAGCTCGGCCATGCCCTCGGCGTCGGGCCCCCGGCGGCTCGCGAGCACCAGCCGCCGGACGCCGTGCCGGGCCACCAGGTGCCGGGCGGTGAGCACGCCCAGCGAACCGGCGCCGGAGATCAGGACCGTCCCCCCGGTCACGGCCGGGGCCTCCGCGGCCTCGGCGCGCGCGAGCCGGGGAGCCGTCAGGGTCGTGCCCCGGACGGCGACCTGCGGCTCACCGGAGGCCAGCACCGCGCCCAGCGGGACGGCGCCGTCGGTGTCCAGCAGGACGACCCGGTCCGGGTTCTCCGCCTGGGCGGCCCGCAGCAGGCCCCACACCGCCGCCCCGGCCGGGTCGCGCACGACGCCGTCACCGGCGGGCACCGCGCCCCGGGTCACCACGACCAACCGGGCTTCCTCGGCCGCATCGGCGAGGAACTTCTGCACGGCTTCCAGCACCCGGCCGGTGAGTTCCAGGGGATCCGCTTCGCCGGACGCTTCGAGCACCTCGACGTGGTCCGCGGGCGCTTCACCGTCCACAGCGGACAATTCGGCCCACTCCAGGCGGAACAACGCGTCCCGGTGGGCCGCCGCGTCCAGCTGCTCGGCCGACACCGGCCGCGAGACCAGCGAATCCGCCGTGACGACAAGACCGCCTGCCTCGTCCGCGGCCTCGACCGACAGGGCGTCCGGGCCGCTCGGGGCGAGCCGCACCCGCAGCGCCGACGCCCCGGCCGCGTGCAGCACCAGGCCGTTCCAGGCGAACGGCAGCACCGGCCGTCCCGGCTCTTCCGTCGTGACGGCACCGGCCATGCCCGCGTGCAGGGCCGCGTCCAGCAGTCCGGGGTGGATGCCGAACCGGGCCGCGTCCGCGCGTTCGTCTTCGGACAGGACGACCTCGGCGAAGATCTCGTCACCGCGCCGCCACACCGCCCGCAGGCCGCGGAAGGAGGGCCCGTAGGCGTACCCGCGCTCGACGAGCCCGTCGTAGAAGTCCTCGACGTCGACCCGACGGCCGCCGGGCGGCGGCCAGGCGGTGAAGTCGAACGGTTCCGGCGCCGCCGTCATCGAAGCGAGGAAGCCGGTGGCGTGCCGCGTCCACACCTCCGCGCCGGCGTCTTCGCGCAGGGAGTACACCTCGACCGTGCGCGAGCCGGTCTCCCCCGGTGCGCCACGACGACCTGCACCCGGACCCCGCCGCTCTCGGGCACGACCAGCGGCGCTTCGATGACGAGCTCCTCGAGCACCGGGCAGCCGGCCTCGTCCCCGGCCCGGACCGCCAGCTCGACGAGGCCGGTGCCCGCGACGAGCACCACCCCGCCGATGACGTGGTCGGCCAGCCACGGGTGCGACTTGAGCGACAGCCGGGAGGTGCAGACCAGGCCGTCCGACTGCGGCAGCCGGACCACCGCGCCGAGCAGCGGGTGGTCGGCCGCGACCTGCCCGAGCGCCGCCGCGTCGGTGGCCTGCGCGGCCGGGTGGAGCCAGTAGTTCTGCTGGTCGAAGGCGTACTTCGGCAGGTCGACGAACCCGGTCGCGGCCGGCAGCAGCGCGGACCAGTCGACGGTGGTGCCGCGGACGAACAGCTCGGCGACCGCGGCGAGCAGCGCCGCCTCCTCGGGCCGGTCGTCCCGCAGCGCGGCCACGCAGGGGACGTCGGCCGTCTCCTCGACCAGCCCGGTCAGCGCCGCTCCCGGCCCGAGTTCCACGAAGCGGGTGGCGCCGGAGGCCGCGATGCCCTCGGCGAACCGCACCGGCCGCCGCACGTGTTCGGCCCAGTAGCCCGGCTCGGTGAGCTCACCGGGCCCGGCGAGCCTGCCGGTCACGTTGGAGACGACCGGGATCTCCGGTTCGTGCCAGGTCACGCCGGCCAGTTCGGCGGCGAACTCCGCGAGCATCGGCGCCATCCGCGCGGAGTGGAACGCGTGCGACACCTTGAGCTGCTTGGTCTTGTGCCCGCGCTCGCGCATCCGGGCGGCGGCCGCGAGGACCGCGTCTTCGTCGCCGGAGAGGACCACCGCCGCCGGGCCGTTGACGGCGGCGAGTTCGACCCCCTCGCCGAGCAGCCCGGCGACCTCGGCTTCGGAGGCGGCGACGGCGGCCATCGCCCCGCCCGGCGGCAGCGCCTGCATCAGCCGGCCCCGCGCGGCGACGATCCGCGCCGCGTCCGGCAGGGAGAACACGCCCGCGCAGTACGCGGCGGTGATCTCGCCGATCGAGTGGCCGATCACCACGTCCGGCCGGACACCCCAGGACTCCGCGAGGCGGAACAGCGCGCTCTCCACCGCGAACAGCCCGGCCTGGGTGAACACCGTCTGGTCCAGCAGCCCGGTTTCCGCGGGCACCTTGCCCAGCACGACGTCCCGCACGCGGTGGCCGGCGCGACCGGCCAGGCAGGTGTCCAGCTGCTCGCAGGCCTCGTCGAACGCCGTCGCGAACACGGCGTACCGGTCGTAGAGCTCGCGGCCCATGCCGAGCCGCTGCGAACCCTGGCCGGGGAAGACGAACCCGACCTTGCCCGGCCGGGCCGATCCGGTCACCACGCCGGGCGCGCGGTCCCCGCGGGCCACCGCCCGCAGCCCGGCCACCGCTTCGGCGTCGGTCCCGGCGACCACGACCGCGCGGTCGCCGAGCAGGGCCCGGCTCGACAGCAACCCGCTCGCCATGCGAGTCCTCGACACGCCGGTTTCCAGTGCGTCGGCGAGCCGGCCGGCCTGGGCCGCCAGTGACGCGGGGCTGCCGGCCGAAACGACCAGCGGCACCGGCCCCTCGGCCACCGGCTCGTCGGCGCCGGTCTCCGCCGGGGGCGCCTCCTCCAGGATCAGGTGCGCGTTCGTCCCGCTGATCCCGAACGCGGAGACACCGGCCCGGCGCGGCCGGTCGACGGCGGGCCACGCGCGCGGCTCGGTCAGCAGCTCCACCGAGCCTGCCGACCAGTCGACCTCCGGCGTCGGCTCAGCCACGTGCAGGGTCGGCGGCAGGGAGCCGTGCCGCAGCGCCTGCACCATCTTGATCACGCCCGCGACCCCGGCGGCCGCCTGCGTGTGCCCGAAGTTCGACTTGACCGAGCCGAGGTACAGGGGCCGCTCGCGACCCTGGCCGTAGGTCGCCAGCAGCGCCTGCGCTTCGATCGGGTCGCCGAGCGCGGTGCCCGTGCCGTGCGCCTCCACGGCGTCCACATCGGACGCCACCAGCCCGGCCCCGGACAGGGCCTTGCGGATCACGCGCTGCTGCGAAGGGCCGTTCGGGGCGGTGAGGCCGTTGGACGCACCGTCCTGGTTGACCGCGCTGCCGCGGATCACCGCCAGGATGCGGTGCCCGCGCTCCTGCGCCACGGAAAGCCGTTCGAGGACGAGCACCCCGGCGCCCTCGGCCCAGCCGGTGCCGTCCGCGGTCGAGGAGAACGCCTTGGAGCGGCCGTCGGCGGCCAGCACCCGCTGGCGGGAGAACGCGACGAAGGTGCCGGGCGTCGGCATCACCGTGGCGCCACCGGCGAGCGCCATCGAGCACTCGCCCGCGCGCAGGGCCTGCGCGGCGAGGTGGATGGCCACCAGCGACGACGAGCACGCCGTGTCGATGGTGACCGCCGGGCCTTCGAGCCCGAAGGTGTAGGACACCCGGCCCGACGCCACGCTGGAGGCCGCCCCGATGCCCGCGAAGGCTTCGAGGTCCGGCGTGATCGCCCCGGCGCCGTAGCCCTGGGTGAACACGCCGGAGAACACGCCGACGTCGCTGCCCTTCAGCGAAAGCGGGTCGACCCCGGCGTCTTCCAGCGCCTCCCACGACGTCTCCAGCAGCACCCGCTGCTGCGGGTCCATGACCAGGGCCTCGCGCGGCGAGATGCCGAACAGGCCCGCGTCGAACAGCCCCGCGCCGCGCAGGAAGCCGCCCTGGCTGGTGTAGGACGTCCCCGGGTTGTCCGGGTCCGGGTCGAACAGGCCGTCCAGCTCCCAGCCGCGGTCGCCGGGGAAGTCCGAGAGGGCGTCGACGCCGCCGGCCACCAGCCGCCACAGGTCTTCGGGCGAGGCCACGCCCCCGGGGAACCGGCAGGCCATCCCGACGACGGCGAGCGGCTCGTCGGCGTGCCGGGCGCCCTGCTTGCGCAGGCTGTGCAGCTCCGCCGTGACGCGCTTGAGGTACTTGAGGAGTTTCTCGTCCGTGGCCATTCCTGTGTCCTCACAAGGGTTTGCTGGAGCGTGGGTCTCGGTCCGGATCAGGTGAGGCCCAGCTCCTCGTCGATGAAGTCGAGGACTTCGTCGGCGGACGCGGCGTCCAGCCGGTCCGCCAGCGTGGTTTCGTCCGTCTGGCCGCCCACGCCGTTGCAGCGGGCCACCAGGCCCTGCAGCCGGAGGGTGAGCCCGGTCTTCGTGGAGTCGTCGAGCACCAGCCCGCCGAGCAGCGCCTCGACGTCTTCGAGCCGGGCGTGCACGACCGAAAGGGCGTCGTCGCCGTCCCCGAGCTCGTCGCGCAGGTGGCGGGCGAGGACCAGCGGGGTCGGGTAGTCGAAGGCGAGCGTCGCGGGCAGCTTCAGCCCGGTGCTCTCCCGCAGCCGGTTGCGCAGGTCGACCGAGGTGAGCGAGTCGAACCCGGCGTCCTTGAACGCGGTGTCGGCGCGGACCGCGTCCGGCCCGGCGTGCCCGAGCACCGCCGCGACCTGGTTCCGGACCAGCTCGACCAGCAGCGCCTCCCGCTCGGGCGCGGCCAGCCCGGCCAGCCGCTGCTTCAGCGAGCCGTCCACTGCGGACGCGCCCTGCGCCTGCCGTCGCCCGGTGCGGACCAGGCCGCGCAGCAGGTGCGGCACGGCGCCACCGGCCCGCACCTCGCGCAGGTCCAGCTTGACCGGGACGAGCAGCGGGGGCGGCGCGCCCAGTGCCGCGTCGAACAGGGCCATGCCTTCCTCGGCGGTGATCGGCCGGACGCCGCCGCGGCTCATCCGGGCCTGGTCGGTGCCGCCGAGGTGCGCGGTCATGCCGGTGGCCCGTTCCCACAGGCCCCAGGCCAGCGACCGGCCGGGCAGGCCCGCCGCCCGGCGGCTCGCCATCGCCGCGTCCAGGAAGGCGTTCGCGGCCGCGTAGTTGCCCTGGCCCGGCGAGCCGAAGACGCCGGAGCCGGAGGAGAACACGACGAACGCGTCGAGGTCCCGGTCGCGGGTGAGCTCGTCCAGGTGGCGGACGGCGTCGACCTTCGGGGCGAAGACCCTGGCCAGCCGGTCCGGGGTCAGCGTCCCGATGACGCCGTCGTCGAGGACGCCCGCGGTGTGGATGACGCTCGCCGGCCGGTGCTCGTCGAGCAGGGCGGCCACCTGGGCACGGTCGGCCAGGTCGCAGGCGACGACGGAGACGTCCGCGCCTTCGCCGGTGAGGTCGGTGACGAGGTCCTTCGCACCGTCGGCGTCGAGGCCGCGGCGGCTGGCGAGCACGAGTTTCCGCACGCCGTGGTGGGAGACCAGGTGCCGCGCGACGATCTCGCCGAGCACCCCGGCCCCGGAGACGAGGACCGTCCCTTGTAGACCGTCCGCCGGGGCCGCGTCGGCGCGCGCCAGGCGGGGGACGTAGAGGGCGGCGCCGCGCACGGCGAGCTGGGGCTCACCGGTGGCGAGCACCGCACCGACCGGGATTTCGCCGTCGGTGTCGAGCAGGACGATCCGGTCCGGGTTCTCCGCCTGGGCGGACCGGACGAGACCCCAGACCGCGGCCGCGGCCGGGTCGGTCACCGGGGTGTCCCCGGCGGGGACCGCGCCGCGGGTCACCACGACCAGGCGCTCGGCTTCCGGCTCGGTCAGCCAGGTCTGGAGCTTTTCCAGGACCCGGGAAGTGGCGGCCAGCGGGGAGTCGCCGCCGGGGACCTCCAGCACGTCGGCGACCCCGTCGGCCTGCGGGCTCCCGGGCAGCTCGATCCAGTTCACCTGGAACAGCGCGTCCGTGCCGCTCGGCGGTCCGACGGACACCGACCGCCGCACCACTTCGTTCGCCGTGAGGACCAGGTTGCCGGCGCCGTCGACCGCCTCCAGGGCGCCGCCGGGCCCCAGCCGGACCTGCAGCGTCGACGCTCCTTCGGCGTGGAGGGTCACCCCGCGCCATTCCACGGCCGTCAGACCGTCGTCGCCGGTCAGGGCCGCGTCCAGGAGCACCGGGTGGATGGCGAACGCGCCGGCGGCCACGTCGCCGGGCAGGGAGACTTCGGCGAAGAGCTCGTCGCCGGTCTGCCGTGTGGCGGGCGGCGGCGTCGCCGAGAGCGTGCCGGTGGCGTGCCGGGTCCACTCGTCGTCGGCGGCGTCGTCGGGCTGGGAGTACACCTCCAGCGGGCGGACACCCGTTTCGTCCGGCCCGCCCACCATGACCTGCACCCGGAGCGCGCCGCGGTCCGGCAGCACCGGCGGTGTCTCGATGACGAGCTCGGCCAGCACCGGGGTCCCGGCCTCGTCCCCGGCCCGGATGGCCAGCTCGACCAGCGCCGCGGCGGGCACGACGACCACGTCGTCGAGGGTGTGGCCGGCCAGCCACGGCTGCGTCTTCAGCGACCACCGCGAGGTGCTGACCAGGCCGCCGGTCTGCGGCAACCGCACGACCGGGCCCGCGGTGCCGGTCGCGGTCTCGAGGTACTGCAGCCAGTAGTGCCGGTGGTCGAAGGCGTACGTCGGCAGGTCCACCCGGGCGGGCGGCACCAGCGTCGCCCAGTCGACGTCGACGCCGCGGACGAACAGCTCGGCCATCGACGTCAGCAGCCGCCGGAGACCGCCGTCCTCCCGCCGCAGGGTGCCGGTCACGACCGAGTCGTCGGCCACGTCGCTGATCGCCTGCACGAGCACCGGGTGCGCGCTGAGCTCGACGAACACCCGGTGGCCCGAGCCGAGCAGCTCGGCCACCGCCGGGCCGAAGCCGACCTGGTTGCGCAGGTTCCGGTACCAGTAATCGCCGTCGAAGACACCCGCGTCGCGGATCCAGTCGCCGGTGAGGGTGGAGAAGAACGGCAGCGACGGCGCCTGGGCCTCGATCCCGGCCAGCGCTTCGGCCAGTGGCTCCTGGATGTCCTCGACGTGCCGGGTGTGCGAGGCGTAGTCCACGGCGACCCGCCGGACCCGGATTTCCTGTGCCGCCAACGCTTCGAGGGCCTGGTCGAGGGCTTCGGCGTCCCCCGCGATCACCACCGACGACGGGCTGTTGACCGCGGCCACCTCGACCCGGTCCGCCCACGGTGTCAGCTGTGCGAGGGCGGCTTCCTCGCTCAACGCGACCGACGCCATCCCGCCGCGGCCGGCCAGCTTCGCCGCGATGGCCTGGCTGCGCAACGCCACCACTTTCGCCGCTTCCTGCAGCGACAACGCACCCGACACGCAGGCCGCGGCGATCTCGCCCTGGGAGTGCCCCACCACCGCGTCGGGCCGGACGCCCACGGACTGCCACACGGCGGCCAGGCCGACCATCACCGCGAAGCAGGCGGGCTGCAGGACGTCGACCCGGTCCAGGTCGCCCTCGCCGCGGAGGACGTCGACCAGCGACCAGTCCGTCCACGGTTCGAGGGCGGCCGCGCACTCGCCGATCCGCTCGGCGAACACCGCTGAGGAGTCCAGGAGTTCCCGGCCCATGCCCACCCACTGCGAACCCTGGCCAGGGAAGACCCAAACGAGCTTGCCCGGGACGCCCGAAGCGGCCACCGTGCCGGTCACGACGTCGGCCGGGGTTTCCCCGCGGGCCAGCGCTTCCAACCCGGCCGTCGCCTCCTCGCGGGTCTCCGCGACCACGACGGCCCGGTCCGCGAACAGCGATCGGCCGGCGAGCAGTGCCCCGGCGACCTCGGGCAGGGACGCGTCCGTCTCGCCGAGGAACGCGGCCAGCCGCCCGGCCTGGCCCGCCAGGGCGCCGCGGGCCGACACGACCACCGGCACGACACCGGTGACGGGCTCGGCGGCGGCCGGCTTCTCCTCGGGGCTTCTTCCAGGATGAGGTGCGCGTTGGTCCCGCTGATCCCGAACGAGGACACCCCGGCGCGGCGCGGCCGGCCGGTCCGCGGCCACTCCCGTGCCCCGGTCAGCAGCTCCACGGCACCGGCGGACCAGTCGACCTCGGTCGACGGCTCGTCGACGTGCAGGGTCGGGGGCAGCACGCCGTGGCGCAGCGCCTGCACCATCTTGATCACGCTGGCCACGCCCGCGGCCGCCTGCGTGTGCCCGATGTTCGACTTCACCGAGCCCAGCCACAGCGGCTGCTCCGGATCGCGGTCCTTGCCGTAGGTGGCCAGCAACGCCTGCGCCTCGATCGGGTCGCCCAGCGTCGTGCCCGTGCCGTGGCCTTCCACGGCGTCCACATCGGACGGTGACAGCCCGGCTTCGGCCAGCGCGGCGCGGATGACCCGCTGCTGCGACGGGCCGTTGGGCGCGGTGAGCCCGTTCGAAGCGCCGTCCTGGTTGACCGCGATGCCGCGCAGCACGGCCAGCACCTTGTGCCCGCGCTCGCGGGCGACCGACAGCCGCTCCAGCGCGATGACGCCGACGCCCTCGGCCAGTCCCATGCCGTCGGCGCTGTCCGCGAACGCCTTGCAGCGCCCGTCCATGGCGAGCCCGCGCTGCCGCGAGAACGAGACGAAGGAGCCGGGCTGGGCCATCACCATCGCGCCGCCGGCCAGTGCCATCGAGCACTCGCCGCGGCGCAGGGCCTGCGCGGCCAGGTGCATCGCCACCAGCGACGACGAGCACCCGGTGTCGACGGTGACCGCCGGGCCCTCCAGGCCGAGGACGTACGACACCCGGCCGGAGGCGATGCACGGTGCCGCGCCGGTGCCGACGAAGCCCTCCAACTCGGGCGCGACCACGCCGCTGCCGGCGCCGTAGCCCATGCTCGCGACGCCGGTGAACACGCCGACGTCGCTGCCCTTCAGCGAAAGCGGGTCGGTGCCGGTGCGTTCGACGGCTTCCCAGGACGTCTCCAGCAGCAGCCGCTGCTGCGGGTCCATGGCGACGGCTTCGCGCGGCGAGATCCCGAAGAACCCCGCGTCGAAGAGGCCGGCGTCGTGGAGGAAGCCGCCCTGGTCGGTGTAGGTCGTGCCCGGCCGGTCGGGGTCCGGGTCGACGAGCCCGTCGACGTCCCAGCCGCGGTCGCCGGGGAACGCGGAGACCGCGTCGGTGCCCTCGGCCACCAGCCGCCACAGGTCCTCGGGCGAGGCCACGCCGCCGGGGTACCGGCACGCCATGGCGACGATGGCGATCGGCTCCCGCGCCTGGTCCTCGACCTCGCGCAGCCGCGTGCGGGCGTCGCGGGCGTCGGCGATGGCCCGCTTGAGGTAATCGCGGAGCTGTCCCTCGTCAGCCACTGAACTCAACTCCCAGAAGTCTCACGTGTGCGGTTTGTCAGTCGAGCCCGTCGACGAGGGCGAAGAGCTCCTCGTCGCTGGCCGTGTCGAGATCGCCGGAGGTGCTCGGCCGGGCCTCGGCGGCTTTGAGCAGTTCCCGCAGCCGGACGGCGATCCGGTCGCCGTCCGAGGCGGCCGCGATGACGGCCTCCAGCCCGGCGAGCCCGGCCAGCACCGCGTCCGCGGGGGACGCCTCCTCGACGGCGAGTTCCGTCCGCAGGTGCCGGGCCAGCGCCAGCGGGTTCGGGTGGTCGAAGACCAGCGTCGCCGGCAGTTTCAGGCCGGTCGCCTCGCGCAGCCGGTTGCGCAGCTCCACCGACGTCAGCGAGTCGAAGCCGGCGTCCTTGAACGCCGCGTCCGCGCGGACGCCGGAGCTGTCGGCGTGCCCGAGCACGACCGCGACCTGGCCGCGGACGAGGTCGAGCAGCAGTGCTTCCTGTTCGGCCACGGTGAGCCCGGTCAGCTTGGCGGCCAGGCCGCCGTTCTCGCCGGAGGCCGCGCGCGCTGCCTGCCGTCCCGCGCGGACCAGGCCGCGCAGCAGGTGCGGGACCGTGCCGCCGGCGGCCGCGTCGGCCCGCACCTCGCGCAGGTCGAGCTCGATCGGCACCAGCAGCGCCTCGCCGGCGGCGAGCGCGGCGTCGAAGAGTTCCATGCCTTCGGCGGACCCGAGCGCCCGGACGCCGCCGCGGCCTTCACGACGGCTCATCCGGGACAGGGTGAGGTCGTCGATGGTGCCCGCCATGCCGGTGAGCTGCTCCCACGGGCCCCAGGCCAGCGAAAGCCCCGGCCGGCCCGCGGCGCGGCGGGCGGCCATCATGCCGTCGAGGAAGGCGTTCGCCGCCGCGTACCCGCCGCTGCCCGCGCCCATGAAGATCGAGGAGGCCGACGAGTAGGCGATGAACGCGTCGAGGTCTCCGGTCAGCTCGTCGAGGTGCCGCACCGCGTCGACCTTGGGGGCGAATACCTTGGCCAGCCGCTCCCGGGTCAAAGCCCCGGTGACACCGGCGTCGAACACGCCGGCCGTGTGCACGACCGCGGTCACCGGGTGCTCCTCGAGCAGCGCCGCCACCTGGTCGCGGTCGGAGAAGTCACAGGCCACCACGGACACCGACGCGCCCTGCCCGGTCAGCTCGGCGACGAGGTCTTCGACGCCCTCGGCGGCCCGCCCGCGCCGTCCGGCCAGGACCAGGTTCCGGACGCCGTGCCGGGTGACCAGGGCGCGGGCCGCCAGCGCACCCAGCGTCCCGCCGCCGGAGACGAGGACCGTCCCGTCCGGACGGAACGTCAGGGGCGCTTCGGCCGCCTCGGTGACCCGGGCGAGCCGGGGCACCGAGAACGTGGTGCCGCGCAGGGCGAGCTGGGGCTCGCCGGTCGCCAGCACGGCGTCCAGCGGCACGTCGCCGTCGGTGTCGAGCAGCACGATCCGGTCGGGGTTCTCCGACTGGGCGGCCCGGACCAGGCCCCACACCGCGGCCCCGGCCGGGTCGGTCACCTCGCACACGGCGCCGCGGGTCACCACGACCAGCCGGGCGTCCTCCTCCGCCTCGGCGAGGAACTTCTGCACGGCTTCCAGGACGCGGCTGGTCAGGTCCAGCGGACCCTCGCCGGAGGCTTCCAGCACCTCGGCCGGGCCCGGCGGCACCGCACTGTCCACAGTGGGCAGTTCGGTCCAGTCCACCCGGTACAGCGAGCTGGTGCGCGCGGTGTCCAGCCGGTCGAGGGCCACCTCGCGCAGGATCAGCGAGTCCATGCTCAGCACCGGCGCGCCGGTTTCGTCGGCGGCCTCGACGGTCAGCGCGTCGGGTCCGCCGGGCGCGACCCGGACCCGCAGGCCCGCGGCGCCCGCGGCGTGCAGGGCCAGCCGGTTCCACGAGAACGGCATGACCGACTTCCCGGGCTGCCCGGACGCGGCCGCGGCGATCGTCCCGGTCTGCAGGGCCGCGTCGAGCAACGCCGGGTGCAGGCCGAACCCGGCGACGTCCTCCCGCCGGTCTTCGGGCAGGGCGACCTCGGCGAACACTTCGTCACCGCGCTGCCACACCGCCCGCACGCCCTGGAACAGCGGCCCGTACGCGTAGCCGCGCTCGGCGAGGTCGGGGTAGAAGTCGCCGATCTCGACGCGTTTCCCGTCCGGCGGCGGCCACGCGGTGAAGTCGAACGGCTTGCCGGTGACCGCGGTCGCCGAGACCGTGCCGGTCGCGTGCCGCGTCCACTCGTCGTCGCGCCGGGAGTGGATGTCGACCGTGCGCGCGCCGTTCTGGTCCGGGCCACTGACCGTGACCTGGACGTTCACGCCGCCCTGTGCGGGCACGACCAGCGGCGCCTCGGTCACGAGCTCGTCGAGGACCGGGCAGCCGGCTTCGTCACCGGCCCGCACGGCCAGCTCGACCAGTCCGGTGCCGGGGAACAGGACCACCCCGCCGATCGCGTGGTCGGCGAGCCACGGGTGCGTCCGCAGCGACAGCCGCGAGGTGAACACCAGTCCGCCGGACTGCGGCACCTCGACGACCGCACCCAGCAGCGGGTGTCCGGCCGGGGCCTGGCCGAGCGAGACGGCGTCCGCCTGCTCGGCCGGCCGGAGCCAGAAGTGCTGGTGGTCGAAGGCGTACGTGGGGAGGGCGACCCGCGCGGGCGGCACCAGCGCGGCCCAGTCGACGCGGACGCCGCGGACGAACAGCTCGGCCATCGACGTCAGGAGCCGGCGCAGGCCGCCGTCCTCACGCCGCAGCGTCCCGGTGACCAGATCGGTGAGCTCGCTGAGCGGCTGCACCAGCACCGGGTGCGCGCTGACTTCGACGAACACGCCGTGTCCCTGCTCGACCAGCGCGGCGGCGGCCGGGCCGAAGCCGACCTGGTTGCGCAGGTTCCGGTACCAGTACCCGCCGTCCAGGACGCCGGCGGCACGCACCCATTCGCCGGTGACGGTCGAGAAGAACGGCACGGACGGGGCCTGGGCGGTGATCCCGGCCAGGGTTTCGGCGAGCGTGTCGCGGATGTCTTCGACGTGCCGGGTGTGGGAGGCGTAGTCCACCGCGACCTGCCGGACGCGGACGCCGTCCCCGGCCAGCACCTCCAGGGCCTCGTCCAGGGCCTGGGCGTCCCCGGCGATCACCACCGAGGCCGGGCCGTTGACCGCGGCGACCTCGATCCGGCCGTCCCACAGCGCCAGCCGCGCGTTCGCCTCGTCTTCGCTCAGCGCGACCGACGCCATCCCGCCGCGGCCGGACAGCCGCGCCGCGATGGCCTGGCTGCGCAGGGCGACCACCTTGGCGGCGTCGTCGAGGGTGAGCGCGCCGGACACGCAGGCCGCGGCGATCTCGCCCTGCGAGTGGCCGACGACGGCGTCCGGCCGTACCCCGGCGGACTCCCAGACGGCGGCCAGCCCGACCATCACCGCGAAGCAGGCGGGCTGCAGCACGTCGACGCGATCCAGGTCGCCGTCGCCGCGCAGGACGTCGAGCAGCGCCCAGTCGGTCCACTGGTCCAGCGCAGCCGCGCACTCCTTGATCCGCTCGGCGAACACCGGGGAGGTCTCCAGCAGCTCGCGGCCCATGCCCACCCACTGCGTTCCCTGGCCGGGGAACACCCAGACGAGCTTGCCCGGCTTGCCCGCGGTCCCGGTCACCACGCCGGGCGCGGCCTCGCCGCGGGCCAGCGCGGCCAGCCCCGCGCGGGCTTCCTCGTCCGACCCGGCCACGACGACCGCGCGTTCCCCGAGCACCGCGCGCCCGGACACCAGCGCACCGGCGAGCTGCCCCCGTGGCGCGCCCACCCGGGTCAGCCGGTCGGCCTGGCCGGACAGGGAACCCTTGCTGCGAGCCGAAACCACCAGCGGGACGACGTCCGCGGCCACCGGCTCCGGAGCGGCGGGCTCCGCGGGGGCTTCCTCGATGATCAGGTGCACGTTCGTGCCGCTGACGCCGAAGGAGGACACCCCGGCCCGGCGCGGCCGGTCGCCGCGCGGCCAGTCCCGGCGCTCGGTCAGCAGCTCGACCGCGCCCTCGGACCAGTCCACCTGCGCGGCGGGCTCGTCGACGTGCAGGGTCGCCGGCATGACGCCGTGCCGCAGCGCCTGGACGACCTTGATCACGCTGGCCACGCCCGCGGCCGCCTGCGTGTGGCCGATGTTCGACTTCAGCGAGCCGAGCCACAGCGGCGTCTCCCGCTCCTGCCCGTAGGTGGCCAGCAGCGCCTGCGCCTCGATGGGGTCTCCCAGGCTCGTCCCGGTCCCGTGTGCTTCCACGAGGTCCACATCGGACGGACCGAGTCCGGCGTTCGCCAGCGCGGCGCGGATCACGCGCTGCTGCGAAGGGCCGTTCGGAGCCGTCAGGCCGTTGGACGCGCCGTCCTGGTTCACCGCGCTGCCCCGCAATACGGCCAGCACCTGGTGCCCGCGCTGCCGGGCGACCGACAGCCGCTCCAGCACGAGCACGCTGATGCCTTCGGCCAGCACCATGCCGTCGGCACCCGAGGCGAACGCCTTGCAGCGGCCGTCCGCGGCCAGCCCGCGCTGCCGGGAGAACACGACGAAGGAGTCCGGGCCGGACATCACCATCGCGCCGCCCGCCAGCGCCATCGAGCAGTCGCCCTGGCGCAGGGCCTGTGCGGCGAGGTGCATCGCGACCAGCGACGACGAGCACGCCGTGTCGATCGTGACCGCCGGGCCTTCGAACCCGAAGACGTAGGACACCCGGCCCGAGGCCACGCTCGACGCCAGCCCGGTGCCCGCGAAGCTCTGCATCTCCGGCCCGGTCAGGCCGCCGCCGTAGCCCGAGCCGCCGGCGCCGGTGAACACGCCGACGTCGGTGCCCTGCAGCGACGTCGGGTCGAGGCCGACGCTTTCCAGTGCCTCCCAGGAGGCTTCGAGCAGCAGCCGCTGCTGCGGGTCCATGGCCAGGGCCTCGCGCGGCGAGATCCCGAAGAAGGCCGGGTCGAACAGGGCCGCGTCGTGGAGGAAGCCACCCCGGTCGGTGTAGGACGTCCCGGCGTGGTCCGGGTCCGGGTCGAACAGGTTCTCCAGGTCCCAGCCGCGGTCGGCGGGGAACCCCGACACGGCGTCGCCGCCCTCGGCGACCAGCCGCCACAGGTCGTCCGGCCCGGTGACGCCGCCGGGCAGCCGGCAGGCCATCCCGACGATCGCGATCGGCTCGCGGGCGCTGTCGACCCGCTTCTTCAGCGTGCCGACCTCTTCGAGGGACTTCCGCAGCGCCTCGACGACCTTTTCATACGACGCACTCACCACTCGCTCCCCATCACTCGTCGCCGAAAGCCAGTTGCACGAGGTCGTCGACACCGAGGTCGGCGATCGACGGCTCCTCGGTCGCGGCGGACGCCAGCGCGTGCCGCAGCCGGTCGCCGTCCCCGTTGTGCCCGCCGTGGCCGTTGTGCCCGTTGGTTTCCGGCACCAGCCGGGCACTCAGGTAACGGGCCACGGCCACCGGGTTCGGGTAGTCGAAGACCAGCGTGGCGGGCAGCTTCAACCCGGTCGCCTCGCGCAGCCGGTTGCGCAGTTCCACCGACGTCAGCGAGTCGAACCCGGTGTCCTTGAACGCCGTGTCCGGGCGCACCGCGTCCGGCCCGTCGTAGCCGAGCACCACCGCGACCTGCCCGCGGACCAGGTCGACGAGCTTCGCCTCCCGCTCGGCCGGGGCGAGCCCGGCCAACCCGGAGTCCACAGTGGACACCGAGCGGGCCTGGCCGCGGGGCGGCCGCACCAGACCGCGGAACAGGACCGGCACCGTGCTCGCCCGCACCGCCGCGAGGTCGAGCTTGATCGGCACGAGCAGCGACTCGGCCGTCCGCAGCGCGAGGTCGAACAGCGCCAGGCCCTCGGCCTGGCTCAGCTCCAGGACGCCGTTGCGGCTCGCCCGCGCGTGGTCGACCTCGCTGAGGTGGGCGGCCATGCCGCCGCTGCGTTCCCAGAGGCCCCACGCGAGGGACAGGCCGGGCAGGCCCGCCGCCCGGCGCCGGGCCATCGCCGCGTCCAGGTAGGCGTTCGCCGCCGCGTACGGCCCCTGGCCACCACCGCCCATCACGCCCGCGACGGAGGAGAACACGACGAACGCGCCGAGGTCCCGGTCGCGGGTCAGCTCGTCGAGGTGCTGCGCGGCGTCGACCTTGGCGGCGTAGACGTTCGCCAGCTGGTCCGGGGTGAGCGCCTCGATCACGCCGTCCTCGAAGACGCCGGCGGTGTGCACCACCCCGGTCAGGTCCGGGAGGTCCGCGAGGACGCCGGCCACCTGGTCGCGGTCCGAGACGTCACAGGCCACGAAGGACACGTCCGCGCCGGGCAGGTCGCTGATCAGGTCCTTCGCGCCGTCGGCGTCCAGGCCCTGCCTGCTGGCCAGCACGAGTTTCCGCACGCCGTGCCGGGCCACCAGGTGCCGGGCCACCAGCGCGCCCAGTGCACCGGCACCCGAGATCAGCACCGTGCCGTCCGGGTCGAACGCGGCGGGCGTGTCCGCGAGCCGGGTGGCGCGGGCCAGCCGGGGCACGAGGAGGGTCGTGCCCCGGACCGCGAGCTGCGGCTCGCCCGAGGCCAGGACGGTGTCCACGGGGAGGTCGCCGTCGGTGTCCACCAGGACGATCCGGTCCGGGTGCTCCGCCTGCGCGGACCGGACCAGGCCCCACACCGCCGCCGCGGCCGGGTCGGTCAGCGTGTGGTCGCCCCCGGCGGGCACGGCCCCGCGCGTGACGACGACCAGGCGTTCCGCTTCGGGTCCGGCCAGCCACGACTGGAGCTTCTCGAGGACGCGGGTGGTCGCGGCCAGCGCGGAGTCGCCTCCGGCCACCTCCAGGACCTCGGCGTCTTCTGCGGTGGCCGTCGGCCGTCCCACCGGCAGCTCGGTCCAGTCGACGCGGAACAGCGCGTCGTGGCCCGAACCGGCCGCGGCACCCAGCTGCTCGGCCGAGACCGGCCGGGAGACCAGGGATTCCATGGTCAGGACCAGGCCGCCGGTTTCGTCGGCGGCGGCGACGGACAACGCGTCCGGACCGCTCGGCGAAAGCCGGACCCGCAGGGCCGAAGCGCCCGCGGCGTGCAGGACCAGGCCGTTCCACGCGAAGGCGAGCACCGGCTCGCCCGGCTCGCCGCCGACCGTCGCGGCCTGCAGAGCCGCGTCGAGCAGCGCCGGGTGGACGCCGAACCGGCCCGCGTCCTTGCGCAGGTCCTCGGGCAGGGCGACCTCGGCGAAGACGTCGCCGTCTCGCCGCCAAGCCGCCCGCAGCCCCTGGAACGCCGGCCCGTACCCGTAACCGCGCTCGGCGAGGTCGGTGTAGAAGGTCTCGACGTCGATGCGTTCGGCGTCCGCGGGCGGCCAGGCCGCGAAGTCGAAGCCCGGGTCCTCGGCGGTCTCCGACGACAGCGTGCCGGTGGCGTGCCGCGTCCAGCTCCCGCCGTCGCGCTGGGAGTAGATGTCCACCGTGCGCGAGCCGGTCCGGTCCGGGCCACTCAGCGCGACCTGGACGCGGACCGCGCCCGCACCGGGGACGACCAGCGGCGCCTCGATGATCAGCTCGTCGAGGGCGGTACAGCCGGCCTCGTCGCCGGCTCGCACGGCCAGCTCGGCCAGCCCGGAACCCGGCAGGATCACGACGCCGCCGACCGCGTGGCCGGCCAGCCACGGGTGCGTCCGCACCGACAGCCGCGAGGTGAAGACCAGGCCGTCGGACTGCGGCAGCTCGACGACCGCGCCCAGCAGCGGGTGGTCGGCGGCCGCCTGGCCCAGCGAGGCCGCGTCGGTCGCGGACTCGGCGGGCCGGAGCCAGTAGTGCCGGTGGTCGAAGGCGTACTTCGGCAGGTCGACCCGGCCCGCGCTCGGCAGGACCGCGGTCCAGTCGAGCGGAACACCCCGCACGAACAGCTCGGCCATCGACGTCAGCAGGCGGCGCAGGCCGCCGTCGTCGCGGCGCAGCGAGCCGGTCACCACCGCGTCGTCACTGAGTTCGCTGAGTGGCTGGACCAGCACCGGGTGCGCGCTGACCTCGACGAACACGCCGTGGCCCTGGCGGACGAGCTCGGCGACCGCCGGGCCGAAGCCGACCGGGTTGCGCAGGTTGCGGTACCAGTACCCGCCGTCGACGACGCCGGCTTCGGTGATCCAGTCACCGGTGAGCGTCGAGAAGAACGGCACCGCCGGTGCCTGCGCGGTGATCCCGGCCAGGGTTTCGGCCAGCAGCTCCTCGATGGCTTCGACCTGGTTGGTGTGGGACCCGTAGTCCACGGCCACCCGGCGGACGCGGACGTCCCGGCCGGACAACGCTTCGACGACCTCGTCCAGAGCGCGGGCTTCCCCGGCGATCACCACCGAGCCCGGGCTGTTGACCGCGGCCACCTGGACCCGGTCGGCCCACGGCGCCAGCCACGCGGTCGCGTCCTCTTCGCTCAACGCGACCGAGGCCATGCCACCGTGCCCGGCCAGCCGGGACGCGATCGCCTGGCTGCGCAGGGCCACCACCTTCGCCGCGTCCTGCAGCGACAACGCACCGGACACGCAGGCCGCGGCGATCTCGCCCTGCGAGTGCCCGACGACGGCGTCCGGCCGCACACCCGCGGACTGCCACACCGCGGCGAGGCCGACCATCACCGCGAAGCTCGCGGGCTGCACCACGTCGACGCGGTCCAGCAGATCGGCGTCACCCCGCAACACGTCCGGCAGCGACCAGTCCACCCACGGTTCCAGCGCGGCCGCGCACTCGGCGACCCGCTCGGCGAACACCGGGGACTCGTCCAGGAGCTGCCGTCCCATGCCCGCCCACTGCGAGCCCTGCCCCGGGAACACCCAGACGGTCTTGCCGGGCGACCCGGCCCGGCCGGTGAAGACCGCGGCCGTGCCTTCCCCGCGGGCCAGCGCTTCCAGGCCCGTCACGGCTTCTTCGCGGGAGCCCGCGACGACGACCGCGCGTTCGGTCAGCGCGGCCCGGTCCGTCACCAGCGCCCTGGCCACGCCGGCCAGGGACTCCGCACCCGCGACGAGCCCGGCGAGGCGCCCGGCCTGGCCGGCCAGTGACGTCGTGCTCCGTGCGGACACCACGACCGGCACCACGGGCGCCACGGGCATTTCGGGGGTCGGCACCGGCTCTTCGGCGGGCGCCTCCTCCAGGATGAGGTGCGCGTTCGTGCCGGAAACGCCGAACGCGGACACCCCGGCCCGGCGCGGACGGCCGGTGCGCGGCCACGCCTTGGCCTCGGTCAGCAGCTCGACGGCACCGGCGGACCAGTCCACCTCGGGCGTCGGCCGGTCGACGTGCAGCGTCGGCGGCAGGACTTCGTGCCGCAGCGCCTGGACCATCTTGATCACGCCCGCGACCCCGGCGGCCGCCTGCGCGTGGCCGATGTTCGACTTGAGCGAGCCGAGCCACAACGGCGTCTCGCGGTCCTTGCCGTACGTGGCCAGCAGGGCCTGCGCCTCGATCGGGTCACCCAGGGTGGTCCCGGTCCCGTGCGCTTCCACGACGTCCACATCGGACGGTGCCAGCCCGGCGCTCACCAGCGCCCGGCGGATCACCCGCTGCTGCGACGGCCCGTTCGGGGCGGTCAGGCCGTTGGACGCGCCGTCCTGGTTGACCGCGCTGCCGGCCAGCACGGCCAGGATCCGGTGACCGCGTTCGCGCGCCACCGACAGCCGTTCCAGCACGAGCACGCCGACGCCCTCGGCCCAGCCGGTGCCGTCGGCCGCGGCGGCGAACGCCTTGCAGCGGCCGTCGGCGGCGAGACCGCGCTGGCGGGAGAACTCCACGAACGCACCGGGGTTCGCCATCACCGTCGCGCCGCCGGCCAGCGCCATCGAGCACTCGCCCTGCCGCAGCGACTGCGCGGCGAGGTGCATCGCGACCAGCGACGACGAGCACGCCGAGTCGATGGTGACCGCCGGGCCTTCGAAGCCGAACACGTACGACACGCGGCCGGAGGCCACGCTCGACGACCCGCCGGTGCCCGCGAAGCCCTCCAGCTCCGGGGTGACGACGCTGTCGCCCGGCGCCACGTAACCCTGGCCGAACATGCCGGTGAACACGCCGACGTCGTTGCCCTTGAGCGAAAGCGGGTCGACTCCGGCGTCCTCCATGGCCTCCCAGGAGGTCTCCAGCAGCAGCCGCTGCTGCGGGTCCATGGCGACGGCCTCACGCGGCGAGATGCCGAAGAAACCGGCGTCGAAGAGCCCGGCCTCGTGCAGGAACCCGCCGTGCTGCGTGTAGGTCTTGCCGGGGGTGGCCGGGTCGGGGTCGTACAGGCTGTCCATGTCCCAGCCGCGGTCGGTCGGGAAGCCCGAGACCGCGTCACGGCCTTCGGCGACCAGCCGCCAGAGGTCCTCGGGGCCGGCGACACCGCCGGGCAGGCGGCAGGCCATGCCGACGATGGCGATCGGCTCGTCGAGGTCGGCCTTCGCGGTCACGGTGGTCACCGGCGTCGCCGCCGCGCCACTGAGTTCTTCGCGCAGGAACTTCGCCAGCGCCTGGGGGTTCGGGTAGTCGAAGACCAGGGTCGCGGGCAGCTTCAGCCCGGTGGCGGTCCGCATCCGGTTGCGCAGCTCGACCGCGGTCAGCGAGTCGAAGCCGGCGTCCTTGAACGCGGTGTCCACCCGGACGGCGTTCGCGTCGGCGTGCCCGAGCACGGCCGCCACCTGGGCCCGGACCAGGTCCAGGAGCAGGGTGAGCTGGTCGGCCGGGGCGAGCCCGGCCAGCCGTCCGGCCAGTCCGCCATCCACAGTGGACGCCGTGCGGGCCTGCTGGCGGCCCGAACGGACCAGGCCACGCAGCATGTGCGGCACCGCCCCGCCCGCGTTGGCGTCGGCCCGCACCCCGCGCAGGTCCAGCTTCGCGGGAACGAGCAGCGGCTCGGTCGAGGCCAGTGCCGCGTCGAACAGGTCCATGCCCTCGGCCTGCGTCATGATCTGCAGGCCACCGCGGCGGCTCATCCGGGCCCGGGTGGCCTCGTCGGTGTTGGCGGCCATGCCGGTGCTCTGGTCCCAGAGCCCCCACGCCAGCGACAGGCCCGGCAGGCCCGCCGCCCGGCGGTTCGCCATCAGGCCGTCCAGGAACGCGTTGGCGGCGGCGTAGCTGCCGCTGCCCGCGCCCATGAACACGGCGGAAACCGAGGAGTAAACGACGAAAGCGTCGAGGTCCCGGTCGCGGGTGAGGTCGTCCAGGTGCCGGACCGCGTCGACCTTCGGGGCGAACACCCGGGCCAGCCGCTCGCGGTCGAGCGTCCCGATGACACCCGCGTCGAGGACACCGGCGGTGTGTACCACGGCGGTCGGCCGGTGCTCGTCGAGCAGGGCCGCCACCTGAGCGCGGTCGGAGACGTCGCAGGCCACCACGGACACGTCCGCAGCCAGCTCGGCGACCAGCTCCGCCACGCCATCGGCGTCCGAGCCGCGCCGGGATGCCAGCACCAGCTTCCGCACGCCGTGGCGTTCGACCAGGCGGCGGGCCACCAAGCCGCCGAGCGCACCGGCGCCCGAGATCAGGACCGTCCCGTCCGGGCGGAAGACGGCGGCGCCGCTGTGTTCCGCGCGGGCGATCCGGGGCACGAAGTACTTCCCGCCGCGCACCGCGACCTGCGGCTCGTCGCTCGCGAGGACCGCACCGAGCGGGATCTCGCCGTCGGTGTCGAGCAGGACGATCCGGTCGGGGTTCTCCGCCTGTGCGGCCCGGACCAATCCCCACACGGCTGCCCCGGCCGGGTCGGTCACCTCGCGGACCGCGCCGCGGGTCACCACGACCAGCCGGGCTTCCTCCGCCGCGTCGGCGAGGAACGTCTGCACGGCTTCCAGCACCCGGGCGGTCAGGTCCAGGGGCTCCTCGCCGAAGGCTTCGACCACCTCGACCCGATCCGGCACCGCCTTGTCCACAAGAGACACTTCGGTCCAGTCGACCCGGTACAGCGATCCGGCGCGGGTCTTCGCGGCCGAGAGTTCCCGGCCCACCACCGGACCGGCCGTGACGACCAGGCCACCCGTTTCGTCGGCCGCTTCGAACGAGACGCCGGGTACCAGCCGCACCCGCAGGGCCGAGGCGCCCGCGGCGTGCAGGACCAGGCTGTGCCACTCCGCCGGCTCCTCGTCGTCCGCGAGGACCGGACGCACGGCCGCGTCCAGCAGCACGGGGTGGATGCCGAACGCGCCGGCGTCTTCCGGCAGGGTGACCTCGGCGAAGATCTCCTCGCCGCGCCGCCACACACCATCGACCTGCTGGGCGCCGGCCGGGGGCCAGGCAGTGAAGTCGAACGGCTCGTGCGCCGGAGCCGTGGCGGACAGGTGCCCGGTGGCGTTCCGGGTCCAGTCTTCGTCGCCTTCGCGCTGCGAATACACCTCGACCGCGCGCTCGCCGCTCACGGTCACCTGCACCCGCAGGCCCCCGCTCTCCGGCAGGACCAGCGGAGCTTCGACGGTCAGTTCGTCGAGCACCGGGAACCCGGCTTCGTCGCCGGCCCGCACGGCCAGCTCCACCAGCGCGGCGGCCGGGACGCCGTCGGCCAGCCACGGGTGCGTCCGCGCCGACAGGCGCGAGGTGAACACCAGGCCGCCGGACTGCGGCAGCGGGAGCACGGCCCCGAGCAGCGGGTGATCGGCGCCGGCCAGGCCGAGCGCGGGCGCGTCGGCCGCGGCGGGCGGGCTGAGCCAGAAGTGCTGGTGGTCGAAGGCGTACGTCGGCAGTTCGACGCGCGCAGGCGGCGCCGTGGTGGCCCAGTCGACCGGGACACCCCGGACGAACAGCTCGGCCATCGAGGTCAGCAGCCGCCGCAGCCCGCCGTCGTCGCGCCGCAGTGTGCCGGTGACCACGGCCTCGTCGCCGATCTCGCTCATCGGCTGGACGAGCACGGGGTGCGCGCTGACCTCGACGAACACGCCGTGGCCCTGCTCGATCAGCGCCGCCACGGCCGGGCCGAAGCCGACCTGGTTGCGCAGGTTCCGGTACCAGTAGCCGCCGTCGACGACCCCGGCTTCGGTGATCCACTCGCCGGTGACGGTCGAGAAGAACGGCACCACCGGCGCCTGCGCGGTGATCCCGGTCAGGGTTTCGGCGAGGGTGTCCCGGATGTCTTCGACGTGCCGGGTGTGGGACGCGTAGTCGACCGCGACCCGGCGGCCGCCGAGGGCTTCGACGGCCTCGGTGAGCGCTTCGGCGTCGCCCGCGATGACCACCGACGCCGGGCCGTTGACCGCGGCGATCTCGACGCGCCCGTCCCACGGCGCGAGCCGGGCGGCCACCTCGTCGTGGCTCAGCTGCACCGACGCCATGCCCCCGCGGCCGGACAGCTCCGCCGCGATCGCCTGGCTCCGCAGCGCAACCACTTTCGCCGCGTCCTCAAGGGACAGTGCCCCGGACACGCAGGCCGCGGCGATCTCACCCTGGGAGTGGCCCACGACCGCATCCGGCACGACCCCCACGGAAGCCCACACCGCGGCGAGCCCGACCATCACGGCGAAACAGGCCGGCTGCAGCACGTCGACCCGGTCCAGGTCGCCCCCGCCCCGCAGAACGTCCACAAGGGACCAGTCGATCCACGGCTCGAGCGCGGCCGCGCACTCCTCGATCCGCTCGGCGAACACCGGGGACGTCTCCAGCAGCTCCCGGCCCATGCCCGCCCACTGCGTGCCCTGGCCGGGGAACACCCAGACGGTCTTGCCGGGCATCCCCGCGATCCCGGTCACCAGCCCGGGCGCGCTTTCGCCGCGGGCCAGCGCGGTCAGCCCGTTCCGGGCCTCCTCGGCCGAACCCGCCACGACGACGGCCCGGTCGGTCAGCACCGCGCGGGTCGAGAGCAGAGCCCCGGCCACGCGGGTCAGCGAGACGTCCCGGTCGAGGAACTCCGCCAGCCGGCCGGCCTGTCCGGCCAGTGATCCGGCGCTGCGCGCGGAGATCACCATGGGCACCACGCCGTCGGGCACGTCCGCCTCGGGGGTCTCGTCAGCGGGGGCCTCTTCGAGGATCAGGTGCGCGTTGGTGCCGCTGATGCCGAACGAGGAGACGCCGGCCCGGCGCGGGTGGCCGTTGCGGGCCCACTCGCGGCCCTCGGTCAGCAGCTCGACCGCGCCCGCGGACCAGTCCACCTGCTTGGTGGGCTCCTGGACGTGGAGGGTCGGCGGCAGCGTGTCGTGCCGCAGCGCCTGGACCATCTTGATGACGGCGGCGACGCCGGCGGCGGCTTGGGTGTGGCCGACGTTCGACTTCAGCGAACCCAGCCACAACGGCGTCTCGCGGTTCTTGCCGTAGGTGGCCAGCAGCGCCTGCGCTTCGATCGGGTCGCCCAGCGCGGTGCCGGTGCCGTGCGCCTCGACGACGTCCACTTCGGACGGTGCCAGCCCGGCGGCCGCCAGCGCGCTGCGGATCACCCGCTGCTGCGACGGCCCGTTCGGGGCGGTCAGGCCGTTGGACGCGCCGTCCTGGTTGACCGCGCTGCCGCGCAGGACCGCCAGCACGCGGTGGCCGCGTTCGCGGGCCACCGAAAGCCGTTCGAGGACGACGATGCCGACGCCCTCGGACAGCACCGTGCCGTCGGCGCCGTCGGCGAACGCCTTGACGCGGCCGTCCTCGGCCATGCCGCGCTGGCGCGACATGCCGATCACGCCGATCGGCGAGCCCATCACGGCGACCCCGCCGGCCAGCGCCATCGAGCACTCCCCCGCCCGCAGCGCCTGCGCGGCGAGGTGGATGGCGACCAGCGACGACGAGCACGCGGTGTCCACCGTGACTGCGGGGCCCTCGAACCCGAAGGTGTAGGACACGCGGCCCGACGCGACACTGCCCGCGGTGGCCGTGGTGACGAACCCTTCGAGCTCGGCGGGCATGTTGCTCAGTGACTCGAGGTAGTCGTGGATGGAGACGCCGGAGAAGACGCCGACGGCTTCACCGCGGGTCTTCGTCGGGTCGATGCCCGCGCGCTCCAGCGCCTCCCAGGACGCCTCCAGCAGCAGCCGCTGCTGCGGGTCCATGGCCAGGGCTTCCCGCGGCGAGATCCCGAAGAAGCCGGGGTCGAACAGCGCGGCTTCGTGCAGGAAGCCGCCCTGCCGGATGTAGGCCGTGCCCGGGCGTTCCGGGTCCGAGTCGAAGAGACTGTCGAGGTCCCAGCCGCGGTCTTCGGGGAACGCCGACATGCCGTCGCGGCCTTCGGCGACCATCCGCCACAGGTCGTCGGGGCTCAGCACGCCGCCGGGCAGGCGGCAGGCCATGCCGACGATGGCGATCGGCTCGTCCGCGTCCGCCTTGGCCGTCACGGGGGTGGCGGGCGCGCCCGCGACCGTCTCACCCAGCTCCTCGCGCAGGTGGCGGGCGAGGGCCAGCGGCGTCGGGTAGTCGAACACGAGCGTGGCGGGCAGTTTGACACCCGTCGCCGCGCTCAGCCGGTTCCGCAGCTCGACCGCGGTCAGCGAGTCGAAGCCGAGGTCGCTGAACCCCTTGGTGCCCTGGGCCAGTTCGGGGGCGTTGAAGCCGAGCACCGCGGCCGCCTCGGCCTGGACGATGCCCAGCAGCACGGCTTCCTGTTCCTCGGCGGGCTTCCCGGCGAGCTTCTGGACCAGGCCGCCACCACTGCTCGCGGCCGCCGTCCGCGTCACCCGGCGGCTCGCGCGGACCAGGCCGCGCAGCAGGTGCGGGACCTCCCCGCCGGTGCGGAGGGTCTTCAGGTCGAGCTTGATCGGGACCAGCAGCGCCTGCTCGGACGCCAGGCCGATGTCGAAGCTGTCGAGGGCTTCGGCGGGCGTCATGGCCAGCACGCCGCCTCGGCTCATCCGTGCCTGGTCGGTCGCGGACAGGTGCGCGGTCAGGCCGTCGGCCTGCTCCCACAGGCCCCACGCCAGCGACACGCCCGGCAGCCCCGCCGCGCGGCGGCCGGCCATCAGGCCGTCGAGGAAGGCGTTCGCCGCCGCGTAGTTGCCCTGCCCGGCCGAGCCCATGAGCGCGGCCGCGGAGGAGAACACGACGAAGGCGTCGAGGTCGCTCTCGCGAGTCAGGGCGTCCAGGTGCCGGACGGCGTCGACCTTGGGGGCGAACACCCCGGCCAGCCGCTCCCGGTTCAGCGCCCCGATGACGCCGTCGTCCAGCAGGCCGGCCAGGTGCACGATGCCGGTCGGGCGGTGCTCGGCCAGCAGCGCGGCGACCTGGTCGCGGTCGGAGACGTCGCAGGCGACCACGGACACCGCCGCGCCCTGCCCGGTCAGCTCGGCGAGGAGGTCTTCGGCGGCCACCCCTCGGCGGCTGGCGAGCACCAGCCGCCGGACCCCGTGCCGGGTCACGAGGTGCTTGGCCACGAGCGCGCCGAGCGAGCCGGTGCCGCCGGTGAGCAGGACCGTCCCGTCCGGACCGAACACCGCGGGCGCGTCGGGCACCTCGCCGGCGGCGCGGGACAGCCGCGGGACGGAGAAGGTGCCACCGCGCACCGCGACCTGCGGCTCGCCGGTGCCCAGGACCGCACCCAGCGGCAGCTCGCCGTCGGTGTCGACGAGGACGATCCGGCCGGGGTTCTCCGCCTGCGCGGCCCGGACCAGGCCCCACACGGCGGCTCCCGCCGGGTCGGTCACCTCGCGGACGGCACCGCGGGTCACGACGACCAGCCGGGCTTCTTCGGCCGCGCTTTCGAGCCACGCCTGCACGGCTTCCAGCACCCGGGTGGTCAGGTCCAGGGGCTCGCCGCCGAAGGCTTCGAGCACCTCGGCGTGGTCCGTGGCCACGCTTTCGGCCGCGGGCACGTCGATCCAGTC
This sequence comes from Amycolatopsis sp. Hca4, assembly GCF_013364075.1. Taxonomy (GTDB): domain Bacteria; phylum Actinomycetota; class Actinomycetes; order Mycobacteriales; family Pseudonocardiaceae; genus Amycolatopsis. The sequence goes on from NZ_CP054925.1 coordinate 5,531,881, forward strand.
GACCTGGAACAGCGAGTCGCGCTCTTCGCCGGCCGCGGTCTCCAGCTGCGCCGCGGAAACTTCGCGAGACACCAGTGAATCCATGGTGACGACCAGGCCGCCGGTCTCGTCCGCGGCCTGGAACGTCAGCGCGTCCGGACCGCCCGGCGCGACCCGCACCCGCAGCGCCGACGCCCCGACGGCGTGCAGGACAAGGCCGTTCCAGGCGAACGGCAGCACGCTGCGCTCGTCGCCGGGGTTGGCGAAGGCGTTCGTGTGCAGGGCCGCGTCCAGCAGCGCCGGGTGGAGGCCGAACTTGCCGGCGTCCTCGCGGTGGTCGTCGGGCAGCGCGACCTCGGCGAAGACCTCGTCACCGCGCCGCCAGACCGCCCGCATGCCCTGGAACGCGCCGCTGTAGGCGTAGCCGCGCTCGACCAGGTCGGAGTAGAACGTCTCGACGTCGATCGGCTCCGCCCCGGCGGGCGGCCAGGCGGCGAAGTCGAAGCGGTCCGGCTCACGGGCGGCCGACTCGCCGAGCAGGCCGGTCGCGTGCCGGACCCACTCGTCACTGTCGTCCCGCATGGAGAAGACGTCCACCGCGCGCGACCCGGTTTCGTTCGGCCCGCTGACCGCGACCTGCACCCGGACCCCGCCGCGTTCGCCCAGCACCAGCGGCGCCTCGATGACGAGCTCTTCCAGGACGCCGAAGCCGAGCTCGTCGCCGGCGCGCAGTGCGAGGTCGACGTAGACCGTGCCGGGGATGAGCACGACCCCGCCGATCGCGTGCCCGGCCAGCCACGGGTGCGACTTCAGCGACAGCCGCGAAGTGAAGACCAGCCCGTCGGACTGCGGCAGCGGCACGACCGCGCCGAGCAGCGGGTGGTCGGCGCCGGCCAGGCCCAGCGAGACGGCGTCGGTCGCCGACCCGCCCAGCTGCAGCCAGTAGTGCTGGTGGTCGAAGGCGTACGTCGGCAGCTCGACCCGCCGGTACGGCGGCAGCACGCCGGTCCAGTCCACGGTCACGCCGTGCACGAACAGCTCGGCCGCCGAGGCCAGCAGGCGCCGGAGGCCGCCGTCCTCGCGCCGCAGCGTCCCGGTGACGACGGCTTCGGAGTCGTCGACGAGCTCGTTGATCGGCTGGACCAGCACGGGGTGCGCGCTGACCTCGACGAACACCCGGTGGCCCTGCTCGATCAGCTCGGCCACCGCCGGGCCGAACCGCACCTGACGGCGGAGGTTGCGGTACCAGTACCCGCCGTCGAGCACCCCCGCGTCGGTCACCCACTCGCCGGTGACGGTCGAGTAGAACGGGAGTTCCGGGGCCTGCGCGCGGATCCCGCCGAGCATCTCGGCCAGTGCTTCGCGCGCGGCTTCGACGTGCCGGGTGTGGGACGCGTAGTCCACCGCCACCCGCCGGATCCGGACGCCCTGGTCGTCGAGCGCGTCGAGGGCCTCGTCCAGTGCTTCGGCGTCCCCGGCGATCACCACGGACGTCGGCCCGTTGACGGCCGCGACCTCGACGCGGCCCGCCCACGCCTCGATCCGCGCGGTCGCGTCCTCCTCGCTCAACGCGACCGAGGCCATCCCGCCCCGGCCGGCCAGCGAGGCCGCGATGGCCTGGCTGCGCAGGGCGACCACCTTCGCGGCGTCGTCCAGCGACAGCGCGCCGGACACGCACGCGGCCGCGATCTCCCCCTGCGAGTGGCCGACCACGGCCTCGGGCTCGACACCGAGCGAAGCCCACACCGCGGCGAGCCCGACCATCACGGCGAAGCTCGCCGGCTGCACGACGTCGACCCGGTCGAGCAGGTCGGCGTCACCGCGCAGGACTTCGGTCAGCGACCAGTCGACCCACCGCCCGAGCGCGGTCTCGCACTCGGCGATCCGCGCGGCGAACACCTCCGAGGAGTCCAGCAGTTCGCGGCCCATCCCGGCCCACTGCGTTCCCTGGCCGGGGAAGACCCAGACGACCTTGCCCGGCGCACCCGAACCGCGGCCGGTGAGCAGGCCGGGGGTGCTTTCGCCGCGGGCCAGCGCCTGCAGCCCGGTCACGGCTTCCTCGGTCGAACCGGCCACGACGACCGCGCGTTCGCTGAGCGTCGCGCGGCCGGACACCAGCGTCCCGGCGATGTCCGCGAGGGAGCGGTCGCCGACCTCCGCCAGGCGGCCGGCCTGGGCGGCCAGCGAAGCCGCGGTGGCCGCCGACACGACCAGCGGGACCACGCCCGCGGTGGCCGGCTCGTCCGGCACCGGCTCCTCTTCGGGCGCCTCTTCGAGGATCATGTGCGCGTTGGTGCCGCTGGCACCGAACGCGGAGATCGCGCCGCGGCGCGGGTGCCCGTTGCGCGGCCAGTCGCGGCCCTCGGTCAGCAGCTCGATCGAGCCCGCCGACCAGTCGACCTGGGGCGTTGGCGCGTCGACGTGCTGGGTCGCCGGCAGCTGCCCGTGCCGCAGCGACTGGATCATCTTGATCACGCCTGCCACGCCGGAGGCGGCCTGCGTGTGGCCGACGACGGACTTGACCGAGCCGAGCAGGAGGGGGTGCTGCGGGTCGCGGCCCTGGCCGTAGGTGGCCAGCAGGGCCTGCACCTCGATCGGGTCGCCGAGGACGGTGCCGGTGCCGTGCCCCTCCACAGTGTCCACATCGGACGGTGAGAGCCCGGCGGCGGCCAGCGCCTTGCGGATGACGCGCTGCTGGGCGGGGCCGTTCGGCGCGGTGAGGCCGTTCGAGGCGCCGTCCTGGTTGACCGCGCTGCCGCGGATGACGGCGAGGACCTGGTGCCCGCGCTCGCGGGCCACCGAGAGGCGTTCGAGCAGCAGGACGCCGACGCCCTCGGCCCAGCCGGAGCCGTCGGCGCCCGCGGCGTAGGACTTGCAGCGCCCGTCGAAGGCCAGCGCCCGCTGCCGCGCGAAGCCGACGAACCCGCCGGGCGTGGCCATCACGGTCGAGCCGCCGGCCAGTGCCATCGAGCACTCGCCGCGGCGCAGGGCCTGCGCCGCCAGGTGAATCGCCACCAGCGACGACGAGCACATCGTGTCGACGGTGACGGCGGGGCCTTCGAGCCCGAGCGTGTAGGCGACCCGGCCGGAGGCGACGCCGCCCGCGGTGCCGAGAGCGCGCTCCAGGCTCATGAAGCCTTCGAACCCGCTGAGGTCCGGGGCGTAGTCCTGGTGCACGACCCCGGCGTAGACGCCGATGTCGCTGCCGCGCACCGAATGCGGGTCGATGCCGGCCCGTTCGAGGGTCTCCCAGGACACCTCGAGGAGCTGCCGCTGCTGCGGGTCCATGGCCAGCGCTTCACGCGGCGAGATCCCGAAGAACCCGGCGTCGAACTGGGCCGCGTCGTGCAGGAAGGCGCCCTCCCGCACGTACGTCGTCCCAGGGTTGTCGGGGTCCGGGTGGTAGAGGCCCTCGACGTCCCAGCCGCGGTCTTCGGGGAAGCCGGTGTAGACGTCGGCGCCTTCCGACACCACGCGCCAGAAGTCCTCCGGGCCGCGGATCCCGCCGGCGTACCGGCAGGCCATGGAGACGATCGCGATGGGCTCCGCGGCGGCCGCGGTGAGCGCGGCGTTCTCCTGCTGGAGGCGGACGTTCTCCTTCAGCGAGGCGCGCAGTGCGTCAACGATCTGCTCGTTCGGCGCGGACATGTTCTTCCTCCACGATTCGTTCGCCATCGGCGGTCAGCTCGTCTGCCCGAGGGCCCGTTGCACGAGACCGGAGATGTCCAGTGCGTCGATCAGTTCTGCGTCGCCGGCAGCCGGTCCGGGGACCTCCGGCTCCGGACCGGCTTCGGCGTCGGCCAGGCCGAGCAGGGTGTCCAGGACGCCCGCTTCCTTGAACCGGGCGAACGGCACGGCCGCGAGCACCCGCCGGAGGTCGTCCTCGCGCCCGTCCAGGCCGTCGTCGGCTTCCCGGAGCAGCTCGACGCGCAGGTAGCCGACCAGCGCCTCCGGGGTGGGGTAGTCGAAGATCAGCGTCGCGGGCAGCTTCAGCCCGGTGGCCGCGTGCAGGCTGTTGCGGAGGTTGACCGCGGCCAGGGAGTCGAAGCCGACCTCCTGGAACGCCTGCCGCGGGCCGATGGCCTCGGCACCGCTGTGGCCGAGCACCGTCGAGGCGTGCCCGCGGACCAGCTTCAGCAGGATGCGGTTCTGCTCGGCGTCCGGGACCGCCCGCAGCGAATCCGCGAGCGACGCCGCGGTGTCGCCGTCGGCACCGTCGTCCTGCGCGGCCTGGAGGATCGCCTTCGCTTCGGGCAGGTCGGCGAACAGCGGGCTGGGCCGGACCGACGTGAACGCGGGGATGAAGGCGGCCCAGTCCATGTCGGCCACCGCCACGGCCTTTTCGTTGCCGGCGACGGCCTGCACCATCGCGGTGACGGCCAGCGGCGGCGCCATCGGGAGCACACCGCGGCGGCGCAGCTGGGCGAGGGCGGCTTCGTCCATGCCGATGCCGATCTCGTCCAGGGCACCCCAGGCGATCGACGTCGCCTTCAGGCCGCGGGCCCGGCGCCATTCGACCAGGGCGTCGAGGACGGCGTTGGCCGCACCCGCCGGGCCCTGGCCGCCGCCGCCCCAGATGCCCGCGATCGAGGAGAACACGACGAAGGCGTCGAGCGGGGTGTCCTCGAACAGCTGGTCCAGCCACACCGCGGTGGTCACCTTGGCGCCGAACACCTCGTCGAGGTCGGCCCGCCCGGTGTCGTCGACGGAGCTGGTCTGGGCGATGTCGGCCGCGTGCACCACGGCGGTCACCTCGGCCTCGGCCACCAGCCGCGCGATCGCGTCCCGGTCGGTGCCGTCGCAGAACTCGACGGTGGTGCCGAACCCGGCGAGCTCGGCCCGCAGGTCCTCGGCGCCCTCGTGGCCAGTGACGATGAGCCGCTCGGCGCCCGCCTGCGCCAGCCAGACCGAGGCGTGCCTGCCGAGCCCTTCGGCGCCGCCGGTCACCAGGACCGTGCCCCGCGGTTCCCACTTGCCCGAAGCGGACTCCGGCACCGGCTTGCGGACCAGCCGCCTGCGGTAGCCGCCCGACCGCCGGACCGCGAGCTGGTCTTCCCCGCCCGCGCCGTTGAGCACGCCGAGCAGGGCCTGGGCCGTGCGCGCGTCGATCGCGGCCGGCAGGTCGATCAGGCCGCCCCACCGGTCGAGGCGTTCCAGTGCGACGGCGCGGCCGAGGCCCCAGACCGCCGCCTGTGCGGGTGCGGTGACGGCGTCCTGGATGCCGATGTTCACCGCGCCGGAGGTGAGGCACCACAGCGGCGCGGCGACGCCTCTGTCGCCCAGCGCCTGGACCAGCGCGAGCGTCGACGCGGTGATCTCGGTCGCGTCCGCGGGCCCGCCGTCGAGCGCGAGCAGGGACAGCACGCCGGTGAGGTCGTGCTCGGCCAGGACACCCCGCACCCGCTCGGCGAGCTGCTCCCGCGCGGTTCCGCCGACCTCCAGCCGGACGAGGTCGAGGCCCTGGGCGGCCAGCTCGTCCAGGAGCGCGCCGGAGGTGCCGGCCGGGACGACGGCCAGCCAGCGCCCACCGGGCACGCCGGTGGCTTCGCGTTCGAGGGGCTGCCAGGTGACCTGGTAGCGCAGTTTCTCCGCGGTCGAGCGCTCCCGGCGCCGGTCCCGCCACTCGGCGAGCACCGGCACGACGGTGCTGAGCGCGCCGCGCTGTTCCGGCACCAGGTCGAGCAGCTCGGCCAGGCTGTCCACATCGGACTGCTCGATCGCGGTCCAGAACTCGCCGTCCGCGCCTCCGCCCGCCTCGGTCCCGGTGGTTTCGGCTTCGTGGAGCCAGAAGTGGCGCCGGTCGAAGGCGTAGGTCGGCAGGTCGACCCGGCCGGCCGTGGGCAGCGCCGCGGTCCAGTCCACGGCCACGCCGCGGACGTGGAGCTCGGCCGCCGAGGTCAGCAGGCGCCGGAGCCCGCCGTCGTCACGGCGGAGGGTTCCGCTCACCACGGCGTCGTCGCCGAGTTCGCTGAGTGGCTGGACCAGCACCGGGTGGGCGCTGATCTCGACGAACACCGTGTGCCCCGGCCCGGCCAGCTCGGCCGCCGACGGGCCGAACCGCACCTGCTGCCGCAGGTTCCGGTACCAGTAGCCGCCGTCGACGACGGCGTCTTCGAGCCACGCGCCGAGAACGGTGGAGTAGAACGGGATCGCCGGTTCCTGCGGGCTGAGCCCGGCCAGGGTCCGGTCCAGGGTGCCGGCGATGGCTTCGACGTGCCGGGTGTGCGAGGCGTAGTCCACCGCGACCCGCCGCACGCGGACGCCGTCGCCGGACAGCGCTTCGAGGGCCTGGTCGAGCGCCTCGGCGTCGCCCGCGATCACGACCGAAGACGGGCTGTTGACCGCGGCCACTTCGACCCGGTCCGCCCACGGCACCAGCCGCGCGAGGGCGTCTTCCTCGCTCAGCGCGACCGACGCCATCCCGCCGCGCCCGGCCAGTTCGGCGGCGATCGCCTGGCTGCGCAACGCGACCACCTTCGCCGCGTCGTCCAGTGACAACGCTCCGGAGACGCAGGCCGCGGCGATCTCGCCCTGGGAGTGGCCCAGCACCGCGTCCGGGACCACGCCGAGGGAGGTCCACACGGCGGCGAGGCCGACCATCATCGCGAAGCTGGCCGGCTGCACCACGTCGACGCGGTCCAGCAGGTCGGCGTCGCCGCGCAGCACGTCGAGCAGCGACCAGTCGGTCCACGGCTCCAGCGCGGAGGCGCATTCCTTGATCCGCTCGGCGAACACCGGCGAGGTGTCCAGGAGCTCCCGGCCCATGCCGGTCCACTGCGAACCCTGGCCGGGGAACACCCAGACGACCTTGCCCGGCTTGCCCGCCGTCCCGGTCACCACGCCGGGCGCGTTCTCGCCGCGGGCCAGTGCCTGCAGGCCGTCCTTGGCCTCGTCGCGGGAGCCCGCGATGACGACCGCGCGCTCGTTCAGCGTGGCGCGGCTCGAAACCAGGGTCCCGGCCACGCCCGCCGGCGAGACGTCGCCGTCGAGGAACGCCGCCAGCCGGCCGGCCTGCCCGGCGAGCGAGCCGGTGCTGCGCGCGGAAACCACCAGCGGCAGCACGGAAGCCGTCTCGTCCACCGGGGGTTCTTCGGCGGGGCCTTCCTCGATGATCAGGTGCGCGTTCGTGCCGCTGGCGCCGAAGGAGGACACACCCGCGCGGCGCGGACGGCCGGTGCGCGGCCACTCCCGTGCCTCGGCGAGGACCTCGATCGCGCCCGCGGACCAGTCGACCTGGCTCGTGCGCTCGTCGGCGTGCAGGGTCGCAGGCATGACGCCGTGGCGCATGGCCATGACCATCTTGATCACGCCGACCACCCCGGCGGCGGCCTGCGTGTGCCCGATGTTCGACTTCAGCGAGCCGAGCCACAGCGGCGTTTCGCGGTCCTGCCCGTAGGTGGCCAGCAGCGCCTGGACCTCGATCGGGTCGCCCAGCGCCGTGCCGGTCCCGTGCCCCTCCACGACGTCCACATCGGACGGTGCGAGCCCGGCACTGGCCAGTGCGCCGAGGATCACCCGCTGCTGTGAAGGTCCGTTCGGGGCCGTGAGGCCGTTGGACGCGCCGTCCTGGTTCACCGCGCTGCCCCGCAGGACGGCGAGCACGCGGTGGCCCCGCTCCTGCGCCACCGACAGCCGTTCGAGGACGACCACCCCGACGCCCTCGGCCCAGCCCGTGCCGTCCGCGCCCTCCGCGTACGCCTTGCACCGGCCGTCGGCGGACAGGCCGCGCTGGCGGGAGAACTCGAGGAAGGCGTCCGGGCTGGCCATCACGGTCGCGCCGCCGGCCAGTGCCATCGAGCACTCGCCCTGGCGCAGCGCCTGCGCCGCCAGGTGGATGGCCACCAGCGACGACGAGCACGCGGTGTCCACCGTGACCGCCGGCCCCTCGAAGCCGAAGGTGTAGGCCACCCGGCCGGACGCCACGCTCGAAGCGGTGCCGGTCATCGTGTAGCCCTGGACGTCTTCGGGCACTTCGCGCAGCCGGGTCACGTAGTCGTGGTGGACGATCCCGGTGAAGACGCCGACGTCGGACCCGCGCGCGGACAGCGGGTCGACGCCCGCGCGTTCCAGTGCCTCCCACGACGTCTCCAGCAGCAGCCGCTGCTGCGGGTCCATGGCCAGCGCTTCGCGCGGCGAGATCCCGAAGAGCCCGGCGTCGAACTGGGCCGCGTCGTGCAGGAAGCCGCCCGAGCGGGTGTAGCTCGTGCCGGCGTGGGCCGGGTCCGGGTGGTAGAGGCCGTCGAGGTCCCAGCCGCGGTCGACCGGGAAGCCGGAGATCGCGTCCCGCCCTTCGGCGACGAGCCGCCACAGCTCCTCGGGGCTGTCCGCACCGCCGGGCAGCCGGGTGCTCATGCCGACGATCGCGATCGGCTCGTCGGAGACGTCCCGGGCCACCACGACCGGCGCCGCGGGGCGTTCGCCGTCGAGTTCGGCCTTCAGGTGGTCCGCGAGGACGGCCGGGTTCGGGTAGTCGAAGATCAGCGTGCTGGGCAGCTCGACCCCGGTGAAGTCACGCAGGCGGTTGCGCAGCTTGATCGCGCTGAGCGAGTCGAACCCGTGGTCCTTGAAGGACCGGTCGAGGTCGAACGCGTTCGCGTCCCGGTGCCGAGCACGACCGCGGCGCTCTCCCGGACCAGCTCCAGCACGTCTTCGACCGAGCGGGCCGCGACCGGTTCCGCCGGGGGCGGAGTCACGTCGGCGTCGTCGGTGCCGACCCAGAAGCGCTGGTGCTGGAACGCGTAGGTGGGCAGCACGGTCCCGACCGCCGCACCCGGCTCGCCGAGCAGCGCCGTCCAGTCCACGGCCACGCCGCGGACGTGCAGTTCGGCGAGCGCGGTCAGCACGTCGGGGGCCTCGGCGCCGTTCTTGCGCAGGGTGGCGACGCAGCTCTGCTCCGAGCCACCGAGCGTGCCGAGCGCCATCGCGGCCAGTGCTCCACCCGGGCCGAGCTCCAGGAACGTCGACGCGCCCTGGGCCTTCAGCTCGGTGACCGCGTCGCTGAACCGCACGGCGTTGCGCACCTGATCGACCCAGTAGCCCGGGCTGTCGAGCGGCGCGATTTCCCCGGTCAGCGTCGAGACGACGGGCAGCACACCGGCCCGGTAGGTCAGGCGCTCCGCGACCGCGCGGAACTCGTCGAGCATCGGTTCCATGAGCGGCGAGTGGAAGGCGTGGCTGACGGTCAGCCGCTTCGTCTTGCGGCCGCGCTCCGCCAGCTCGGCGGCGACGGCCAGCACGGCGTCCTCGGCGCCCGAGAGCACGATCGCGTCCGGGCCGTTGATCGCGGCGACGCAGACGGCGTCGCCGAGCAGCGGCGCGACCTCGTCCTCGGTCGCCTGGACGGCGACCATCGCGCCACCCGCGGGCAGTACCTGCATCAGCCGGCCGCGCGCGGCGACCAGCTCGCCCGCCTCGGCCAGGTCCAGCACACCGGAGACGTGCGCGGCGGCGAGTTCGCCGATCGAGTGGCCGGCGAGGAGGTCCGGCCGCACGCCCCAGGACTCGAAGAGCCGGAACAGCGCGGTCTCCACGGCGAACAGCGCGCCCTGGGTGTACATCGTCCGGTCCAGCTCGGCGCCGTCGCCGAAGACGACCTCGCGCAGCGGACGTCCGCCCAGGTGCGCGTCCACCGCGGCGCACGCGGCCTCGAAGGCGTCGCGGAAGACGGGGAACGTCTCGGCGAGCTCGCGGCCCATCCCGGCCCACTGGCTGCCCTGACCGGTGAAGAGGACGGCCAGCTTGCCGTCGACCGGCGTCCCGGTCACCACACCCGGGCCGAAGGCGGCGAGGTCGCCGCGGAGCCGGTCCCGGCCGGAGGCCAGGACGACGGCCCGGTGGTCGAGCCGGGCGCGGGTGGTGGCGAGCGCGTGGGCGACGTCGACGACCCGGACGTCGGGCCGCTCGCCGAGGAACCCGGCGAGCCGCTCGGCCTGGCCACGCAGCGCGGCCGCCGTCTTCGCCGAGAGGACCACCGGCACGAGGAACGCTTCCGGCTCCGGCTTCGCCGCGGTGACCGGCTCGGGGACTTCTTCGAGGACGACGTGCGCGTTGGTGCCGCCGATGCCGAAGGAGGACACCCCGGCCCGGCGCGGACGGCCGTCAGCGGGCCACTCGCGGGCTTCGGTGAGCAGTTCCACCGCCCCCGCCGTCCAGTCCACGTGGGACGACGGCCGGTCGACGTGCAGCGTCCTGGGCAGGACGCCGTGGCGCATGGCCATCACCATCTTGATCACGCCGGCGACCCCGGCCGCGGCCTGCGTGTGCCCGAGGTTCGACTTCACCGACCCGAGCCACAGCGGCCGCTCGCGGTCCTGCCCGTAGGTGGCGAGCAGCGCCTCGGCCTCGATCGGGTCGCCGAGGGTGGTCCCGGTGCCGTGCGCCTCCACCGCGTCGACGTCCGAAGTGGACAGTCCGGCGGCGGCCAGCGCCTTGCGGATCACCCGCTGCTGGGACGGGCCGTTCGGGGCGGTCAGGCCGTTGGACGCGCCGTCGGAGTTGACCGCCGACCCGCGGACCACGGCCAGCACCTGGTGCCCGCGGCGGCGGGCCTCGGACAGCCGCTCCACCAGGAGCAGGCCGACCCCCTCGGACCAGCCGGTGCCGTCGGCGGCGTCGGCGAACGCCTTGCACCGGCCGTCGGGGGCCAGCCCGCGCTGCCGCGAGAACTCGACGAACGTCTCGACCGTGCCCATCACCATCACGCCGCCCGCGAGGGCCAGCGAGCACTCGCCGCGCTGCAGCGCCTGCACCGCCATGTGCAGCGCCACCAGCGAAGACGAGCAGGCGGTGTCGACCGTGACGGCCGGGCCTTCGACGCCGTAGTGGTAGGCGACGCGGCCGGAGAGGACGCTCGCCGAGCCGCCGGTGAGCCGGAAGCCCTCGACACCGGCGGCGTGGTGCATCCGCACGCTGTAGTCGTGGCTGTTGACGCCGGCGAACACGCCGATGTCCTGCCCGGCCAGGGTGGCCGGGTCGATCGCGGCCCGCTCGAACAGCTCCCAGGACGTCTCCAGCAGCAGCCGCTGCTGCGGGTCCATGGCGAGCGCCTCGTTCGGTGAAATGCCAAAGAAGGCGGCGTCGAACCCGGCGGCGTCGTCGAGGAAGGCGCCGTGCCGGACGTACGTGGTGCCTTCGTGGTCGGGGTCTTCGTGGTAGAGCCGGTCGGTGTCCCAGCCGCGGTCGGCGGGGAACTCGGTGACGGCGTCGACGCCGTCGGCGACCAGCCGCCAGAGGTCCTCGGGGCTGTGCACGCCACCGGGGAACCGGCAGGCCATCGCGACGATCGCGATCGGCTCGTCCACCGCGGCGGTGCCGATCTCGGCCCGGCGGGGTGCGGCTTCGCCGAAGAGCTTGGTGCGCAGGTGGTCCGCGAGCGCCGGGGGCTTCGGGTAGTCGAAGATCATCGCCGGGGACAGGGTGAGCCCGGTCGCGGCGGCGAGGCGGTTGCGCAGTTCGACCGCGGTCAGCGAGTCGAAGCCGGCGTCCTTGAACGTCCGTCCGGAGTGGACGGAGGTGGCATCGGCGTGGCCGAGCACCTCGGCGGCGTGCCGGCGGACCAGGTCGAGCAGGGCTGCGGTCCGCTCGGCGTCGCCCAGCCCGGCGAGCCGCTCGGTCAGCGACGCCGTCTTGGCCGCCGTCCGGCGCGGCAGCGGGGCCAGGCCGCGCAGCAGCGGCGGGACCGGGCCGCCGGACTTCGCCGTCGCCCGCAACGCCGCCACGTCGAACTTGGCCGCCACCAGCGCGCCCCCGGTGCCGATGGCCGCGTCCAGCAGCACCATGCCCTCGTCGGCGGGCAGGCCGGACATGCCGACCCGCTGGTTGCGCCGCAGGTCGGCGGCACCCAGGTGCTCGGTCATCCCGCTGACCGCCGCCCAGTAGCCCCAGGCGATGGACACCGACGGCAGGCCGCGGCGGTTCCGCTCGCGGGCCAGCGCGTCCAGTTCGGCGTTGGCCGCCGCGTACCCGGCCTGGCCGGGGTTGCCCAGCACGCCCGCGGCCGAGGAGAACAGCACGAACGCGGCGAGGTCGGCGTCCCGGGTGAGCTCGTCGAGGAGCCGGGCGGCGTCGGCCTTCGGCCGGCGCGCGGTGGCGAGCCGGTCCGGGGTCAGCTCGGTGACGACGCCGTCGGCCAGCACCCCGGCGGTGTGGATCACGGCGGTGAGCGGGTGCTCGGCCGGGATCGCCGCCAGCACGGCTTCGAGCTGCGCCCGGTCCGCCACGTCACACGCGGCGATGGTCACGGACGCGCCGAGCGCGGTCAGTTCGTCGTGGAGTTCGGGAGCCTCGCCGCGGCGGCTGACCAGCACGAGGTGCCGGGCGCCGTGCGCGGTGACGAGGTGCCGGGCGGTCAGCGCGCCGAGCGTGCCGGTGCCGCCGGTGACCAGGACGGTCCCCTCGGGATCGAGCGGCCGCGCGTCCCGCTCGGGAGTCACCCGGGCCAGCCGCGGCACCGAAGCCACGCCGTCGCGCACCCGGACCTGGGGTTCGCCGCTCGCCACCACGGCGGGCAGCGCGGAGCGGTCGTCGAGGTCGGCGAGCACGATGCGGCCCGGGTGCTCGGACTGCGCCGAGCGCACCAGGCCCCAGATCGCGGCCGCGCCGGGTTCGTCACCGTCCCCGGTGAGCACGGCCAGCCGGGTGTCCGCGGGACCCGCCAGGAAGGACTGGAGCTCGGCCAGCGTCTCCTCGGCCGACGTGGCCTCGTACGTCACGAAGCCGGTCTCACCGGCGGCGGGCAGCGGGATTTCCGGCCACTCGACGCGGAACAGCGAGTCAGTGGTCTGCGGTCCGGCGGCGGACGACGTGCCCCGCACGGACTCGACGGTCAGCACGGGCTGCCCGGTGGGGTCGGCCAGCCGCAGCCCGGTCGCCGTCGGCGTGCACGTGACGGTGGTGGCCCCGGCGGCCAGCAGGGACACCCCGGTCCAGACGGACGGGACCAGGTCGTCGCCGACGACCGTGCGGACGGCGGCGTCCAGCAGGGCGGGGTGGATGCCGTACCGGTCCGCGTCGCGCAGGCCGGCCACGGTGACGTCGATGGCGTCTCCCGCCGCCGCCGGGCCTTCCGCCTCGGCGGCGACGGGAGCAAGCGTGCCGTGGGCGTGCCGCGTCCACGGTTCGTCGGCCTCGCGCGAGAAGACCTCGATCGGCCGCTGTCCCTGTTCGCCGGGCTCGCCGACGATCAGCTGGACGTCCCGGCCACCGCGCCGCGGCAGCACCACGGGCACGTCGACGGTCAGATCGGCGAGGAACGGGGTGGTGGCGAGGTCGCCGAGCCGGATGGCCGCCTCGACCAGCACCGCGTTCGGGAGCAGGCCGTCGGTCGCCCAGGGGTGCGCCCGCCGCGTCCACCGGGCCACGGCCGTGAGGCGGCCGGAACCGGGCGTGCTGACGACCGTGCCCAGGAGCGGGTCGCCCGCCGACGCCGGTTCGGCCTGCTCGAGCCAGTAGTGCCGGTGGTCGAAGGCGTAGGTCGGCAGGTCGGCCCAGCCGGCGGCGGGGACGACCGCGGTCCAGTCGACGTCGATGCCGCGGACGAACAGTTCGCCCATCGAGCTCAGGAACCGGCGCAGGCCACCGTCTTCACGCCGCAACGTCCCGATCGCGTCCCCGGTGAGCTCACTCAAGGGCTGGACCGTCACCGGGTGCGCGCTGACCTCGACGAACACCGTGTGGCCCTGCTCGATCAGCGCTGCCGCGGCCGCGCCGAACCGGACCTGGTTGCGCAGGTTGCGGTACCAGTAGCCGCCGTCCAGGACGCCGGCGTCGCGGATCCACTCGCTCGTGACGGTGGAGTGGAACGGCACGGCCGGGGCCTGCGCGGTGATCCCGGCGAGGGTCTCGGCCAAGGTGTCGCGGATGTCTTCGACGTGCCGGGTGTGGGACGCGTAGTCCACCGCCACCCGCCGCACGCGGATTCCCTCGCCCGACAACGCTTCCAGCGTCCGGTCGAGGGCGCCGGCGTCACCCGCGATGACGACCGAGGAAGGCCCGTTGACGGCGGCGACCTCGACCCCGTCCGCCAGCTTCGGGGCCACCTCGTCCTCGCCCAAGGCGACCGACGCCATCCCGCCGCGGCCGGAGAGCTCCGCCGCGATGGCCTGGCTGCGCAGGGCCACCACCTTCGCCGCGTCGGCCAGCGACAGCGCGCCCGACACGCAGGCGGCCGCGATCTCGCCCTGCGAGTGCCCGACGACGGCGTCCGGGCGCACCCCGACGGACTCCCAGACGGCGGCCAGCCCGACCATCACCGCGAAGCACGCGGGCTGCAGCACGTCGACCCGGTCCAGCTCGCCCTCGCCCCGCAGGACGTCGAGCAGCGACCAGTCGATCCACGGCTCCAGCGCGGCCGCGCACTCCGCGATCCGTTCGGCGAACACCGGGGACGCGTCCAGCAGTTCCCGGCCCATCCCGGCCCACTGCGTCCCCTGCCCCGGGAACACCCACACGAGCTTGCCCGGCGTCCCGGCACCGGCCGGGTCCAGCGCTCGCAGCCCGGCCACGGCTTCCGCCCGCGAACCGGCCACGACGACCGCGCGCTCGTCCAGCACCGCACGACGGGACACCAGCGCGGAGGCCACCTCGGTCAGCGAGACGTCCCCTTCCAGCAGGGCCGCCAGCCGCTCGGCCTGCCCGGACAGCGCCTCCTTGCTGCGCGCCGACACCACCAGCGGCACCACCAGGGCCTCCGGGGTGGCGACCGGCTCTTCGGCGGGAGCCTCTTCGATGATCAAGTGCGCGTTGGTCCCGCTGACGCCGAACGAGGAGACCCCGGCCCGGCGCGGCCGGTCGCCGCGCGGCCAGTCCCGGCTCTCGGTCAGCAGCTCGACGGCACCGGCGGACCAGTCCACCTCGAGAGTCGGTTTGTCGACGTGCAGCGTCGGCGGCAGGACCTCGTGCCGCAGCGCCTGCACCATCTTGATGACCCCGGCGACCCCGGCCGCCGCCTGCGCGTGGCCGATGTTCGACTTCAGCGAGCCGAGCCACAGCGGCTGCGCCCGCTCCTGCCCGTAGGTCGCCAGCAGGGCCTGCGCCTCGATCGGGTCGCCAAGGGTGGTCCCGGTGCCGTGCGCCTCGACGGCGTCCACATCGGACGGTGCCAGCCCGGCCGCGGCCAGCGCGCGGCGGATGACCCGCTGCTGCGAGAGGCCGTTCGGCGCGGTGAGCCCGTTGGACGCGCCGTCCTGGTTGACGGCACTGCCGCGCACGACCGCCAGCACCCGGTGGCCGCGCTCGCGGGCCACCGAGAGCCGCTCCAGCACGACCACGCCGACGCCCTCGGACCAGCCGGTCCCGTCGGCCGCCGAAGCGAACGCCTTGCACCGCCCGTCGGGCGCCAGCGCGCGCTGCCGGGAGAACTCGACGAACGAGCCGGGCGTGGCCATCACGGTGACCCCGCCGGCGAGCGCCATCGAGCACTCGCCCTGCCGCAGCGCCTGCGCCGCCAGGTGCATCGCGACCAGCGAAGACGAGCACGCCGTGTCCACGGTGACCGCCGGGCCCTCCAAGCCCAGCACGTACGAGACGCGGCCCGAGGCCACGCTCGCCGCGACGCCGGTCGTGACGAATCCTTCGAGCTCGGGCTCGGCCGCGCCGGCCCCGTAACCCTGGCCCATCAGGCCGGAGAACACGCCGGTGTCGGTGCCCTGCAACGCGGTGGGGTCGACCCCGGCGTTCTCCAGTGCTTCCCAGGACGTCTCCAGCAGCAGCCGCTGCTGCGGGTCCATCGCGACCGCCTCGCGCGGCGAGATCCCGAAGAAGCCCGCGTCGAACTGCCCGGCGTCGTGCAGGAACCCGCCCTGGCCGACGTACGACGTCCCGGCGCGTTCCCGGTCCGGGTCGATCAGGCCGTCGAGGTCCCAGCCGCGGTCGTCCGGGAAGTCCGAAACGGCGTCGACGCGCTCGGCGACCAGCCGCCACAGGTCTTCCGGGGAAGCCACGCCACCGGGCAGCCGGCAGGCCATCCCGACGATGGCGATCGGCTCGTCCGGGTCGGCGGCCGCCACCGGCTCGGCGACGGCCTGCGTGAGCCCGAGCAGTTCCGCGCGGACGCGGGCAGCGAGCGCCGCGGGTGTCGGGTGGTCGAAGACGGCGCTGGCCGGCAGCCACAACCCGGTGTGCTCGGTCAGCCGGTTGCGCAGCTCGACGATGGCCAGCGAGGTGAACCCGAGGTCGCGGAACGCGCGCCCGGCCGGGACGGCCTGGCCCAGGACGTCGGCCGCCTGGATGCGGACGAGGTCTTCGAGGAGTTCGCCCTGCGCCCGCTCGTCCATTCCGGACAGTCGCGCGCGCAGCTCCGCGGCGACCGCCTCGTCGGCGTGCCGGGACTCCTCCTCGTGCTCGGCCGCGGCGTACCGCAGCTCGCCGGGCTCGTCGGCCAGCAGGCCCCGCCGGACCTTGCCGGACGCCGTCCGCGGGATGCGGGCGACCTCGACGATCCGTTCCGGCACCTTGTAGGCGGACAGCTGTTCGCGGCACCGCTCGATCAGCGCGCCCGCGTCGAACCCGGACGGCCCGGGGATCACGTACGCGACCGGCACTTCGCCGAGGGACTCGTGCGGCACGCCGCCGACCGCCACGTCGGCGACCCCGTCGGCCGTCCGCAGGACCGCCTCGACCTCGCCGGGGTGGATGTTCGCCCCGCCCCGGATGACGAGCTCCTTGATCCGGCCGCAAATGGTGAAGTAGCCGTCGTCGTCGCGGCGGGCCAGGTCGCCGGTGCGGAACCAGCCGTCGGCCATCGCCGCGGCGGTCGCCTCCGGATCGTTGTGGTAGCCGAGCATGACGTTCGGTCCCTTGACCCAGACCTCGCCCTCCTGGCCGGCGGGCCGCTCGAGGCCGGTGTCCGGGTCGACGACCCGCACGCCGACACCCGGCACGGGCCGCCCGCACGAGCCGTCGACCCGGGCCCCGTCCGGCGGGTTCATCGTGATCGCCCCGCAGGTTTCGGTGCTGCCGTAGGCGTCGATCAGCGGCACGCCGAAGGTCTCTTCGAACTCGCTCCGCAGCCCGGCGCCGAGGACCGCGCCCCCGGCCAGGCCGATCCGCAGGCTCGGAGCGGTGAACCCGGTCTGCCGGGCGGCCCGCACCAGGTGGTGGTGGGTGGTCGGCACGCCGGCCAGGAACGTCGAGTCCTCGGCCCGCAGCACCCGCATGACGTCGTCGGCCGAACCGCCGTCCACGATCCGGACGGTCGCGCCGACCACGGTCGCCGAGAGCACGCAGGCGATGTGGGAGAGGCTGTGGAACAGCGGCAGCGGCCAGAGCACCCGGTCGGCGTCCGACAGCCCGGGGAACGGCACGTAGCAGGAAGCGACGGACCACAGGCAGTTGCGCTGGGTCGACACGACGCCCTTGGGCCGCCCGGTCGTGCCCGACGTGTAGAACATCCAGGCCGGTTCGTCGAGGCCGAGGTCGTCCGCCGCGGGC
This sequence comes from Amycolatopsis sp. Hca4, assembly GCF_013364075.1. Classification (GTDB taxonomy): domain Bacteria; phylum Actinomycetota; class Actinomycetes; order Mycobacteriales; family Pseudonocardiaceae; genus Amycolatopsis. The sequence goes on from NZ_CP054925.1 coordinate 5,549,287, forward strand.
TCGGCCGGTTCGGTGCCGGCGAGCTCGTCGTACGAATGCGCGCCGGCCGGGACGTCCGCACCGGTCACCAGCAGCCGGACGTGCGGCGCGAACCGCAGCCGGGCCGCCTGCACGGCGTCGGTGATGACGACGGTGGCGCCGCTGTCGGCCAGCGGGTGCTCGAGCTCGGCCGTCGCCGCACCCGGGTTGAGCGGCACGCCGACACCGCCCGCCCGCAGGACCGCGTAGTAACTCTCCACAGTGGACACCCGGTTGCCGAGGCAGATCGCCACCCGGTCCCCGTGCCGGAGGCCGAGGACGGCCAGGTGCCCGGCCAGCCTGCGGGTCCGCGCTTCGAGCTCGCCGTAGCTCACCGCCCGGTGGTCGTCGGCGAAGGCCTGCTTGTCCGCGAAACGGGTCGCGTTCTCCAGGAGTGCGACGTGAAGTGGCTTGATGAGATCGGTGCGCACTGTGCCGCAGATCCTTTCGGGTGTTCGGGGGGAAGAACCGCTCACCAGGAGACGGGGAGCTTCTTCACCGAGAAGACGGAACCCTTCAGCCGCAACGGCACCTCGTCGGCCGGGACGGCCAGCCGCAGGCCGGGGAAGGCGCGCAGGAGCGCCGTGAAGCCCGCGCGCAGCTCGATGCGCGCCAGGTTCTGGCCGAGGCACTGGTGGATGCCGAACCCGAAGGCGACGTGACCGGAGGTGTCTCGGTCGATGTCCAGCTCGGCCGGGCAGCCGAACTTCTCCGGGTCGCGGTTGGCCGCGGGCAGCGACACCGTCACCGTGTCGCCCTTCTTGACCAGCTCGCCGTCGAGCTTCAGGTCCTCCAGCGCGGTGCGGTAGGTGTGGTACTGGTTGACGGTCAGGTAGCGCAGCAGCTCCTCGATGGCGGCGTCGAGCTTCGCCGGCTCCGCCCGCAGCTTCGCCAGCTGGTCGGTGTGGTGCAGCAGCGCGAAGACGCCGGTGGCCAGCGCGCCTTCGGTGGTCTCGTACCCCGCGAACAGCAGCAGGGTGACGATGTTGCGCAGCTCCTCCTGGGTCAGGTCCTCGCCGACCAGCGAGCTGATCAGGTCGTCCGCGGGCTGCTGCCGCCGCCGCTCGATGACCTCGTCGAAGAACTTCCCGGCCACCTCGTAGGCCGCCGCGGCCTCGGCCGGGTCGGCTTCCGCGTCGTGCAGGAGGGTCACCGCGGGCACGTACCGGTCGCGTTCCTCGTAGGGCAGGCCGACGAGCTCACCCAGCATCCGCAGGACCAGCGGCTTGGCGAAGTCCAGCACGATGTCGGCCGGGGCACCCTTGGCCCGCATGACCTCGATCTGCTCGGCGGCCACGGCCTCGACGCGCGGGATCAGCCTGCTGGTGCGGCGGACGGTGAACTCACCGGTCAGCAGCTTGCGGTAGCGGGTGTGCTCGGGCGGGTCCATGTGGATGAACATGCCGGGGATCAGCGGGTGGGTCGGGATGACCTGGCCCTGGTGGGTCACCGGGAAGTGGCCGACCTCGCAGCTGTGGCTGAACCGCGGGTCGCTGAGCACCTCGCGGACCAGCTCGTAGCTGGAGACGATCCAGCCGACGTGCCCATCCGGGTAAACCATCTTCGCGAGCGGCCGCTCTTCGCGCAGAGAGTCGAACACCGCGGGCGGGTCGAACTTGTCGGTCCGATCCCACGGCACCTCGAACGAAATTGCGTCGGTCATGGAAACCTTTCCCGTGGGAGCTCCGGCGTTTCTTATTCGGCGATCTTCGTGCGGTGCGACCAGCGGAAGACCGCGATGTCGCAGCCGTCGACGGCCTGGAACTCGCCGCCGTGCACGAAGTGCTCGTACCCGGCCCCGTGGCGGATCTTGAGCGTGTTCTCCAGCGCGGAAGCGTCGACACTCCGGTGCGCCGAAGCCAGTTCGGCCGGCCCGCCGTCCAACGCGATTTTCACCTGCGTAACACTCATCGCGGCCTCCACCTGTTTCGGGGATCTCCCAGCGCAGAACAGTCTTTTCGTTCTCGATTCAGGCTAGGCGAGCCACCGGAAAGCGACATCCCTCACTCTGGTAGGGCCCTGGAGCACCACACACGGGCCACACGAAAAAGGGGCTTTCCCCTGTGGCACAGGAGAAAGCCCCTTCGGTCCGGCGTCCGTCAGGGTTCGGGAGGCAGGTCCACGGGCTGGCCGGTGTGCGCCGATTCGTAGGCCGCCTGGACGATCCGGAACGTCCGCAGCGCGGCCCGGCCGTCGGGACCGGGCCCGGCGCCGTCCGCGAGGAAGTCGTTGAGCAGCAACGCATCCAGGTCTTCGCCGCCCAGTTCGCCCCGGTCGCCGTCGAGCAGCCGCGGCCCGGCGTCGTACTGCACGCTCCCCTTGTCCCCGACGAAGGTGACGGCCGGACGGCCCGTTCCCGACGCGCTGCGGCGGCAGTCGAACGATGCGACCCGCCCGCTGCGGTACCGGACGGTCAGCACCGCCGCGCTTTCCGCGTGCCGTCCATTGAGGACGGTGTTGGTCTGGGCGTACACCTGCTGCGCGGGCTCGCCCCCGAGGACGGCGTCCGCCAGGTCCAGCAGGTACGGCGCGGCGGCACCCAGCACGGCGTCCGCTTTGGTGGTCAGCGAGCCGAGGACCGTCGTGAGCTCCCCGATGCCGCCGTCGGCGATTCCGTTGCGCACCACCGCGAACGCCTCGCCGTGGCAGGCCGGGGACGCGAAGGTGAGCCGGTCACCGCCGGCGGCCACCACGGCCTCCAGGTCGGCTTCCTTGGCCGCGGGCGGGTATTCGCACAGCACCCGCGCCCCGGCCTCGGCCGCCTGCCGGACCGGCTCGAACGCGTCCCAGCCCGCCGTGGCCACGATTTCGACGTCCGGCAGGCCGCGCAACGCCCGGGCGTACCTCTCGGGCGTGGACGACAGGATGGCGACCTTCACGCTGCTCCTCTCACCGGCAGTTCGACGGCCCGCCCGGTCCACGCGGACTCGGCGGCGGCGTGGATGATCCGCACGGCGGCCAGCGCGTCCTTCGCCCCGATCCGCGGTTCGGGGCCGCCCGCGAACGCCGTGGCGAACTCCCGCATCTCAGTGGCGAACACCGAAGGCCCGCCGTACCCGAAGTTTTCGGCCAGGCCGTCGACCACCCGGACCTCCTGGGGCCACTCGGAGTCGTAGCTCACCGTCCCGCCGGTCCCCGACACGTGGAAGGCCACCCGCACGGGCGGCCGCGGCGTCGCCGTCCACCGGCTCACGACCTGGCTGATGGCGCCGCTGGCGTGGGTGAGCACGGCGGTCCCGGTGGCGACGGCCCCCTCGGGGGCCGGGGTGGCGATGTCGCCCTGGTAGGCGGCGTGCACGCGGACGACGTCCCCGAAGACCCAGTGCGCGAGGTCGGCGCCGTGCAGCAGCTGGTCGGTGAGGATGCCGCCCGAGCGGGCGGAGGCGTGCCCGGTCCAGGGCCGCGGGTGGTAGGCGGAGAAGGAGAACCGGCCGATCGCGCCCTCGCCCAGCTTCCCGCTCGCAACGAGCTCGTGCAGGCGCGCGTAGGGCGGGGCGAACCGGACGTCGTGGGCGGCGTAGAGCCGCACGCCCGCCTGTTCGGCGGCGGCGACGATCTCTTCGGCCTCTTCGGCACTGGCCGCGAGCGGCTTCTCGCACACGACACCGACACCGGCGCCGATGGCCGTCATGGCGATCTGGTGGTGGCTCGCGGTCGGCGTGCAGATGTCGACCGCATCAGCGCCGTCGAGCGCCTCTTCCAGGGAGCCGGCGGCCTTCGCGCCGAACTCCCGCGCCAGCTCGACGCCCCGCCCGTCGTCGGAGTACACCCGCACGACAGCGCCGGCGCCCAGCCACGCTTCCAGGTGCAGCCGGGCGATCAGCCCCGCACCGATGAGAGCCACCTCGAGCGGCCGCGATGTCTTCACGTACCGAGACTCGCCCACACCGCCCGGTGCGAGCCATTACCAACGTGGGTAGTTCGGCCTGCCACACCGGCAGCGATGTGTGAGGACTGCGAACTCCCCGCCCTGCCGCCCGTGGAACTGCCGTCCCGGCCGACCTTCGGCGGTGGTGCGTCGGCGAGCTGGACGGCACGCCGAAACCGGATTCACCCTCCTGCCCCGCTGGGCCGGAGCGGCAGGCTTGGTAAGGGGTGCGGTTGGCCGCCGCCCGGACCGTTCGCGGCGAAGGCGTCTTGCCGCCCTGCACGAGGTCGGAGTGGTGCTCGCCGGACTGGCTCTGCCGGCGGCAAAGCGGCCGTCGTCGGTGCGATCGCCGCAGCGAAACGCCCGGACCGGAAGATCGCCGGGCAGGCCCGCAAGGCGCGGGTTCGCTCTCCGCACGAGCTGACTTCCGGCCGGTTCGGGCCGCGCGTCCGATCCGGCCGGCCGAACCGGCTACTTCGACGGCGACGGGGAAGCCGGTGCCGACGCGGGGGCCTGCGACGCCGCCGGGACCTTCGGGGCGTTGTAGGTGTCCATGTCGGTGATCTTCCACTTGTCGCCCTGCAGCTGGGCGTTCAGGTGGAGCTGGGCGGTGCCCGCGGTCGTCTTCTTCGTGTCCGTGCGGGTCGAGGTCTGGTCGACGAAGACCATCACCTTCGCCAGGTCGCCGTTGAGCATGATCACCGCCGCGCGGGTCACCTTGCACGTCACGATCATCTTCTGGGCCGGCGCCAGCCGCTTCACCTCGCCCATCAGCGAGTTGTACTTGGCCTTGACGTCGTCGTTGGCCAGCAGGTCGTTCGCCGCGTCCTCGGTCTTCTTGATGTTGTTGAAGTCGTAGGAGAACAGCGCTTCGGCCGCCTTCGAGACGGCGTCCTTGACCTGCGCGGTCCGCGCGACGTCCAGCAGCGCGGTGTTGCTCGTCGCCGAGGAGACCTTGACCTCTTCGGACTTGAACCAGAACGCCAGGCCGCCCAGGATCAGCGCGACCAGCACCAGCGCGCCGGCCACCAGGTACGGCCTCGGCACCTTCGAGCCCGCGGGCTTCGCCGGCTCCGCTTCCGAAGCGACGACTTCGGCTTCCTCGGTCGGCTTCGCGATCCCGGTGTCCCGCTGCTTCCGGCGCGGCGTCGGCCGCGGCGGAGCTTCCTCCTCCACCGACGGCTCGCCCGTCAGGGCGTCGACCTGCGGCTCCTCCTCGACCGCGGGTTCGACCGCCGCGAACACCTGCGTGTCCTCGGCCGGTGACGTGTCCAGCTGCCCACTGGCCGACTCGACCGGGCGGGGCTCCGGACGAGGACGCGGCCGCGGCTTGGCGGGCAGCTGACCGGTCCGCTCGGCCGCGGACTCGTCCGTCGAAGGCTTGCGCAGCCCGGCCACGCGGGGACGCCGCGACGGCGTCGGGGTGCTGCGCGGCGGCTGGCGGCGGGAGGGGGGCACTGCAGGCTCCTTCTGGGTGACGCTATTGGCCGGCCGCGACGAGCGGGACGCTGTCGATGCCGGACAGCTTCCAGTCATCGCCCACCCGGGTCATCGACACTTCGAGGCGCAGCGGCTTCGCGCTGCTCTTGTCCCCCTGGGTGACGGTGGTGGCGATGGCGGCGAGGAAGCTGGCCTTGCCTTCGTGGTCGTCGAGCTCCTCGACGGCGATGTCCTGGACGTCGGTGGTGACCTTCGTCTTGGCGTCGGAGAGCGCTTTGCGGAACGTCGGCGCCGACTGGTCGATCTGCTGCGCCATCTTGTCGTCCGACACGGCTTTCTGCCGGGCGAAGAAGCCGTCGAGGTCGGTGTAGTCGACCTCGGTGTAGGCCTTGAGCGCGTTCGTCCCCGCCTTGACGACGGCCTCGCGCGAGGCCGCCAGTGCGGCGTTGTCGTCGTTCTCGGCCACCCACCACTGGACACCGAAGATCGCCGCCGCGATCAGGGCGGCCAGCGCCAGCGCCCCGGCGCCGAGCACCAGGATCCGCGAAGGGTCCTTCGACGGCTTCGCCGAGGACTCCTCCTCGACCGTCGTGGCGGCCGGCTCGTCCGTGCTCATGACACTCCAGGGTAGGTAACGGTCATCAAATCCACGTCAGGACAGGCCGAGCAGCGAGCCCAGGCTGTTCAGGCTGACGCCGGGGCTGCCGACGATGCCCGGAACGCCCCGGGTGTCCCGCTCCTCGGCCAGCTCTTCGGCCGGCCGGTTCTTGTTGGCCGCGACGTCGCTGTCCGACGGCGCGACCGGCACCCCGCCGTACGGCGCGTTCTGCGAGCCGCGGACGTTGATCGGGCTGCCCTTCGGTTCGGCACAGTACGCGTCTTCCTTCGCCGGCTTCGCCGAGAGGTCGTTCCCGGTCCGGTACTGCGAGTACGGCAGGTACCCCTTGGTGCACGACGGCGGGTTGAACAGGTTGAGCACCAGGCCGAGGTGCGCGGTGCCGTCGCCGGGGGCCACGCTGCTCGCCGCGCCGGCCAGCGCCGGGTACGTCACGAGCCCCTGCTCGATCCCGTCGAGGCGGGTCACGGTCAGGTTGGCCGTGGTGAGCAGGTTCGCCGTCAGCGCGCCGAGGCCGGGGCCGGACTCCTGCAGCACCTGGCTGACCTGCGCGGCCACCTGCGGCGTGATGCCGATGAGCTTGCGCAGGTCGCCGTCGGAGTTCTTCAGCGTGCCGGTGAGCTCGTTGAGGCTCTTGCTGAACGAGGCGAAGTTCGCGGCTTCGGCGTTCTGCGTGTCGAGCACCTGGCCGCCGGCGTCCAGCAGCTGGATCGTCTGCGGCAGGTACTGCTGCGCGGTCGTGGTGAAGCTGCGCGCGGTGTCGAGCAGCTTCTGCAGGTCGCCGCCGGTACCGCGGAAGGCGTCGTAGGACTCGTCGACGACCGTGCGCAGCGAGTCGACCGGGACCGACGCGGCGAGCGAGTCGAGGTCGCCGATCAGCCGGTCGGTGCTGACCGGGGTGGTCGTCTTGGTCGCCGGGATCACCGAGCCGCCCGCGAGGTACGGGCCCTGGTCGGCCTTGGGCCGCAGGTCGACGTACTGCTCGCCGACCGCCGACCGGTTGGCGACGACGGCGTCGAGGTCCGCGGGCACCTTCGGCGCCGACGGGTCGATGTTCAGGTCGGCTTCGAGCCCGGTCGGGGTCAGCCGCATCTCGCCGACCCGGCCGATGTTGAAGCCGCGGTAGGTGACTTCGGCGTTGGTGAAGATGCCGCCCGATTCGTTGAGCTGCAGCTTGACCGTGTAGCCGCTGTTCCCGAACACGGTGCCGAGCCCGGCGAACCGGATCAGCGCGTAGACGATCGCGACGACGGAGATCACCACGAAGGCGATCAGCTGGATCTTCGTCCGGCGGATCAGCATCAGCCCGCACCTCCCAGCAGCCCGAAGAGGTTGCCCAGGCCCGGCTTGGACTGGCCGGACTGCGTGCCGGCGCCGGGGATCGGCAGCGGCGGCGGCTGGTTGGCGGGCGTGCCCTGCACCCCGCCGGTCAGGCCGGCCAGCGGCAGCTGGCCGGACAGCGCGTTCTGCCTGCTGTTGCCCAGGTTCTCGACGATGGTCTTCAGGTTCAGGTCCACCTTCGCGAACAGGTTGAAGTAGTCGCCCTTGACGCCGTTGACGGCCTGGTCGCTGAACGGGAACGTCAGCAGGATCTCCAGGGCCTTCGGCAGGTCGTTGCCCGCCTCACCGAGCTTCTGCAGCGTCGGCGTCAGCGCCTTGAGGTCGGCCACGAGGTCCTTCTGCGACTTGTTCACCGTGTCGGTGGCGACGCCGGAGAGGTTGTCCAGCGCCTGCAGCATGGTGACCAGCTGGCCGCGCTGCTGCTCCAGCACGCCAAGCCCGGGCCCGAGGTTGTCGACCGCGCCGACCAGCTTGTCCTTCTGGTCGTTGAGGGTCGAGGAGAGCCGGTTCAGCCCGTCGATGGCGCGGGTGATGTTCTGCGACTGCCGGTCGAGGTTCGTCACCAGCTGGTTCGCGTTGTCCAGCAGCGCCTTGATGTCCGGTTCGCGGCCGGAGGTGGCCTTGTTGAGTTCCTTGGTGATGGTGTTGAGCTGGTCGACGCCACCGCCGTTGAGCAGCAGGGACAGCGCGCCGAGCAGCTCCTCGACCTCGACGCTGCGGTTCGTGCGGGCCAGCGGGATGGTCGCGTTGTCGGTGAGCTTGCCGTGGGCCTGGTCGTCGCCGGGCGAAGCCAGCTCGACGTACTTCTCGCCGAGCAGGCTGGACTGCTTGACGTTGGCGATCGCGTTGGCAGGCAGCTTGACGTCGCCGTTCACCTTGAGCGTGACCAGCGCATGCCAGCCGTCCTTGGTGAGGCCGACGTTCTCGACCCGGCCGATCGGCACCTCGTTGACCTTCACCCCGGCCTGCGGGGTCAGGTCGAGCACGTCCCGGAACTCGACGTTCACCGTGTACGGGTGGTCGCCGAGGTCGGCGCCGCCGGGCAGCGGCAGGTCGTAGATGCCCTTGAAGGCGCACCCGGAGAGGACCAGGGCGGACGCCGTGGCCAAGGCCCCGATGGTCAAGACCTTCTTCACTGGCCACCTCCGTAGAGCTGCCCGGCGATGGGCAGCGGCAGCGGCGGCAGCTGACCGGACTGCAGGGCCTGCACGGTCTGCGCCACGGACGGCAGCGGGATCACCTTGTCGACCACGCCGGCGATGCTCTCGCAGGCGTTGCCGAGCACGTCGGGGATGCTGTTGGTGCCGACCTGCTTGAGCAGGCGGCAGATCATCACCAGCGGCGGCTGGGTGAGCTCGTTGAGGTTCGGCCGGGCGTCGAGCGTGCCGGACGCACCGTTGTAGGTGTTGACCAGGTTGCTCAGGCCGACCGGGGCGACGTCGAGGATCTCGGCGAGCGAGCTGCGCTGGTCGACGAGCACCTTGGTGATGCCGGCCAGCTTGTCCACATTGGACTTGAGCCGGTCGTGGTTGGCGTCGATGAACGACTGGACCGCGGTGAGCGTGGTGCCCAGCTGCTGCACGGTCGCGGCCAGGTTGTCCTTTTCGGACGCCAGGTAGCCGCTGACGTCGGCGAGCCTGCTTTCGAAGGTGCGGACCTGCTTGTCGGAGTCGGCCAGCGTCTGCGAGAACTTGCCGAGGTTCTCCACCGTGGAGAACAGGTCGTCCTTGTTGCCGGCCAGCGTCCCGGCCGCCTGGCCGAGCTTGGTGATCGTGTCGTGCAGGGCCTGGCCGTTGCCGTCGACGTTGGCCGCCGCGGTGTTCAGCAGGTTCGACAGCGAGCCGTTCTTGTTGGCGCCGTTCGGGCCGAGGGTCTCGCTGACCCGGGCCAGGCTGGCCGCCAGCTGGTCGACCTCGAGGGGCACCTCGGTGCGGTCGAGGCCGATCACCGCGCCATCGGAGATCCGCGGGCCGCCGGTGTAGGCCGGGGCAAGCTGGACGTACCGGTCGGACACCAGCGACGGCGCCACGATGAGCGCCTTGGCGTCGGCCGGGACGGCGACCGAGCGGTCGTACTCGAAGTCGACCTTCACCCGGTCGCCCATGGGCTGGATCTTGGTGACCGTGCCCATGTCGACGCCGAGCATCCGCACGCTGTTGCCTTCGTACAGGCCGACGGCGCCGGCGAAGTACGCGGTCAGGTGGTTGCGGCCGGCGTCCTTGAGGGTCCACCAGATCCCGCCGGCGACGACGAGCGCGAGCACGATCGCGATGGTGAAGCCCCTGGTCAGGGCCTGCCCGAAGCGGGTGTCACTCATTTCGTGTAGCACCCCTCTTCGTTGATCGGGCCCATCGACGGCAGCAGCAGGCCGCAGATGTAGTTGTCGAACCAGCGGCCGTTGCCGATGGTGTTGGTGAACACGCGGATGAAGGGCGCGAACTTCTTGAGGCCCTCGGCCAGCGAGTCCTGGTTGCGCTGCAGCATCGACGTCAGCTGGTCGAGCTGGGTCAGCACCGGGTCGAGTTGCTTGTCGTTGTCGTCGATCAGGCCCTGCAGCTGGGTGGCCAGCTCACGGGAGCCGTTGAGCAGGGCGGTGATCGCGTCCTCGCGCTTGGCCAGCTCGCCGAGCAGGTCGTTGCCGTCGTCGAGCAGCTTCTGCACCTCGGCGTCCCGGTCGACCAGCGTCTGCGACACCTCGCGGGTGTTGGCCAGCAGGTTCGACAGCTGCTGGTCGCGCGAGGCGATCGTGTCCGACAGCTTGGACAGCCCGGACAGCGCGCCCCGGACGTCCTGCGGGGTGTTGGCGAAGGTCTGCGAGATCGTGTCGAAGCTCTGGGCCAGCTGCTTGGTGTCGATGTTGTCGACGGTCTGGGAGAGCCCGCGGAAGGCGTCGAGCACGTCGTAGGGCGCCATCGTGCGGTCCCGCGGGATGCCGGTGCCCGGGTTCAGCGCGTTCTCGCCCTGCGGGTCCAGCGACAGGTACTTCTGCCCGAGCAGGGTCTTGATCTTGATCGCGGCGCTGGTCCGGTCGCCCAGCCAGGCGTCCTTGACCTTGAACGACACCTTCACCGAGGCGCCGTCGAGCTCGATGTCGCTGACCTTGCCGACCTTGACGCCGGCGATCCGGACGTCGTTGTCCTTCTGCAGCCCGGACGCCTCGCTGAACTCGGCGCTGTAGGTGGTGCCGCCGCCGATCAGCGGGAGGTCGTCGGAGTTGAGCGCGGCGGTGAAGGCGAGGGCCAGCACGACGATCCCGACCAGCGCGATCGGCACCGGGTTGCGCTTCTGGAAGGACTTCATCCGGAGCACCTCGCCCGGTTCGCCGGCAGCAGGGGCAGGGCGACGTCGTTGATCAGTGGCGGCAAGCTCACGCTCCCGGAGAACTCACAGGCGTAGAAGTTGAACCAGGAGCCGTAGTCCGCGGTGCGGGTCAGCGTGCTCACCTTGGTCGGCAGGAACTGGATGAAGTGCTCCAGCTCCGGCTCGTTCTTGTTGAGCGCGCTCGTGAGGTTGCCGAGCGCGCTGATGTCGTTCTTCAGCGGCTCGCGGACCTCGCCGAGCAGCCCGGACGTCGTCTGGGCCAGGTTGCCGAGGCTCTCGATCGCGTCGCCGATCGGCTTGCGGTCGGCGGCGAGGCCGGACACCAGCTGCTGCAGCTTCACGATCAGGTCGTTGAGCTGCGGGGTGTGCGCGTTGACCGTGTCGAGCACCGAGTTGAGGTTGTCGATGACCTCGCCGATCACCTGGTCCTTGTCGGCGATCGTGGTGGCCAGCGACGCCGTGTGCGACAGCAGGCTCTCCACGGTGCCGCCCTCGCCCTGCAGGACCTGGATGACCTCGTAGGACAGCTTGTTGACGTCGTCCGGGTTGAGCGCGGTGAACAGCGGCTTGAAGCCGTTGAACAGCTCGGTCAGGTCCAGCGCCGGCGTGGTCCGCTCCAGCGGGATGGTGCCGCCGGGGGCCAGCGTCTTGCCGCCGGAGTTCTCGCCCTCGCCGAGCGAGACGTACCGCTGGCCGACCAGGTTGCGGAACTTGATCTGCGCGGTCACCCCGGCCGGCAGCGTCCGCCCGGCGTCGACCTCGAACTCCACCTCGGCCTGGCGCTTGTCGACGATCTTGACGTCCTTGACCTGCCCGACCCGGACGCCGGCGATGCGGACGTCGTCGTTGGGCAGCAGCAGCGTCGCGTCGGTGAAGCGGGCCTTGTAGGCGTTGGTGCTGGTGGTGTTGATGTTGGCGATGCTGATCCCGAGGATCGTGGTGAACAGCACGGTGACCACGACGAAGATGCCGAGCTTGATCAGCGGCGCGAGCAGGCCCCTCACTTGACCGTCACCTCCGCACCCCGGTACAGCGGGCCGACGAGCAGCGCGCTCCAGCCCGGGACGTCGGCGGCGTTCATGCCCAGCTGCGGGCCGAGCAGGTCGGCCAGGAAGCCCTGCTCCGCCGTTGAGTAGGCCAGATCACCGCCGGACCCGCCGTTGCCGGCCGCGTCGGCCTTGAACTTGGCCGGGTTGAGGCCCTCGCCGACGCTCTTGGGCGCGGCCTGGTGCAGCGTGCCGTCCTTGAACGCGCCGTCCGGCGGCTCGGACGGGAACGGCTTCGGGATGTCCTTGATGTCGTAGCAGCGCGGGCCGCGCTTGTCCTCGAACCGCGGCTCTTCCTTGCCGGCCTGGTAGGGCGCGCGCGGCACGATGATCTCGATGGTCGCGTGCAGGCCGGGCTGGTTGGTGCCCTTGCCCAGCGCCTGGTCGATCAGCGGGACGTTCTTCGCCATCTGGGAGATCACGCAGGGGTACTCCGGCGCGTACTTCGCCAGCAGCTCGGCCGTCGGCCGGGCGGTGTCGACGAGGGAGATGATGTTGTCCTTGTTGTTCTGCAGGAACGTCTGCAGGTCCACCGACGCCTGGGTGAGGCTGCCGTAGAGGTTGCTCAGGTTCTGCCGCTCGTCGACCACGGTCCGGGTCGTCGTGCTCAGGTTGTCCAGGCTCTGCACCAGGTCCGGGGCCGCGTCCTTGAGGTGGTCGGAGAACTCCGCGAGCGCCTTGAGGTTGTGCTGCAGCTCCGGCTCGTGCGGGTTCAGCTCGCCGATGTAGCTGCCCAGCTGCGACAGCGTGTCACCGAGCTGGTCGCCGCGGCCGGACAGCGCCGTCGAGATCGCGGTGAGCGTGGCCGACAGCTTCTGCGGCTGCACCGCCTGCAGCACCGGCATCAGGTGGGAGAACGCCTGCTCCAGCTCGACCGCGTTCGACGTGCGGTCCTGCGGGATGACGTCCCCGTTGCTCAGCGTCTTCGCCGACGGGTCCTTCGGGATCTCCAGCGAGACGAACCGCTCGCCGAAGAGCGTCTTGGGCAGGAACCGCGCCGAGACGTTCTCCGGGATCAGCTTCGCCGACTCCGGCTGGAGCGCCAGGGTCAGCTCGGCACCCTTGTCGGTGGCGACGATGTCCTGCACCGAGCCGACGATCAGCCCGCGCACCTTGACGTCGGACTGCTTGATCAGCTGGTTGCCGATCTTGTCGGCTTCCAGCTTGACCGTGACGACCGGCGTGAACGCCTTGTCGTAGAGCGCGATGGACAGCGCCACCCCGCCGACCATCACGGCGACGAGCAGCAGGCCGAGCAGCCTGCGTCGGAGCGTCCTCATCCCGCGATCCTTACCGTGACGTCGGTTCCCCAGATGGCGAACCCGATGAAGAAGTTCATGATCGACACCGTGACGATGGACAGCCGCACGGCCTTGCCGACCGCGACGCCGACACCGGCCGGGCCGCCGGTCGCCCGGTACCCGAAGTAGCAGTGCGACAGGATGATCAGGACGCTGAACAGCAGCACCTTGATGAACGAATAGAGCACGTCCTGCGGTGGCAGGAAGAGGTCGAAGTAGTGGTCATACGTGCCCGCCGACTGGCCGTAGATGTAGATGACGACCAGCCGCGACGCGAGGTACGAGCTCAGCAGGCCGATGATGTAGAGCGGGATGACCGCGACGAACCCGGCGATGATCCGCGTCGTCACCAGGTACGGCAGGCTCGGCACGCCCATGACTTCCAGCGCGTCGATCTCCTCGGAGATCCGCATCGCGCCCAGCTGTGCGGTGAACCCGGCGCCGACCGTCGCGGACAGCGCGAGCCCGGCGACCAGCGGCGCGATCTCGCGGGTGTTGAAGAACGCGGTCAGGAAGCCGGTGAAGGCCGACGTCCCGATCGAGTTCAGCGCCGAGTAGCCCTGGAGGCCGACGAGGACACCGGTGAACAGCGTCAGGCCGACCATCACGCCGACCGTGCCGCCGATGACCGCCAGCGAGCCGGAGCCGAAGCTCACCTCGGCCAGCAGCCGGAGGACTTCCTTCGTGTAGCGGCGGATGGTCCGCGGCGTCCACAGCAGCGCTCGGCCGTAGAACGACATCTGGTCACCGAGGGTGTCCAGCGTCTGCAACGGACGGTTGGCGACGCGCTTGGCGCCCTGGAGGAACGTCATGGCGCTAGTCCAGCTTTCCGGGCACGATCTGCAGGTAGATCAGGGTGATCACGAAGTTCACGACGAACAGCAGCAGGAACGTGATGACCACCGACTGGTTCACCGCGTCCCCGACGCCCTTCGGGCCGCCGGAGGGGTTCAGGCCCCGGTAGGACGCGACGACGGCGGCGATGAACCCGAAGATCAGCGCCTTGATCTCGCCGACCCAGAGGTCGGGCAGCTGCGCGAGGGCCGAGAAGCTGGCCAGGTACGCACCCGGCGTCCCGCCCTGCAGCACGACGTTGAAGAAGTAGCCGCCGAGCACGCCGATGACGCTGACCATGCCGTTGAGCAGCAGCGCGACCAGCATCATCGCCAGGGTGCGCGGCACGATCAGCCGCTGGACCGCGGAGACGCCGAGCACCTCCATCGCGGCGATCTCTTCGCGGATGGTCCGGGCACCGATGTCGGCACAGACGGCGCTTCCGCCCGCGCCCGCCACCAGCAGCGCGGTGACCAGCGGACTGGCCTGCTGCACGGTGGCGAGCACAGAGCCCGCGCCGGTGTAGGACTGCGCGCCCAGCTGGCGGGCGAGCGAGCCGAACTGCAGCGAGATGACCGCGCCGAACGGGATGGCCACCAGGGCCGTCGGCAGGATGGTCACGCTCGCGATGAACCAGGACTGCTGGATGAACTCCCGCAGCTGGAAGGGCCTCTGGAACAGGCCGCGGACGATGTCCAGGCCGAGAGCGAACAGGTTCCCGGTCTCGCGGAGCATGCCGATCCCGGGGATCTTCGCCTGTGTTGCGGGAGAGCTCACCGGCCACCTGGCCCGTTGTTCGGTGGCATCCGGTGCGTGCCGGGTCTCGGCGGCTGGCCGCCGCCCGGGATCCGGGCCACCTGGTCGGCGGGCAGCTGCCCGTGGTGCTGGCTGGGGACGCCGTCACCCTGCGGGCGCACGCCGACCTGCTGCGGCTGCCGGCGGTGCGGCTGCACGCCGTAGTGGCGCTGCTCCTCGGGGCTCAGCGACTCGATGATGCTCTCCTGCGCGGCGGGCGGCAGCCGGTGCATGATCTCCATGACCCGGTCCTTGCGGCGGACGGCACCCATCCGGGTGGGCACACCCGGCGTCGGCTGCATCTGCGGCGGCACGCCGGAGACGTCCTCGACCCCGCCCGCGTGGTGGCCGGCGTCGAACATCGCCTGCTCGGCGGCCATCTGGGCGCTGTCCTTCTCCTCGGACATGCCGATCGGGCCCTGCATCTTGCCGTTGAGGAACTGCTTGACGACCGGCTCTTCGCTGGTCAGCAGCACCTCGCGCGGGCCGAACATGACCAGTTCCTTGCGGAAGAGCATGCCGAGGTTGTCCGGGACCGTGCGGGCCAGGTTGATGTTGTGCGTGACGATCAGGAACGTCGCGTCGATCTGCGCGTTGACGTCGAGGAACAGCTGCGAGATGTAGGTGGTGCGGACCGGGTCGAGGCCCGAGTCCGGCTCGTCGACCAGGATGATCTCGGGGTCGAGCACCAGGGCGCGGGCCAGGCCGGCGCGCTTGCGCATACCGCCGGAGATCTCACCGGGGAGCTTCTTGTCGGCGCCGTTCAGACCGGTCATGTCGAGCTTTTCGAGGACGATCCGGCGGATTTCCGTCTCGGACTTCTTCGTGTGCTCGCGCAGCGGGAAGGCGACGTTGTCGTAGAGGTTCATCGAGCCGAACAGCGCGCCGTCCTGGAACAGGACGCCGAAGAGCTTCCGGATCTCGTAGAGCTTGTGCTCGGAACAGGTGACGATGTCGACACCGTTGATCACGCAGCGGCCGCGGTCGGGCTTGAGCAGCCCGATCATCGACTTCAGGAAGACCGACTTGCCGGTCCCCGACGGGCCGAGCATGGCCGACACTTCGCCCGGGGGGAGCGTCAACGTGACGTCCCGCCAGATGGCCTGCTTACCGAAGGACTTGGTCAGGCCTTCGATGACCACCTCGGCACCCATCGCACCTCCAGGAGCTGTTCCGCGTCATTGCGCCCGCTGCCACACCCTGCCACCCACGCCGGCGGCGGATGTGGGCCCGTCGGGCGCCCACGAACCCGCGTCAACCAGGTGCAACGAGCCGAGTGCGAACAGGTTACTCACCAGTTTTCTTTTCTGGCCAGCTCCGGCTCCATCGTCACCCCGCCGTGATCGGCAACGGGCAGCACGGTAGCCCATTCGGGCCAACTACGCAGTTCTCCGGAACCCCGGAATCCGCGATTCGGGGGCCCCGGGGCCATTCGGACAGCGTTCCTAGGGGGCGACGCCGCCGCTGGGCAAAAGGGACGGGGCGGGCATCCGAGTGGATGCCCGCCCCGTCACGAGGTGGTGCGCAGGCGCTGACGCGCCCGTGATCACTTGATGGTGATCTTGGCGCCCGCGGCCTCGAGCTTCTCCTTGGCGGCCTCGGCGGCCTCCTTGTCGACCTTCTCCAGGAGGGCCTTGGGAGCGGACTCGACCAGCTCCTTGGCCTCCTTCAGGCCCAGGCCCGAGACGACCTCGCGGACGACCTTGATGACCTGGATCTTCTTGTCGCCGGCGCCCTCGAGGACGACGTCGAACTCGTCCTGCTCCTCGGCGGCCGGGGCAGCGGCGGCACCCGGGGCGGCGGCGGCAACGGCGACCGGCGCGGCGGCGGTCACGTCGAAGACCTCTTCGAACTCCTTCACGAACTCGGAGAGCTCGAGGAGGGTGAGCTCCTTGAAGGCGTCGATCAGCTCGGCGGTGCTCAGCTTCGCCATGATGGCTTCCTCTCAGAAAAACGAACGAGACGTTCGGGGTGGGGGTGGTTCAGCTCTCGGCGGGTGCTTCGGCTGCTTCGGTACCGGCGGCTTCGCGCTGCTTTTCCTCCAGCGCCGCAGCCAGGCGGGCGACCTGGGACGCCGGCGCCTGGAACAGCGCGGCGGCCTGGGACAGCTTCGCCTTGAACGCGCCCGCCGCCTTGGCGAGCAGGACCTCACGGCTGTCGAGATCGGCGATCCGGTTGATCTCGTCCACGGACAGCGCTTTGCCGTCCATGTAGCCGCCCTTGATCACAAGCGCGTTGTTGTCCTTCGCGAAGTCGCGAAGCGCCTTGGCGGCGTCGACAGCTTCACCCTCGACGAAGGCGATGGCGGTCGCGCCGACGAACAGGTCCTCGAGACCCTGGATGCCGGCGTCCTCGGCCGCCCGCTTGACCAGGGTGTTCTTCGCGACCCGGTACTTGGCACTGGTGCCGAGAGCGCGGCGCAGCTGGGACAGCTGGGACACGGAGAGGCCGGTGTACTGGGTAACGACGGTGGCCGAGCTGGTGCGGAAGCTCTCCGCGATCTCGGCGACGGCCGCCACCTTGTCGGGCTTCGCCATGGTCGCCTCCTCTCTTGGCTAGTGTTTCCACTGGCGTTCGAGGAGCCCCTCAGACGACGAAACGCCCACGCGCAGAGCAGGCGCGGGGCGTCATCGGGCACTGGGTGCCCGGCCTCGTTCCTCCTGCGCGGGCCGCCCGGCGTGATGCGGGACCTTCGTTCCCCGTTTGGGCGGGGAAAACCAGCGGTCTTCGGTAGAACCGTCGTCAACTATACAGCGTGGGTTGTCAAGGCTTTCTTGGGGGCCGGTCCTGACCTGCGTTTAGGGCGCCTGGGGGTTCGTTCGCGTGCTCCGGAGGGCATCATGGTGACGTGGCGGAGCAGCGTGACGACGGAAAGCCGGGCTCGGACATCGAACCGGCGGGCCGGAACACGCCCGCCGCCGGGAACGGCCAGGGAGCCCCGGCTCTGCCCCCACCCGGCAACGCCCCCGTCCCCGCGCAGGGCGCTCCGGCGCTCCCGCAGCCGTCCAGCTCCTCCGCACAGCCGCCGGTAGACCCGGCCGAGCTGGAGCAGTTCCGCCAGTTCCAGCAGTTCCAGGACTACCTGCGCTTCACCCAGGCCCAGCAGGGCAACCAGCCGGCCCCCGCGCCGGACGCGGGCGTCGTCCAAGCCCCGCCGTCCCAGCCGGTGCCGCAGCAGGGCGGCCAGCCGCCGATGATCCCGCCGGGCTACCAGCTGGTCCCGACCGAGCGCCGTCGCGCGCCGAAGTGGGTGACGTGGCTCGGCAAGAAGGTCCTCGCCTGGGTGCTGGCCCTGGTGATCCTCGGCGTCGCCGGAACCTGGCTGTACAACCACTTCTTCCCCAACGACTCGGGCAAGTCCTCCGCCCAGCTCGCCCAGGAGGGCGGCGGGAAGTACCAGACGAACCACATCCTCTCGACCAGCCCGTACGAAGCCGTGCGCGAGGTCTACGACGCCATCGCGCAGAACCTCGTCCCGCAGGCGTGCGGGCGGATGGACGAGCCGATCCAGCAGAAGTTCGCCCAGGACCTGGGCTACGCGGACTGCCAGGTCGCGGTGCACGAGCTCAACCGCAAGGTCACCAACAAGAACAAGTACGCCGAATCGATGCCGTCGTACGTCTCGGAGCCGATCCCCGGCGACCGGTTCACGATCAGCTCGTGCCGGTTCGGCATCGAAGGCGGTCCCGCGCTCGGCGCGTTCACCGTGGCGAAGGTGCCGAAGGGCCAGTGGCTGATCGTCGAGCACACCAACGAGCCGACACCCTGCCCCGCGCCGACCCCGACCAGCCCCTAGCGCGGGTGTGGCGCCGCCAGGAACGAGACCAGTGCCTCCGCGAACGCCGGTGACATCACCGCCGTCATGTGGTCGCCCGGGATTCGCACCAGCCTGGCCCCCGCGATCGCCGCCGCCAGGCGCTCCGGCTCGGCTGCCAGCTGGTCCTGCTCGCCCGCCAGCACCAGGGTCGGCACTCCGATCGCCGACAGGTTCATGCGCCCTTCCCGCGAAGCCAGCGCCACCGCCGCCAGCGCTTGGCGGTCGCCGCCCACCGCGTCCGCCAGCAGCCGGAACGGCACCCCGGACGGCGGGACCGTCGACGGGTCCTCCGCCAGCAGCGCCGAGGCGATCTCGGCCGGCTTCACCACCCGCAGGTCCACGCCGCCGAAGTCGACGATTCCGGAGCCCACGCCGCCCGTGGCCAGGCAGCGGATGCGCTTGTCCGCCGCCGTTGCCGTCAGGGCGATGATCGCGCCCATCGAGTAGCCCACCATCGAGACCTCGTCGAGGCCCAGCTCGTCCAGCAGCGCCGAGACGTCCCGGGCCATCGCGTCCTCGGCGTAGCAGGACTCGTCGTGCGGCTTCTCGGACCGGCCGTGGCCACGGGCGTCCAGCGAGATCACCGTGAAGCCCGCCGACCGCAGGGCCGCGACGACCCCGGTCGAGATCCAGTTCGCGTTCGTGTCCGCGGCGAACCCGTGCTGCAGCAGCACCGGGCGGTGGGCGCCGTCGCCCTCCCACACCGTGTAGTGCAACCGGAGCCCGTCGAACGACGCGAAAGTCGGCATGACGTCAATAAGACACGAAGAAAGGGCGCCCCCGCAGCAAGCGGGGACGCCCTTTCTGGTGATCTCAGCCTCAGACGGCAGCTTCCTCGGAGAGGAGGTTACGCGTCCGCAGCGGGTCGACCGGGATGCCCGGGCCCATCGTGGTGGTGAAGGTGACCTTCTTCAGGTAACGGCCCTTCGCCGACGACGGCTTGGCCCGCAAGATCTCGTCCAGCGCCGCCGCGTAGTTCTCGACCAGCTTCTCGGTGTCGAAGGAAGCCTTGCCGATCACCAGGTGCAGGTTGGCCTGCTTGTCGACGCGGAAGTTGATCTTACCGCCCTTGATGTCCTGCACGGCCTTCGCGACCGCGGGGGTCACCGTGCCGGTCTTCGGGTTCGGCATCAGGCCGCGCGGGCCGAGGATG
The DNA here is from genome assembly GCF_013364075.1 of Amycolatopsis sp. Hca4. Classification (GTDB taxonomy): domain Bacteria; phylum Actinomycetota; class Actinomycetes; order Mycobacteriales; family Pseudonocardiaceae; genus Amycolatopsis. The sequence continues at coordinate 5,568,837 of NZ_CP054925.1, forward strand.
CGGGCGATGCGGCCCACCTTGGCCATCTGGTCCGGCGTCGCGATCGCGGCGTCGAAGTCGAGCCAGCCACCCTGGATGCGCTCGATCAGTTCGTCGGTGCCGACCGCGTCCGCGCCGGCGGCTTCGGCCTCGGCGGCCTTGTCGCCGACGGCGAAGACGATGACGCGGGCGGTCTTACCGGTGCCGTGCGGCAGGTTCACGGTGCCGCGGACCATCTGGTCGGCCTTGCGGGGGTCCACACCGAGACGCATCGCGACCTCGACGGTCGCGTCCATCTTGGTCTTGGAGGTCTCCTTCGCCAGCTTCGCAGCCTCGAGCGGCGCGTACAGACGCGTCTTGTCGATCTGCTCCGCAGCCTGGCGGTAAGCCTTGCTGTGCTTGGGCATTTCTTCTGTCCTAACTAATTCAACGGATCAGTGTGGTGACGAGCCAGCCCTGGCTCTCCCACGGGTGCAGCGAAAATCAGGCGTCGACGACCGTGATGCCCATCGACCGAGCAGTACCGGCGATGATCTTCGCGGCCTGGTCGATGTCGTGCGCGTTGAGGTCGGTCTCCTTGGTCTTGGCGATCTCGCGGACCTGGTCCCAGGTGACCTTGGCGACCTTGGTCTTGTGCGGCTCGCCGGAGCCCTTCTCCACGCCCGCGGCCTTCAGCAGCAGCTTCGCGGCCGGCGGCGTCTTCAGCTTGAAGTCGAACGACCGGTCCTCGTACACGGAGATCTCGACCGGGACGACGTCCCCGCGCTGCGACTCGGTCGCGGCGTTGTAGGCCTTGCAGAACTCCATGATGTTGACGCCGTGCTGACCCAGCGCGGGGCCGACCGGCGGCGCGGGGTTGGCCGCACCCGCCTTGATCTGCAGCTTGATGATCGCCGCAAGCTTCTTCTTCTTGGGTGGCATTTCTTGTCCTGTCCTGTACTACGTTCCCCGCGTACCTGCCGTGGACGCGGGGACTGCGGCCGGAAAGGCCGGCCTCAGATCTTGGAGACCTGGTTGAACGACAGCTCGACCGGGGTTTCCCGGCCGAAGATCGACACCAGGACCTTCAGCTTCTGCCCGTCGACGTTGACCTCGGAGATCGTCGCCGGCAGGGTCGCGAACGGGCCGTCCATGACCGTGACCGACTCGCCGACCTCGAAGTCGACCTCGACGGCCGGGCCGCCGAGCGGCGCGGTCGCGGCGGCCTCGCCCTTGCTGGCCTTGGCCGGAGCTTCCTTCTCGACCTGCGGCGCGAGGAACTTCAGCACCTCGTCCACGGTCAGCGGCGACGGCCGCGAGGTGGCGCCGACGAACCCGGTGACACCCGGCGTGTTGCGCACCGCGCTCCACGAGGCGTCGTTCAGGTCCATCCGGACCAGGATGTAGCCGGGCAGCACCTTGCGCTGCACCTGCTTGCGCTGGCCGTTCTTGATCTCGGTGACCTCTTCGGTCGGGACCTCGATCTGGAAGATGTAGTCCTCGACGTCCAGGGTCTGGGTCCGGGTCTCGAGGTTGGTCTTCACCTTGTTCTCGTACCCGGCGTAGGAGTGCACGACGTACCACTCGCCGGGCGCGGCGAGCAGCTCGGCGCGCAGCTTGGCGACCGGGTCCTCGTCGTCCGCGGCGGGCTCGGCTTCGTCGGCCACGTCGTCGGCGGAATCGGCGGCGACGTCAGCGGAATCGTCGGCGTCGTCGTCGGCCTCGGCGTCCGGCACGTCGACGGGCTCGAGGTGCGCGGACTCTTCGTCACCGAGTGCCGCGTGCACCTGCTCGTCGGAAAGCTCGGTCAGGTCGTGACCGGCTGCTGTGCCGTTGTCGGAGGTCACGTTCCGTCCTCTCAGTTGATCATTGCCGGGGCCCGGGGCCCCATCGGCACCGCGCCGGGGGCGCGTCAGCCGAAGATGTGGCCGATGCCCCACTTGAACAGCAGGTCCAGGCCACTCACCAGGGCCACCATGAACACCACGAAGACCAGCACGACCGCGGTGTAGGTGACCATCTGCTTCCGGTTGGGCCAGATGACCTTGCGCAATTCCGCCCAGACCTCGCGGATGAAGCGCACCAGCCGCGCGAACACGGAGGCCTTCTTCGGCTTCTGGTCCCGCTTCGGAGTCGGAGCGCCCTTCGCGTCGGGGGCGGTCTTCTCCCCCGACTTCCCGGCCGGGCGGGTCTTGTCGTCCGCACGTGCCGCGGACTTCCCCGCCGGACGAGCGGTCGCACGGCGCTCACGCCGGGCAGCGGCTGTGACGGGACGGGACGGGCTCTCGGGCTTCTGCCCGGCGCCGTCCTGCTCCTGCTCGCCGCCGCTGGCGTCGCTGTCGCTCACGACCACTCCTCCGCTCCACCAGTTCCGTTACGCAGGGGTGACAGGACTTGAACCTGCAACCTGCGGTTTTGGAGACCGCTGCTCTGCCAATTGAGCTACACCCCTGTGGAGCCCCGATCGCTCGGAGCCCCGGTGGACGCATTCCAGCGTCCCCACCATCCAGGCGGGGATGACCGTAGTGCGTTCCAAGTCCCGAAGTCTACGGCAAGCCTCGCGGGAGCCCGCAACCGCGCCCCCCGATCGACCTCCGAACCCCGGCCGGCCTGCGGAAAACTCCCCGCCGGCCACCTGATCATGCCAGGATGTCCGCCATGACGACCACCCCCCGTCCGGCGGGGGCTCCGATGCGGCTCGGGCTCGCGCTCCCCCAGTACGGCGCCCTCGCCGACCCCGCGGCCGTACCGCGCTTCGCGACCGCTGCCGAGGACCTCGGCTTCACCTCGCTCTGGGTCGGCGACCGGATCCTGACGCCGCGGGAACCGTCGGACCTGTACCCGGGTGGCGGGACGCCGGAACACCCGTACCCCACGGAGTTCGAGACCTTCGCGGACCCGTTCACCACGCTCGCGGCCGCCGCGGCGGTGACCCGCACGGCCCGCCTGGGGATGAGCGCGCTGACCGGCCCGGTTTATTCCCCCGTCCTGCTCGCCAGGGCGCTGACCTCGCTCGACCTCGCCAGCTCGGGACGCCTCGACGTCGGCTTCGGGCTCGGCTGGCTGCGCGAGGAGTACTTCGCCACCGGGGTGCCGTGGGAGGGCCGGGGCCGGCGGCTCGAAGACGTCCTCGACGCGCTCGACGCGCTGTGGACCGGCGACCCGGCGGCGCACGAGGGCCCGCAGTGGCGGATCGCGCCGTCGACGGTGGGCCTGCGCCCGGCCCAGCGGCCACGCCCGCCGGTGCTGCTCGGCGGGTTCTCGCCGCCGGCACTGGCCCGGATCGGGCGCCGCGCGGACGGCTGGCTCGCCGGCTGGATGCCGAAGCAGTACCTCGAGGGCCTCTGGTCGGTGGCGCGCGAAGCGGCCGAGAAGGCCGGGCGCGACCCGAACTCGCTGCGCCGCGTGCTGCGGATCAACCCGCGACAGGGCACCGCGATCGAGACGGTGGCCGACGTGCCGCCCTGCCTCGACGTGGCCCGTGAGCTGGGCATCACGGAGGTGCTGGTCGACCTGCACTACGTCGCGAAGGACGTCGACCACGCCCTGGAGCTCGCCGGCGAGCTGATCGCCGACTGAGGCGTGTTCGGTGTGATGCACCTCTCATGCAGACCTTCTTTGTTCTATTATAGTTAGAACTATGCTCGTTCAAATCGATCCGAGCTCCACCGTCCCGCTCTTCGAGCAGGTCGCCGCGTCGCTGCGCCGGTCGCTGGCCGACGGGCAACCGGCACCCGGGGAGCAGCTGCCCCCGGCGCGGGAACTGGCCGCGGCGCTGGAGATCAACGTCCACACCGTGCTGCGGGCGTACGCGCTGCTTCGCGACGAAGGCCTGATCGACCTGCGGCGACGCCGGGGCGCCGTCGTCATCGGCGGCGCGTCCTCCCGGGCGCGGCTGGCCGAGCTGGCCGAGGACCTGGTCCGCGAGGCGAAGCGCGCGGGCGTCGGCCTCGACGAGCTCACCGGGGTGTTGAAGGAGAAGTACTCATGACCAAGCTGATCCGGGTCCTGTTCGCCACCGCCGTGCTCCCGGGCGCCGCGCTCGCCGTCGCGGGCGTGCTGGAGGACGCCTGGGCCGGCCGGCTGCCCGACCCCGTCGCGACGCACTGGAGCAGCGGGCCGAACGGCCACAGCGCACTCGGGACGTTCACCGGCGTGGCGCTGGGGCTCGGCGCCGTCGCCGTCCTGCTCCTGGCCACGTCGGCGGTCACCGCGCTGCGCCGCGGGCGGCCGCTGCCGCGCCCGACCGTCGGGGTGGGCGCCGGGTTCGCCGCGTTGCCTGCCGCCGTCCTGCTCTCGGTGCTCGTGGCGAACCTCGACGTCCCGGACTGGCAGGCGGCGCGCAGCGGCCTCGCCGTCCTCCCCTTCCTGCTGGGCGCGGCGATCCTCGGCGGCATCGCGGCGCTGGTCGGCGGACTGCCCTCGCCGCCGGCCCCGGAGACCGCGGACCGCCCGAGCGTCGGGCTCCGCCCCGGGGAACGCGCGTTCTGGTCGGGCCGGGCGGTGAACCCGGCGATGCTCTGGGCGCTGGCCCTGGTCCCGGTGGCCATCGCGCTGCTGCCCGCCGGACTCCCGTGGCAGACGGGCGTGTGGATCGCCTTCGTCGGCGTCGTGGTGACCGCGTTGACCTACCGGCTGTCGGCGTCGGTGGACGCCAGGGGCGTGACGATCCGCTTCGGCCTCCTGGGCGTCCCCTGGCGGCACTTCTCGCTCGAGGACGTCCGCGAAGCGACCACGCGCGAGCTGACGACGTTCGGCGACGGCGGGCTGGGCCTGCGCTTCAACCCGGTCACCGGCACGACGGCGTACAAGGTGCGCGGCGGCCCGGCGCTGGTGCTCGCACTGGCGAACGGCCGGACGGTGCTGGTCAGCGTGGACGACCCGGAGACGGGCGCCGGGCTCGTCAACGATCTGCTCGCGCAGCGGATCACCCGGATTGACTAGGCCGGTGGCCGGGTTGGTTCGGTAGAAACGAAGAAGTGGCGAAGAAAAGCGGTGGCGGGGGCTGCCTGGTGCTCGTGCTCGTGGTCGGGTTGCTGGCCTTCGGGTACTACAAGTGGCAGCACGGCTCTTCGTCGGCGCCCCCGGAGGGCGTGGACACCGGCGGCGGCTCCGGCCGCTACGTCGCCCTCGGGGATTCGTACACGTCGTCGCCGCGAACCGGGCGGCAGGCGGGCACCCCGGCCGGCTGCGACCGGTCCGACGACAACTACCCGCACCTGGTCTCGGCGAAGCTCAAGCCGGCCCAGTTCGCCGACGTCAGCTGCAGCGGCGCGACGACGGCGAACCTGACCGGCGCGCAGAAGACGGGCAACGGCACCAACCCGCCGCAGCTGGACGCGGTGACGGCGGAGACGACCCTGGTGACATTGGGCATCGGCGGCAACGACGTCGGCTTCTTCTCGTACGCGTCGGGCTGCGCGACGACGAACCAGAACGCCTCCCCGTGCCGCGACCGCCTGACCGCGGGCGGCCACGACCAGCTGGCCGAGCGCATCGACGCGACGGCCCCGAAGATCGCCGCGATCCTCGACCGCATCCACAAGAAGGCCCCGAAGGCCAAGGTGGTCGTGGTCGGCTACCCGTCCGTGCTGCCGGACGGCAACGGCTGCTGGCCGTCCCTGCCGTTCGGCGCGGGCGACATCGAGTACTTCCGCGGCGCGCTGGGCAAGCTGAACAAGATGCTCGAGGACCAGGCGGACGCGCACCGCGCGGGGTACGCGGACACCGCCACGCCTGGCAAGGGCCACGACGTGTGCTCGGCGTCGGACAAGCGCTGGATCGAGGGGCTGCTGCCGGCCTCGCCGGCCGCCCCGCTCCACCCGAACGCCCGGGGGGAGCAGGGCATGGCCGACGCGGTGCTGGCGGTCCTGAAGCTGCCTTAACGGCGGACCAGGGCCTGCGGCTTCCCCAGCACGGTCTTGCCGTCGAACTTGACCACGAGGTCGATCCGGGCGATCCCGTCGTCCTTGACGTCGGCGACCTTCCCGGTGACCTCGACCACGGCGCCTTCGGGCGTGTTCGGCACCACGACCGGCCGGGTGAAGCGGGCGCTGAAGTCGACGAGCCGGGCGGGGTCGCCGAGCCAGTCGGTGACGACCCGGCCGGCCACTGCCATCGTCAGCATCCCGTGCGCGATGACGTCCGGCAGGCCGACGTCCTTCGCGAACGCCTCGTTCCAGTGGATCGGGTTGAAGTCCAGCGCCGCCCCGGCGTAGCGGACCAGCTGCTCGCGGGTGATCCGGACCTCGAGGGCGGGCAGCTCGTCGCCGGTGTTCACGCGTTCTCCCCTCGGACCACCAGCTGCGCGCGGGTGGTGCAGACCTTCTGGCCCGCGGCGTCGTTGATCTCGGCGCGCAGGTTGATGAAGTCGTTGCCGGCGCGGGCCATGATGGCGTCGATGTGGGTGGTCACCTCGAGCACGTCACCGGCGAACACCGGGCGCGTGTAGGTGAAGCCCTGGTCGCCGTGCACCATCCGCGAGTAGTCGAGCCCGAGTTCGGGGTCGGTGACGATCGCGTTGATCGAGGCGAGGTTGATGATCGTGAGGAAGGTCGGCGGGGCGATCACGTCCGGGTGGCCGGCTTCGCGGGCCGCCTCCGGATCGCGGTAGACCGGGTTCGCGTCGCCGATCGCGTCGGCGAACTCCCGGATCTTCTCCCGGCTCACTTCGTAACTGGTCTGCGGCGGATAGCTCCGCCCGATGAACGACTGGTCCAAGGGCACCCGGAGAGGCTACCAACAGCGAAGGGCCGCCCCGGTGGATCCGGGACGGCCCTTCGAAGCTGGTGAGAACGCGCTACTCAGCGGGTCTCTTTGTGAGTCCGGTGCGTACCGCAGTTCGGGCAGAACTTCTTCATCTCCAGGCGATCCGGGTTGTTGCGCCGGTTCTTCTTGGTGATGTAGTTGCGGTGCTTGCACTCTTCGCACGCCAGCGTGATCTTGGGTCGCACGTCGGTGGCAGCCACAGCGTTTCCTTCTCTCTCAGGTCCGGGGGCCAGCCCCGTCGTTACCGCGTAGCGGTGGCCGGACTTGAACCGGCGACACAGCGATTATGAGCCGCTTGCTCTGCCAACTGAGCTACACCGCCCTTACATGACCCAAGCCGCGACACGCAGGCGTGACGCGGCTGAGGTCGAGAGCCCCTTTACGGAATCGAACCGTAGACCTTCTCCTTACCATGGAGACGCTCTGCCGACTGAGCTAAAGGGGCCTGGCCTCTCGCGAGGACTTGGAAAGATTAGCAAGGGGCTTCACCCGGCCGTGCAACCGGGGTCCCCAAACGGCAAAAGCTCAGGTCAGGAGGGTCAGGACGGTCTCCGAGTGCCGCCCCGGCGAGCGCGCGGTCCGGGCCTGCAGCCACGCCTCCAGGCGGTCCTCCGGCAGCGGCCGCGAGATCAGGTAGCCCTGGGCGACGTCACACCCCATCGCCTCGAGCTGGTCGCGCGCCACGTCCTCCTCGACGCCCTCGGCCACCACGGTCAGCCCGAGCGAGTGCCCCAGCTCGACGATCGACCGGACCACCGCGAGATCGCCGAGGTCGGTCCCCATGCCGAGGACGAAACTCTTGTCGATCTTGACCTGGTCGACCGGCAGCTGCCGCAGGTAGGCCAGCGACGAGTACCCGGTGCCGAAGTCGTCCACGGCGAGGGTGATGCCCAGCGAGTGCAGCTCGCGCAGGATCGGCAGCGCCTTCTGCGGGTCGGACATCACGCCGGACTCGGTCAGCTCGAACGTCAGCAGCTCGGGCGGGATGCCGTGGTGCTCCAGCTCGCGAGCCACCTTGTTCGGGAAGTCCTCGTCGGCCAGGTTGCGCACCGACAGGTTGACCGCGACCGAGATCCGCAGGCCCTCGTCGAGCCACTTGCGGCAGCGCTTGAGCGCCTCGCCGAGCACGAAACCGGTCAGCACGCCGATCAGGCCGGCCGCCTCGATGGCCGGGACGAACTCGTCCGGCCCGAGCCTGCCGAACTCCGGGTGCACCCAGCGCACCAGCGCCTCGACGCCCTGCACCTGCCGGTTCGGCAGCGTGATCTTGGGCTGGTAGTGCACGCTGACCTGGCCGTCCTCGAGGGACTGCCGGAACTGCGTGACCATCTGGAAGCGGCGCAGGAAGATCTGGCCCATGCTCGGCACGTAACCGCGGACCTCTTCGCCGCCCTTCGTCGCGCGGACGGCGACGTCGGCGCGCTGCAGCAGGCCCTCGATGTCCACGACGTCGCCGGGCTCCTCCGCGGACGTCGTCGCGTAGCCGATCATCGCGTTCGCCTCGACCGACAGCCGGTCCACCGGGTACGGCGCCGACAGCTCTTCGCGCAGCCGTTCCGCGGCACGGTGGGCGTCCTCCGGCGGAACGCCGACGAGCAGGGCCGCGAAGGACGCGCCTTCGAGCCGGGCGAGCGGGACGTCGGGGCCGAGCGCGTCGCGGATGCGGCGGCCGGCCGCGACGACCATCCGGTCGGCCCACGCGTAGCCGAGCGCGTCGCTGACCGTGGAGAAGACGTCGAGGTCGATCCGCAGCACCACGGCGTTGGGGACGTCCCGCAGCGGCTCCTTCGCCACCTGCCGGAAGCCCGGCCGGTTGAGGTGCCCGGTGAGCGGGTCGTGGTAGGCGTCATGGCGCAGCGTCGCGAGCAGGCGCCGGTTGTCCAGCGACGTCGCGAGGTGGCTGGCCATCGTGCCGAGCAGCTGCACGTCGTACTTGCCGAAGCCGCGCCAGCGGGACAGCCGGTCGTGCGCCTCGACCACGCCGAGCAGCCGGTTCGCGCTGCGCAGCGGGACGACCAGCGCCTCCTGCGCGCCGCGGTCGAGCAGGGCCGCGCGGACGTCGGGGTTGGCCTCGGTGATCCGGAAGTGCCGGACGTGCGCGCCGGGCAGCCGCAGCAGCGGGTCGTCGGCGGCGGGGTCGGCGACCGGCAGCTCGTCGCCCGCGACCACGACCCGCATGGTGTCCTTCGGCTCCAGCCGGAGTCTCAGCACGACCCGGCCGGCGGCGAGCTGGTCCTTGATGCGCTCGGCGATCGTCGCCCACTCGCGGACGTCCACGCCGCCGACGAGCTCGTCGGCCCGGCTGGCCGGGCGCGCCGCGGCCTGCTGGCCCGAGCGGGCCACCATCAGGCTGACGTCGGAGAGCGCCTCCATGTCCCGCTGCTCGCGCAGCAGGTCCGAGTACGCCCAGTAGAGCGCGGTGAGGCCGAGGAAGACGGCGAGCACCAGCGGCCACGCCTGGGGCGTGCTGGAGATGACGAGGTAGCCGGAGAGGCCGACGGAGGCGTTGACGAAGCCGACGACCAGGATCCGCCCGGTGAGCCGGACGGCGGTGCTGACCCGCATCCGGCGGCGCAGCACGCGGACCGCGGCCAGCGCGAGCAGGGTGCTCACCAGCGGCGCGGTCAGGGTGCCGGCCAGCGCCGCGACCCACGGGATCCGGTCGCCGGTCCCGGCCAGGTGCTTCACCAGCCCGGCGACCGCGAAGGCGCCGGTGATCTCGAGCAGGAACGCGCCCGCGTTGTAGAGCACGCGGCCGGCGACCTTGCGCGCGAGCAGCGTGCCGATGCCGGCGACCAGGTGCGCGGCCAGCACGACCTCGAACGGCGCGATGAAGAAGCCGATGACGAGCGGGATCTCGGTGAAGGAGATCGTCCACGAGATGCCGCTGCGGACGTCGACGTTGATGCCGAGCTGTTCGGCGAGCAGGAAGGCGACCGCGAGCACCGGCCCGATCCACAGCAGCCGGTCGTTCCACTCGAACGGCAGCCACGAGCCGACCGCGAACGCGGCGACGAGCCCGAGGCTGAGCACGGCGAAGGTGTAGACGCGGAAGCGGCGTTCGTCGGTGCGGGCTTCGGCGGAGACCGGAGGTGTCCCGGAAGCGGCTCCCGGCCCGGGCTGCGCCTGCGCGACGGCGTCACCGTGGGCGTTGGTGTCCGGCATCCGACCTTCCCTCCCGGCTTGTCCACCGGTGCTGATCCGTGACTTCGGGTGTGGACAAGGGCCATACCGTACCCCGTCAGGCGTACCCGTGTCCCTTTCGAGACAGTAGGAGATCACCCCAGGGTTAACAATGCCTCGAACGCGCTGACCTGCGTGGACCAAAGTGTGAAACGGCTGTGACAACCGGGGCTTCGCCCCGGGCCGGGGGCTTCGCCACCCGGAGCCCCCTCAAGCGGGGGTTGTCCGAACTCTGCCGGTTCTCCGCCTGCATCTCTACGCGTGCAGCGCCGGGTAGCGCTTCAATAGCTCCATGCACAGCGATGTGATTGCCACCGAGCACGCGGCCCGGCTCGCGGCGGTGGATCCCCTCCTCCCCGGCTCGACTCCCTTCGAAGCGGCGGAAAACGCGGTGGTACTGGAGGTCGCCACGGGCGACTCCGCCGCGTCCGGGCTGGCGTCCCGCGTCCAGGTCGACCGCGACGCCCCCAACGCCCCGTGGCGCGCGCTCACCGAGCACCGCCTCGACCTCCAGCTGGCCGGCCCGCAGCCGGCGGCCGTCCTCGACGCCCTCCTCACCCGATGGGATGAACATCTGCGCGCGGTCGCCGAGCGCGGCGACACCGAGACGGCGGCGATCGTCCCCCGCGCGAGCCGCGACGCCGCCGGCGCGCGGGAAATGCTGCACCACGGCTTCGCCCCGCTGCGGGTGGTCGCGGTCCGCCCGTCACAGCGGCTGGTCCCGGCCACGCCGCTGGGGACGCCGGGGGTCAAGATCCGCCGCGCCGAGCCCGGCGACCTCGAGACCGCCGTGGCGCTCGGCATGGAACTGCACTCCTACGACGCCCAGTACGGCACGGTGAACTGGCGCTCCGGCGTCGAGGACATCCTGGCGAAGGACCTCGCCGAGCAGCTGAAGCGGCCGGAGCCGCCGTTGTGGATCGCGGAGCTGTACGGCCGTCCGCTCGGCATGGTGAGCGTCCAGCACCCGGGCGAGACCGGCTGGATCAGCGGCCGCGTCGCCGCCTCCCGGGTGGGCTACCTGTCGTCGCTGGCCGTGGCCGAGGCGGCGCGGTCGTCCGGCGTCGGCACCGCGCTGGCGACGCACGCCCACCACGTCCTGGACGAGGAAGGAGCCGACGTCGTCCTGCTGCACCACGCGGCGGCGAACCCGCTGTCGACGCCGTTCTGGTACGCGCAGGGCTACCGCCCGCTGTGGACGTACTGGCAGCGTCGACCGGCTGTTCGGTGAACGACCGGAGGATTACCGGGATTGCGCTGGGCTTATAGGCTTGCCCTCGCCGCCAGCGAGGGGAGCCTGAAGTGACCGACCAGCGGGATTCCGCGCCGAGAGCGCCCGAGGGTGTCGACACCGAGAAGCCGTCCGCGGCCCGGATCTACGACTGGTACCTGGGCGGTACCCAGAACTGGGCCGTGGACCGCGAGTTCGGCAGGCGCATGGAGCAGCAGTGGCCGCTGGTGCGCCCGGGGTCGAAGCAGAACCGCGAGTTCATGAACCGCGCGGTGCGGGCGGCCCTGCGCGCCGGGATCCGGCAGTTCATCGACCTGGGCTCGGGCGTCCCGACGGCGGGCAACGTGCACGAGGTGGTCGAGGCGGAGCTCCCCGAGGACCACGACGCGAAGGTGGTCTACGTCGACTACGAGCCGGTCGCCGTCGCCCACGCAACGCTCATCCTCGAAGAGGGCATGGCCACGGACTGGGCGGGCATCGTCCAGGCCGACATGAGGAACGCGAAGTCCGTCCTGCGCGCCGAGGAGACGCGGCGGCTGATCGACTTCTCCCAGCCGGTCTGCTTGATCATGGCGGCGGTGCTGCACTTCGTGGGCCCGGACGACGACCCGGACGGCCTCCTGGCGGCCTACCGCGACGCACTGGCCCCTGGCAGCTGGCTGGCGATCTCCCAGATGAGCGAGGGCGACGGGTCGGGCCCGTACCTGGAGGGGCTGCGCTGGTTCGTCGAGCAGTACCGCAAGACGAGCAACCCGGTCTGGCTGCGCGACCGCGAGGAGATCGAGCCGCTGTTCGGCGACTGGCGGATCCTGGAACCGGGGATCGTGCACCTGCCGGACTGGCGGCCGGACCGGAAGGTCAACGCCCTGGAGGCGGAGGCCCGCCCGTTCGCCTGGTGCGCCGTCGCGGAGAAACCAGCGCCCTGACCTGCGGTTTCCCCGATCGCTGTGGGCGAACGCACCATCGGAAACAAACGCACCCATCGGAGAGTTGAGCTAGGCAGACTCAACTACACGAGGAGTGCACATGTCCGACACCCGCCTCCTGCCCGTGCTCCCGCTCGATGACGACGTCGTGCTGCCGGGCATGGTCGTCCCGCTCGACCTGACCGACAGCGAGACGCGGGCCGCGGTGGAGTCCGCACAGGCCAAGACGCCGAGCCAGGCGTCCTTCCCCGGCATCCGGTCCTCCGCGGCCACCAAGGCCGAGGTTCTCATCGTCCCGCGCGTCCACGGCGAGTACGCCGAGTTCGGCACCGTCGCCACGGTCGAGCGGATCGGCCGCGTCCCCGGCGGCAAGGCCGCCGCCCTGCTGCGCGGCACCGGCCGCGCCGTCGTCGGCCGGATCGCCGACGGGCCCGGCGCGGCCCGGTGGGTGCACGCCGAGGACGCCCCCGAGATCACCGGCGACCAGGCCGCCAAGCTCGCGGCCGAGTACAAGGCCGTCGTCATCTCGATCCTCCAGCAGCGCGGCGGCTGGCAGCTGATCGACGCCGTCCAGCAGGTCGAGGAGCCCTCCGCGGTCGCCGACCTGTCCGGCAACGCGCCGTACCTGAGCACCGAGCAGAAGCTCGAGCTGCTGTCCACTTTGGACGTCGCCGTCCGGCTGGAGAAGGCGCTCGAGTGGAGCAAGGAATACCTGGCCGAGCTCGAGGTGACCGACACCATCCGCAAGGACGTCGCCGAGGGCATGGAGAAGCAGCAGAAGGAGTTCCTGCTGCGCCGCCAGCTCGAAGCCATCCGCAAGGAGCTCGGAGAGCTCGACGGCACCGCCGACGAGACGGACTACCGCGCCCGCGTCGAGGGAGCCGAGCTGCCCGACGCCGTCAAGAAGGCCGCACTGGCCGAAGTGGACAAGCTGGACCGCACGTCCGACCAGTCCCCGAGGGCGGCTGGATCCGCACCTGGCTGGACACCGTCCTGGAGCTGCCCTGGAACGAGCGCACCGAGGACGTCTACGACATCGCGGCCGCCCGCGCGATCCTCGACGCCGACCACGCCGGGCTCGACGACGTCAAGGAACGCATCATCGAGTACCTGGCCGTGCGCAAGCGCCGTGCCGAGTCGGGCCTGGGCCCGGTCGGCGGCCGTCGCTCCGGTGCCGTGCTGGCTCTCGCGGGCCCTCCCGGGGTCGGCAAGACGTCGCTGGGTGAATCCGTCGCGAAGGCCATGGGCCGCAAGTTCGTCCGGGTCGCCCTCGGCGGCATCCGCGACGAGGCGGAGATCCGCGGTCACCGCCGCACGTACGTCGGCGCGCTGCCCGGCCGGATCGTCCGCGCCATCAAGGAAGCCGGCTCGATGAACCCGGTCGTGCTGCTCGACGAGATCGACAAGGTCGGCGCCGACTACCGCGGCGACCCGACCGCGGCGCTGCTCGAAGTGCTGGACCCGGAGCAGAACCACACGTTCCGCGACCACTACCTCGAGGTCGAGCTGGACCTGTCCGACGTCGTGTTCCTGGCCACGGCCAACGCGCTGGAGACCATCCCCGGCCCGCTGCTGGACCGCATGGAGCTCGTCACGCTGGACGGCTACACCGAGCACGAGAAGGTCACCATCGCCCGCGACCACCTGCTCCCCCGCGAGCTGGAGCGAGCCGGCCTGGGCACGTCCGACGTCGTCCTGACCGACGCCGCGTTCAGCCGGATCGCCGCCGAATACACCCGCGAGGCGGGCGTGCGCGACGCGAACCGGACGATCGCCAAGGTGCTGCGCAAGGTCGCGACCAAGGTGGCGCTGGACGAGGTGGCGCTGCCGGTTTCGATCGACGCGTCCGACCTGGAGACCTACCTGGGCCGGCCGCGGCACATCCCCGAGTCGTCGCTGCCGGCGTCGACGCAGCGCACGGCGACCCCGGGCGTGGCGACCGGCCTGGCGGTGACCGGCGCGGGCGGTGACGTCCTCTACATCGAGGCGTCGCTGGCCGACGAGGAGTCCGGCGCGTCCGGGCTGCAGCTGACCGGCCAGCTCGGCGACGTGATGAAGGAGTCGGTGCAGATCGCGCTGTCCTACCTGCGGTCGCACGGCGCGGAGCTGGAGCTGCCGGTGGGCGACCTGCGCAAGCGCGGCATCCACGTCCACGTCCCGGCGGGCGCGGTCCCGAAGGACGGGCCGTCGGCGGGCGTCACGATGACGACGGCGCTGGCGTCGCTGCTCTCCGGCCGCGTGGTCCGCGCGGACGTGGCGATGACCGGCGAGGTGTCGCTGACCGGCCGCGTCCTGCCGATCGGCGGCGTGAAGCAGAAGCTGCTGGCCGCCCACCGGGCCGGGATGAAGACGGTGATCATCCCGCAGCGCAACGAGCCCGACCTGGACGACGTCCCGGCCGAGGTGCTGAGCCAGCTCGACGTGCACGCGGTGGCGAACGTGCGCGAGGTCCTCGACCTCGCCCTGACCCCGGCTTCGACGCCGGTTTCCCAGGCGGCGTAACCCCGAGCGCCGCCGCCGACGGCCGGTTTCCCTCTCCCCAAGGGAAACCGGCCGTTCCCCTACCCGGCGAGCTTCCGGGCGGCGACCAGGTAACCGGTGCCCAGCCAGCGTTTCGCCCCGCGCGCGATCGTCGTTTCCGGACGCTCCCGCCACGAGCGGTCCCGCCGCCGCACGAGCCGGTCGAACGGCGGCACGGACGCGGTGACGTCGTAGGCGATGACCTCCCCCGGCTGCAGGCCGGCCCGCCACAGCAGTTCCCGCAGCCGCCGCGGGGTGAGCGCGACGATCCCGGTGCGGCGGGCACCGTGCCGTCTCGAGGGCGGGACGCCGACGACGCGTTCCAGGGCGCCGAGGGTGCGGCGAGCGGGCCAGAAGACGCCCCATTCGAAGAGCCGGTACGGGCTCCTCGGGTTGAGCATCGTCGTGACGACGAGCCCGCCGGGCCGGGTGACCCGCGTGACTTCGTGCAGCGCCTGCGCGGCATCGGTGTACTCGAGCACGCCCATCGCGAGCACGACGTCGAACTGCCGGTCCTCGAACGGCATGTCTTGGATGTCCCCGACCGCCAGCCGCACCTGGTCACCCGCGCGGGCCGCGACGGCGTCGACCATGGCGGGAGACTGGTCGCAGGCGGTGATCCGGAAGTCGCCGGGCCGCGTGTCGAGCAGGTGCCGCACCATCATCCCCGGCCCGCACCCGACATCGAGCAGGTCACCACCCCCGCAGCCGGCGAGGACCTGGTCGATGGCGTAGCGCCGCGAATGGTGGTACCGCGCGGTGGGCCCCCACCCGGCGTGGTCGTTCGCGTACCCGGCCACGAGCGCGGGTTCGGCGTACTGCACCCGGACCAGCTCCTCACGGACGGGTCGCAACGTTGCGGAAATGGCCATGTGCTCCTCCAGCGACTCGGTGGAACCCCCGGCGCCCCTGCACCCGAAGCTGGCGTCGAGTCGCTCAAGAAATGCGTTACCGGTATTTCGGAAAACCGGTCCAAAGGCGGAACTGGCCTTCGCCCGAATCGGCGATCAGAGTCCCCCGACCTGCGGATTCACCGGGATAACAAGCCTGAAATCGCCCATCTCGCACATAGCCGACCACCAGGCACGATACCATCACTCAGCATAAGATAATCAATTCTCAATCACCGCGAAAACCGGCGGCTGATAGCCCAGGTGGCCACACTCGGGGGTCCAGGGGCGGAGCCCCTGGCGGGGGTTTGGCGGTTCGACCCCCAAAGACACAACGAAAGAGAGCCTTGTCTGCGCTTTCCGCAGACAAGGCTCTCTTTCGAACGAACGTGGCGGGTGAGGGATTCGAACCCCCGTAGGCAATGCCAACTGGTTTACAGCCAGTCCCCTTTGGCCACTCGGGTAACCCGCCAAGGCCGGTCTCACCGGCCGGGGGAAAGCTTACCCAACGGGTTCCGACCGGGGTCAACCGGGATACCCGTCGGGCGACAGGGGCTAGGCTGGGTGGCCCCTGACAAGCGAGTACGAGGTGTGAGGACACGTGGCGGATCCCTCTTTCGACGTCGTGAGCAAGGTCGACCGCCAGGAGGTGGACAACGCGCTCAACCAGGCGAGCAAGGAGCTGGGCACCCGGTTCGACTTCCGCGGCACCGGCACGACGATCAACTGGGCCGGCGAGGAGGCGCTCACGATCGAGTCCGAGACCGAGGAGCGCGCACTGGCCGCGGTCGAGGTGTTCAAGGAGAAGCTGATCAAGCGCAGCATCTCCCTGAAGGCCTTCGAGGCGGGCGAGCCGGCGCTGTCGGGCAAGATCTACAAGATCTCCGGCAAGATCCTGCAGGGCATCGCCTCGGACAAGGCGAAGCAGATCGCCAAGTTCATCCGCGACGAAGGCCCCAAGGGCGTCCAGGCCCAGATCCAGGGCGACCAGCTGCGGGTGTCGGGCAAGAAGAAGGACCAGCTGCAGGAGGTCATCGCCCTGCTGAAGGGCAAGGACTTCGAGATCGCGCTGCAGTTCACCAACTACCGGTGACTTACCCGCGTTGACCTGCGGGTACCTGGTTCCAGGTACCCGTGGGTCCACCGGCGTTACCCGAACGCGTGAACGCGGCCGGTGACCATCGCCCCCTCGTGTTGTAATCGCGCGGTCACCGCGTGGAGGGGGTCGAGTTGCGCCGTTCGCTGGTCTTCCTGGTGACGCTCGCCGCCATCGCCTCGCTGCTCACCCCCGCGCACGCAGCCGAGCGCACGCAGCTCATCCCCGGCTTCGGCGCCTACCCGCGGCTGATCCGGCTGGCGGACGGCCGCATCATCGCCACCCTGACCAGCGAGGACGCCGGCGGCAAGTTCACCCCCGTGCTGGAGAGCACCGACGAGGGCGAGTCGTTCCACCGGATCGGCACCATCCGGGACCCCGACGGCCGGGCCGGCATGTGCTGCGGCACCGTCTACGAGCTGCCGGAACGCGTCGGCAGGCTCCGCGCGGGCACGCTGCTGTGGGCCGCGTCCTACCGGCAGGACGCCGGGCCGGAGCGCCGGATCGGGATCCGCGTCTGGGCCAGCAGGGACGGTGGCCGCTCGTGGAGCTTCCTGTCCGAGGCCGCCCGGTCGCACAACATCGACGGCATCTGGGAGCCCGAGTTCACCGTCGACGCCGGCGGCACGCTCTGGCTCCACTTCGCCGACGAGACGCAGGCACCGAAGTACGCGCAGGTGCTCAACCGGGTCGCCTCGACCGACGGGGTGAACTGGGGCACCAAGCAGCTCACCATGGCCATCCCGCCCGACCGCGTCCGGCCGGGCATGCCGGTCATCCGGCGGCTGCCCGACGGCCGCTACTACTTCGCCTACGAGATCTGCAACTTCCGCGACCGCTACTGCGACCCGTACTTCAAGATCTCCGCCGACGGCGCCAACTGGGGCGATCCGGCCGATCCGGGCACCCGTGTGGACACCGCCACCGGCAATTACTTCCAGCATGCGCAAACCATCACCCTCTTCCCGGGCGGCCCGAATGGGGTGCGGATCCTGATGGTCGGCCAGATCTACACCGACGCGAAGGGCGTCCCGCAGCCGCAGAACGGCCAGGTCCTGCTCGCGAACGACGACTTCGGCAGCGGCCACTGGTACGAACTGCCTGCTCCCGTGCACATCACCGGCATCCGGAACAACTTCTGCCCCAACTACTCCTCGACGCTGCTGCCGGTCGACGACGGCCGGAACGTGCTCGAGATCGCCACCGAGGACAACGACGGCTGCAAGGCCTACTTCGGTAAAGGATCCGCGCTCTAGCGACGGCCCGTAGGGTGGTCGGGTCGCGGCCGCGGAAGAGGGAGGCAGTCCATGAAGGGGATCGTGCTGGCCGGAGGCAGCGGGACACGCCTGCACCCGATCACCCAGGCGGTGTCCAAGCAGCTGCTGCCGGTCTACGACAAGCCGATGGTCTACTACCCGGTCTCGGTGCTGATGCTGGCCGGGATCCGGGAGATCCTCGTCATCTCCACCCCCACCGACCTGCCGATGTTCCGCAGGCTGCTGGGCAACGGCGACCAGTTCGGCGTCTCGTTCTCCTACGCCGAGCAGCCGAGCCCGAACGGGCTGGCCGAGGCCTTCGTGATCGGCGCGGACTTCATCGGCGACGACGACGTGGCGCTCGTCCTCGGCGACAACATCTTCTACGGCCAGGGCTTCTCCAGCCGCCTGCAGCAGGCCGTGCGCGAGCTCGACGGCTGTGTCCTGTTCGGCTACCCGGTGAAGGACCCGGAGCGCTACGGCGTCGGCGAGGTCGACGACACGGGGAAGCTCATCACCATCGAGGAGAAGCCGCTGAAGCCGCGCTCCAACAAGGCGATCACCGGCCTGTACTTCTACGACAACGGGGTGGTCGACATCGCCGCGTCGCTGAAGCCGTCGGCGCGCGGTGAGCTCGAGATCACCGACGTCAACCTGACGTACCTGCGCCAGGACCGCGCGACGCTGGTCGAGCTCAGCCGCGGGTTCGCCTGGCTCGACACCGGCACGCACGACTCGCTGCTCGAAGCCGGCCAGTTCGTGCAGGTGCTGGAGCACCGGACGGGTGTCCGCATCGCCTGCCTCGAGGAGATCGCCCTGCGGATGGGCTTCATCGACGCCGACGAGTGCTACGCGCTGGGCGAGAAGCTGGCGAAGTCCGGCTACGGCGACTACGTCAAGGCGGTCGCCGTCGCCGCGGGGGCGTCGGCCTAGAACGGGCGGCGCGCCATCTCCTCGAGCCGCCGGATGCGGTCGGCGATCGGCGGGTGCGTCGAGAACAGCTTGCTCAGCCCCTCGCCGGGCCGGAACGGGTTCGCGATCATCAGGTGCGACTGCGAAACCAGCTGCGGCTCGGCGACCAGCGGCCGCGCCCGCGTGCCGGCGTCCAGCTTCCGCAGCGCCGAGGCCAGGCCCAGCGGGTCGCCGGTCAGCTCGGCGCCGGACGCGTCGGCCTGGTACTCCCGCGACCGGCTCACGCCCATCCGGATGACGGCCGCCGCGATCGGGCCGACGAAGATCAGCAGCAGGCTGACCAGCGGGCTGCCGTCGCGGTTGTTGCCGCCGAAGAACAGCGCGATGTTCGCCAGCACGCTGATCACGCTGGCCAGCGCCCCGGCCACGCACGAGATCAGGATGTCGCGGTTGTAGACGTGCGACAGCTCGTGGCCGAGCACGGCCCGCAGCTCCCGCTCGTCGAGCAGGTCGAGGATGCCGGTGGTGCAGCACACCGCGGCGTGCCGCGGGCTGCGACCGGTCGCGAACGCGTTCGGCGCGACCGTCGGGCTGATGTAGAGCTGCGGCATCGGCTGCCGGGCGACCTGGGCGAGCTCGCGCACGATCCGGTACATCGCGGGCTGCTCGACCTCGGACACCGGCCGCGCGCGCATCGCGCGCAGCGCCAGTTTGTCCGAATTGAAGTAGGCGTACGCGTTCATCCCGAGGGCCACGACCAGCCCGATGACCAGTGCACCCCGGCCGAAGAGCCCGCTGATCGCGATGATGATCGCCGACAGCAGGCCGAGCAGCATCGCCGTCTTGAGTCCGTTCTGGTGCCCGTGCACGCGCGCTCGCCTCCGTCCGCTCTGGAAGTGGGATACCCAGTGGAAACAACGCGATCGGGGGACGCGAAGTTCCTTCACGTGGAGATGGCGCGGGTTACGCTCGGTCGGCGGGATGATCAGGAGCGGAGGCGCCGATGCGTGGTCGCCAGCTGAGCCGTCGGACGCTGTTCGCCCTGGTCACGGCGGGCGCCAGCGCCCTCGTCCAGCCGGCGGCGGCCCGCGCGGAGGACGTCCGGACGGTCGAGCTCGGCGGGGCGCCGGCCGGGATCGCGGTGAACCCCGTCACCGGGCTCGGCTACGTCACCGACGCCCAGGCCGGGACGCTTTCGGTGGTCGACCCGCGCAGCCTGTCGGTCGTCGACGTGGTCCGCGTCGGCGGCGAGCCCGGCGACGTCGCGAGCGACCCGAAGACCGGCCGGATCTACGTCGCGAACCCGCCAGGGGGCACCGTCGTGGTGCTCGACGGCCGCACCCTCGACCTGGTGAGCGTGATCGGCGCCGGGGCCGGGGCCTCGGCCCTGGCGGTCGACGAGACCGCCAACCGCGTCTACGCGGCCAGTGGCACCACCGGCACGCTCGCCGTGCTCGACGGCGTCAGCTGCACGCTGGCGGCGCTCGTGCCGGGGCCGCAGCCCGGGTTCGCCGGGATCGGCGTCGACCCCGGCCGCAAGCTGGCCTACTGCGCGAGCGCGGCCACCGATTCGGTCGAGGTGTTCTCGATCGACAGCGGCAAGTTCGTCGCCTCGGTGAAGGTCGGGCGCAACCCGACCGGCGTCGCGGTGCACCACGCGAGCGGCACGGTCTACGTGGCGAACTCCGGCATCCACCACATGTCCATTGTGGATGCAGCGACCCGCACGGAGCGCAAGACCGTGTTGCTGCGCAGTGAATCCTCCGCGCTCGCCGTGCACCAGGGCACGAACACGGTGTACACCAACGGCGGCCAGAACGGCCTCGCCCGCGTCGACGGCACGGCGGGCACGCTGAGCGGCGAGCTGTCGCTGGGCGTGAACCCCGGCGACGTCGCCGTCGACCAGCGGACGCGCACGGTCTGGGTCACCGACCCCCTCCACGGCCGCGTCTCCCTGGTCCGCGATTTCTGACGGGCAGCCGGTCCGACTCCAGGTATACGGTCGGCGGACATGAAACTCGGACTGCAGATCCCCGACTTCACCTGGCCGAACGGCGCGGCCGCGCTGGGCGCCGACCTGGCCGCCGTCGTCCGCGCGGGTGACCAGGCCGGCTTCGACTCGATCGCCGTGATGGACCACTTCTTCCAGATCGGCAGCGTCGGCCCGGCCGAAAACGACATGCTCGAGGCGTACACGACCCTCGGCTTCATCGCGGCGCACACCGAGCGCGCCAAGCTGCTCACCGTCGTCACCGGCGTGCTCTACCGGCACCCCGGCCTGCTGGCCAAGGCCATCACGACGCTCGACGTGCTCTCCGGCGGCCGCGCGGTCCTGGGCATCGGCGCGGGCTGGAACGAGGAGGAGTCCCGCGGGCTCGGCTTCCCGTTCCCGTCCGTGGCCGAGCGGTTCGAGCTGCTGGAGGAGAACCTCCAGTACGTGCTGCAGATGTGGGCCGAGGGCGACGCGCCGTTCAAGAGCAAGCACTTCGACGCCGAACGGCTGCTGAACGTGCCCCAGGCGCTGCAGAAGCCGCGGCCGCTGATCATGATCGGGGGCGGCGGCGAGAAGAAGACCCTGCGGCTGGTCGCGAAGTACGCCGACGCCTGCAACCTGTTCAACGGGCCGGAGCTGGAGCGCAAGCTCGACGTGCTGCGGCAGCACTGCGAGAACGAGGGCCGCGACTACGACTCGATCGTCAAGACCGTCTACCACATCCTCGACGTCGGCGAGAACGGTGAGAAGTCCGGCGAGCTGCTGGCCGAGCTGGAGCGGCTGAACGGCCTCGGCATCCAGGTGGCGCTGGGCATGGTCCCGCACGTCCACCGGACGGCGGCGCTGGAGAAGTTCGCCACCGACGTCATCCCGGCCGCCGAGAAGCTCGCCTGAGCCTGCCGCCCTCTCCGCCCGGGTGGCGGGGAGGGCTCAGCCGTCCTTGGCGACCACCCTGGTCAGCGCCGCGACGCCGATCCCGGCAATGGCCACCACGAGGCCCACGACCAGCCAGCCCACCAGCGCGAGCACCACGCCGGTGACCGCGAAGAGGGCGAATTCGAGCAGGAAGCGGGCCGGTTCCGGGAGCCGGCGGCGGGCCCGTGGCGCGATGAACAGGCCCCAAAGCGCGGCGGCCGCCACCGGCAGCAGGACCGCGTCGACGACGGCCAGCGCCACCCCGCTGCCGAGCTGGGTGCCCGCCAGTGCGAGACCGCCCAGCAGCGCCAGCTCGGTCAGGAAGCGGATCGTCAGCACCACGCCCGCGAACCCGCGCAGGCGGGGAGTCGGCTCCGAAGTCATCGGACCAGCCTAAGAGCACGTCCACTGTGGACGTTACGGGTCCGGTTGGGCACTGTTGGTGATTCCCGCCACAGTTGGGCCATTCAGGTTGCGGTTCCGAATCGGTCCACCAGCCGCTCCCGCATCGCTGTAACGACCTCCCGGCGCCGGTCGACGTGTTGGGTGCACATCGCGACCGCGAGCCAAGGAGCCTGGTAGATGACCACATGTCGACTCTGCGGTTCGACAAACACAGCCAGTGTCGTGGACCTCGGCGCGACTCCCCCGTGTGAGCGATTTTTGGCGGCGGAGCAGCTCGACGAACCGGAAGCCACCTTCCCGCTCCACCTGAAGGTGTGCACCGACTGCTGGCTCGCCCAGATCCCGCCGTTGATCGATCCCGGCGAAACCTTCACCGAGTACGCGTACTTCTCGTCCTTCTCGACGTCGTGGGTCGAGCACGCGAAGCGGTTCGTCGACGGCGCGGTGGAGCGGCTCGGGCTCGGCGAGAAGTCGTTCGTCGTCGAGGTGGCGAGCAACGACGGGTACCTGCTCAAGCACGTCGTCGGGCACGGGATCCGGTGTCTGGGCGTGGAACCTTCGGTGAACGTCGGGCAGGCGGCGCGTGACGCCGGCGTGCCCACCCTGACGGCCTTCCTCTCCGAGGAAACCGGCAAGCAGGTGCGCGAGGAGCACGGCCCGGCCGACCTGGTCGCCGCCAACAACGTCTACGCGCACATCCCCGACGTCCTCGGCTTCACCAAGGGCCTGCGCGCACTGGTCGCGGACGACGGCTGGGTCTCCATCGAGGTCCAGCACCTGCTCACGCTGATCGAAAAGAACCAGTACGACACGATCTACCACGAGCACTTCCAGTACTACACGGTCGAATCCGCCCGCCGCGCCCTCGCGACCGGCGGCCTGACCGTGGTCGACGTCGAACTCGTGCCGACGCACGGCGGCTCGATCCGGCTGTGGGCGCGGCCCGACGCCGTCGCGGGCGAGCCCAGCGAGCGGATGACCGACGTGCTGGAGCGCGAAAAGGCCGCCGGGCTGCACGAGCTGTCCGGGTACACCGAGTTCGCCGAGCGCGTCACCCGCGTGCGGCTGGACCTGCTGAAGTTCCTGATCGAGGCGCGCAACGACGGGAAGACCGTCGTCGGCTACGGCGCCCCGGGCAAGGGCAACACCCTGCTGAACCACTGCGGCATCCGCACGGACCTGCTGCAGTACACGGTCGACCGCAACCCGTACAAGCACGGCCGGTTCACCCCGGGCACCCGCATCCCGGTGCTGCCCCCGGAACGGATCGAAGCCGACCGGCCCGACTACGTGCTCGTCCTCCCGTGGAACCTCCGGGAGGAACTGACCGAACAGCTCTCCCACATCGGGTCCTGGGGCGGAAAGCTCGTGTTCCCGATCCCCCACTTGGAAATCGTCGAGGTGCAGTGACGTGAAGGTCGTTCTCTTCTGCGGTGGCTACGGGATGCGGATGCGCAACGGCGCGGCCGACGACGTCCCGAAGCCGATGGCGATGGTCGGTCCGAGACCGCTCATCTGGCACGTGATGCGCTACTACGCCCATTTCGGCCACACCGAATTCATCCTGTGCCTCGGCTACGGCGCGGCGCACATCAAGAACTTCTTCCTGTCGTACGAAGAAACGATTTCGAACGACTTCGTGCTCCGGGGCGGCAAGGCCGAGCTGCTCTCGACCGACATCGCGGACTGGACGATCACCTTCGTGCAGACCGGGATCGAGTCGCCGATCGGCGAGCGCCTCCGCCGCGTCCGCGAGCACCTCGACGGCGACGACATGTTCCTCGCGAACTACGCCGACGTCCTGTCCGACGTCCCGCTGCCCGAGATGATCGAACGGTTCGAGAAGTCGGACGCGGGCGCGTCGATGATGGTCGTGCCGCCGCAGTCGTCGTTCCACTGCGTCGAAATGGACGAAGGCGGCATGGTCGGCTCGATCACCGCGGTGAGCGAAATGCCGCTGTGGGAAAACGGCGGCTACTTCGTGCTGCGGCAGGAAGTGTTCGACCACATCCCCGAGAACGGCGACCTGGTCGCCGACGGCTGCGCCGAGCTGGCCAAGCAGGGCCGGCTGCTCGCCTACCCGTACCGCGGGTTCTGGAAGCCGACCGACACGGTCAAGGAGCGGGCGGCGCTGGACTACGCCTACAGCCACGGCGACCGGCCGTGGGCGCTGTGGGAGCGCGCGGCCGTGAGCACCGCGTGATCGGGCTCCGGCCGGGACGGCTCGGCAGCGTCGTCGCCCTCGGCGCCCACTGCGACGACATCGCGATCGGCGCCGGTGGCACGCTGCTGACCCTCTGCGCATCCCGGCCCGGCCTGCGGGTCGACGCCCTGGTCCTCTCCGGCGGCGGCACGCCCCGCGAGGACGAGGAGCGGGCGGCGCTGGCGGCGTTCTGCCCGGGCGCGGTCGTCGACGTCACGGTGCTCAAGCTGCCGGACGGGCGCTTCCCGGCCCACTGGGAAGAGGCCAAGAACGCCCTGGAAGAGCTGCGGCGGCGGACCGACCCGGACCTCATCCTGGCCCCGCGCACCGACGACGCGCACCAGGACCACCGCGGGCTGGCGAAGCTGGTGCCGACGGCGTTCCGCGACCACCTGGCGCTCGGCTACGAGATCGTCAAGTGGGACGGCGACCTCGGCAGCCCGTCGGTGTACCAGCCGCTGTCCGACGAGCTCGCCGAGGAGAAGGTCCGGCTGCTGCAGGAGCACTACGCGTCGCAGCGGCACCGGCCGTGGTACGACCGCGAGGCGTTCCTCGGGCTGGCCCGGATCCGCGGCATCGAAGCGGCCGCGAAGTACGCCGAAGCGTTTTTCGTCAAGAAACTCACTCTCGATCTGAAGGGCTGAATCCGATGCGGGTGTTGCTGACGGGGCACAAGGGCTACCTGGGGACGGTGATGGCCCCGGTGCTCGCCGCCGCCGGCCACGAAGTCTTCGGCCTGGACTCCGGGCTGTTCGAGGACTGCCTGCTCGGGCCCGCCCCCGCCGACCCGGCCGGGCACGTCGTCGACCTGCGGGACGTGTCTTTGGAGCACGTCACCGGTTTCGACGCGGTGATCCACCTGGCCGCGCTGTCGAACGACCCGCTCGGCTCGCTCGCGCCGGAGCTGACCTACGACATCAACCACCACGCGTCGGTGAAGCTCGCGAAGCTGGCGAAGGAAGCCGGCGTGCAGCGGTACCTCTACGCGTCGACCTGCTCGGTGTACGGCGCGGGCGGCGACAACCTCGTCGACGAGGACGCGCCGCTGCGCCCGGTGACGCCGTACGCGGAGTCGAAGGTGCGCGTCGAGGCCGACGTCCACGAGCTCGCCGACGACGACTTCACGCCGGTGTACATGCGCAACGCGACGGCGTTCGGCTACTCGCCGCGGCTGCGCGGCGACATCGTGCTGAACAACCTGACCGCGCACGCCCATCTGTCCGGCGAGGTGCTGGTGCTCTCCGACGGCACGCCGTGGCGGCCGCTGGTGCACGCCCAGGACATCGCGCGCGCGTTCACCGCGGCCCTGACCGCGCCCAAGGAGGCCGTGCACAACAAGGCGTTCAACATCGGCACCGAGGAGAACAACGTCACGGTCGCCGAGATCGCCCAGGAGGTCGTCGAGGCCGTGCCGGGCTCGACGCTGAACATCACCGGCGAGGCCGGCTCGGACCCGCGCTCCTACCGGGTCGACTTCTCGCGCTTCCGCGCGGCGATCCCCGGCTTCACCTGCGACTGGTCGGTCAAGGACGGCGCCGTCGAGCTCATCGAGGCCTACCGCAAGTTCGGGCTCACCCGCGAGTCGTTCGAGCAGCTGTTCACCCGGCTGGCCTGGCTGAAGAGCGAGGGCGAAGCCGGCCGCGTCGACACCACCCTGCGGCGGAAGTAGTGGCGGCCCCGCAGCTGCGGACCGGGGCGGAACTGCACGCCCTGGTCGAGCGGCTGTACCCGATCTGCCGCAGCATCACCGGCGACGGCGTGCGGCAGACCCTGGACATCATCGGCGAGCACATCGCCCTGGAGCGGCACGAGGTCTCGACCGGCACGGCGGTGCTGGACTGGACGATCCCGCAGGAGTGGAACATCCGGGACGCGTACGTCGCTGCTCCTTCCGGGGAACGCGTGATCGACTTCCAGGAGCTGAACCTGCACGTCGTCGGGTACAGCGTCCCGGTGCGGCGGCGGATGCCGCTGAGCGAGCTGCGGGAGCACCTGCACACGCTGCCGGACCAGCCGTCGTGGGTGCCCTACCGGACCAGCTACTACGCCCCGGCCTGGGGGTTCTGCCTCGCGCAGGAGAAGCTCGACGCGCTGCCCGACGGCGAGTACGACGTCGTCATCGACTCGACACTGGCCGACGGCTCGCTGACCTACGCCGAGCACGTCGTCCCGGGCCGCGTCACCGACGAGGTCATCGTGTCCTGCCACGTGTGCCACCCGTCGCTGGCGAACGACAACCTCGCGGGCATCGCGGTGGCCATTTCGCTGGCCCAGCAGCTGGCTTCGGCTCAGCCGCACTACACGTACCGGTTCCTGTTCATGCCGGGCACGATCGGCTCGATCACCTGGCTGGCCCGCAACTCTTCCCGCATCGAGAAGGTCAAGCACGGGCTGGTGCTGGCGTGCGCGGGCGACCCGGGATCGTTGACGTACAAGAAGTCCCGCCGCGACGACGCCGAGATCGACCGCGTCATGCAGCACGTCCTGCGGTCGCGGGAGCACCGCGTCGTCGACTTCTCGCCGTACGGCTACGACGAGCGCCAGTTCTGCTCGCCGGGCTTCAACCTCGGCGTCGGCTCGCTGACGCGCACGCCGTACGCGGGCTACCCGGAGTACCACACCTCGGCCGACAACCCGGGCTTCGTCTCCCCCGCCGCCATGGAGGACACGCTCGGGGCGTTGAAGGACGCGTTCGGCGTCCTGGACCGCAACCGCCGGTACGTCAACCTCAGCCCGTACGGCGAGCCGCAGCTCGGCAAACGCGGGCTGTACGACTCCCTCGGCGGCCGCAGCGACGCCAAGCAGGCCCAGATGGCGATGCTGTGGGTGCTCAACCTCTCCGACGGCGAGCACAGCCTGCTCGACATCGCCGAACGGGCGGGGCTGCCCTTCGACATCGTCGACGTCGCCGCCCGCGCCCTCCACGACGCCGGTTTGGTCAAGGAGTGAGCGACGTGGCCAACCATCGCCGTGCACCGCGCTCGATCCTCCGGTCGGGCGCGGTTCGCGCGATGGCCGGACGGCTGAGCTGGGGCCTCGGCGACCAGGCGGTGTCCAGCCTGACCAACTTCGCCGTCGGGCTGTACGTGGCCCGCTCGCTCGGCACGTTCGCGTTCGGCATCTTCAGCCTCGCCTGGGTCACCTACGGCGTGGTGCTCAACATCTCCCGCGGCCTCGCCACCGACCCGCTGATGGTGCGGTTCAGCGCCGTGCCGGAAGACCGCTGGCGGCTGGGCGTGGCGAGCGCGTCCGGCACCGCGATCGGCGTCGGCTGCGTGACGGGGCTGGTCAGCCTGGTGGCCGGCCTGGCCGCGGGCGGCCCGCTCGGCAACGCGTTCGTCGCCCTCGCGGTCGTCCTGCCGGGCCTGCTCCTGCAGGACGCCTGGCGCTTCGCCTTCTTCGCGCGCGGCGCGGGCAAGAAGGCGTTCGTCAACGACTGCGTGTGGGGCATCGCCCTGCTCCCGGCGCTCTACGTCGCCGCGCAGATCCACACGGTGGTCGCGTTCGTGCTGGCCTGGGGCCTGTCCGGCGCGGTCGCGGCGCTGTACGGCGGGTTCCAGACGCGGATCCTCCCGCACCCGCGCGAAATGCTCGGCTGGCTCCGGACGCAGCGCGACCTCAGCGTCCGGTACCTGGTCGAGAACGTCAGCAACAGCGGCGCGTCGCAGCTGCGCGCGTACGGCCTCGGCGCCATCGCCGGCATCACCGCGGTCGGCGCGGTCCGCGGGGCCGAGCAGCTCCTCGGCCCGTTCCTGGCCCTGCTGATGGGGCTGTCACTGGTCACGGTCGCCGAGGGCGCCCGGGTGCTCCAGCGCGCACCGCACCGGCTGAAGCACTTCTGCATGATCCTCGGCGGCGGCCAGGCGGGCGCGGCCCTGTGCTGGGGCCTCGGCCTGCTCCTGCTCGTGCCCGACCGGGCCGGCCGCTGGGTGATGGGCTCGGTCTGGGACTCGGCGTCACCGCTGATCCTGCCGGTCACCCTCGCCGTGGTCGGCGCGAGCTTCGCCACGGGCGCAGCGGCCGGCCTGCGTGCCCTCGGCGCGGCCAAGCGGAGCCTGCGCTCGCAGCTGGTCGCGTCCCTGTTCTACGTCACCTTCGGCATCGCCGGCGCGTTCCTCGGCGACGCGGCCGGGTCCGCGTGGGGCGTCGCCACGGCCACCCTCAGCGGCTCCGTCGTCTGGTGGTTCCAGCTGCGGGCCGGGCTGCGCGAGTACGTGCCGCCGGGGGCCGACGAGCCCACCGTGGTGTTCGAGCCGATCAAAGAGCCGATCAAGGAATGAGGACTCCATGACCACCGTCCCGCGGCTGAGCCTCGGCCTCCCGGTGTACAACGGCGAGGAGTACCTCGCCGAGTCGCTGGACGCCCTGCTCGGCCAGACCTACGAAGACTTCGAGCTGATCATCTCGGACAACGCCTCCACGGACGGCACCGACGAGATCTGCCGCCGCTACGCCGAAAAGGACTCGCGGATCCGCTACGTCCGCCAGCCGAAGAACATCGGGGCGACGCCGAACCACAACTTCGTGTTCGACGTCTCCCGCACCGAGCTGTTCAAGTGGGTGTCCCACGACGACCTGTACGCCCGCGACCTGCTCAAGCGGTGCATCGAGGCCCTCGACGAGCAGCCGGACATCATCCTGGCCCACTGCGACCAGGCGATCATCGACGGCGACGGCCGCATCGTCCAGCCGCTGCAGTACACGCTGAACACCGCGTCCCGCCACGCGCCGGACCGCTTCCGCAGCATCCTGTTCGAGCCGGGCGGCGACGACTTCTACGGCGTCATCCGCGCCGACGTCCTCCGCCGCGTCAAGCCGCTCGACAGCTACCACCACGCCGACCGCACGTACTCGGCCGAGATGGCCCTGCACGGCCCGTTCCACCAGGTGCCCGAGCTGCTCTACTTCCGCCGCGACCACCCGGGCCGCGCAGAGCGGGCCAACCCGACCATCCGGAGCCGGTGCGCGAATCTGGACCCGCGGCGAGCGAACCGGCTCCGGAATCCCACCGTCCGCCTGCTCGGCGAGTACGTCTACGGGTTCGCGGACCTGATCCGCCGCGCGCCGATCTCGGCCGCGGACAAGCGCGAGTGCTTCGGCCACCTCGGTGCCTGGCTGACCAACCGCGCCCGCTCCGGCCACGGCGAGCGCGTCGAGGACCGCGCGCCGACCGCCTCGGACGTCGCCACGGTCAACGAGATCGTGGCCGGCCGGGAAGGCAGGCTCGCGTGAAGCGTGCCCCGCGCGTCGGCGTGTTCGGCCTGCTCGGTTCGGGGAACCTCGGCAACGACGGTTCCCTCGAAGCCGTGCTCGGCTACCTGCGCGCCGAGTACCCGGACGCGGTCCTGACCGGCCTGGTCGGCGGCCCGGACATCGTCCGCGCGCGGTATGGCGTCGACACGACCCCGCTGCACTGGAACCAGGCCGAGTACGAGACGGCGTCCGGCCTCCGGTCGATCGTCCTCAAGGGACTCGGCAAGCTGGTCGACATCGGCCGCACGGCCGCCTGGGTCCGCAAGCAGGACGTCGTCATCGTGCCCGGCATGGGCGTCCTCGAAGCCACACTTCCGCTGCGTCCGTGGGGTTTTCCGTATTCGCTCTTCCTCCTTTCGGCCACCGGGCGCCTGTTCGGCACCAAGGTGGCCCTCGTCTGCGTGGGCGCGAACCACATCAGCGCCCGGGCGACCAGGACGCTGGTCCGCTGGTCCGGCCGGCTCGCCGCCTACCGCTCCTACCGCGACGACATCTCCCGCGACGCCATGCGCGCCATGGGCGTCGACACGAGTGCCGACCAGGTCTACCCCGACCTGGCGTTCTCCCTCCCCACCCCGGCGGACGGCGGACGCCCGGGCACCGTCGGTGTCGGCGTGATGGCCTACTACGGCGGCAACGACGACCGCGCCGACGCGGACCGCATCTACCGCCACTACGTGGACACGATGAACCGTTTCGTCGCGTGGCTCGTTGACCAGGGCAGACCCGTCCGGCTGTTCATCGGTGACCAGATCGACCGGCAGGTCGTCGACGAGATCATCGAGAAGACCGCTTCCCCGCTGGTGACGGCGGCCACGGCGGAGACACTGGACGAGCTGATGCACGAGATGGCCGCGGTGGACAGCGTGGTGGCCACGCGCTACCACAACGTGCTCTGCGCCCTGAAGGTCGCGAAACCGACCGTCGCGGTCGGCTACGCACCGAAGAACGACGTCCTCATGGCGGAGATGGGCCTCGAGGGCTTCACCCAGCGGGCGAAGACCGTCGCCTTCGACCGGCTCGTCGAGCAGTTCACCGAACTCGAGAACCGCTCGGCCGAACTGCACCAGACGCTCCAGGAACGGAACGAGCTGAACGCCCAGCGCCTCAAGGACCAGTTCGCCGCCCTTTCGGCGGCCCTCTTCGGGGGTGGGCGATGAAGGCCATTCCGGTGCCCGAGATCGACGGTGCGTACCTGTTCGAACCCACCCCGCACGCGGACGGGCGTGGTTTCTTCAGCCGGACCTTCGACCGCGACGTCGTCGCTTCGGTGGGAATCGACCCGGACGGCTTCGTCCAGGACAGTCTTTCCCGTTCCCGCAAGGGTGTCGTCCGCGGCATGCACCTGCGCGGCGGAGCCGGCGAGGCGAAGCTGGTGCGGTGTTCGCACGGCGCGATCTTCGACGTCGTGGTGGATCTCCGACCGGATTCGCCGACATTCCGGAATGTGAAAACCTTTGAACTCTCCGGTGATACCCAGGTTTCCGTGTACATCCCGGCGGGGTGCGCGCACGGATTCCAGTCACTCACCGATCCTTCCGATGTTTCGTACCGTATCGATCGGGCGCACGATCCTGAAGAAGACATTACGATTTCGTACAAAGACCCTGAATTGGACATTTCGTGGCCACTGTCGGTCACAATGGTGAGCGACCGGGACGAACGGGCGCCATCTCTCGGAGAGGCGTTGAAACCAACGAGGTGAGCCACGACATGGGAACGAACCTGCCCCGCTCCACCAAGGCTGACGAGCGGCTGCACCGGGTCATCCCCGGCGGTGCGCACACTTATGCCAAGGGCTCGGACCAGTATCCCGAAGGGATGGCCCCGGTCATCTCGCACGGCCGCGGCGGCCACGTCTGGGACGTCGACGGGAACGAGTACATCGAGTACGGCGCCGGCCTGAGAGCGGTCAGCCTCGGCCACGCCCACCCGCGGGTGATCGAGGCGGTGCGCGGCGAACTGGACAAGGGCAGCAACTTCATCCGGCCGTCGATCATCGAGGCCGAGGCCGCCGAGCGGTTCCTGGAGAACGTCCCGACGGCCGACATGGTGAAGTTCACCAAGAACGGCTCGGACGCGACAACCGCGGCGGTCCGGCTGGCCCGCGCGGCCACCGGCCGCAAGCTCGTCGCCAAGTGCGCCGACCACGCCTTCTTCTCCACCGACGACTGGTTCATCGGCACCACGCCGATGAACGCGGGCATCCCGGACGAGACGACGGAAGCGACGGTGTCCTTCCCGTACGGCGACCTGCAGGCCGCGGAGGAGCTGCTGCAGCGCCACGACGGCGAGATCGCGTGCATGATCCTGGAGGCGGCCGCGGCGGTCGAGCCACCTCAGGGGTACCTGCAGGGCCTGCGCGAGCTCACCACCCGCCACGGCGTCGTCCTGATCTTCGACGAGATGATCACCGGCTTCCGCTGGTCCGCCCAGGGTGCACAGGGCCTCTACGGCGTCACGCCCGACCTCTCGACGTTCGGCAAGGCGCTCGGCAACGGCTTCGCCGTCTCGGCGCTGGCCGGCAAGCGGGAGCTGATGGAGATCGGCGGCCTGCGCACCGACCACGAGCGGGTGTTCCTGCTCTCGACCACGCACGGCGCGGAGACCCACTCGCTGGCCGCGGCGATGGCGGTCATGGACGTCTACCGCGACGAAGACGTCATCGGCCGCATGCACGCCCTCGGCGACCGGCTCGCCACCGGCGTCCGCCAGGTGGCCGCCGACATCGGCGTCGAGGACCACGTGGTCGTCCGCGGGCGGGCCAGCAACCTGGTCTTCGGCACGCTCGACGAGCAGGGCAAGCCCTCCCAGCCCTACCGGACGCTGTTCCTCCGCGAGCTGATCGGCGGCGGGGTGCTCGGACCGTCCTTCGTGGTCAGTGCCGCGCTCACCGAGGCCGACATCGACCGGACGATCGACGTCGTCGCCCAGGCGTGCACGGTGTACCGGAAGGCGCTCGACGCCAACGACCCGGCGCCGTGGATGGGCGGGCGCCCGGTGCAGCCCGTGTTCCGCAAGTACGCCTGATCCACCCGCGATCGGGCCGGATTCACCCGTTGGGTCCGATGAGGACACTTGAGGGTGACTGTTTTCCGGCCCGATCGTGCGTAACTTCCTGCCATGGGCAGATCTCGTGCGGTTCTCGTCGCTGCTTGCTCGCTCCTGATCGCCGTGGCGTGCCCGGCGGTCGCGGGCGCCGCCGACGGGCCCGCTCCGGTGTGCGGCCACCAACCCGCCGAGAACGCGCAACCACCCTCGGGAGCGGTCGCCGTCGACCCGGCCGTCGACGGCGACCTTGCGGCCAAGACGGCGGCGCACCCGGCGGGCACGACGTTCTGGCTCCGGCCGGGCACCCACACCCTCGGAAAGGACGAGTACGGCCAGGTCGTCCCCAAGGACGGCGACGTCTACCTCGGCGCCCCGGGCTCGGTGCTCGACGGCCGCGGCGTCAACCGGGCCGCCTTCACCCAGCGGGCCCGCGACGTGCAACTCCGCGGCCTCACCATCCGCGGCTTCGCCGCGTTGCAGGACCAGGGCGTGGTCAACCACGACTCCGGCGACGGCTGGCTGATCGAGAACACCACCATCGAGGACAACGCGGGCGCGGCGCTGATGGCCGGCGCCGGCCAGGTCGTGCGGCACAGCTGCCTGCGCAACAACGGCCAGTACGGGCTCAACGCCTACCAGGCGGGCGACGGCATCACCGGGCTCGTGCTGGAGGGCAACGAGATCACCGGCAACAACACCGGTGACTGGGAGGCCAAGGTGCCGGGCTGCGGGTGCAGCGGCGGCGCCAAGTTCTGGGCCGTGAACGGGGCCGACATCCGCGGCAACTGGGTCCACGGCAACCACGGCGCCGGACTGTGGGCCGACACGAACAACAACGACTTCCTCGTCGAGGACAACCTGTTCGAGGCCAACGACGCCGAGGCGCTGTTCTACGAGACCAGCTACAACCTGGTGCTGCGCAACAACACCTTCCGCGGCAACACCCTGGTCCAGGGCCGCGCGTTCGCGGCCCGCGGCGACAACTTCCCGGCGGCGACGGTGTACCTGTCGGAGTCGGGCGGCGACCCGCGTGTGCAGGCTCGCACGTCGGCCGTCGACATCAGCGGCAACACGTTCGAGGACAACTGGGCCGGGATCACGTTGTGGGAGAACGCCGACCGCTTCTGCAATAGCCCGGCCAACACCTCGACGGGCTACTGCACCAAGACGGCGGCAAAGTCTTCGTGCACCGCGGGCACGATCGAGAAGGCCCCGGCGTACGACGACTGCCGCTGGAAGACGCAGCGGGTCGAGATCCACGGCAACACCTTCCGGTTCGACCCCGGCCGGGTGGGCTGCCAGAGCCTGTGCGGCCGGATGGCCCTGCTGTCGAACTTCGGGACGTTCCCGGACTGGTCGCCCTACAAGGGAACGGTCGTCGAAGAGGCCATCACCTTCCGCCAGGCCAACCGGTGGCACGACAACGTGTACTCGGGGCCGTGGACGTTCGTGGCGCATGACACCTCCAGGACGGTGGACGCTGCGGGCTGGCGGGCGAAGCCCTACTCGCAGGACGAGTGCTCTTCGTTCGGCGGTGGGCCCGCCGGCTGCTGATCACGAGCATGCCGACCCGGTCCGACAATTTCCACTGCCCCTTCGGATTTCTTCGCGAATTTCCGTTGCGACCAAAGGGAAAAGTCGCGAACGGAGAATTTCGGCAGGCACGTTCACCCTTTCCAGCGATGGCGTTCGCACGCATGTTCGGTACCGTCGGAGACATGACCGCATCGCTCGTCCACAGTGGACGAATTGTTCAGACCACGGTGAACCGGCTGCTCGGCTCACCCCGAAGACGCCCGGCGGGCAACCGCCGATTGCAGAGAACAAGGAGAAGATCCTGGGCCGCCCCGGCGAGCGGCGTACCGGTCCCGTACGCCCAGTCGAGGTCGTCGGCCCGCAGGGCGATGCCGGCGAGGTCGGCACCGAAGTACTTGACTTGCTTCGGCTTCATCGCGGCGAAAATGGCTTCGAGGCGCTCCAGCGGCACCCGCCGGTCGAGCTGGAGAGCGGTCGTGATGTCGAGGCCGTGGATGATGTCGTGGCTCAGAGCGCCCTCGGCACCGCCACCCGGCGGCCGCCACGGGTGGTCGGCGTTGTCGCGCAGCGAGGCGATCAACGCGTCGCGGGAGAGTTCGGCGGCATCGCGCCGGGCGACACGGTCGGCCATCGCGTTGAAGCGGCCGCCGGAGCGCGCGAGTTCCCGCACGAACCGCCCGGTGGAGAACCGGAAGGGCATGGTCATGTGGGCCACCACTTCGGCCACACCCCAACCGGCGCACAGGGTCGGCGCGCTCCAAGCCGGCGGCGGCAGCTCATCGAGCAGCGCGGCCAGCTCCCGCCGCTCGGCAGCGATCAGACGTTGGATCATGGGGATCTCCTTCACCGGTAGGTCACCCACCGACGAACGACATCCGCTGAAACCGACACCACCCGGGAACGATCTTCCGGGAGCTTCCGGCCCGGTGCGGCCATCCCAGAGGCCCCGCCCAGCTACCCAGTGGGAGCTAAGCGGTCACCTACGCGCACAGGAGCCACCGAACACGACCGGCCGGGCCCACGCAGCCGGAGCTCCGCTTCAGAGCCGATCAGCCACCCGATCCAACGCCCATGCAGTCGCCGGCACCGCCGCCAGCGCGGCACAGAACCCGCCGAGCGCATCCGTCGGGTAGTGCGCGCCCAAGGCGACCTCAGCCCACCCCATCACCAGGCCGGCCACCAACGCCAACCCCAACGCGAGCACCACCCCGGCCGCGCGTCCCAGCCCCAACCGTTCGGCCAGCACCAGGGCGATGACCAGCGCGAGCGCCGTCGCCAAGGCCGTGTGGCCGCTCGGGTACGACAGGAACTCGCCGTGGATCATGCGGCCGACCACCGGCTTCAGCACGGTCGTCACCGCCACCGTCACCACGACACCGACCACGGTCAGCACCGCCGCCCGGACCCGGTGGAGCAGCCAGCACACCCCGGAAAGGAGCGCGATCAGGATCACCGACCCCACCGGTTCGCCGCCGAAGTCGACGACCAGGGCCACGTACCGCCACGGCGCCTGGACCGGGTAGACCGCAGGAAGGAGGGCCGCGTCGATGCCGGTCAGGCTCGAATCGCGGAAGTGCAGGATGCCGAGCGCGACGAGCACCGCCGTCGCGAGGGCAGCCGTCATCGCCAGCGGGGCGCGCAACCCGGCCGGCAGGGCCGGGGGCGCCGTCCGGACCAGCTGCCTCACGCCTCGATCGCCGCCTCGTACCCGGCGATCAGCCGGTCCAGGCCGACAGCGGGCGTGAAGTCCTTCTCGTACCGGACACGGGCCGCGTCGCCCATGTCGCCGTTGCGGTCGCCGACGACCTCGCGCAAGCGGTCCGCGAGGGAGGCAGCGTCGTTCGGGACATGCAGGAGGCCGGTCACGCCGTCTTCGACCAGCTCGGGGAAGGCGCCGTGCGCGGCCGCCACCGTCGGTACGCCGGCGGCCATGGCCTCGACCACCACCAGGCCGAAAGCTTCCAGCCACGTCGACGGCGCGACCACCGCCACCGCGTCGGCGGTCAGCGCGCGGCACTCCGCCTTGTTCTGGAGGCCGACGTACGAGACGTCGGGACGGCCGGCCGCCCAGGTGGCGACCTCGTCCTGCATCGGGCCGGTGCCCGCGATGACCAGCGGCACCCCCAGTGCGCCGCCGAGGTGCTCCCAGGCCCGCATCAGCAGGCCGACACCCTTCTCCTCGGTGACGCGGCCGAGGAACAGCACGTGCTTGCCGGCACCGGTGCGGCGGACGCCGGGGTCGGTGACGAAGTTGTGCTTCACCACCATTCGCTCGCCGGGCATCCCGGCCGACACGAGGAGGTCACGTTGGGCCGCCGAAATGCAGAAGAACCGGGACACGCCCGTCCACCACCGGCGCCGGTTCGCGACCATGCTCGCCGCCATCGGGAGGGTGGCCGCGCTCGAACCGCGGTAGCAGCCGTGCTTCACCGCCGGCAGCGGTGAGCCGCCGACGCACTCGGTGCAGATGTGGCCGTCGCGGTGGAGCGTGCCCGGTGGGCAGACCATCGTGTAGTTGTGCAGCGTCGCGACCGCGGGCACCCCCGCGTCCGCGCACGCGGCGACCACCGAGGGCGACAGCAGCGGGAACGTGTTGTGGATGTGCACGACGTCCGGGCGGGACGCCCGCAACCGGGCGGCGAGTTCCTTCCGCACCGCCGGGTTCCACGGCACCATCAGCGGCACCGCCGCCTTGCGGGGCAACGGCATCGCCGCGATGTCGTCGCTGCGGCGTTCGAACAACGACACCTGGTGGCCGCCGTCGGCGAGCAACGTCACCTCGGCGTCGACCACGTTGTTCTCACCGCTCGGCTGCTCGGAGCGGTACCGGTTGTGGACCACGAGCACCTTCACGCGCCTGCACCTCGCACGTCTGCCCCCTTCGCCGGGATGAATGCTTGTTCGTCGGACTGCGGCACCCCGCGGACCAGCAGTGACGCGGCGACCGCCAGGTGCAGCAGGTACGGCGACGCGTCGCCGAGACCCGCTTCGGTGTAGGAGGCCGAAATGCAGTAGGTGATCAGGAAGATCGCGCACGCGCGAGCCAGAGAAGGCGGCCGCAGCACGGCCACCACGACCAAGGTAAGGAGGAAACCCGCGACCAGCGCGATCCCGACGAAGCCCTGCTCGTGGTAGATCGCGAGCCAGCTGTTGTCGATCGGGAGACCGTCGTAGGACTTGTCCGTCAGCCCGACCCCGAAGATGTACTCCAACGTCGTCCGCGGGGCCTCCAGCAGCGCGTCCCACACCTTCGCGCGGCCGGTCAGGCTGGAGAAGTTGTCGGCGCTCTGCCCGCGGAGGAACCACGTCTGCAGCGCACCCGCCAGCACCACGCCGGCCACGCCGCCGACGCCGACCGTCCAGGCGAACACCTTCCTCGCCCGGGCGCTGGTCAGCACCATCGACAGGAAGGCCACCGCGAGGCCGGCGACCAGGCCGAGCGTCGCCGTGCGGGTGTGCGTGAGCAGCAGCAGCGCCAGCACCGGCAGCACGATCAGCACCGCGCTGCGCCAAGTCGTGCGGCGCCCGAACCAGAGGAGGAGCGTGAGCCCGGCGACGACCGCCGCGTACTGGCCGATCTGCGGCGGGGTGAGCGGCCAGATCGCACCCGAGAGGCGTCCGCCGTAGATGTCCGGCATCGCGTTGCCGGGCGAGATCACCAGGCCGATCGCCACCGACGCGAGCACGATCGTGTACGTGCGGATGTGGTAGCGGACGAAGCTGAACCCGCCGTCCCACCAGCGGGTCAGCAACCAGAGCGTGGAGACGAACACGGTGAGCCGGAAGCACCGGAACAGCGCGCCGAAGCCCTCCTGCAGGTCGGCACTGGACAGGATGCTGGCGCCTAGCAGGGCCGTCAGCAGCATCAGGTACGCGCTCGGGCGGACCCGCAGGTGCTTGTTGAGGGCCAGCGCGATCACGAACGCCGTCATCAGCGAGCCCATGGTGACCAGCTGGCTGACCGAGCGCGGCAGCGGGATGACCGTCTTCGCGCCGGTCGAACCGAGCGTGTTGAGGATCAGCAGCGCCCACGCCAGGCCGGCCCACTTCGGCGTCGACGAGGCGGGTTCGGGCGTGGCGTCGCCGCGGAGGCCGGCCGCTCCGGTGCTCGCGGTCATGTCAGCCTCCGCCCTGCGCGGTGAAGGTGCTCCCGCTGTCCTGGGAGTAGGGCGCGCCTTCCCACTCGCCGATCTCGAGAATGCGGTCGGCCGAGAAGGCGATGAACGTCCACGGGCCGGCGTAGCTGTTGTCGTGCCAGCGGTTGTCCTGTTTGAACGTGATCGCGTCCTGGACGTCGTCGCCGCGGTAGGGCGACCACTCCGGGTAGGTGCCGAAGTTCGACAGCAGGCCCATCCGGCCGCAGGAGGCCTGGCAGCCCACGACCGCCGGGTCGAGGACGAACTTGTTGTCGTGGATGTCGACGTGCTGGGTCTTCCAGCGGCAGTCGGCCAGCAGCGGGCCGCTGGTGATCGCCGGGGCCGCGCACTGCTTGACGACGGGCACCAGCCGGGTGCAGTCGCCGGAGGAGGTGTTGGCCGGGCTGTTGCAGAACCGGTCGGCGTTCTCCCACAACGTGATCCCGGACCAGTTGTTCTCCAGGTAGTTGCGCGAGATCTCGATCTTCGCGGTGCGCGCCTTGATCCGCGGCTCGCCGCCGGACTCGGAGATGTAGACCGCCGACGTCGGGAAGTTGTCGCTCTTGTCGGCGTAGCGGCGGCCGTCGACCCAGTTGTTCTTGCGGATCGTGTTGTCGCGGATGATCGCGTTGTAGCTGATCTCGTAGATGAGCGCGGCGCTGTCGTTGTTCTCGATGAGGTTGCCCTCGATGAGGAAGTCGTTGTTGTTCGTGTCGGCCCAGAGCCCGGTGCCGTGGTTGTCGTGCACCCAGTTGCCGCGGATGTCGGCGCCGTTGACGTCCCAGAACTTGATGCCGCCGCTGCAGCCGCAGCCCTCGATCTTGGCTTCCCAGTTGCCGGTGTTGTTGCCGGCGATCTCGTTGCCCTCGACGACGAGCGTGGTGATCGGGGTGCCGCCGGAGTAGGCGTTCATGCCGTACTGGCCGTTGCGGCGCAGGCAGTTGCCGCGCACCTGTTGGCGCGCGCCCGCCATCAGGCCGGCTCCGTCGTTGTCCTGGATGGTCGAGTGCTCGATCAGCCAGCCGTCGCCGGAGTCGTGGTTGACCACGCCTTCGTCGTGCGGGGCGGCGAAGCCCTGCACCGTCAGGTAGGTGATCTTGACGTTGGCCGCGTGCCCGGTGAAGGCGTACTGGTTGATCTTGCGGCCGTCGAGGACGGCGCCGGGGGCGCCGATGTAGACATCGCCGTCCTTGGGGGACACCTGGTCGTACCGGTCGTCGCCGAGGACGTGCTTGCCGGGCTTGAGCCAGAACGTCGTGCCGGAGCCGGCCGAGCGCGTCTTCGCCGCCAGGTCCCCCGGAACGGCGGGATCGACGACGACAGCCCCGGCCGGCGCGGCCGACGGACCGGCAGGCTGCTTGTCACACACGGCGGCGACCGACCCGCTGGGAGCCGCGGTGGCCTGGCCGGCGCCATCGGTGTCCGGCCCGCCCGAGCACGCCGCGACCGCGAGGAGGACACCGAGCAGCGGCGGAGCTGCACGGCGGAAACGGAAGCGGCGGGCTGTCACAGTCGGGTCCTAACTGAAGCGGAGCAGGGTGGTGAGGTGTCCGGGCGCCCCGGAGCCGACGAGCGTAGTGGCGGGTTCCTTGCGCCCGAACCCCGCGGAGTACCACCCCAGCGGCGGTTCGGTCTCTCCCCGGTGCACGGTCCAGCTGAGCCCCGGAGGCAATTCCATCACGGCGGTCCGCACGACACCCGCAAGCGAGCCGGAGACCCGCCCGGCAACCGGATCACCGACGACGGCACCAGACCGGCGATCACCGGCCACGGAACCAAGACGGGCGGCCCCCTCGGCGGAGCCGGACCGGCCACCGGCAGCCGGGGAATCGAGCCGGCTGTCTCCGGCCGTCGAGCCGAACCGGTCCTCTTCCACCGCTGCGCCGGGTGCGGTTTCGGGGCCGGCCGTCCAGCGGAGGCGGGCTGTGGTGCCGTCCAGCATCACCGTCACCGTCGGGCCGAAGTGGAATGCCAAGCGCGCCTCGCCCGGGATTTCCTCGCCCAGGACCTCGTCGACGATCCTCAGCACCTCGCCGTCCAGCTCGACCGTGCGGCGGTGGAGGGCCGGGGCGTAGCCGTCGTGGGCGGCCGACCACCTGCATGGGCCCTCGTCCGGCGTGTGGACCTCCAGGACCCTCGTCTCCGCGTGGCGGGTCCACAGGAACGGGCCGCCCGAGGTCGACTGGTCGCGGCCGGCCAGCTCGAGCGTGTTGTGGCCCAGCGTCGAGCGGAAGTACGACCGCCACTGCGGCTCGCCGTGGTAGCAGAACGTTCCCGGGTCGGCGAGCACGTCCACGCCGTCGTGGCGGACCTCCAGGGACAGCGCGTCCGCGTGGGCGTGCGCCGCGATCGACAGGAAGCCGTGGGGGCCTCCGTCGCAGCGGACCCACACCGGGCCCAAGCGGAGGATCGTCATGCCCGCGTCGCGCAAGTGCGCCGGACGGCGGCCCGCGCGGGCGCCCGTCGCCCGCGGGGTGCGCGACACCAACGCCGCCAGCAGCGGGGTCCGGACGTCGTCGCCGGGAACCGGTGGCCACCACTCGAGGCGGCCGAACAGCGCCTCGCCCGACGCCAGCAGCGAGGCCCACCGGTCGGTGGCCGTGCCGTCGACGATCAGGCCGAAGCCGTCGTCGGCGTCGCCCTGGCGGGGCGGGCGCAGCTTGTCGTCCACAATGGACGCCAGCGCGTCGGTCATCCGGAGCAGGACGTCCCACGTCGAATCGGGCGCCGGTGTGCCCGCGGCGTCGGCCTCGACCGCCGCCGCCAGGCCCAGCTCCAGCACCAGGCCGTGGTACTCGGACGCCAGTTCCGCGTTGAGCCCGCTCGGGAACGTGTTGCGCGCCAGCTGCACGTCCAGCGAGCGCATCGCCGCGGCTCGCCAGCCCGCCGACTCCGGGAACCAGCCGAACGCGCACGCCGCGGCCAGCAGCCCGGCGTCCTCGGCGATGACGTGGTTGTTCGCCGACGAACCGTGGCTGCGCAGCGTCGCGAGCCAGTTCTGGTGGTGCCACAGCTGCAGCTGGAAGTCCGGGTTCTGCTCGAACAGCTCCGCCGCGCCGGGCCAGCCGTCGAGCAGCCGGCGCGTCCAGACCCACGACAGCAACCGGATGCCCAGCTCGATGCCGCTCACCCAGTGCGGTCCCCGCAACGGCGGATTCGCCGCCCACCAGGACCGCAGGTGCTCGGCGACGCGCTCGGCGTACGCCGGAGAGCCGGTCACCGCATAAGCAGCGGCCAGCACGGTGAGGTGCTGGTGGCGCGACGGCTCCCAGATCTGCTTGATGTCACCGACCGTGTCTTCCGACCGGTAGGGCACGTCGAAGGCGTACACGTCCGACGGCGCGCGGCGGCCGGTCTTCGGGTCGAGGAACCAGTCGGGCGCCGCGAAATCCGTGCGCTCGACGCCGAAGAACTCCGCCCGGCCGGCCATCAGCTCGTCGGCGGTGGTCAGCAGCTGCGAAACGGCCTCGCCGGACACCTTGCCCAGCACCCCGGCCGGCAGCGCCGCGGTGAAGCGCGGGTGCGCGGGCCAGTCCGGCGGCGTCGGCAGCGCGGACCGCCACTGCCGCTGGACAACGGCATGCCGCGCGCGCCCCACGACCTCCGCCGGCCCCATCCGGGACAGCCGCCGCAGGTACCAGCCGGGACCCATCATGGCCGCGCACCTGCCTCCACCAGCAGCACCGGCCGCCCCGAGACGGCCGACGCCCGCCCGACCGACGCAGCACCCCGCATCGCCGAGCGCCGCCCAGCCGAACCATCCGACGCCCGCCCGACCGACGCAACACCCCGCATCGCCGAGCGCCGCCCAGCCGAACCATCCGACGCCCGCCCGACCGACGCAGCACCCCGCATCGCCGAGTTCAGCCGGGCCGACCCGGCCGGCTTCACCCAAGCCGACCGGTGCTGTACCACTCCCGTCATGCCGGGGCACCGGCCTTCCGCGGCAGCTCGATCCGCACCGGGGCCGAGTTCGCCGCGCTCGTCTGGGCGGCCAGTGTCGCCAGCGTTGTCGCCGCCAGGGATTCCACCGGGATCGGCATCGGGGCTCCCGTCCGGACCGCCTCCAGGAACGCGTTGACCTCCGCCGCCTGGCCCTTGTCGCGGCCCTTCGGGATTCGGGAGCTGGCCCACTTCTTGCGGGCGTACACCGATGCGCGGAAGAAGTCGTCGAACTTGAGGACCTTTCCGTCCGCGACGACGTCCAGCGTCTCCTTCGGGAAGCCCGACGAGCCCGTCTCCGCGTACGTGATCACCGCCGTCGAGCCGTCCTGGTAGCCGAGGGTCACCTGGAGGTCCCCCGTCGCGTACACCGAGACCGGGTCGGCGTCGAGGAGCCAGCTCACCGTGTCGATGAAGTGCCCGCCTTCGCCCGCGAAGCGCGAGCCCTCCGAGTCCGTCTGGTTGTACCAGCTGCCGTGGTCCAGGCGGCCCGCGTTGACCAGGTAGCGCACGCTCGCCGGGCCGACCCGCGGGCCGAACTGCTCACGGGCCTCGTGCAGCAGCGGGGCGAACCGGCGGTTGAAGCCGACCTGCAAGCGGTCGTTGCCGGACTCCTCGATCGCGTCCAAGACCTTCTGCAGCTCCGCTTCCGACAGCGCCAGCGGCTTCTCGACGAACACCGTCTTGCCCGCCAGCAACGCCTGCCGGGTCAGCTCGGCGTGCGAGCTGTGCCTCGTCACGACGAACACCGCGTCGATCGACGAGTCGCCCAGGACATTGTCGATGTCCGTCGACGCCGCCGCGAAGCCGAACTTGCGCCGGGCGTTGGCGCCGGACAGCGCCGATGTCGTCGCCACGTGCTTGAGCTCCACGTCCGCGCGCTCCACCAGGTGCGGCAGCAGCATCGACGACGCGTAGTTGCCCGCCCCGATGAAGCCGAGGCGCACGGGCTGGCCCGCCGGGAGCGCAGCCGCGGACGACGACGTCAGCCCGACGCGCGCGGACGTGACCACCGGTTCCGTCCGGGCGACCGCGTCCGGGTAGCGGAACAACACCGCCACCGCCTTCAGCGCGCCCTCGTTCAGGGACTTGTAGGTGTCGACAGCAGAAGAGAAGTCCGAGACGTGCGTGATCAGCGGCTCGACGTCCAGCCGGTCGCGCGCGATCAGGTCCAGCACGCACTCGAGGTTGCGGCGCTCGGTCCAGCGCACCTGGCCGATCGGGTAGTCCCGCCCCTCCAGCTCGTACGACGGGTCGTAGCGGCCCGGCCCGTAGGAGCGCGAGAACCGGACGTCCAGTTCCTTCTCGTAGTAAGCGTTCCACGGCAGGTCGAGCTTGCACTTGCCGATGTCGATCACGCGGCCGCGGTCGCGTGACAGCTTCGCCGCCAGCTCCACCGGGTCGTTCGTGTTGCCGCCGGCCGCCAGGTACGTCTGGTCGACGCCCGCGCCGTGCGTCAGCTCGTCCACGGCCGTGTCCACGATGCCGGACGCCGGGTGCGCGCAGGTCAGCGCGCCGAGGCTCTCGGCGAGCTTGCAGCGCTCCGGGTCGGGGTCGACGCCGACCACGCGGACGCCGGACGACGTCAGCAGCTGCACCACCAGCTGGCCGATCAGGCCGAGGCCGATCACCAGCGCGACGTCGCCGATCTGCGGCTCGCCGCGGCGGACGCCCTGCATGGCGATCGACCCGACCGTGCCGAACGCCGCGTGCCGCGGGTCGACGCCGGCCGGCACCGGCGAATACAGGTTCTTCGGCACCCAGTTCAGCTCGGCGTGCAGCGCGTGCTCGTTGCCCGCGCAGGCCACGAGGTCCCCCACCGCAACGTCGGTGATGCCGTCGCCGACCTGCTCGACGACGCCGCACAGCGAGTACCCGAGCGGGGTGTAGGAGTCCAGTTTGGACGTCACCTTGCGGTAGGTCGCCGAAAGGCCGTTGGTGGCGACGCTCTGC
Source organism: Amycolatopsis sp. Hca4 (assembly GCF_013364075.1). Classification (GTDB taxonomy): domain Bacteria; phylum Actinomycetota; class Actinomycetes; order Mycobacteriales; family Pseudonocardiaceae; genus Amycolatopsis. The sequence goes on from NZ_CP054925.1 coordinate 5,612,964, forward strand.
ATGACCTTCGCGACCTGGTCGGGCCGGGCCTTCGCCTTGCCCACCAGCGACATGCTGGCCTCGGACACCTTCATCATCTCGGTGCCGGTCGAAATCAGGGAGTACACCGTCCGCACCAGCACGCCACCCGGCTTGCAGGCCGGTTCGGGCACGTCGAGGAGCGCCAGTTCCCCGCTCTTGTAGTTCTGGACTACCTGCTTCACTTCGCTCCCGCTCCAGACATCGCGTTCCGGTACCAATACTCAAGAGTCAAGACGTGCCAGAGGTGCTTGCCGCGGTCTTCCTGGCCGGCGGCGTCCTCGGCGACCATCCGCTGCAACGCGTCCCGCTGCAGGAAGCCGGACGAAACGAGGACACCCTCGTTGACGACCTCGCGCACCAGCGGCGCCAGGTCGCGGCTCATCCAGGCCCGCAGCGGCGCGCTGAACAGGCCCTTCGGCCGGTGCACGATCTCGCTGGGCAGGATGTTCAGCGCCGCGTTCTTCAGCGCGACCTTGCCCGCGCGGCCGACGATCTTCTTGTTCCCCGGGATCTTGAACGCCGCCCGCACGACCTCGACGTCGACGAACGGCGTCCGCACCTCGGTCGACGCGGCCATCGTCGAGCGGTCGGTGTAGGTCAGGTTCAGCCCAGGCAGGAACATCCGCGAGTCCGCCAGGCACATCCGGTTGACGAAGTCGTCCAGTGCCTGGTCGTGGTAGGTGTCCGCGTGCTCGGTCAAGACCGAATCGACGTCAGCGGCCAGGTCCGGGTTGACCAGGCCGAGCAGCTCCGCGCGGTCGTACATCGTGTAGCTGCGCCGGAACGCGGTCTCCTCGGGCAGGCCCGCGAAGGACAGGAACCGCTTGGCGAACCGGACCGACCGGTACCCGCGCGTGGCCGACGCCACCGGCAGCCGGTCCACAATGGACTCCACGGGACGGCGGACGGCGCCCGGCACCTTGTGGTAGCGCAACGCGATCAGGTTCGCGAGGTGCTTGCGGTACCCGGCGAACAGCTCGTCCGCGCCCATCCCGGACAGCATCACCTTGACGCCGGCCTCGCGCGCGGCCGAGCAGATCAGGAACGAGTTGATCGCCGCCGGGTCACCGATCGGCTCGTCGAGGTGGTAGGTCATCTTCGGCAGCAGGTCGAGCACCTGCGGCGCGATCTCGATCTCGTGCAGGTCGACGCCGAACTTCTCCGCCACGATCCGCGCATAGCGAAGGTCGTCCGGCATCGCCTCGAACTTGGCGTCCTCGGCCCGGAACCCGATGGTGTAGGCGGAGATCCCCGGCTGCGACCGCGCGGCGAGCGCCGTCAGGTAGCTGGAGTCCAGGCCGCCCGAAAGGAACGTCGCCACCGGGACGTCCGAGAGCAGGTGCTTGGCCGTCGACTCGGCGATCACGGCGTGCAGGTCGACCTCGCCGTCGAAGGCCGCGCCCTCCTCGGCGACCTCCCGCAGCGACCAGAACCGGCCGCGGTCGACCTGGCCGTCCGGCCGGCACCGCAGCCAGGTGCCCGGCTGCAGCTTCTCCGCGCCCTGGTAGGCGCACCGGCTGTCCGGCACCCAGTAGTAGAGCAGCGACGCGATCAGGGCCGCGTTGTCGACCTGCAGCGACCCGCCGAGTTCACCGGCGAGCGCCTTGAGCTCGGAGGCGAAGGCGACCCCGCCGTTCCGCTGGACGAAGAACAGCGGCTTGATGCCCAGCTGGTCGCGGACCAGGAACAGCTCGCCGGTGCCCTCCTCGAACAGCGCGAAGGCGAACATGCCGCGCAGCTTGGGCAGGCAGTCCGTGCCCCAGCGCCGCCACGCCTGCAGCAGCACTTCGGTGTCGGACGTGCCGCGGAAGCGCACCCCGGCCGCGGACAGCTCGGCCCGCAGCTCGGGCGCGTTGTACAGCTCGCCGTTGTAGCTCAGCGCGAGCCCGTCGAGCACCATCGGCTGGGCGCCGGTCTCGGACAGGTCGATGATCGACAGCCGCCGGTGGCCCAGGTGCACGGAGCCGGGGCCGGCGGCGTGGTCGTAGCGGCCGGAGCCGTCCGGGCCGCGGTGGGCCAGCGTCTTGGTCAGCCGGTCGGTGAGCGGCCCGCCGTCCGGCCAGAGGTAGGTGCCTGCGATGCCGCACATGGAGTGCGTTCCCCTTCGGTCGCGGCGCGGGTCAGGAGACCTCCGCGCTCTTTTCGGGTTCGAGGTCGGCGTCGAGATCGCCCTTGTGGCTCGGTTCGCCGTGATCGCGCTTGAACGGCGTCGGCCGCTTCGGGGGCTTGACCGGGGCGAATTTCTTCGTCGGCGCGTTCAGGTGGTCGGGAACGCTGACGCTGCCCGGTGGCGGCAGCGGCGAGGCCGGCGGCCTCGGCGTGGTGAGCGCGGGCGGGAGCACCGGCCGGACCGGCGAGAACCGCCGGGTCGGCGCTTCGGTGCGGGCGACGCGCTCGGCGACGCGGGCGACCAGCTCGTCCATGCGGTCTTCGCGCTCGGCCGGGGCGGGCGCCGCCGCCTTGCGGCCGCGGCCGCGCAGGGCCGTGTGCAGGCCGTCCCAGAGCGTGCCGTCGGACTTGTCGCGCGGGTCCGGGTCGACCAGCACGATGCCGAGGACCGGGATCTCCTGGTCGGCCAGCTGCCGCGCAACGGTGTGCAGCCACAGCGTGTTCGCGTGCCCGGCCTTCACGACCAGCACGGTCTCCTTGCCGAGGTGCTCCAGGTCGGTCCACGCCGTGCCCGGCGACACCGTGCCGACACCGACGCGGCGTTCCTCCGGCTTTGCGGCGGGATCGACGGCACCGACCACGGAGACGTCGCTCTTGGTCTCCGTGACCAGTTTGCGGACGTCCTCGCCCGGCAGGTCGTCGACGACGCTCGCGTCGCCCTCGGTGGCCAGCTCCGCGACGATGTCCAGGCTGAGCGCGGCGGCGACCTTCGGCGCGCCGAGCTCCAGCAGCGACACGCTGCGCGGGTCCTGCTTGATCAGGCGGACCAGCGTCGTGGCGACGCGCCGGCGTTCGGAGACCGCGCGCGAGCGCCGCCACAGCCGCGCGGGCCCGCGCAGCTTCGACGGCAGCTGGGCGATGACGGACGCCCCGAGGTGCGCCGAGATCTCCCGGCGCAGCACCGGCTTGTCGCGCGAAACCGCGCCGATGGCGACCAGCGCGAGCCCGAGGGCCAGGCCGAGCGCGAACCCGATGCCGGCGTTGGTCGCGGTGGTCTTGAGGAACGCCTTGGGCAGCACGCGGGCGGCGTCGACGATCTGGGTGCCCGCGGCGACCTGCGGGCTGCCGATGCCGGCCTGCTGGGCCCGCGAGGTGAAGTCCGAGATCTGCGCGGTGAGCGCGGCGCGGCGGCTGTACAGGCTTTCCAGGGTGGGCTGGCTGGCCTGGCGGCCCTTGCCCTCCTCGTCGACGATCTGCTGCTCGACCTTGCCCAGTTCGTCCTGGGCGTTCTTGCGCTGGTCGAGGATGGCCTGCGACTGGGCGGCCGCGGCCGCCTGGCTGCGCTTGACGTGGTCGGCGATGAACGTCTCGGCCAGCGCCTGCGCCCGCGCGACGGCGTCTTCGTTGGTCTTGGCCTTGACGGTGATCTGCAGGACGTTGTTCGTCAGCCCGAGCCCCGCGTAGTTCTTCATGAAGTCGTCGGGCGAGTCGGTGCTGCCCAGCTTCTTCAGCGCCGCCGCGGCGATCTGGGTCGTCTGCAGCACGGCGACGTCGGTGCGCATCAGCGTGCCGCTGTCGGTCGGCGAGTCGTCCTGGTGGACCACGATGACCTTGGCGACCGCGGTCGGCGGAGCGGGCAGCACGACCGCGAGCACCGCCCCGACGATCAGCCCGAGCAGCGCGGTGGCCAGCCAGAACCGCTTGCGGCGGCGGATCGCGACGAACAGGCGCTGGAGATCGACCAGCGGCGCCGCGGGGGTTTCGGGGGTTGTCGTCACGCCGAACCTGCCAGGGCTTTCTCGGGGGCTTCCGCCGCGGGTCCGGGTTTCTCCGGCTCGTTCGGCCGGACGGGGTGGGTGAGGACGGCGCCGACGACCTCCTGGCCGGCGTCGGCGCACGCTTCGGCGAGCCGGACGAGCTGCCAGGCGGTGCGCGTGCCGGCGCCGAGCACGACCAGGACGCCGGAGCTCGCGGTGGCGTCCGGCACCGTCGGCCGGTCGGGCGAGAACTCGAAGATCCGCAGCGGCAGCGACAGCCGGTCGGCCAGCTCGGCGAGCTGGCCGGCGGCCAGGCGGCCGGTCCGGTCGTCGTCGGCCACCAGCAGCAGGACGTCGGCGGGGCCGGTGGCCAGCCGGGCCAGCACCCGGCGGTAGCGGATGTCGCGGTTGACCTCGTCGGCCGAGGTCGCGACCGGCGGCAGCAGCCACGGCCGGTCCCCGCCGAGCAGGTGCCGCACCTTGCCGAAGAAGCCCGTGGCCGGGAGGCGGTCGCCCTGCGGGGTGGTGACGTCGACGCCGGCCAGGATCGGCGCGCCGAGCGCGGAGGCGATCTGCGGTTCCCCGCGCAGCCGCCGGTCGGTGCGGGCGGTGAACAGGTGGCCGAACACGCCGACCAGGAAGAACAGCACCGCGCCACCGACGACGAAGTGCGTCATCGTCGGCGCGGCAGGCGACGTCGGGCGCTGGGCGGGCCCGAGCACCACGGTGTTGCCGATGCCGCTGGCCAGGTCGGCCTGGTTCAGGTCGTTGATCGCCTGCTCCAGCGACGTCCTCAGGCCTTCGAGCTGGGTGCGGACCTGCACGCTTTCCACGGTCAGGCCGCCGCCGACGTTCTTGGCGAGGTCGCTGATCTTGTCCGTGGTGAGCTTGACCTGCTCGCGCAGCGACTCGCGCTGCTCCTGGGCCAGCTGCACCGAGGCGTCGGCGGAGTTGGTGGCCAGCTGCGTCGAGTACTTGACGTACTGCTGGGCGACCTGGTCGGCGAGCTGCTGCGCGTGCTCGGCGGTGTCGGCGGCGACGGTGATCGTCACGACGTTGCTCTGCGCCACGGCCGCGCTGACCTGCTTCTTCAGGTCGGCGCCGCTGGGGTGCCACGGCAGCATCGCGGCGGTGCGGTCGAGGACGACCGACGAGGTCGCGATCTCGGCCTGGGTGAGCAGCTCGTCGGCCTGGCGCGGGCCCTGGAGCAGCACACCCGAGGTCGTCTTGTAGCCGGGTGAGAACAGGATCGACGCTCCGGCGCCGACCAGCGCGCCCAGGACGGCGAGGGCGGCCAGCAGCCGCCACCGCCGTCGCAGGACCTGCCCGACCAGGGCCAGGCGCACCGTGTCGTCAGTCAACGGTGGGGTCTCCATTCCTGAGCCGGGTACGCCGAACGGGTTCAGTTGATCGGCCGGTTACCCCAACCGTCGTCGGACCGGGAGCATTGGTTACAAGTCCGGTGAGTTCTTGACCGAACGGCGATCAGGACTTCACAGCGTGCTCATACGCGGCAAGAAGGGACTTCGCGGAGTTCTCCCAGGAGAGCGGACCCGCCACCCTGGCCTGGCCGAGTTTACCCATCCTGACCCGCTCTTCCGGGTCGTCGAGCAGCTGGGCGACGAGCTTCGCGAACGCCGACTCGTCGTTCGCCGGGGCGTAGACGGCCGCTTCCCCCGCGGACACCCGCGCTTCCCGCAGCTCGAACGAGACGATCGGCTTGCTCATCGCCATGTACTCCATGACCTTGTTCATCGTGGAGACGTCGTTGAGCGGGTTCAGCGGGTCCGGCGACAGGCAGACGTCGGCGGTGGACAGGTAGCGGACCAGGTCCTCGTCGGAGATCCGGCCGGTGAACTCGACCTGGTTGGCCAGCCCGAGCTTCGCCGAGAGGGCGACCATGTCGTCGAAGGCGTCTCCGGAGCCGACGAACACCGCGTGCCAGTCGGTGCGGCCGACCTCGTCACGCAGCTTCGCCAGCGCGCGCAGGGCGTAGTCGACGCCGTCCTGCGGGCCCATCACGCCGAGGTAGGCGAGCAGGTACGGCTTGCCCTTCTTCAGTTCGGGTTCGGCAGGCACCTCGTGGAACCGCTCGACGACCGGGGCGCTGCGCACCACGAAGACGTCCTCGGGCTTCTTGCCGCCGCGGATCCGGGCGACCTGCTTGTAGCTCTCGTTCGTCGAGATGACGACGTCGGCGGCGCGGTAGGTGGCGCGTTCGAGCGCGCACACGCCGCGGTAGAGCAGGTCCTGCCCGCGGTCGAACCGCGACAGGTACAGCTCGGGGCACAGGTCGTGCTGGTCGAAGATGAACTTCGCGCCGGAGCGCTTCAGGTACTTCGCGACCAGGTACAGCAGGTCCGGCGGGTTGCAGGCGTGCACGACGTCGACCGGCCCGACCTCGCGGGCCAGCCGGAGCGTGTGCCACAGCGCGCTGCCGTACTCCTGCAGGTAGCCGGCCGGGCCGCCGGTCGCCGCCTTGAGCGGGTAGCGGTGGATGTGGACGCCGTCGACGACGGCTTCGGCCTCGGTGTCGCGTTTCGTGCCCTGCGGGCAGATCACGTGGACTTCCCACCCGGCGTCGCGCAGGGTCGTGGACTCCTGCCACACGCGCCGGTCGAAGGGGACGGAAAGATTTTCGACGAGGATGAGCGCTTTACCAGGCAAGGCCGGCGTATCCCTCTTCAAGGCGACGCTCGGCGGCGTCGGGCAGGCGGACGAGGTCGACGATCTCCCGGCCGTGCGGCAGGGCCGCCAGCACGTCGGGGTCCTTGGTTCCCACGAGCAGGACCTCGGCGTGGTTCACGACCTCGTCGACGGACCCGGCGAGCAGCTGGCCGAGGTGCGGCAGCCGGCTCTCGATGTACTCGCGGTTGGCGCCCATCAGCCGCGAGAGGCTGACGTTGGCGTCGTAGATCTTCAGGTCGTAGCCCTTGCCGAGCAGCCGCTCGGCCAGCTCGACCAGCGGCGACTCGCGCAGGTCGTCGGTGCCGGGCTTGAACGACAGGCCGAACAGCCCGACCTTCCGCTTGCCGGTGCGGGCGACCAGGTCGAACGCGCGCTGCAGGTGCTCGTCGTTCGACGCGAGCACGTGCGACAGGATCGGCACGCTGACGTCCGCCCGGTGGGCGGCGTAGACCAGCCCGCGCAGGTCCTTCGGCAGGCACGAGCCGCCGAAGGCGAAGCCGGGCTTCAGGTAGGCGGGGCTGATGTTGAGCTTGGTGTCGGCGAGGAAGACGTCGATCACCTGGTGCGAGTCGAGGCCCAGCGCGCGGCAGACGGCGCCGAGCTCGTTCGCGAAGCCGATTTTCAGGCCGTGGAAGGAGTTGTCGGCGTACTTCGTCATTTCCGCGACCGGGATCGGGACGCGGAACACCGGGCCGGGCAGCCCCTCGTACAGCCCGGCGACGGCGTCCCCGCTCGCGGTGTCGATCTCGCCGATGACCGTCTTCGGCGGGTCGAAGAAGTCGCGGACGCTGGTGCCCTCGCGCAGGAACTCGGGGTTCACCGCGACCCCGAAGTCGACGCCGGCGGTGCGGCCCGAGGCCTTCTCCAGGATCGGGACCAGCAGGTCGAGGCAGGTGCCGGGCAGCATGGTGCTGCGGAAGACGACGGTGTGCCGCTCGCTCTTCTTCCCGAGCGCCTCGCCGATCTCCTCGGCCACGCGCTCGAGGTAGACCGTGGACAGGCTGCCGTTCGGTGCCGACGGCGTCCCGACGCAGACCAGCGAGATCTCGCTGTCCGCGACGGCTTCCGCGACGTCGGTGGTGGCTCTCAGCGCGCCGCTCGCGACCACCTCGGCGGTCAGCTCGCCGATCCGCTCCTCGACCACCGGGGCGTTGCCCTGGGTGATCAGGTCGATCTTCACCGGGTTGACGTCCACGCCGACCACCCGGTGTCCCTGCCCCGCCAGGCACGCGGCGGAGACACAGCCGACGTAACCGAGCCCGAAGACACTGATCTTCACGCCAAAACCTCCGCTATTCCGCGCGACCCTCAAGTTGGTCGGCGGGCACCCCTGGATCGTTACCGCGGGGACGGCGAACGGGGGACGGCGTGAGACTGCGGTGAGACGCAAGGGTTTCGGGTGAGAACTGCGTCTCGATCCGGCGGCGAACCGTGGGTGTCGGCCACGGTTCGCCGCCGGATCGTGAATTGGTGTCAGTTGTTGTTCACGAAGGTGGTGGCGAGGCTTTGGCCCTTGCTGATCGCATTGGCGTGGTTCTCGATCGGCGAGACGGTCGAGTTCTTGAAGCAGATGTACGTCACGCCGGAGTCGGTGCCGCCGTTGGACGGGTCCGGGTTGATGCCGAGGTCCTTCGCCGTGGCGTAGGAGGCTTCGCCGATGATCTGCGACGGCCCGGTGTCACCGATGACCGTGTACTCGACCTTGCCGTTGTAGATCACCGCGCACGAGCCGCCGCCCTTGAGGCCGGAGGAGGAGTACTTCCAGATGCTGCTGGAACTCGGCACGACGATGTAGGGCAGCTTCGCGGCGTTGAGCGGTTTGCCGTCGGACTGGTGGAACGCGGTGTCGTCCTGGAAGCAGCAGTCGGTGTTCTCGTTGCACTGCGAGGTGCGCTGGCCGTCGCAGTCGATGTCCATGTCGGCTTTCCAGAAGACCGCGCCGTTGGCGTCGCAGATGGCGACCGTTTTGCTCGAAACGTCTTCGTCGGTCTTGTATTTGCCGTTGGAGATCTGCTTGCAGCCGGTGGTCTTGGCGAGCAGCTCGGCCGCGGTCGGGGCGGCCGCGGCGGTGGCAGGCTGGGCGGCCGGGGCGGGCGAGGCGGACGCGAGAGCGGACGGCATCACGGCCGCCGCCAGCGCGAGCGTCGCGAGCAGGATCAGTTTCCGCATTCGTGGTGCTCCCTTTAGTTAGGAAACTTTCCTTACGGCGGCGGGGCACCAGGATGCACTGCGGAGGCGGGCGCGTTCAAGACCTTCGGGTACGGGAATTTCCCATCAGGTGGCCGAAGTTGACGAAAAGGCTGCTCACCGGTCCGAGGCGCGCGGAACCGGTGAGCGGGATGTCCCGCTAACCGGGACCCCGCACTCAACGGGCGGTGCGGCGGAACAGCCGGTTCGTCCAGTGCGCGGCCCGGCGCCGCGAACCGGCGAGCACGCCGTCGAGCCAGTCGCCGTCGAGGTCGTGCGGGAGTTCGGTGCGCGCCTGCAGCCAGCCGTCGCGGCGGGCCGCCCCGCCGTCGCTGGAGTAGACGCGGGTGGCGCCGGCCTGCCGCAGCCGAGCGAGCACGCGCCGGTCGTAGGCGCCGAACGGCAGCGAATACCGCCTGACCGGCCGGCCGCACAGCTCGCCGAGCAGCTTCGGCGCGTCCTTCAGCTCGCGGTCGGCGTGCCGGTCGTCGAGCCGCCGCCAGTCGCGCGGCTCCCAGCCGTGCGAGCCGATCTCCATCCCGGCCCGGACGAGCTCGCGCAGCCCGTCGCGGTCGAGGTAGCCGCGCTGCCCGAGCCGGCCGGCGAGCGGGAAGAACTCCGCCGTCACGCCGCGCTCGGCCAGCCGCGGCAGCACGATCTCGACGTCGGACTCGTTGCCGTCGTCGAAGGTGAGGCGGACGTCGTCACGCTCCGCGGCCACGTCGAGCACCCGCTCGAACTGCTCGACGCTCAGCCAGCGTTCGTCTTCACCGGGGTCGAGCTGGCGCGCCGGCCTGCCCACCCCGTGCACGGCGAGGATCACCGTCACCTCTCCCACCGCCCTGCCACCGTGAGTAGTCGATTTGTTACTTCGATTAATCGCGGTGGCAAACGGGTGAGTTACAGGTTTTTGTCGTTATTCACCCTTTGCGGATTTCCAGCGTGCAGCACTTCGGGCCGCCACCGGCTTTCCGCAGCTCGGAGATGTCGACGTAGACCGGCTCGTAGCCACGGGCGGCGAGAAGTTCACCCAGGCGGGTGGCCTCGACGGGGAGGACGACGTTGCGGCCGTCGGACACGCCGTTGAGCCCGAAGCACTCGGCGTCTTCCCGGGTGGCGAGCACGGCGTCGGGGAAGAGCCGCTCCAGCACGCGGCGCGAGCCGGCCGAGAAGGCGTCCGGGTAGTAGACGATCTGCGCGCGGGTCGTGTCGGTCGCCTCGGCGAGCACGAAGAGCGCGGTGTCGAGGTGGTAGTAGCGCGGGTCGACCAGCTGCAGCGAGACGACCGGGACGCCGAGCACCTCCTGGGCCTCGGCGTGCGCGGCCGGGTCGGTGCGGAAGCCGGTGCCGGCGAGCAGCAGGGAGCCGGTCCAGGCGAAGTCACCCTCGGCCTCGTTGACCTTCTCGGGCATGGTGATGTCGCGGTAGCCGTGCTCGACGAACCAGCGGCGGAAGTGCTCGGCCTCGGCGGCGCGCTGCGGGGCGCGGAACCGCGAGCCGAGCACGCGGCCGTCGACGACGGTGCCGGAGTTGGCGGCGAAGACCATGTCGGGCAGGCCGGGCTGGGGCTCGATCTCCTCGACCGTGTGGCCGAGGCGGCGGTAGGTGTCGCGCAGCTCGGTCCACTGGGCGACGGCTTTGTCGGCGCTGACCGGCTGGGTGGGGTCCATCCAGGGGTTGATCACGTAGTCCACCGCGAAGAAGCGCGGCGGGCACATGAGGTATCGACGGGTGGTCGGTACGCGCATCGCCTGCATGATTGCAGGGTAAGGGGCGCCTAATCTCGCAATCAATCGCTGTTCGCTGCGCACATCTGTGCTAAATGTTGCGTGTGAACACCATCGACCAGCGAATCGTTTCGTGTCTCGTGGCGAACGCGCGCTCCAGCTACGCGGAGATCGGCAAGGTGGTCGGCCTGTCGGCCCCGGCGGTGAAGAGGCGGGTCGACCGGCTGCTGGAGACGGGCATCCTGCGCGGCTTCACGGCGGTGGTCGACCCGGAGGCGCTGGGCTGGGGAACGGAGGCGTTCGTCGAGGTCACGTGCCAGGGCAACATCACACCGGCCCGGATCCGCGCCCGGCTGGAGCCGCTGCCGGAGGTGGTGGCGGCGTACACGGTCTCGGGCGCGGCGGACGCGATCGTCCACCTCCGGGCGGCGGACATCCACCACCTGGAGACGGCGCTCGAGCGGCTGCGCGGGCTGGAGATCGTGGACCGGACGGTGTCGACGGTGGTGCTGTCCCGGCTGCTGGAGCGCCCGCCGACGCCGGAGCAGTGAGGGTGTCGGATCGGGACGGCGGCGTTCGTAGCGGAGGTGAGACCCGCTTACCGCTTCGAGGAGCTCCGATGACTTACACGTTCGACATCTTTTCGACGCTCGACGGCTTCGCCAACCACAACGGCGACTGGGGCGGCTACTGGGGCAAGCAGGGACCGGAGTTCCTGGCCCACCGCGCGGCGGCTTACCGCGGCCCGCTGCGCATGGTGCTCGGGGCGCGGACGTATTCGTCCAACGCGCCGTTCTTGGGCTCGGGCTTCGAGGGCGACGAGTGGATCAGGAGCATGTTCGGTGCACCGGTGACGGTGTTGTCCCGGCGGTTGACCGAGCCGCTCGACTGGCCGGGGACGACGATCGAGGCCGGCGATCCGGTCGAGGTGGTCAGGCGGCTGAAGGCGTCGTCGGAGGTGCCGCTGCGGTCGCACGGGAGTCTGATGCTCAACCGGGCGCTGTTGAACGCCGGTCTGGTGGACTTCATCGAGCTGACGGTGTTTCCGGTGCTTTCCGGGGAGACGGGGGTGGACCGGGTGTTCGACGGGGTGGCTGACTTCGATCTCGAGCTGGTCGAGACGCGGACGTTCGACGGGCACACGCAGGTGCTGACCTACCGCCCGACGCGGCACGGTTGACTTGTTCGGCCGCTGGTGGGTGGTGACACGGACGACTGTGGAACCGCGCGGGCGCGGATGCGCTGGACTGGGCCGGCGTTCGGACGCGGGCGAAGTGCGGCGGACCGGCCGGCGCCTTCGAATGCGCGGCCTTGGCCGCTCTGCGGGGTCGGCGGCTGCTGCGGGGAGCTCCGTGCCACGACCGAGGGCCAAGGCGTCGGCGCCGGCCGAGGTTCGGGCGCTCGTGGCCGGTCGTGGGGACGACAACGCACGCCTCCGGCCCCCGGTATCCAGCCTATCGGCCGGGACCGACGGTTCCGACCGTTCGCAAGGCACTTATGCACAGGTCAGCGGCACTGTGGATAAGTCAGCGACCCGAGCCGCGGAGACCACGAAACCGTCGGACCTCGCCGATACGATGGTCACCGGGGGCCGGAGGCCGACCGCACCGGCGGCAGCCGCAGGCCAACCCGCCAACGGAAGCCGCAGACCCCCCACCCCACCGCTGGAAGCCGCGGGCCCGACTCCATACCGGGGCCCGGGCCCAACCCAACCACGGGGAGCGGGAGGGCCGACCTCCTTCAAGGCCGAGAGCCCAACCCACCACCGGGCCCCGCAGACCGCTCCCCGTTACCCGGGCCGAAAGCCCAACCCCACCACCGGAAGCCGCAGGCCCGACCCCACTACCGAGCGCCGGTAGCCCACCTCACCGACCCAGCGCCCGCAACACCGCCCCCGCCTCGTCCGGATGCAGTCGCAGCTCCGTCCGCCCAGCCCCCGCGTGGAACGTCACCGCCTGCCGGTCCACCGCCTGCATCGTCAGCTCCCCCGGCTCGAACACCACCGGCTCCGCCCGCGACCACCGCCACCGCACCGGCCCGTCGCCGACCACCAGCCACCCGCGCCGCTCCGTCCCCGACGTCAGCTCCTCCGACCGCAGCACACACGGGTACTCGACCCGCTCCCCGCGAGCCGACGCCGCGGCCCGGGTCCGGCGCCGGCGGGCGCCGAACAGCTCCGTCATGTCGATCATCGGCAGCAGGTTGGCCAGCAGCACCCCGATCAGTTCCCCCATGCCACCAGCCTGCCACGCTGAACACATGACCGACCGCATCGTCAGCGAGCACTCCGGCGGTATCGCCCTGCTGACCGTCGACGCTCCCGGCAGCCGCAACGCGCTCACCCTCGACCTCTCCGCACAGCTCAAAGAAGCCGTCGAGGCCGCCGAGCGAGACGAATCCGTGCACGCCGTCGTCGTCACCGGGACTCCTCCCGCCTTCTGCGCCGGTGCCGATCTCGATGCCCTCGCCGGCGCCGATGAAGCCGGCCTTCGCGCCATCTACGAAGGCTTCCTCTCCGTGGCTCGATGTCAGCTGCCGACCATCGCCGCCGTCGGGGGTGCCGCCGTCGGGGCCGGGCTGAACCTCGCTCTCGCCGCGGACGTTCGGCTGGCCGGGCCGCGGGCGAAGTTCGTCGCCCGGTTCCTCGAACTCGGGCTGCACCCCGGCGGTGGGATGACCTGGATGACGCAGCGGCTCGCCGGCCCGCAGCAGGCCGCCGCGATGACCTTGTTCGGGCAGCCGCTCGATGCCGAGGGCGCGGTGCGCGCCGGGCTGGCGCTGCGCGTGGTCGGCGGCGGCCATGACGAACTGCTGACGGCCGCGCGTGAGCTGGCTCACCCCGCCGTCTCCGCTCCGCGGCAGGCGTTGATCGACACCAAGCGCAGTCTCCGGACCACCGCGGGCCTGGCCGGGCACAGCGACGCCGTCGACGTCGAGATCCGGCCGCAGCTGGCCTCGCTGGCCTCACCGGAGTTCGCCGAACGGCTTTCCCAGCTCCGGGACCGGATCCGTTCTCGGCCGTGACTCAAGCGGGCCGCTCTACTCTTCCGGGAGACACGCATCACAACGCCGCGCAGCCGCTACCCGTTACCATCAGTTACAGGTATCCGGCGTACCTGCGAAGAGACAGTGAAAGCAACGAAGAGGTCGACCAACAGCCGGGACACTACCAACATCGGTGTTGAGGGCGAGCTAACCTCGGGAGTAGACCTGGTGAACGCAGCCGCGGCACCGGCAGGCGAACGGAAGCCGTACCGTCGGGAGAGAGGGAATCCCTGACCCATGAGCACGAGTGCGAACGGCAACGGCGCTGGCCACGGCTCGCTCGCCGCAACCAGGCCGACCGAGGTCAGCAAGCTGGACCGGGTGGTCATCCGGTTCGCGGGCGACTCCGGTGACGGCATGCAGCTGACCGGCGACCGCTTCACCTCCGAAGCCGCCGCGTTCGGCAACGACCTGTCGACGATGCCCAACTTCCCCGCCGAAATCCGCGCGCCGCAGGGCACCATCCCCGGCGTCTCCAGCTTCCAGGTGCACTTCGCCGACTACGACATCCTCACCCCCGGCGACCGGCCGGACGTGCTGGTGGCGATGAACCCGGCCGCTCTCAAGGCGAACCTCGGCGACGTCCCGCACGGCGGCACGATCATCCTCAACACCGACGAGTTCATCAAGCGCAACCTGACCAAGGTCGGCTACACGACCGACCCGCTCGACGACGACACGCTCGCGCCCTACCAGGTGCACCGGGTCGCCATGTCGACGCTGACCCAGGGCGCGCTCGCCGACACCGGCCTCGGCAAGAAGGACGCCGAGCGCTGCAAGAACATGTTCGCGCTCGGCCTGCTGTCCTGGATGTACCACCGGCCGACCGAGGGCACCGAGCGGTTCCTGCGCGAGAAGTTCGCGAAGAAGCCGGACATCGCCGAGGCGAACATCCTCGCCTTCCGCGCGGGCTGGAACTACGGCGAAACCACGGAGTCGTTCGCGACGACGTTCCAGGTCGCCCCGGCGAAGCTGACCCAGGGCACCTACCGGCAGATCACCGGCAACACCGCGCTCGCATACGGGATCGTGGCCGCCGGGCAGCGCTCCGGCCTGCAGATCCTGCTCGGCACGTACCCGATCACCCCGGCGTCGGACATCCTCCACGAGCTGTCCAAGCACAAGAACTTCGGCATCATCACCTTCCAGGCCGAGGACGAGATCGCCGGCATCGGCGCCGCGCTCGGCGCCTCCTACGGCGGCGCGCTCGGCGTCACCTCGACGTCCGGGCCGGGTGTCGCGCTGAAGTCGGAAGCCGTCGGCCTCGGCGTGATGGTCGAGCTGCCGCTGGTCGTCATCGACGTCCAGCGCGGTGGCCCGTCCACCGGCCTGCCGACCAAGACCGAGCAGGCCGACCTGCTGCAGGCGATGTTCGGCCGCAACGGCGAGTCGCCGGTCCCGATCATCGCGCCGCTGTCGCCGGCGGACTGCTTCGACGCGGCCGTCGAGGCCACCCGGATCGCGCTGAAGTACCGCACGCCGGTGCTGCTGCTCTCGGACGGCGCGATCGCGAACGGCTCCGAGCCGTGGCTGATCCCGGACGTCGACGAGCTGCCCGACCTGCGCGTCGAGTTCGCCACCGAACCCAACGCGGACAACGACTCCGGCGAATTCTGGCCGTACGTCCGCGACCCCGAGACCCTCGCCCGCGCCTGGGCCATCCCGGGCACCCCGGGGCTGCAGCACCGCATCGGCGGGCTGGAGAAGGCCGACCGGACCGGCCACATCTCCTACGACCCGGACAACCACGACAAGATGGTCCGGCTGCGGCAGGCGAAGATCGACGGCATCGACGTCCCCGACCTGGTCGTCGACGACCCGAGCGGCGGCAAGGCCCGCGTGCTCGCGCTGGGCTGGGGCGGCTCGTTCGGCCCGATCGGCGCGGCCTGCCGCCGCGTGCGCAAGCTCGGCCTGCCGATCGCGCAGGCGCACCTGCGCCACCTCAACCCGCTGCCGGCCAACCTGGGCGACATCCTGCGCAGCTACGACAAGGTCGTGGTGCCGGAGATGAACCTCGGGCAGCTGGCCCTGCTGCTGCGGGCGAAGTACCTGGTCGACGTCCACTCGCACACCAAGGTCGCCGGGCTGCCCTTCAAGGCCGAAGAGCTGCAGAACCTGTTCTCGGAGATCATCACCAGCGTCACGACGGAGGCGGCACGATGACCGCGATCGATCTGGGGATACCCAACCTCGGTGGCTTGGACCTCGTGCCCACCACCGACGAGCCGCAGAAGGCCAAGGACTACAAGTCCGACCAGGAAGTCCGCTGGTGCCCCGGCTGCGGCGACTACGTCGTGCTGAACGCGGTCCAGTCGTTCCTCCCGACACTCGGCCTCAAGCGCGAGAACATCGTGTTCATCTCGGGCATCGGCTGTTCGTCGCGGTTCCCGTACTACCTGAACACCTACGGCATGCACTCGATCCACGGCCGCGCGCCGTCGATCGCGACCGGCCTGGCCACCACGCGCCCGGACCTGTCGGTGTGGGTCGTCACCGGTGACGGCGACGCGCTGTCCATCGGCGGCAACCACCTGATCCACGCGCTGCGCCGCAACGTGAACATCAAGATCCTGCTGTTCAACAACCGGATCTACGGGCTGACCAAGGGCCAGTACTCCCCGACGTCCGGGCAGGGCATGGTCACCAAGTCCACGCCGATGGGTTCGGTGGACACGCCGTTCAACCCGCTGTCGCTGGCGATCGGCGCGGAAGCGTCGTTCGTGGGGCGCGCGCTGGACTCCGACCGCAAGGGCCTGACCGAGGTCCTGCAGGCGGCGGCGCAGCACCGCGGCTCGGCGCTGGTCGAGATCTACCAGAACTGCCCGATCTTCAACGACGGCGCGTTCGACGTCCTCAAGGACGCCGACGAGGCCGCCACGCGGCTGATCCCGCTGCGCGCGGGCGAACCGATCCGCTTCGGCCCGAACCAGGAGTTCGGCGTCAAGCGCGGCGACTGGGGCGGCCTGGACGTCGCCAAGGTCGCCGACATCGGCGAAGACAACATCGTGGTGCACGACCCGTCGATCACGGACACGTCCTACGCGTTCGCGCTGTCGCGCCTGGGCGACCAGAACCTCAACCACGTCCCGACAGGCATCCTCCGCCAGGTCGAGCGCCCGACGTACGACGACGGTGCTCGCGCCCAGGTCGAGGAGGCCCGCGCGGCCCGCAAGCCGGACCTGCAGGGCCTGCTGCGCGGAAAGGACACCTGGACGGTCGCGTAACCCGCCGCTCTTCCCGAAGGCCGCCATGCCCGGTGCATGGCGGCCTTCGGCGTTTCCGGGCTTGCCACGGTTGGGACAAATGTCCTAAGTTTTAGGCCATGCGACCTGAATCACCGTTCGTGTTCTTCGACGTCCGCACCGCCGACCCGGCGGGCAGCAAGCGGTTCTTCGCCGAGCTGCTCGGCTGGGAGGCGGAAGACACCCTGCTGACGGCCGGCGGCGCGCCGTGGGGCGGCCTCACCGAACTGGCCCCCGGCGACGACCGGGCACCGCAGTGGCTGCCCTACGCGCCGGTGTCCGATGTGGACGCCGCCGCGGCGAAAGCGTTGGAGCTGGGCGGAACCCTGGTGCGCGAGCGCACCGACCTGCCGTTCGGCTCGCTGGTGGTGGTCACCGATCCCGGTGGCGCGGCCCTTGTCCTGTTCCAGGCGGTCAGCTGAGCGGCCGGAAGCCGACGCGCTCGGCGTCCTCCGCGGTGCGGAACCAGACCTCGGCGACCATCTTCGGGAACTGCGCCGATTCCTCGGTGCAGTACCGCAGCGCCGTCACGCTGGCCTTCACGGCGAAGCTGTCGCTGGGCGCTCCGCCGCCGGGGCGCGGCATCGCCGAACCGGGGCCGAACGGGCCCGGCGGGACCGATTCCCCCGCCACCTGGCGGGCCGGGGGCGGTTCCGGCGCCGCGACACCGGCGGCGGCCTGGTTCGGCTGGACCGACGGCTCGAACAGCGAACCGCTGTGCGCGCCGGACAGGTCGGGTTCGCGGCGCTCGACCGTCCGCATCGACGGCTGGATCGGCTGCGGCGCGTCGAACCCGCCGCGCACCGCCTCCCGCGGCTGCCGCTTCGGCAGCACCTGCGTGGCTTCGGCGGGGGTCTCCGGCGGCACGTCGAGGTCGCTTTCCGCGATTTCGCCACCGAAGGCGTACTGCGGCGGCTCGGCGTCTTCCGGCTGCTCCTTGCGGACGGAACCGGGGTGCTCACCGATGTAGCGCGTGCGCTCCACCGGCTCCTCGAACGCCGAGCGCTCCGACGGCAGCTCGTCGTCGAACCAGTCCGGCGTGGCCGCCGCCTCGCCGGCCGGGGGCTGGAACAGCGAACCCGCGGGCTCCGGGTCCAGCTTCTGCTCGAGCCGCGACAGCGCGGGCGACTCGGGTTCCGCGTCGTCCTCGAAGGCGTCGCCGACCGGGGCCAGGTACTGCGTCGCGGTGGCGCGGTAGGGGTCGTCGTCCTCCGGCTCCGGCTCGTCGTCCGGCGCCAGGAACTGGCTGGCCGCGCTCCGGTACGGGTCGGCTTCCTCGGACTCCGGTTCCGGTGCGTGGACGAAGGGCTCGGTCGGCGGCATCCGCGACGGCACCTGGGCGTCCAGCTCGGCGAAGTCCTCGTCGATGTCGTCGTGGACGTCGTCGCGGTGGATCGGCGGCGCGGCGACCAGCGTGCCGGGGTAGGAGGTCTCCTGGCGGGTCGGTTCCGGCTCCGGCTCGGGCTCCGGCTCGGGCCGCCGGAACGCCTCGGTGCCACCCATCGCTGCCGCGTTCGCCGGGGTGCGCGCGGCGTCGGCGTGGGCCTGCGCCAGCGCGCTCTCCAGCCGGCGGACGCTCTTGCGGAGCGGCAGCACGAGCACCAGCCAGGTGAGGAGCACCCCGACGAAGAACGCGGCGAGGCTCCACAGCCAGACCTGTCCGAATATGGACATCTTTTCCTGCCCCTGTTAAGTGCTTAGCGCGTGCGCGCGACCAGGTAGTCGGCGACCGACTCGCACGCGTCCCTGGCGGGCGACGCGGGGAGCGCGGTGAGCTCGGCTCGCGCGCGCTGAGCGTAGTCGGAAAGGGTGACGCGTGCGCGATCGAGTCCGCTACTGACCCGCAGCAGCTCGAGTGCCTCCTGGACCAGGGCGTCGTCGCCGATCGGGCCGGACAGCAGCTCGGCCAGCCGCGGGTCGGTCTCCGGGTCGGCCAGCGCGTACAGCATCGGCAGCGTCCGGACGCCTTCGCGCAGGTCGGTGCCCTGCGCCTTGCCGAGCTCGTCGGAGGGCGAGGCGATGTCGATGATGTCGTCGGAGATCTGGAAGGCGGTGCCGATGATGTCGCCGAACCGGCGCAGCGCCTCGATGTGCTCCTCGGCGGCGCCGGACATCATGCCGCCGAACCGGCCGGAGGTGGCGATCAGCGAGCCGGTCTTCTGCGCGATGACGGTGAGGTAGTGCGCGACGGCGTCGTCACCCGGGCCGGGGCCGACGGTCTCGCGCATCTGGCCGGTGACCAGCTCGCCGAAGGTCTCGGCGATGATCCGCGCGGCGTCCGTGCCGAGGTCGGCGACCAGGCGCGAGGCGTGCGCGAAGAGGAAGTCGCCGGTGAGGATGGCGATGGTGTTGTCCCAGCGCGCGTTGACGCTCTCGGCCCCGCGGCGCATGGTGGCCTCGTCCATGACGTCGTCGTGGTAGAGCGTGGCCAGGTGCACCAGCTCGACCGCGGCGGCGGCGATGATGACGTGGTCGTCCTGCTTGGGGCCGAACTGGGCGGAGAGCAGGGTGAACAGCGGACGGAAACGTTTGCCACCGGCCTCGACCAGGTGCAACGCGGCGTCGTTGACGGCCTGGACGTCACTGCGGACGACCTCGCGCAGCAGCTTCTCGACCTCGGTCAAGCCGCCGGCGATCGACCGCAGCAGGGTTTCGTCGGCGATCTGCAGCCCGACCGACGCCCGCAGGTCGTCGAGGGCGCCGCCCGGCGCAGCGGGGAGGGATCCCGCCCCGGGGGCTGGGGAAGGCACAGACACGTCGGCTCCGCTCTACTCGTGCACCGGTCGGTTGCCCTTTGAGCGTAGTGGCTGCGCCGCGCGGTCGTTTACCCGCTGTCCAGCGGAAACGGTGACGAACATGACACCGCCACCGGGTGGTTCCCGATCCTCGAAAGGGTGATCGGAGTTTCCGGGCGCAACGGACGTCTCCGGCGAGCGGATATTCAGGCGGGAGAAGAGCGCTCGGCGGAGGAGGACAACGGATGCGCAGCAAGATCGTCACGGCTTTGGTGGTGGCAGGCCTGGCGGCACCACCGGCTGCGGCGGCGGCCACATCACCCGGGGTGGCGAGCATCGGAGCGGCGTCGTTCACGAAGGCGGGCTCGACGGTGACGGTCCCGGAGCAGGGAGCGTGTTCGGCAACGGGCCCGACGAGCACCACGGCCGAGGCGGTGACCAGGCCGGGCATCACGTTCGGCGGCGGGACATCGTCGTGCACGCCGTCGAAGTCGACGGCGACGGGCAAGAACTTCGAGCTGTCGGCCCTGGTGCCGGCGGGCGGGCCCCGCGTGAGGTTGTCGACCTTCACGGTGACGTGCGAAGGGACCCAGACGCAGACGAACGCGACGTGGACGTACGGCGGGCTGTCGGGGATCGCGAACCCGCCGAGCCCGGTGCCGGCGGGGTACGTGTCCCCGGTGCGCAAACCGGACGGCACGGCGCTGGCGAACGCGGTGTTCAACATCCAGGAGCTGCCGGGCGACGGGAGCATCGGTTTGACGATGCTCCGCATCGATTTCCTGCCGGCATCGGGGGTGACCGGTTCGGTGAGGTTGGGTTCGACGAGCTGTTCACCGACCCCTTAGACGTCACGGGGGCCGCGGCGTGGGAGAGCGCCGAGAGGACAGCCGCGGCCCTTGTGACCTCCCTTTTTCGGGGTGGGAACCCTGGTAGGGTGCGGTGCGTCGGATACGCAGGGTGCTCGGGAGGGAGCACACTGCAAGCTAGGGGAGAGCTGATGACGACTGTGCCGGGGTGGGGTCGTGTCTGAGGGGCCGGTGTACGACCCGGGGGCGGATTGGGAGCTGCCGGGGCCTGATGGGGTGGCGCGGGCTGGGTCCTATGGGGGTGGGGCTGGAGGCGGGTTCTCGTATGACGAGGAGACGCTTCGCGAGCTGATGCGCGAGTGGAACGACCTGGCCAACGAGTTCGAAGATGATCTACAGAGGGCAGCTCTGCTGCAACGTGCTCATGGACCGGGCGCGGAATATGCCAGCGGAGGCAACGCCGAACGCGTGAGGGCGTCCGGCGATGCCCTGCACGAGACTCTCGTCTCACGGGCACAATACTGTCGCTCGATGGCCCTTCGATTCAAGACCGCGCTGGACAAATATGCGACCGCCGAAGATGTGAGCACCGCGGAAGTGAAGCGAACCGGAGGCAGTCTCTGATGCGCCGCACTGTTGCCTTGTTCTGCACACCACTACTGCTTCTCAGCGCATGCACAACGACAACTGCCGGAACAGCGTCCCCCTCTGGTGTGAGCACCACGGGAACCGCAGCCCCCGCAGCGTCGCTACCGGGACCAGGCGTACCCAGGGTCGAGAACCCGATCGACATCAACCGCTACAAGCAGGCGCCGTGCGATTCTTTGAACACCAGTCAGATCCACGAACTCCTCGGCGAAGGTGTAACTCCGAAGACCGACCTCAACGCTCCTGGCGGCCCCAGTTGCAGTCTTCACCCGCCACAGGTCACTCAAGCGTCAGTTCTCGTGATCTTCAACAATGTCGACGACCGCGGCCTTACAGGTGTCTATCAGGCTCAGTATAGATTTTTCTTGCCCTTGGAACCTGTCGATGACTACCCGGTGGTCGCTTATGGGCTTGCCGACGACCGTGCCAGCAGAGGCAGCTGCCAGATCGCGATCGGGACAAGTGACAAGCAGACTGTGGATATCGGCGTCACTCAATCCGAAGAGAACGTAGGCAAGAAGGATCCGTGCGAAGCGGCCCGCGATGTCGCGTCGTACGTACTGGGCAATCTTCGCGGGGGGAACTGATGGCTGTCGAGGGCCCGCTGACTGCAGCGCAGATTTACGAGCAGATCACCGGAGGCGAAGGCATCGACTCGCTGGCCGATGCGCAAGATGGTGCTCGGCAGTTGACCGAACGGATGGTTGAGCGGGCTCAGCGGATCAGCACTCTCCGGGCCAAGACCATGTCTGGCTGGCAAGGGAATGCCGGGGAAGCTGCCGCTGATGCTACTTTGCCCCTTGTTCAGGCCGCTGCTGATGATTCTGTTCATCTTGAGAATGCTCGGACTGCTGTTGGGGCTCAGATGGATGCCTTTGGCACCGCCAAGCACTCCGTCAAGCCCGTTGCTGCCCAGCCGCCTGCTCTTGGGGTTGATGATGTTCTTCGGGCCATCTCCGAGAAGAGCTGGGATTCCTACCACTCCAAAGTTGCCGGGTGGCAAGCTGACAGTCAGGCCAATATCGATGCCTTCAGCGCCTACCACTCCGCCAGTACCTCCAATGGTGGGCAGATGCCCTCGCAATACGCGCAGCTTGCCGACTCCGGGGCTTCCGTCTCCCTGCGTGATCGGACTTCCGAACCCACCGATACCGGAGAATGGGCTCGAGCCCCGAAAGAAACCAGGATTCCGGCTCAAGACCACGTCACAGGCGGTAATCAGGACCGGGCCACGACTCAGCAAAACCAACTGCACCAGCAAGAGCTGCAGAACCAGCAGAGCCAGCAGAACCAGATCCGTCCCGGCACTACAGGCCCCAGCGCCACAAACCCCGGCACGACGCAGCCCGGCACCACCAACTCCGACAGCACCCATGCCAACAGCTACGTCCCCAGGCCCGTCATGCCCGCCGCTCAAAGCGGCTACGAGTTCGGCCCCACCGGGCAGCCCGTCAGCAACCTGACCGGCCCGAGCACCAACTACCCGGGCACCAACTGGCCAGGCGGCTTCGGCCCAGGAACCGGCCCGTACACCGGCGGCGGATACCAACCAGGAACCATGGGACCAGGAACCCCGGGAAGCACCAAAGGAACAGGCCCGAACCAGCCCGGCACCCGCCCCCCAGGCAGCAGCACCGGCGCACGCCTCCCCGAGGAACGCTTCCCCACCAACCCCGCCCGCGGCTCCGCCGGCCCCCGAGGCGCCAACGGCCTTCCCATGGGCACACCCCTCGCCCAACGCGGTGGCAAAGAAGAAGACCGCGAAAAGAAGAAGTCACCTTACCTGCAAAACCCCGACCCCGACGAAACCTTCGGCGGTTTCACCGAAAAACCGATGCCCCCGGTCATCGGCGAAAAGAAGAAATAATGGCCGTCTTCTCACTGAACACCCTCCTCACCGCCCTCCGGCACGTCGGCGGCGGGGACCCGCACCCCGTCTTCGCGCAGGGCCTCCGCTACATCCCGCCCTCAGCGAAACACCAGGTCCACCAGGAAGCCTTCGAAGAACTGAGCCCCTACGGCTTCACCCGGGGCCACACCTTCACCCCCGAATTCGAAGACCTCCTCCACCTCATCGACCACCCGACCCAGGAATACGTCGCCTACGCACGGGACACCACGGGCCAGCGGAACGTCCTCGTCGCCGTCAACGGACAAGACCGGATCTGCGTTGTCTGCCAAGGCGATCAGGTCGAACTCGCCGACGTCAAAACCCACCCCGCCGACGCCCTCGTCGCACACCTGCCCGACTACCCACCGGCCGGGATCAAGCCCTTCTCGCTGCCGCAAGAGGACTTCCGAAAACCACCGCCGAGTGACGTCTTCGACGACGACCCCGATCGCAGCCGCGAAGCGAAGGAACTCGACGCCCTCGTCAAACAACCCCACTTCGGGCTCGGGCAGCTTCAAACCGACGGCAAGCTCGTCAACTACCTGGATCTGAAAGACGGCCGGGTCGGGATTGCCGTCGCCGATGGGTACATCAGCGTCGTGTCCGGTGAACCACGGAAACTCAGCCAGAAACTGAAATAAGGCCGCCGCCCCAAAAAGCAGGGAGCGGCGGCCTAAAAAACCTCAGGAAGCGAAACCGCCCGAACCCGCCCAGCCGAGTGCGAACGCCGGGGCCAGGCCCAGCACCAGCGTCACCGCCGTGCCCAGGAAGATCGCCGTCCCCGTTCCGAAGCCCGGGACCGATACCGACGGCCCGTCCGCCGCCGGCTCCGAGAAGTACATCAACACGATCACGCGCAGGTAGAAGAACGCCGCCACCGCGCTGAACACCAGTGCCACCACCACCAGCGGGGCCATTCCGTCCGACAGCGCCGCCGAGAACACCACGAACTTCCCCACGAAACCGGAAGTCAGCGGAATCCCCGCCAACGCCAACAGCAAGAACGTGAAGACACCGGCCAGCAGCGGCGACCGCTTGGCGAGCCCCGCCCACGCCGACAGGTGCGTCGCCTCGCCCGAAGAATCGCGGACCAGGCTGATCACGCCGAACGCCGCCAGCGTCGTGAAGCCGTACGCCAGCAGGTAGAACAGCGTGCTCGACAGCCCGTCGCGCGTCATCGCGATCGCTCCGACCAGCAGGAACCCCGCGTGGGCGATCGACGAGTACGCCACCATGCGCTTGACGTCCGTCTGGGTCAGGCCCAGCACCGCGCCGATCACCATCGAGATGATCGCGACGCCCCAGAGGACGCCACGCCACTCCCACGACGTCGACGAGAACGCCACCGACAGCACCCGCAGGATGCCGCCGAACGCCGCGACCTTCGTGCACGCCGCCATGAACGCCGTCACCGGGGTCGGTGCGCCCTGGTACACGTCCGGGGTCCACGTGTGGAACGGACCGACCGACCCCTTGAACAGCAGGCCGACCACCAGCAGGCCCAGGCCCGCGAACAGCAGCGTGTCCGACCGGTCCGAACCCGCCGCCGCGGCCGCGATGTCGCCCAGCTTCACCGAGTTCGCGTAGCCGTACAGCAGCGCCAGCCCGTACAGGAAGAACGCCGAGGAGAACGCCCCCAGCAGGAAGTACTTGACCGCCGCTTCCTGGGACAGCAAGCGGCGACGGCGGGCCAGGCCGCACATCAGGTACAGCGGCAGCGACAGCACTTCCAGCGCGATGAACATCGTCAGCAGGTCGTTCGCCGCGGTGAAGGCCATCATGCCGCCGAGCGCGAACAGCGTCAGCGGGAACACCTCGGTCTGCATCACGGTCGCCGTCTGGGCGCGGTCCTGGACCGTGCCCGGTCGGATGCCCGCCTGGGCGACCAGCGCGCCGCCCGGCTCGACCACGCGGTCGGAGATCAGCAGCACCGCGCCGACGGCCAGCGCCAGCAGCGTGCCCCAGAGGAACAGCGCCGGCCGGTCGATCGAGATCGCGCCGCTGAACGTCGTGACGCCGCCCGCCGGTGCGCTGCCCGTCGCGTAGACGATCAGGCTGACGCCGGCCGCGACGATCGACGCCAGGCTCAGGACCACCTGGATGCCGAACCGCGAGCGCTTCGCGGCGAACGCCTCGACCAGCACGCTGACGCACGCCGCGCCGAGGACGATCAGCACCGGCAGCACGGCCGGGTAGTCGATCGACGGCACCGTGATCGGCGACGGCGCCTGGGTCAGGAGGATGTCGAGCACTTTTACTTGCCTCCCTGGACCGCGGACAGCGTCTGCTGCACCGTCGGGGTGACTGTGTCGAGCACCGGCTTCGGGTAGAAGCCGAGAACGAGGATCAGCACGACCAGCGGCGCGAGGATCGCGATCTCACGACCGTTCAGGTCGCGGATGGCCTTCTTGGCGCCCAGTTCCGGCGCGATCGCCGTGCCCGGTCCCCCGCCGACGCCCACGAGCGCGTCACCGCGGACCGGGCCCTGGAAGACCCGCTGGTAGAGCCACAGGACGTACGCCGCGGCCAGCACCATGCCGACCGTGGCGAGGATCGTGTACACCGGCTGGTCCACAAAGGACCCGATGAGCACGAGGAACTCGGAGACGAACGAGTTCGTGCCCGGCAGGGACAAAGTGGACAGACCGGCGAGCAGGAACAGCCCGGCCAGCAACGGGGTCACCTTGGCCATGCCGCCGTAGTCCGAAATGCGGGACGAGCCGCCGCGGGCGATCACCAGGCCGATCACCACGATCAGCATGCCGGTCGCCAGGCTGTGGTTGAGCATGTACGTCGCCGAGCCGACCATCGCCTGCTCGTTGAACGCGAAGATGCCCAGCGAGATGAACCCGAAGTGGGCGATCGACACGTAGGCGATGAACCGCTTCATGTCCCGCTGGCCCGCCGCGAGGATCGAGCCGTAGAGGACGCCGATCACCGACAGCACCAGCACCAGCGGCGCCAGGGTCTTGCTCGCCTCCGGGAACATCGGCAGGCAGTAGCGCAGGAACCCGAACGTGCCGACCTTGTCCAGCACGCCGACCAGCAGGACGGCGACGCCGATCGGCGCCTCCCCCGCCGCGTCCGGCAGCCAGGTGTGGAACGGCACCAGCGGCGCCTTGATCGCGAAGGCCAGGAAGAACCCGAGGAACAGCCAGATCTGGGTGGACAGCGGCGCGTCGCGCACCACTGTCACCAGCGTGGCCCAGTCGAACGTGCCCTTGCCGAGCTTGTCCGCCGCCAGCGAGTACGCCCCGATCGCCGAGGCCAGCATGATCAGGCCGCCGAGGAACGAGTAGAGGAAGAACTTCACCGCCGCGTACTGCCGGTTCGCGCCGCCGTAGCCGCCGATCAGGAAGTACATCGGGATCAGCATGATCTCGAACAGCACGTAGAACAGGAAGACGTCGGTCGCGGCGAACACGCCGATCGTGAGCGCCTCCTGCAGCAGGATCAGCGACAGGAACCCGCCCGCGCTGCGCCCCGGCGGGAGCTTGTCCATCGTGCCGAGCCCGCCGACCACGATCGGCACCAGCAGCGCGATCACCGCGATCATGATCAGCGCGATGCCGTCGGTGCCGAACGCGATGTGCACGCCGAAGCTGGGGATCCAGTCGAAGCTCGACGTCATCTGCAGCCGGGGCCCGGCGGCGTCGTAGCTGAGCCAGAACGGGATCACCAGCACGAACTCGAGGATCGAGAACCCGAGCGCGGCCAGCACCGCGGCGCGGTCGTTCCCCTTGAGGAACGCCAGCACCAGGGAGCCGGCCAGCGGCACCAGGATGAGGATGAGCAACCAGGTCATCAGGAGAACCTCACCAGCAGGAGAGCCGCCAGAAGCAGGAACGTGCCGCCTAGCATCGACAGCGCGTAGGACCGGACGAACCCGGTCTGCAGCCGCCGCAACCGGCCGGACCCGCCGCCGAGACCGGCGGCCAGGCCGTTGACCGCGCCGTCGACGCCGCGGTTGTCGACGTACACCAGCGCCCGCGAGAGCCAGGTGCCCGGGCGGGCGACCAGGGTTTCGTTGAGGGCGTTGCCGTAGAGGTCCTTGCGCGCGGCCCGGGTGACGAACGAGACCCGCTGGGGCTGCTCGACCGGGACGTCACGGCGGAAGATCAGGTACGCGAGCGCGACGCCGAGCAGCGAGAGCACGACCGCCGCCACGGAGATCACCCAGGCGTCGAACGGCGCGTGGTGGGCTTCCTCCAGCTCGCCGACCGACGGAGCCAGCCAGTGGGCGAAGCGCTCACCCTGGGAGAAGAAGAAGCCCGCCCCGACCGAGCCGACCGCGAGGACCGCCATCGGGACCCACATGACCGGCTTGGACTCGTGCGGGTGGAAGTCGCGGCCGTCCGAGGACTTGATGTCCTTCCAGCGCTCCTTGCCGAAGAACGTCATCATCATCAGGCGGGTCATGTAGAACGCGGTGAGCCCGGCACCGAGCAGCGCCGCGCCGCCCATCACCCAGCCGCGCCAGCCGCCCTGGCCGAACGCCGCTTCGATGATCGCGTCCTTGGTGAAGAAGCCCGACAGCGGCGGGATGCCGATCAGGGCCAGGTAGCCGAGGCCGAAGGTGATGAAGGTGATCGGCATGGCCTTGCGCAGGCCGCCGAACTTCCGCATGTCGACCTCGTCGTTCATGCCGTGCATGACCGACCCGGCCCCGAGGAACAGCCCGGCCTTGAAGAAACCGTGCGCGACCAGGTGCATGATGCCGAGCGCGTACGCGATCGGCCCGAGGCCGACGGCCAGCATCATGTAGCCGATCTGGCTGACCGTCGAGTACGCGAGGACCTTCTTGATGTCGTCGTACGCGCAGCCGATGATGCACCCGAGCAGCAGCGTCACCGTGCCGACCAGCGTGACGATCAGCCGGCCGTCTTCGGTGGCGTTGAAGATGTCCTTCGAGCGGGCGACCAGGTAGACGCCGGCGGTGACCATCGTGGCCGCGTGGATCAGGGCCGACACCGGGGTCGGGCCCTCCATCGCGTCCGGGAGCCACGCCTGCAGCGGGAACTGGCCGGACTTACCGCAGGCGCCCAGCAGGAGCAGGATCGCCATCGCGGTGATCGCACCCGTGGAGAACTTGCCGTCGCCGACCGCCTTGAACACCTCGGCGTAGCCGGTCGAGCCCGCGTACTTGAACATGATGAAGATCGCCAGCGCGAGCCCGACGTCACCGACGCGGTTCATCAGGAACGCCTTCTTCGCCGCGGTGGCGGCGGACGGGCGGCCCTGGTACCAGCCGATGAGCAGGTAGGACGCGAGACCCACGCCCTCCCAGCCGAGGTAGAGCGTCACGAAGCTGTTGCCCAGCACCAGGACCAGCATCGAGGCGACGAAGAGGTTGAGGTACGCGAAGAAGCGGTACCGGCCCTCGTCGTCGGCCATGTAGCCGATCGAGTAGTAGTGGATCAGCATGCCGACGCCGGTGATGAGCAGCACGAACGTCAGCGACAGCGCGTCGATCCGCAGCCCGAAGTCCACCTGCAGCGCCCCGACCGGGATCCACGAGTAGACCTTGACGTCGGACGTGGTGGCCGTGTCGGCGCTGAAGAACAGGATCAGCCCGTAGACGAAAGCCAGGGTGACGGTGGCACAGCCGAGCAGATGCCCCCAGGCCTTGGCGCGTTTCCCTGCCAGCAGAAGGATCAGGGCGCCGAGAGCCGGGAGGGCCACCAGCAGCCACGATGATGCGGTCACTCGGAGGTCTCCTAGTACTTCAGCAGGTTGGTGTCGTCGACCGAGGCCGAGCGCCGGGTGCGGAAGATGGCCATGATGATCGCCAGGCCGACCACGACCTCGGCGGCCGCGACGACCATGACGAAGAACGCCATGATCTGGCCGTCGAGCCCGCCGTTGATCCGGGCGAAGGTGACCAGCGACAGGTTCACCGCGTTGAGCATCAGCTCGATGCACATGAACACGACGATCGCGTTGCGCCGCACCAGCACGCCGACCGCGCCGAGCGCGAACAGCAGCGCCGACAGCAGCAGGTAGTACGTCGGGGTCATGCCTTCTCCCCCTCGGAATCAGAGCTTTCGGAGCCGACCAGCGCGTGCGCGTCCGGGTGCGGGCCCTCGTCCGAGACGAGCTTGCGTTCCTTCGCCAGCTCGATCGCCGAGGTGGACTCGATGATCGCCGACAGCGACTCCGGGGCGACCGAGCCGTCCGGCAGCAGCGCCGGCGTGGCCACGGAGTTGGCGGTGGCGAAGACACCCGGGCCGGGCAGCGGCGACGGCCGGTCGTGCTCGCCGCGGAAGCGCAGCAGCACCAGTTCCTTCTGCGACAGCTTCCCGCCCTTGGCGTGCCGGTCGGTGAAGGCCAGCACCATCGCGCCGATCGCGGCGGTGATGAGCAGTGCCGAGGTCAGCTCGAACGGGAAGAGGTAGTCGGTGAAGATCAGCTTGCCGAGCCCCTTGGGCCCGCCGCCCGCCGGTGTCGCCGAGTCGAGCGGGGTCGCCGGGGTGACGTTCTCCATCGCGCGGTAGATGCCGGTGGCCAGCAGCGCGGCCATCCCGATGCCGAGCACGGTGGCGGCGAGCCGCTGGCCGCGCAGGACTTCGACGACCGAGTCCGAGCTCTCCCGGCCGACCAGCATCAGCACGAACAGGAACAGCATCATGATCGCGCCGGTGTAGACGATGATCTGCGTGAAGCCGAGGAACGGCGCCGACTGGATCATGTACAGCGCGCCCAGGCTCAGCATCGTCAGCACCAGCCACAGAGCCGAGTGCACGGCGTTGCGGGAGAAGATCATGCCGAGCGCGCCGAGCAGCGAAAGCGGGCCGAGGATCCAGAACGCGACGGCCTCACCGGTGGTGACACCGGCGGCGGCCCCGGTCGGGGCCTGGGCCAGGAGGGCGGCGATCACTTGACGCCCTCCCCGCGTGCGAGTTCGGGGCCGTTCACGTAGTAGTCCTGCTCGTTCTCGCCGAGCCGCATCGGGTGCGGCGGCTGCTCCATGCCGGGCAGCAGCGGGGCGAGCAGGTCCTCCTTCGTGTAGATCAGCCGCTGGCGGTCGTCGTCGGCCAGCTCGTAGAAGTTGATCATCGTCAGCGACCGGGTCGGGCACGCCTCGATGCAGAGGCCGCAGCCGATGCAGCGCAGGTAGTTGATCTGGTAGTCCGCGCCGTACCGCTCGCCCGGCGAGTACCGGGCTTCCTCGGTGTTGTCACCGCCCTCGACGAAGATCGCGTCCGCCGGGCACGCCCACGCGCACAGCTCGCAGCCGACGCACTTCTCCAGGCCGTCCGGGTGCCGGTTCAGCTGGTGGCGCCCGTGGTACCGCGGCGCGGCCGGCGCGCCGGCCTCCGGGTACTCCTCGGTGGCGACCTTCTTGAACATCATCCCGAAGGTGACGCCGAAGCCCTTGACGGGATCAAGAAACCCCATCTTGCGCTCCTTCCTTTGCGGTACCGACGGCCGCCGGCTTGCGGCGGGCCGCCTTCGCCTCGGCCTTGGCCAAAGCCTTCTGACGCGGGGTGGTCTGCGGGACCTTGAGGTCCAGCGGCGGGACCGGGAAACCGCCGCCGGTCACCGGGATGCTCTCGCTCTCCTCTTCGCGGCCCGCCGCGCGGACGTAGAAGAACAGCGCGACGACGATGAAGATGGCGACCGCGGCGATGATGATGGTCGCGGTGTTCCAGGTGATGACCTTCGCGAAGGTCACCATGATGATCCACAGCAGGTTCAGCGGGACCAGGACCTTCCAGCCCAGCCGCATGAACTGGTCGTAGCGCAGGCGGGGCAGCGTGCCGCGCAGCCAGATGAACCCGAAGAGCAGGACGAACATCTTCGCGAAGAACCACAGCACCGGCCACCAGCCGGTGTTGAGCACGTTGTTCCCGATCAGCGACAGCGGCCACGGGGCCATCCAGCCGCCGAGGAACAGCGTCGTCGCGAACGCCGAGACGATCACCATGTTGACGTACTCGGCGAGGAAGAACATCGCGAACTTCATCGAGCTGTACTCGGTGTGGAAGCCGCCGACCAGCTCCGACTCGGCCTCCGGGAGGTCGAACGGCGCGCGGTTGGTCTCGCCGACCATCGAGATCAGGTAGATCACGAAGCTCGGCACCAGGTAGAGGAACCACGCCGGCTGCTGCTTGGCGACGATGTCGGCCAGGTCGAGCGACCCGGCCTGCAGGATCACCGCGACGATCGACAGGCCCATCGCGATCTCGTAGGAGATCACCTGCGCCGCCGAGCGCATGCCGCCGAGCAGCGGGTACGGCGAGCCCGAGGCCCAGCCGGCGAGCACGATGCCGTAGACGCCGATCGAGGAGCAGGCCAGGATCACCAGCGCGCTGACCGGCAGGTCGAGCAGCTGCAGCACGGTCCGCTCGCCGAAGATCGACACGACCGGCCCGAACGGGATGGCCGAGAGCGCGATCAGCG
Source organism: Amycolatopsis sp. Hca4 (assembly GCF_013364075.1). Lineage (GTDB taxonomy): Bacteria > Actinomycetota > Actinomycetes > Mycobacteriales > Pseudonocardiaceae > Amycolatopsis. The sequence continues at coordinate 5,644,226 of NZ_CP054925.1, forward strand.
CGGGGACCGCGGAAAGCACCGGCGCGAGGAAGTACACCTTGCGGTCGGCGGTGTCCGGGATGATCTGTTCCTTGAACGGCAGCTTGATCGCGTCCGCCAGCGACTGCAGGTAGCCGCCGGGGCCGACCCGGTTGGGGCCGGGCCGGTTCTGCATCCGGCCGACCGCCTTGCGCTCCCAGACGATCAGGAAGATCGTCAGGATCGGCCCGATCAGCAGGATGACCACGCACTTGAGCAGGATCAGCCACAACGGGTCGTCCGCCAGCAGCGCCGCCCGCGTCGCCGCGTCGGGGACGCTCCCGACGGCGGCTTCGGTCAGCAGCGGGGTCATTGCCCACCTCCAGCGAGGTTCACGACGGCGCCGTGGCCGGCACCGAGCGTCTTGAACACGGCGGAGCCGTCCGAGTTGCCCGGCAGCCACACGACGCCGTCGGGCAGGTCGGCGATCTCCACCGGCAGCGTGATCGCACCGCGCTCGGTGCTCACCGTGACGGTGACACCCAGCCCTGCGGCGGTCTTCGCCGAGAGCCGCGCGACCGGCGTGCGCTGGGTGCCCTTGAGGTGCGGCTCGCCGTCCTGCAGGGACCCGTTGTCGATCAGCTGGCGCCAGGTCGAGAGGACCGCCTGCCCGTCACCCGGCGACGCGGGCGGGGCGACCTCGGCGGCGACGTGGCTCCAGCGCAGCGCCGAGGCCTGGCCCAGCTTCCCGAAGTCACCGCGCGCGGCGGCCGGCGTCTGCGTGAACAGGTCCGCGTCCATCTCGACGGCGAGCGTGTCGAGCACCCGGCAGTCCGGCAGGGCGCCGGTGCCTTCGATGGTCGTGTCGAACGGGCGGGTGCGGCCCTCCCAGTTGAGGTAGCTGCCGGACTTCTCGTCCGACGCGGCCACCGGGAGCACCACGTCCGCGCGCTCGGTCACCGCGCTGTGCCGCAGTTCGAGGCTGACCACGAACCCGGCGTTGTCCAGCGCGCGCAGCGCGAGGTCCGGGTCCGGCAGGTCGTACGGGTCGACCCCGCCGACGACCAGGCCGCCGAGCTCGCCCGCCGAAGCGGCCAGCAGGATGTCGGTCGTGTCGCGGCCCGGGGTGGCCGGGAGCGGGACGCCCCAGGCGTTTTCGACGGCGACGCGGGCGGCGTCGTCGCCGACCCGGCGGCCACCGGGCAGCAGCGACGGCACGCAGCCGGTCTCCAGCGCGCCCCGGTCACCGGCGCGGCGCGGGATCCACGCGAGCCGGACGCCGGTGCGCTCGACCAGGTCGTGCAGGGCGGCGAACAGGCCGGGGACCGCGGCGGCGCGCTCGCCGACCAGGACGACCGCGCCTTCGCCGCGCAGGGCCTCGTCGAGGTCCGGCGCGTGCTTGGCGATGCCTTCGACGGCCGCGGCCTCCTGGCCGGGGACGCAGGCGAGCAGTTCACCGAACGTCTTGCGCACCGACGACGTCGTCCACTGTCCCAAGTGGACGACCCGGGTCTTGTTCCGGCGGGCCGCCTTGCGCAGCCGCAGGAACACGATCGGGGCTTCGTCCTCGGGCTCGAAGGCGACGCACAGGACCGTGCGGGCCCGCTCGATCTCGCCGAAGGTGACGCCGGACTCCGGCGTCGTGCCCACGACGTGCGAGGTGAGGAACGCGAGTTCCTCGGCCGAGTGCGGGCGGGCGCGGAAGTCGACGTCGTTGGTGCGCAGGGCGACGCGGGCGAACTTCGAGTACGCGTAGGCGTCCTCGACGGTCAGCCGGCCACCGGTCAGCACCGCGGCGCCGCCGTTCGCGCGGGCCTCGGTCAGGCCCGCGGCGGCGATGCGCAGCGCGTCGGTCCAGGACGCTTCTTCCAGCTCACCGGTCTCGTGGTTGCGGACCAGCGGCCGCTTGATGCGGTCCTCCGCGCCGGTGTAGCGGAAGGCGAACCGGCCTTTGTCGCAGATCCACTCTTCGTTGACCTCGGGGTCGTCGCCGGCCAGCTTGCGCTGCACCTTGCCGCGCCGGAAGTCGGTGCGCTCGGCGCAGCCGGAGGAGCAGTGCTCGCAGACGCTCGGCGCGGACACCAGGTCGAACGGCCGCGACCGGAACCGGTAGGCCGCGCTGGTCAGGGCCCCGACCGGGCAGATCTGGATGACGTTGCCGGAGAAGTAGCTCTGGAACGGCTGCCCGGACGTCGTCCGCGAGGCCAGGTCCAGGACGTCCGCCGTCTCCGCGGTGCCGATCTGCTGGTGGGCGCCGCGTTCGAGGAGCTCGATGAACGGGTCGCCGGCGATCTCGCGGGAGAACCGGGTGCAGCGCTGGCAGAGCACGCAGCGCTCGCGGTCCAGCAGCACCTGCGTGGAGATCGGCAGCGGCTTCGGGAACGTCCGCTTGGTGTCGACGAACCGGGACTCGGTCCGGCCGTGGGCCAGCGCCTGGTTCTGCAGCGGGCACTCGCCGCCCTTGTCGCAGATCGGGCAGTCCAGCGGGTGGTTGATGAGCAGCAGCTCCATCACGCCCTGCTGGGCCTTGTCCGCGACCGGCGAGGTCAGCTGCGTCTTGACGACCATGCCGTCGGCGACGGTCATCGTGCAGGACGCCTGCGGCTTCGGCATCGGACGGCCGCCCATTTCGACCTCGACCAGGCACTGGCGGCAGGCGCCCGCCGGGTCGAGGAGCGGGTGGTCGCAGAACCGCGGGATGACCGTGCCGAGGCGTTCGGCCGTGCGGATGAGGAGCTCGCCCTTGGGGGCGATGACCTCTTCGCCGTCGATGACCAGTTTGACGTGGCCCTCGGGGACCGGCGTCTCGGTGGTCTCGGGCTTGTCGGGCGCGATCGTCATGCCTGCGCTCCCACGAGTTCGGGCTTCGTCTGTTCGTGGCGGTTGGCTTCGCACAGCGCGAGGAACTCCTCGCGGAAGTACTTGATACCGCTCTGGATCGGCGACACCGCGCCGTCGCCGAGGGCGCAGAACGACCGGCCGAGGATGTTGTCGCAGACGTCGAGGAGGGTGTCGATGTCCTCCTCGGTGCCGTGGCCTTCGACCATGCGCTCGAGGATCTGCGCCAGCCAGTACGTGCCTTCGCGGCACGGCGTGCACTTGCCGCAGGACTCGTGCTCGTAGAACTGCGTCCACTTCATCACGGCCCACGGCACCGACACGGTCTCGTTGAAGACCTGGACGGCGGTGGTGCCCAGCATCGACCCGGCTTCCGCCGCGCCCTCGAAGTCCAGGGGAACGTCGAGGTGCTCGGCGGTGAACATCGGGGTGGACGAGCCGCCGGGGGTCCAGAACTTGAGCGGGATGCCGTCCTTCATGCCGCCTGCCATGTCCAGGAGCTCGCGCAGCGTGGTGCCGAGCGGGCACTCGTACTGGCCGGGCTTCTCGACGTGGCCGGAGATCGAGTAGATCTTCGGGCCGGGCGACTTCTCGCGGCCCATCTCGCGGAACCAGCTGGAACCGGCGTTGACGATGTAGGGCGCGCTGGCGATGGTCTCGACGTTGTTCACCGTGGTCGGCGCGGCGTACAGCCCGGCGGCCGCGGGGAACGGCGGCTTGAGCCGCGGCTGGCCGCGACGGCCTTCCAGCGAGTCCAGCAGCGCCGTCTCCTCGCCGCAGATGTACGCGCCCGCGCCGGCGTGGACGGTGATCTTGAGGTCGAAGCCCGAGCCGAGGATGTTCTCGCCCAGGTAGCCCGCCGCTTCGGCTTCGCGCACGGCCGCGTTGAGGCGGCGGATGCAGTGCAGGGCTTCGCCGCGGACGTAGATGAAGCAGTGGTTGGACCGCATCGCGTACGAGGCGATGATGCAGCCCTCGATGAGCGAGTGCGGGTCCGCCATCATCAGCGGGATGTCCTTGCAGGTACCGGGTTCGCCCTCGTCGGCGTTGATCACCAGGTAGTGCGGCTTGTCGAAGTTCGGCGGCATGAACGACCACTTGATGCCGGCCGGGAAGCCCGCGCCGCCGCGGCCGCGCAGGCCGGAGTCCTTGATCAGCTGGACGAGCTGCTCCGGCGTCCCGGCCAGTGCCTTGCGGATCGCCGTGTAGCCCTCGAGTGCTTCGTACTGCCCGATCGTCCAGGAGTTCGGCGACAGCCAGCGCTTCGTGAGGACGGGAGTGATGGGGTCAGCCATTACTTCTTCTCCACTTCTGGCAGCGGGACATCGGACGCCACCGGGGCGACCCAGCCGCGGTCCTGCGCGAGCTTCGCGCCCCGCAGCGTCTCGACGGCCTGCGACGGGCCGTCGACGTCCCGGCGGTAGGTCCGCTCGTCCTCCGGGAAGAACCCGGCGAGCTGCAGCTCGGCGCCCTTGAAGCTGGTCAGCGGGGCACCGCGCGTCGGGGCCGGCTTCTTGCCGGCCTGCAGCGCGTCGACCAGGGCGACGGCCTTCTCCTCGGTCTGGTTGTCGAAGTACTCGTAGTTGACCTGGATGACCGGGGCGAGGTCGCAGGCCGCGAGGCATTCGGCGTGTTCGAGGGTGATCGAGCCCGGCTCGTTCGGCGTGCCCGCGGTCTCGTTGTGCCCCAGCGGGTTCTCCTCGGAGCCGAGGTGCGTCTGGAGCTTCTTGTAGATCGCGTCGCCGCCCATGGCCGCGCACAGCGTGTTGGTGCAGACGCTCACGAGGTGCTCGCCGCACGGGCGGCGCTTGTACATCGTGTAGAACGTCGCGACCGCGCTGACCTCGGCGTCGGACAGGTCGAGCTGCTTCGCGCAGAACGCGATGCCCTCCTGGCTGACGTACCCCTGCACCGACTGCACGAGGTGCAGCATCGGCAGCAGCGCCGAGCGGGACATCGGGTAGCGCGCGATCAGCTCCTGCGCCTTCGCGTGGATGTCCGCGTCGAAGATGTCTTCCAGCGGCGTCTCGGTGATGATCCCGGCGGCGACCGCCGGGTCCGGCGCGATGGCGACGACGTCGGTGTCGGGCCCGGCCGCGGCGTGCGTGGTGTCCGCGTAGTTCGGCCCGGGCTCGGGAACTGCTGTGGTCATCGGTCCACTCCCCCCATGACGGGGTCGATCGAGGCGATGGCGGCGATCACGTCGGCGACCAGGCCGCCTTCGGCCATGGCGGGCATCGACTGCAGGTTCACGAAGCTCGGTTCGCGCACGTGGACCCGCAGCGGCCGGGTGCCGCCGTCGGAAACCAGGTGCGCGCCCAGCTCGCCGCGCGGCGACTCGACCGAGGTGTAGACCTGCCCGGCCGGCACCTTGAAGCCCTCGGTGACCAGCTTGAAGTGGTGGATCAGGGACTCCATCGACTGGCCCATGATCTTCTTGACGTGCTCGAGCGAGTTGCCCATGCCGTCGCTGCCGATCGACAGCTGCGCGGGCCAGGCGATCTTCTTGTCCTCGACCATGACCGGGCCCGGCTCGAGCTTCTCGAGGCACTGCTCGATGATCTTGAGGCTCTCGTGCATCTCGTGGACGCGGATCAGGTAGCGCGACCAGCAGTCGGCACCGTTGTCCACCGGCACGTCGAAGTCGAACTCGTCGTAGCAGGAGTACGGCTCGGTCTTGCGCAGGTCCCACGGGAGACCGGCCGACCGCAGCACCGGGCCGGTGACGCCGAGCGCGAGGCACGCGTCGACCGGCAGGTAGCCGACGCCCTTGAGCCGGTTGCGCCAGATCGGCTGGCCGGTGAAGAGCTTGTCGTACAGCGGAAGGCGCTTCTTCATCGTCTTGACGAAGTCGCTGACCTTCTCGTGGTAGTCGGCCGGCATGTCCTGCGCGAGGCCGCCGGGGCGGATGAACGCGTGGTTCATCCGCAGGCCGGTCAGGTGCTCCAGCAGGTGCAGCACCTCTTCGCGCTCGCGGAAGCCGAGCGTCATCGCGGTGGTGGCGCCGAGCTCCATGCCGCCGGTGGCGATGTAGACCAGGTGCGAGCCGATCCGGTTGATCTCGAGCAGCATCACGCGCAGCAGCTGCGCGCGGCGCGGGGCTTCGATCTGCAGCAGCTTCTCGACGCCGAGGCAGTACGCCATCTCCGTCGAGAGCGGGGCCAGGTAGTCCATCCGCGTCACGAAGGTGACGCCCTGGGTCCAGGTCCGGTACTCGCAGTTCTTCTCGATGCCGGTGTGCAGGTAGCCGATGACCGACCGCAGCTGCGTGACGGTCTCGCCCTCCATCTCCAGCACGAGCCGGAGCACGCCGTGCGTCGACGGGTGCTGCGGGCCCATGTTGATGACCATGCGCTCGTCGTGCGCCGCGTCGGCGATGACGTCGTCCCAGTCGCCGCCGGAGACCGTGTAGACGCGGCCTTCGGTGGTGTCGCGGGAGTCGGCGTAGTTCGCGCTGTCGGTGCTGTCGCTGCCGGCTTCCGTCGTGCTCGTCCCGGTCGTGACGTCCGACAGGTTTTCGGTGCTCACGAGTAAGACCTCCGCTGGTCCGGCGGCGGGATCTCCGCGCCCTTGTATTCGACCGGGATCCCGCCGAGCGGGTAGTCCTTGCGCTGGGGGTGGCCGTCCCAGTCGTCCGGCATCAGGATCCGGGTCAGCGCCGGGTGGCCGTCGAAGACGATCCCGAACATGTCCCAGGTCTCGCGCTCCTGCCAGTCGGCGGTCGGGTACGTCCCGACCAGCGACGGCACGTGCGGGTCCTCGATGTCGAGGGTGACCTCGAGGCGGATCCGGCGCCGGTAGGTCAGCGACGTGAAGTGGTAGACCGCGTGCAGCCGCTGCGGGACGTCGACGCCGTAGTCCACCCCGGACACCGAGGACAGCAGCTCGAAGCGGAGACCGCCGTCGTCGCGCAGCGTCTTCGCGATCGCGGGCAGGTGCTCGCGGGCGACGTAGAAGGTGATCTCGCCGCGGTCGACCGTCGTCTGCAGGATCGCCTCGACGGGGATCTTGCGCTCGGCCAGCGCGGCGTAGAACTCGTCGGCGAACTGGTCGAACCAGCCGCCGTACGGGCGCTCGGCCGGCGCCGGGCTGTACGCCGGGAGCCGGACGCCGCCGTAGCCGGAGGTGTCGCCGGTGCCGTGGACGCCGAACATGCCCTGGCGTTCGCGACCGGTGACGACCGCTTCGGCCGCGCCCGGACCCTTCGCCGTCAGGCCGGTTTCGGCTCGCTCGGCGCTGGACTGCTCTTCGCCGGGTTGGGGGTTCTCAGTCATCGCTCTACTTCTTCGCGTACTTGATCGACGACGCGACGAGCTCGGTGCGCGCCCCGCTGGCCGCGCGGAGGGCGGCGCGGCGGGCGTTGATCGGCTCGTCCTGGATCTTGGCGTGCAGCTTGAGGATCGCGTCCAGCAGCATCTCCGGCCGCGGCGGGCAGCCGGGCAGGTACATGTCGACCGGCACGATGTGGTCGACGCCCTGGACCACGGCGTAGTTGTTGAACATGCCGCCGGAGGAAGCGCAGACGCCCATCGCGAGCACCCACTTGGGGTCGGCCATCTGGTCGTAGATCTGCCGCAGGACCGGGGCCATCTTCTGCGTGACGCGGCCGGCGACGATCATCAGGTCGGCCTGGCGCGGGGTCGCGCTGAAGCGCTCCATGCCGAAGCGCGCGATGTCGTAGCGGGAACCGCCGACGGTCATCATCTCGATCGCGCAGCAGGCGAGCCCGAAGGTGGCGGGCCACAGCGAGTTCTTGCGCGCCCAGTTGACGAGGCCTTCGAGGCTGGCCAGCAGGATGCCGTTGGGGAGTTTTTCTTCCAGGCCCATGGGTCTAGTTCCAATCCAGGCCGCCGCGCCGCCACACGTAGGCGTACGCGAAGCCGACCGTCGCGATGAACAGCAGGATCTCCACCAGGCCGAACGTGCCCAGCGCGTCCGCCTGCACGGCGAACGGGTAGAGGAAGACCATCTCGATGTCGAACAGGATGAACAGCATCGCGGTGATGTAGTACGCGACCGGCATCCGCCCGGCGCCGACGAGCGGCTGCGGGGACGGCTCGATGCCGCACTCGTAGGCGGCCAGCTTGGCCTTGTTGTACCGGCTGGGGCCGACGAGCGGCCCGAGCAGGACCGACAGTACGGCGAAACCGAGCGCCAGGACGAACAAGATCACGATGGGCAGGTAGGGCTTCAGGCTCGGGGCCTCTTGCGCCAGCTGCACCGTGTCGGTCCGGGTCAGCAACGTCAGCACGGGGTCTTCGCCATCCTTTCCGCGCCGCTGCGGTTGTGCTTGTGGTGGGGAACCGCTGGGCCTCGTCGGCACCCTAAGGGACCTGGGTCACACCGCCGAGGGTCAGGGTCTCCTTACGGCCCGTGGCTGGACCGCGCCCTGCTTGTGAAATAGTTCACAAGCCACTCGTCGCGGATGTGAAGGGATTCACAAAGCATGGGGGGAGTCTAGGACGCGACTCACACTCTTGTCCCTAGTACCCCGTGTTATAAGGGTCGCCTAAGTTTTGCCGCCATCGTTGTCACGGGTCGGCAACACCGCGCGCGCGACCTGCGCGAAAGGCGTTCAAGATCGCGATCCGGCCGGACAAAACGGGCGCTGACCTGTGATCTATCCCACTGACCGCACGGCCAACTTGCTAGGCCACTCGTGTGTCCGCGCGCGAGGAAGCCCGGCACGGGAACCGTGCCGGGCTCTCGGAAATCCGGTCAGCGCGGGCTCGGCGTGACCTTCGCCAGCGCCGAAATGAGCCGGTCGACGCCGTCGCCGCCCTTGGCGTCGTAACAGCCCGACAAGCCCTTGTAGACCAGCGGCAGGAGCTTGTTGATGCGCAACCCGTACTTGGTGCAGGCGTGCATGATCTTCGGCTTGCCGATGATCTTCGCGAACACGTTGCCCAGCTGGTAGTAGCCGCCCATCAGCTCGCCGACGGCCCGCGGGTACGCCTCCAGCGCCCGCTCCCGCGATGGCCCTTCCCGCCGCGCCAGCGCTTGCACGACGACCTCCGCCGCGATCTGCGCCGACTCCATCGCCGCCGAGATGCCTTCGCCGTTGAACGGGCTGACCATGCCGCCGGCGTCGCCGAGCAGCAGCAGGCCGTCGCGGTAGTGCGGGGTGCGGTTGAAGCCCATCGGCAGCCCGGCGCCGCCGACCCTGCCGATCGCGTTCTCCTCGCGGTAGCCCCACTCCTCGGGCGTCCCGTCGAGCCACTGGCGCAGCAGCGCGCGGTAGTCGGTGTTCCGGAAGGAGGCCGACGTCGACAGCATGCCGAGGCCGACGTTGACCGTGCCGTCGCCGAGCGGGAACGCCCAGCCGTAGCCCGGCAGCAGCTTCGGGTTCCGCGGGTCGGACTTGTCCCACAGCTCGAGGTGGCCCTCGATGAACGGGTCGTCGTGGCGCGGGCTCTTGTAGTACTGGCGCACGGCGACGCCCATCGGGCGCTTCTCGTTCTTCTGGATGCCGACGCTCAGCGCGAGCCGCGCGGACACGCCGTCGCAGGCCAGCACCAGCGGCGCGTAGTACTTCACCGGCGTCTTCTCCGGGCCGACCTTCGCCTCGACGCCGACCACGCGCCCGCTCGCGTTGGTGATCGCGCTGGTGACGGTGGTGCGCTCGTAGAGCCGCGCGCCCGCCTTGACCGCGAGCTTCGCGAGGAGGTCGTCGAAGTCGTGGCGGGTGCGGGAAACGCCGTACGGCGGGTAGCTCGTCAGGTCCGGCCAGTCCAGCTCGAGCGTCAGGTCGCCGGTGAGGATCCGCAGGCCGCGGCTGTGCACCCAGCCGGCGTCCTCGCTGGTGTCGATGCCCAGGTCGATGAGCTGCTTGACGCCGCGCGGGGTCAGGCCGTCGCCGCAGACCTTCTCGCGGGGGAACTCGGTCTTCTCCAGCAGGAGGACGTCGACGCCCGCGCGGGCCAGGTAGGTGGCCACGGTGGAGCCAGCGGGTCCGGCGCCGACGACGATGACTTCGGCGTCCTGGTCTGCGGTGCGTCGCGTCATGAACGCGAGTTTAGGCAGGCTTTCGCGCGCGGTGGATGGCCACGACCCCGAATGTGAGGTTCAACCACTCGACGTCGGTCCACCCGGCGCTCGCGATGATCTCGCCGAGGGTGCGCTGGTCGGGCCAGGTCAGCATGGATTCGGCCAGGTACTTGTAGGCCTCGGGGTTCGACGACGTCCGGCTGCCGACCCAGGTCAGCAGCTTGAGGACGAACCGGCGGTGGACGAACCGGATGGGCGCGAACGGCGGGGTCGAGACCTCGCAGATCACCAGCCGGCCGCCGGGCTTGACCACCCGGGCGATCTCGGTGAGCGCGGCCTTCGGGTCGACGAAGTTGCGCAGCGCGAGCGAGATCGTGACGGCGTCGAAGCTCTCGTCGGCGAACGGCAGGTTGAGCGCGTCGGCCGCAACCATCGGCACGTTCCGGTGCAGGCCCGCGCGGAGCATGCCGAACGAGAAGTCGGCGGCCAGGCACCAGGCGCCACCGCGGGCGTACTCGACGGTCGACACGCCGGTGCCGGCGGCGAGGTCGAGGACTCGTTCCCCGCGGCGGGCGTCGAGCACGCGGGCGGTGGTGGTGCGCCAGCGGCGGTCGAAGCCGAAGGTCATGAACGAGTTCGCCCGGTCGTACCCGGACGCGACGCCGTCGAACATCGCGGCGACTTCGTGCGGATCCTTGTCCAGGCTTGCGCGTGACATGACCTGAGATTAGTCCGGGTCACTCAGTGGAATGTGGCCAGCATCCCGGCCACCGTCGCTGACCAGGTGAACTCCTCGGCCCGCGCCCTGGCCGCCGCCCTGCGTAACTCCTCGGGGCTTTCCAAGAGCCCGGTCACCGCTTCCGCGAACGCGGGCGCGTGGTCGTCCACCGCCGCACCGCACCCCGGGCGCACGATCTCCCGCAGCGCCGACGACGCCGACACCACCACCGGCGTTCCCGAGGCGAGGGCTTCCAGTGCGGCCAGCCCGAAGGTCTCGTGCGGGCCGGGCGCCAGGGAGACGTCGGCGCTGGCCAGCAGCCGCGCTACGTCGCCACGGCCCGGCAGGAACCCGAGGAACGTCACCGGCAGCCCCCGCGCCCGGCGTTCGAGGGCTCGCCGCCGCGGCCCGTCGCCCGCCACCACCAAACGGACCTTCGCACCCGCCTCGGTCAGCGCGGCGACGGTGTCCACGCTGCGCTCCACGTGCTTCTCGGCCGACAGCCGTCCACAGTGGACCAGTAAGGCGTCGGCACCGGAAGCCAGGTCGGTGCGCCAGCCGTCGTCGCGCATGGCGGGCCGGAAGGTCGCCAAGTCGACACCGAGCGGGACGCGGCGGACGTTCGGCGCGGCGATCCGGTCGAACTCCGCCCGCGCGAACGCCGTCGTGCAGACGACCGTGTCGTAGCCGGCGGCCATCCGCCGGTTGGCGACGTCGGCGACGCGGCGGGCCATCGGCGCGGGCAGCAGGAACTGCTCCAGCAGACGGTCGAGGCGTTCGTGGGAGATGACCGTGCTGGGCACGCCGTGGCGGCTCGCCCAGCCGCCCATCCCCCGCAGCGTCAGCCGGTCCGACACCTCCAGCCGGTCGGGCTCGAGCCTGCGCAGGACCGCGCGGACGCGGTGCGGGTCGACGGCCCGGTAGCCGCCGGTGCCCGGGATCCGCGGGGCAGGCAGGGAGAACCGGCGCACGCCGGTCGGCATCACCTCGTCGGCGTACCGGCGGCCCGGCACGACCAGCGTCACCTCGTGCCCGCTCGCGACGTAGCCGGCGCCGAGGTGGTGCAGCGCGGTGCGCAGCCCACCCGAGCGCGGGCCGTAGAAGTTCGCGAGCTGGACGATGTGCACGTCAGGCCGCGCGGGCGGCCCGGCCCCGCACGGCTTCGTAGTGCCCGAGCAGCTCGTGGCAGACGGCGGGCCAGGTGCGGCCGAGCACCACCTTGCGCGCCTTCTCGCCCAGCCGCGCGCGCAGAGCGGCGTCCCGCAGGGCGTCGATCCTCTCGACCAGCGCCGGGCCGAACCGTTCGCGGTCCGCCGGCAGCAGGTAGCCGGTGCGGCCGGGCAGGACGAGGTCCTTCGGGCCACCGGCGTCCGGGGCGAGCACCGGCAGCCCGGAGGCCATCGCCTCCTGCACCGCCTGGCAGAACGTCTCGTGCGGTCCCGTGTGGACGAAGACGTCGAGGCTCGCGTACGCCTTCGAGAGGTCTTCGCCGTACTTCGCGCCGAGGAACGCGGCGTTCGGGAGCTGCGCCTTCAGCGCGGGCAGTTCGGGGCCGTCGCCGACGACGACCACGCGGATCCCGGGCACCCCGGCGAGCGCGGCCAGCCGGTCGACCTCCTTCTCGGGCGCCAGCCTGCCGACGAACCCGACGAGCAGCTCGCCGTCCGGGGCCAGCTCGGCCCGCAGCACCGGGTCGGCGTGCGACGGCGAGAACCGGTCGATGTCGACCCCGCGCGCCCACCGGTGCACCCGCGGGACGCCGTGCCGCCGCAGCTGCTCGACGGAGTCGCTGGACGGCGCCAGGGTCCGGTCGGCGCGCGAGTGCAGCCGCCGCACCCACCGCCACGCGGCCCGTGCGGCGATGCCGAAGCCGTACGCGGCGGCGAATCCGGCGATGTCGGTCTGGTAGACGGCGATCGCCGGGACGCGCAGCCGTCTCGCGGCGGCGAGCCCGCGCGCGCCGACGACGAACGGCGACGCCAGGTGCACGACGTCCGGGCCGAACGCGGCCAGCGCGTTGAGCACGGTCCGCGTCGGCAGGCCGATCGGCAGGGAGCTGACCCCGGGGACGTCGAACGCGGGGATCCGGACCACCGGGGCGCCGCGGTAGGAGTCCGGGCCGGGGCCGGGCGCGATGATCAGCACGTCGTGCGCGCGTTCGCGCAGGTGCTCGACGACCCGCAGGACGGAGTTGGTCACGCCGTTCACCTGGGGCAGGAAACTTTCGGTGACTATGGCGACTCGCACGTGTTGGACGATCGCACCCGATACTGGCGAGGGTGTGACGTGGGAGCCAACGGTGCCGGAACAGATCGGCTACGACATGTCATCTCGTGGTCGCGTGCCGGAAACCAGGGTGGCCCAGACTAGGCGGGCATGACCCTCTTGTCCTCACGGCCGCCGCGGCCCGTCGAGCCCGGTCTGCTGTCGAGGGCGCTCGAAGTGGCCGGGCGGCTGGCCAACGACGCCACCGACGTGATCACCGCGACCGCCGGCCGCGGCGCCCACCCTTCGACGCTGGACTCGCCGTTCGACTGGGTCACCGACACCGACCGCATCCTGGAGCGCCACACCCGGCGCGTCCTGACGGCGGAGTTCCCGGGCATCCCGGTGGTCGGCCACGAGTTCGGCGCGGACCACGGAGCGGACGTCGCCGAGTACCGCTGGGTGGTGGACTCGGTGGACGGGACGGCGAACTACGTGGCCGGGGTGCCGTGGTGCGCGTACAGCCTGGCGCTGGTGGACGCGGCGGGCCCGGTGGTCGGGGTGGTGGCGGACCCGTACCGCGCCCAGATCTACGCCGCGGCGCGCGGCCGGGGGGCCCGCGCGAACGGCAAGCCGATCAAGCTCGCGGACCGCTGCGTGACGGCGGGAGCACTGGTGTGCACGGAGCTGGCCCGAACGGGACCGTGGCCGGGAATGGGCGGCTTCATCGAGCGAGCGGCGGCGGCCCACGCGGGCGTACGGGTACTCGGCTCGGCGGCGCTGTCGATCGCCCAGGTGGCACTGGGCCACGCGGCGGCGGCGGTGCTGCACAGCTACCACGAGTGGGACGTGGCCGGCTCGGTGGCCATGGCGATCGAGGCGGGCGCGGTGGTGCTGGACAAGCACGGAGAGGACACGGCGCTGCCGACGGACGGCTTGCTGGTGGCGGCCCCGGGGGTGGCGGACGAGGTACTGGGCTGGTGGCAGGAGACGGCGGGCTGATCGAGGTTGCGGCCCGAGGGGGCGGAGCGAGACCCAGCCACCCGCCCTACACCTCCCCCGCCCCTCGTCCCAGCCGCAGTCAGCACCGGAGAGCCGGGGTCAAGGGTGAGCGAAGCTCATCGCGAAGCGACGCCGAAGGCGCCCTTGAGGCCGGGTCTCCGGTGTTGAACAATCGAGGACGAGGAGCGGGAACCTCTCAAGCAGCAGCCGAAGCCCGCTTGTTCTGCCGCCGAATCCACCACAACGCCGGCCCAGCCACCAGCCACGTGAAAAACACGAAACTCCCCAGCGGCAGCAGCGTCAACGCAGCCGACCGCCCAGCCACCCGTGCCAGCTCCGGATCCGAAGCGTCGTACTCGATCCGCACCAGCTGCCCGGCCGCCAGCCCGTCCGGGTAAAGCACCCCGTTCGCCGGGCTGTGCACGATCCCGTCCGGCGTCTCGAAGTGGATGATCGTCCGGTCGAACGCCACCGAATCGACCGTCGCCGTCGCCGTCCCCATTTGCTCCGAGATCGCGCTGTCGTTCCGGATCGCGGCGAACAGGAGGCACACGCACATCACGGTGAGGAGCGAGGCGACGCCGAGGGTGGTCCACCACCCGACGCGCCTCGCCCGCTCACCTCTCGTGCTCACGCCGCGAGCGTAGCGGTCCCGCTCAGCCCGCGTGTTCGGCGGCGAGGAACCGGTGGTTCTGCTGGATCTGCTCGTACGAGCGCGGCTTCACGGAAGCGGGAGCAGAAGCCACAGCCGAGCGAGCCGCGGCGGCGGGAGCGCCGTTCGGGCCCACCGCGGGCTTGCCCGCCGTGTAGAGCCACGTCTGGAACAGGTCGTGCAGCGGCTTGCCCGAGACCTTCTCCGCCAGCGCGGTGAAGTCCAGGATCCGCCCGTTCGACCCGCCCCGCTGCGCCTGCCACGTCTTCAGGATGGTGAAGAACGCCTGGTCACCCACGGCCGTCCGCAGCGCCTGGAGCGTCAGCGCGCCCCGGTCGTACACCGCGTTGTCGAACTGGTTGTCCGCGCCGGGGTCGGCCGGGACGAGCTTCCACAGGTCGCCGTCGGCCGGGTTCGAGTCGTACGTGTACTGCGCCAGCTCCGCGACCGTTCCCTCGCCCTCGTGCTCCGACCACAGCCACTCCGCGTACGACGCGAAGCCCTCGTTCAGCCAGATGTCGCTCCAGCGGCCGAGCGACACGTTGTCGCCGAACCACTGGTGGGCGTTCTCGTGGGCGATCAGCGTCGTGTTCGAGCCCGCGCGGAAGTTGCGGGCGCCGTACGTCGGCCGGGTCTGGTTCTCCAGGGAGAACCCGATGCCGCTGGTCACGACGCCGCCCTCGGCCTCGAACGGGTACGGGCCGAACTGGGTCGCCAGGAACTCGTTGATCTCCGGGGTGCGCTCGACGCTGGCCTTCGCCGCGTACAGCGAGTCGCCGAGGTCGGCGCCGTAGGCGGTGACGAACGGCTTGCCGTCCGGGGTCGTCGACTGGACCAGCTCGTAGTTGCCGACGATGAACGACGTCAGGTACGTGGCCTGCGGCTTCGTGCTGCGCCACTGCCAGCGCGTCCAGCCCGCGCGCTGCTTGGTCGTGCGGACCAGCGAGCCGTTGGAGATGGCCACGTTGCCGTCCGGCGCCTCGATCGAGACGTCGTAGGTCGCCTTGTCGGTCGGGTGGTCGTTGGCCGGGAACCACCACGCCGAGCTCTGCGGCTCGTCGATGCCGAGCGCGCCGAACGCACCCTTCTTCCACGCGTTGACGCCGTCCACCGTCTCGGTCGACGGCGTGTCCGCGTAGGCGACGACGACGGTCGCGGTCTGGCCCTTGAGCAGCGGCTGCGCCGGGGTGACGACGAGCTCGCCGTTGCCGGTCTGGTTCGTGAACTGCGCCGGCCGGTTGTTCACCCGCACGCTCGACGCCTTCAGCGCGAAGTCCAGGTCGAACCGCGAGAGGTCCTGGGTCGCGGTCAGCAGCAGCGTCGTGGTGCCGGACAGCAGGTCGGTCGCGGGCTGGTAGGTGAGCCGGATGTCGTAGTGCAGCACGTCCGTGCCGCCGTTGCCGGCGTTCGGGTAGTACGGGTCGCCGACGCCGGGGGCACCGGGCGCGGGCGCGGCGCTCGCGGTTCCGGCGAGCAGCACCGAGACGACGCCGGCCGCGAGCGCACCGAGACCGGTGCGCGTTCTTGCACGCATTCGAAATCCTCCAAAGGAGTGAGGAAGCAGCGCGCTCGAACGTAGCCAGCCAGGAACACCCCAGGAACAGCCGAAGGAAGGTTTCTTGCCTTCTGGGATTGCGCCCGGAAAGCGGTTGACTCAGGCCGCCGACACCGCTGCGGACACCGCTGCCCGCAGACGGGCGTGCAGGTCGCGGTGCCGCGCCCGGTCCACCCGCACCTCGACGACCCGCAGCCCCGGCGCGGGCGCCAGCGCCGCCCGGAACTCCGTCAGCGTCTCCGCGACGACGTGCGGGACCCGGTAGCCCGCGCACAGCGCGCCCAGATCGGCGCCGTGCGGGGTGCCGAAGACGCGCTCGAAGCTGGCCGAGTGCTCCGGCGCACCCTGCTCGAGCAGGGAGAAGATGCCGCCGCCGTCGTCGTTGAGCACCACGATCGTCAGGTCGGGCCGCTGCTCGGCGGGCCCGGTCAGCAGGCCCGACGCGTCGTGCAGGAACGTCAGGTCGCCCAGCAGCGCGTACGACGGCCCCCGGTGCACGTACGCGGCCCCGATGGCCGTCGAGACCGTGCCGTCGATGCCCGCGACACCGCGGTTGCGGTGCACGAGGACGTCCGGGCGCAGCCGGCCGGCCAGCGCGACGTCCCGGGTCGGGTTGGACGAGCCCACGACCAGCAGCGAGTCCGGCGGCAGCGCGTCCACCAGCTCGGTCGCCACCCGCAACCCGCTGGGCCACGGCTCCTCGGCCAGCGTCGACGCCACCGCGGACGCGGCCGCCGCGTCGGCCCGGCGCCAGCTGGCCAGCCACTCCGGGTCCGCGGGCTTGGTCGGCTCGTCGAACCACTGCCCGACCTGCCGGACGTTGTGCGCGGGCGCCGGCCAGTCCGAGTCCGGCCGCACCAGCAGCACCTCGACCGAGGCGTCCGAGAGCACCTTCTGGATCTGCCGGAACACCGTCGGACGGCCGAGGCAGAGCACCTGCTCCGGCTTGTGCTTCGAGATGAACTCCTCGACGCCCAGCAGCCACGCGCCGGACGAGATCGCCGTGCCGCCGGACAGCCCGATCCCGCCGGTCTCGGAGATCACCGGCCAGCCGTGCTGCTCGGCCCACTCGCTGGCCGCCTGGACGCCGGTGTCGCACGCGATGACCAGGCCGTGGCGCGCCGAGGGGACCACGAACGACGGCAGCGCGCCGAAGTCCGGCAGCTCGGTCCAGCGGGAGCCGTCGGCGCGGCCGTCGAGCGATTCGTACCACTCGCCGTCATCGTCCACGTCCGGCACGAGCGGCTCGCGGAACGGGATGTTCAGGTGCACCGGCCCGCAGCGCCACTCCCCGTAGGCGGCGTTCCAGGCCCGGCAGATCTGGCTCCGCCAGTACGAGTTCTGCCCGGCCCGCCGCTCGGCGACGGCCAGCTCGTCGAAGTAGCGGATCGCGTCGCCGTAGAGCTGGTGCTGGTCGATGACCTGCGACGCGCCGGCGGCCCGCAGCTCGGGCGGCCGGTCGGCGGTCAGCACGATCAGCGGGACACCGGCCCGGTCGGCCTCCAGGACCGCCGGGTGGAAGTTCGCGGCCGCGGTACCGGAGGTGCACAGCACGGCCACCGGGCGGCCGGTGCGGGCGGCGATGCCGAGGGCGAGGAACGCGGCCCCGCGCTCGTCGATGCGGACGTGCAGCTGGAGCTTCCCGGCCGCGGCCGCGTCATACAGCGCGATCGACAGCGGCGCGTTGCGGGAGCCCGGGCAGAGGACGACGTGCGAAACGGTGTTGCGGACGAGCTCGTCGACGATGACCCTGGCCTGCGCGGTGGAAGGGTTCACCGGCAGGCCTCGCATCCATCGAGATCAGTAGAGTCCACAGGTCCTATTCTCCCAAACGTGGATGACGCCCGAGTTTCCGAGCTGTTCGACCCCGCCGCGTGGACCGAGGTCGAAGGTTTCGCCTTCACCGACATCACCTACCACCGCTCCGCTGAGAGCCGCGGCGGCAAACGCGTGGTGCGCATCGCGTTCGACCGCCCGGAGGTCCGCAACGCCTTCCGGCCGCACACCGTCGACGAGCTCTACCGGGCCCTGGACCACGCCCGGATGAGCGCCGACGTCGGCTGTGTCCTGCTCACCGGGAACGGTCCCTCGCCCAAGGACGGCGGGTGGGCGTTCTGCTCCGGTGGTGACCAGCGTATTCGCGGACGCTCCGGCTATCAGTACGCGAGCGGCGAGACCTCCGACACGGTGGACCCCGCGCGGGCGGGCCGGCTGCACATCCTCGAGGTCCAGCGGCTGATCCGGTTCCTGCCGAAACCGGTGATCGCGGTCGTGCCGGGCTGGGCCGCGGGCGGCGGGCACTCCCTGCACGTGGTGTGCGATCTCACCCTCGCCTCGGCCGAGCACGCGAAGTTCAAGCAGACCGACGCCGACGTCGGCTCGTTCGACGGCGGCTACGGCTCGGCGTACCTGGCGAAGATGGTCGGGCAGAAGTTCGCCCGCGAGATCTTCTTCCTCGGCCGCGAGTACTCGGCCGAGCAGATGCACCAGATGGGCGCGGTCAACGCCGTCGTCCCACACGCCGACCTGGAAAAAGAGGCGCTGACCTGGGCGTGGGAGATCACCCGCAAGTCGCCGACGGCCCAGCGGATGCTCAAGTACGCGTTCAACCTCACCGACGACGGCCTGGTCGGCCAGCAGCTGTTCGCCGGCGAAACCACCCGGCTGGCGTACATGCAGGACGAGGCCGTCGAAGGCCGTGACGCGTTCCTCGAGAAGCGCGACCCCGACTTCAAGGACGTTCCCTATTACTACTGAGCTGCTCCCGGTCCACCTCGACGGCTCGCCAGAGGCGCTCGAGACGCTGAAGGCCGCCGTCGCGGCCGCGCTGGACGGCGGCCCGGCGGTGCTACCGTTCACCGACCCCGCGCTGCGTGACGCCATGGCGCCGGACGAACCCGCCGAACCGGAGACCGCCGTGGTCATCGCCACGTCGGGCTCGACCGGGGCGCCCAAGGGCGTCCTGCTGTCGGCCCGCGCGCTGACCGCCTCCGCCGAGGCCACGCACACCCGGCTCGGCGGCCCGGGGCACTGGCTGCTGGCCACGCCGGCGCACTACATCGGCGGGCTGCAGGTGCTGGTCCGGTCACTGCTGGCCGGGACGACGCCGGCGCTGCTGACCGGCACCGGCTTCCGCCCGGACGGCTTCGCGGCCGCCGCGGCCCGGCTGACCGGCGGCCCGCGGTACACGGCGCTGGTGCCGACCCAGCTGGTCCGCCTGCTCGACGACGGCGGCGCCGGGCTGGCCGCGGCGAGGACGTTCGACGCGATCGTGGTCGGCGCGGCCGCGACGTCGCCGGCCCTGCGCGAGCGCGCCGCGGAGGCCGGGGTCCGGATCGTGCCCGCGTACGGGATGAGCGAGACGGCCAGCGGCTGCGTCTACGACGGCGTCCCCCTCGACGGCGTCCGCGTCGACGTCGGCGGCGACCGGATCCGGATCGCCGGGGACGTCCTCGCGCACGGCTACCGGCGGCGCCCGGACCTGACCGCCGAGTCGTTCCGCGACGGCTGGTTCACCACGTCCGACCGTGGCGTTCGCCACGACGACGGCCGCATCGAGGTCCTCGGCCGGGCCGACGACATGATCAACACCGGTGGCGTGAAGGTGTCGGCGAACGCGGTCGAGCGCTGCCTGAGCGCCCAGCCGGGGGTGCGTGACGCGTGCGTCGTCGGCGTGCCGGACGCGGAGTGGGGCGAGGCGGTGGTCGCGCTGGTCGTCCCGGACGGCGAGCCCGGCGACCTGCGGGCGGCGGTCCGCGCGGAACTGGGCGCGGCGGCCACCCCGAAACGCATCGAATTCGCCACGAATCTCCCCCTCCGCGGCCCCGGGAAGATCGACCGGACGGCGGTGAAAGCCCGTCTTCAGTAGCGTTTCCGCCGCTGAATGGCGGTAGAGCGTTGACACGCACGGGGCGCGCCCGCTTGGCTACTCACCATGACGCGCTGGTTCAGAACTGCCCTCATCGCCACGGCCGTCACGCTGGGTGTTTTGGCGCCCGCGAGCGCGGCTCTCGCCGACGGTGTCGACCCCAACAGCGGTTCGCTCGTCTGGGAAATGCCGACCTCCGACTGACTCTCCGGGTTCCGGCTCGTCACTGATCGACATGGCGTTGAATGACGTCATGGCGAGCTTGAGCGAGTGGATCGAAGGGGCCCGGCCGCGGACGCTGCCCAACGCGGTGGCGCCGGTGGTGGCGGGCGTCGGCGCGGCGATCGCGCTGGACGCGTTCTCCTGGTGGCGTTCGGTGCTCGCGCTGCTGGTCTCCCTCTCGCTGATCGTCGGCGTCAACTACGCCAACGACTACTCCGACGGCATCCGCGGCACGGACGAGAACCGCGTCGGGCCGCTCCGGCTGGTCGGTTCGAAGGTCGCCGCCCCGAAGGCCGTGCTGACGGCGGCGCTGGTCTCGCTCGGCCTGGCCGGGGTGCTCGGCCTGGTCCTGGTGGCCGTCAGCGGGCACTGGTGGCTGCTGGGGATGGGCGCGCTGTGCATCCTCGGCGCGTGGTTCTACACCGGCGGCAAGAAGCCCTACGGCTACTACGGCTTCGGCGAGATCGCCGTCTTCGTGTTCTTCGGCCTGGCCGGCGTGCTGGGCACGGTGTACGTCCAGGCGGGCCGCGTCAGCTGGGCGGCGCTGGCCTGCGCGGTCGCGGTCGGCTGCTTCTCGACGGCGGTCCTGACGGCCAACAACCTGCGGGACATCCCGACGGACATCGAGTCCGGCAAGCGCACCCTGGCCACCCGCCTGGGTGACAAGGGCACCCGGCGGCTCTACCTGGTGCTGATCGCCGTGCCGTACGCGCTCACCCTGGTCCTCGGGTTCACGGTGCACGGGCTCGCGGCGCTCCCCCTGCTCAGCGCCCCGCTGCTGTTCCAGTCGGTCAGCGCGATCCGCCACAACGCGACCGGCCGCGACCTCATCCCGGCCCTGCGCGACACCGGGCTGGCGATGCTCGCCTGGGCGGTGCTGGCCGCGGTCGGCCTGAACCTCTAGAGCTCCGGGAACTTCCCGGTGGTCAGGAACTCCTCGAACAGCGCCGTGTGCGGCGCCAGGTCCAGGTTCTGCTGGGCCAGCCACTCGTCGTTGTAGTAGGTGTGGGCGTACCGCTCGCCGCCGTCGCACAGGAGCGTCACGACGCTGCCCGCCTGGCCGTCCTCGACCATCCGGGAGATGAGCCGGAACGCGCCGTAGAGGTTGGTGCCGGTCGAGCCGCCCGCCCAGTGCCCGGTCCGCTCGCGCAGCAGCCGGATGGCCGCCAGGGAGCCCGCGTCGGGGATCCGGAACATCTCGTCGATGACGCCGGGGACGAACGACGGCTCGCACCGCGGCCGCCCGATGCCCTCGATCCGCGACGGCATGCCGGTGGCGTAGTCCAGGGCCCCGGTCTCCCAGGCGCCGTAGAACGACGAGTTCTCCGGGTCGACGACGCACACCTTCGTCGTGTGCCGCTTGTAGCGGACGTACCGGCCGAAGGTCGCGCTCGTGCCGCCGGTGCCCGCGCCGACGACGATCCACTTCGGGATCGGGTGGGGTTCCGAGCGCATCTGCGCGAACACCGACTCGGCGATGTTGTTGTTGCCGCGCCAGTCCGTCGCGCGCTCGGCGTAGGTGAACTGGTCGAGGTAGTGGCCGCCGCACTCGGCCGCGAGCCGCTCGGCCTCGGGGTACATCGCCGGGGCTTCGTCGACGAAGTGGCACTCGCCGCCGTAGAACTCGATGAGCGCGACCTTCTCCTTCGACGTGCGCCGCGGCACGACGGTGATGAAGCGCAGGCCGAGCATCCGGGCGAAGTAGGCCTCGGACACCGCGGTCGACCCGCTGGAGGCCTCGACGAGCACGGTGTCCGGCCCGATCTGGCCGTTGACCAGCCCGTACAGGAACAGCGACCGGGCCAGCCGGTGCTTGAGCGAGCCGGTCGGGTGCACCGACTCGTCCTTGAGGTACAGGTCGATGCCCCACTCCGGGGGCAGCGGGAAGACGTGCAGGTGCGTGTCGGCGCTGCGGTTGGCGTCGGCCTCGATGATCCGGACGGCCTCGCGGACCCAGCTGCGGCTGTGCAGGCGGCTCATTCGGGCTGCCCGGCGCCGTCGCCGCGCAGCTGCGCGCGCAGCTCGGCGCGGGCGCGGGCCCGCTTCTCGTTGCGCTTCGCGAGCCCGGCGGTCACGCGGGCGTTGAGCGGGCGGAACAGCAGCAGGCCGAGCGGCAGGCCGACGACCAGCCCGATCAGCAGGGCGACCAGCAGCGGCACGCCGGTCAGGGACAGGCCCCAGGCGATCGCCGCGACCAGCACGAACCGCGCCAGCAGGTACAGCGTCAGGTCACGGGCCAGCTGCGGGGGCTTCTCGTCGCTCACACCAACGCAGGCTACGCCCCGCCCGCCCGGTCCTTCTGCAGGCCCGCGTTGTTCGGGCGGCCCTCGAACCGCGTCGAAAGCACCACGGTGGTGTTCGTGCGCCCGACGCCGGGGATGCGGCGGAGCCGGCCCAGCGTGCGTTCCAGCTCGTCGACGGTCGGCACCCGCACCTTGACGACGAACGCTTCGTCGCCCGCCACCGCGTAGCAGCTCTCGACCTCGTCGAGCTCGGCGAGGGCGTCGGCGACGTCGTCCTCCGTGGCGGTGTCCGTGGGGTGGATGCTGACGAGGGCGGTGACGCCGAGGCCGACCGAGCTCGGGTCGACGACCGCGTGGTAGCCGGTGATCACGCCGGCGGCTTCCAGCTTGCCGACGCGCTCGTGCACCGACGACGCGGACAGCCCGACGGCCCGCCCGAGGTCGGCGTAGGTGGCCCGTCCGTTGATGCGCAACGCTGCGATGATCTTCCGGTCCAACTGATCCACGGGATCACTCTATGCGGTTGGACAATCCCCCATTGGCACCACGCCTCGCGGCCGACGGCCGGGAGGGCGACGTCTCCGCACGTCAGGTCACCGGAGGGTAGTTGCAGTGGGTGAACAACGTGTCCGTTTTGACCTTTAAGGGCTCTTTACTCGCGGACAACCGTTCGAGTACCCGACGGGTGAAGTGCAACGATTGCCTTGTTGGCTACCCCGGCGCGACGGGCAGAAGGGCCCGGACGCCTCCGGTATAGCAGTGAGTTCGTTAAGGAGGCGGAAAATGACCGCGACGATGGGCGGACGCCTGCTCACCCCTGGCGAGGTGGCAGCGCTGTTCCGAGTGGACCCGAAGACGGTGACGCGGTGGGCGACCGCGGGACGCATCGGCTCCATCCGGACCCCGGGCGGACACCGGCGGTTCCGGGAGTCCGAGGTGAACGAGCTCCTCGCCGAGCTGACCACCGACGCCAGCGAACCGGCGCGCAACGCCTGAACCATCCGGACGTCAGGGCCGTGTCGGGTACGGGAACCACCCCGTCCCGGCACGGCTTTCGTGCTCTTCCGGCCCGGCTTCAGGCCCACCACACGGCCGGAAAGGTTAACCTCGGGGGACAGGCAGCCATACGGAAGGATCCGGCATGCTCGCTCTGCTCGCGGCGGTCGGCGCGCTGGTCGTCGCCCTGCTCCTGTGGCGGTCGTTCGCCGGCCAGCGGATCGGGGTGACGTCGGCTCCGCGCCGCGCCCCCCTCGCCCCGGACGACGACCCCGACTTCCTGCGCCAGCTGGCCGAACAGCAGCGCAAACGCCGGGACGAAGACCTTTAGGACGCCCTTTACCTTCGCCGGGCCGTCACCCGTGTGATCCAGGCCGGAACCGGCGTGATCCAGCCCGTCATCCGCGTGCTGGCAGCCGGAACTCGCGAGTTCCGGCTGCCAGCACGCGAGTCACGGCTTCAGTCACGCGAGTTCCGGGCCGGATCACGCGGGTGACGTCAGCGGTAACCCTGCGAGAGCGGGGTGGCGAAGCCGTCGGCGACGGTGGCCGCCAGGTCCAGCAGGGCCAGGCGGGTGTCGCCGGAGAGGCGGTCCAGCTCGATCTCCGCGCCTTCCTCCAGGTGCGGGTCGAACGGGATCTTGCAGACCGCCCGGACCTTCGCCCCGAAGTGCGCCGACAGCTTGTCGAGGTCGACCGAGCCGCCCTTGGGACGCACCGAGTTGATCACCGCCACCGAGCGCTTGACCAGCTCGCCGTAGCCGTGGGCCTCGAGCCAGTCCAGCGTCGCCGAGGCGCTGCGGGCGCCGTCGACCGAGCCGGACGAGACCACGACCAGCGCGTCCGCGACGTCCAGGACGCCCTTCATCGCCGAGTGCATCAGGCCGGTCCCGCAGTCGGTGAGCACGATGTTGTAGAAGTGCTCCAGCAGGTTGACCGCGCGCCGGTAGTCGTCCTCGGAGAACGCCTCCGACACGGCCGGGTCCTGCTCGCTGGCCAGGATCTCCAGCCGGCTCGAACCCTGGGACGTGTAGGACCGGACATCGCTGTACCGGGTGATGCGAGCGGCGTCACGCAGCAGGTGCCGGACCGTCGCGGTCGTCTCCAGCGGGATCTTCTGCGACAGCGTGCCGCGGTCCGGGTTGGCGTCCACCGCCACCACCCGGTCGCCGCGCAGGGACGCGAACGTCGAGCCCAGCGTCGTCGTCACCGTGGTCTTGCCGACGCCGCCCTTGAGCGACAGCATCGCGATCTTGTAGCACCCGCGCAGCGGCTGGTTCACCCGCGCGATCAGCTCGCGGCGACGGGTGTCGGCCGGGCTCTCCCCCGGGTTGACCAGCTTCCCGCTGCCGACGTAGAGCGCTTTCCGCCAGCCCGACTGCGGCGGCCGCCGGGTCTGCTTGACCAGGTGCGCGGTCGACAGGTCGTGGCCGTGGCCCGGCTGGGACGGCGGCGCGGCGTGCCGGCCACCCTGCGGCTGCGGGAGCCCGGACGGCTGCTGCGGCGGGTACTGGGCGTTCGCCTGGTACTGCTGCGCCGGGTCGCCGTAGCCGGGCTGGGGCTGCAGCGGCGGCAGGTTCTGGTCGTAGCCGTAGGGCACCTGGTGCGGCCCGGACACGGCCGGGTTGGGCACCTGGTGCGGGCCGGAAACCGCCGGGTTGGGCGGCGGCGCCACCGCCTGCGTCGGCTGCACGTCGTAGGCCCCCGACGTCTCCGGGTGCGGGTGCGAATCCGTCCGATCGTCGGCGAACAGGCCCGGCTGCGGCGACGCAGCGGCCGGTTCGGGGTGGCCAGGAGCCGATTCTTCGCTGGGTCCGGTCACCGGTGAAAACCTCCGCGCACTCCGCCTGAAACCTCAGTCCCCCGATGCCGACGGTAGTCGGCGCACGCGCGGTCCGCTCAGCCCACCCCGGCGTAGGAGTGCAGGCCGACCGAGACGAGGTTCACGAAGAACAGGTTGAAGATCATCGCGGCGAACCCGACGATGTTGATGATCGCGGCCCTGGCCCCGCGCCAGCCCGCGGTCGCCCGGGAGTGCAGGTAGGCCGCGTAGACGACCCAGGCGATGAACGCGCAGGTCTCCTTCGGGTCCCAGCCCCAGAACCGGCCCCACGCCGACTCGGCCCACACCGCGCCGCAGAGCACGCCGAAGGTGAACACCGGGAAGGCGAAGATGGTGGTCCGGTAGGCGATCCGGTCGAGGACGTCGGCCGCGGGCAGCTTCGGGGCGAACCGGGCGAACTTCGTGTTGTCCTTGTCGTAGGCGGCGCGGAACAGGTAGAGCACGCTCGCGACGCCCGGCACCAGGAAGACGCCGGAGCCGATGATGGCCGCCGCGACGTGGATGACCAGCCAGTACGACTGCAGCGCGGGCTGCACCGGCGCGGCGATCGTGTACAGCAGCGTGCCGTTGATGAACATCAGGATCACGACGGGCAGCAGCAGGAAGCCGGTGAGGTGCCGGACCGGGAACTTCCACAGGACGATCAGCCAGGTCAGCACCGTGATGAAGGTGACGGCCATGCCGTACTCGTACATGTTGCCCCAGGGCGCGCGGTGCACGGCGAGGCCGCGCAGCACGATCGCCGACAGCTGCAGCAGCGCGCCGAGCACGAGCAGCGACGCGCCCATCCGGCCGATCCGCTCCGGGCGGCCGACCTCGCGCTGCGCGGCCGGGACGTCCTCGACCGGCGGGCCGCCGGCCCCGACGAGCTCGCGCGAGCGCCGCTGGGCGCGCTCCATGGCGAGCCGGCCCTTGGCGCCGAAGCCCTGCTCGATCAGCGTCATCATCAGCGCGACGACGTAGATCGCCGCGGCGGTGGTGTACAGCCAGTCGCTGTATCGCGACAGCGTCTCGTTGATCGGCATGCTTCAGCCCTTCTGCCCGCTGAGCAGGCGTTCGCTGACCCGGTGGAACTCTTCGCCGTACCCGGCCTGGTCGGTGCGGGCCAGCCCGGCGACCTCGATCACGGTACCCGGCTCGTCGTCGGTCCCCGGCTTCACCCGCACCCACAGCCGGCGGCGCTTGACCAGCAGGGACGCGCCGAGCCCGACGAACATCGCGATGGCGAAGCCGAGCACGAACCCCTGGGTGGGGTCGTGGGAAACCTGCAGCGAGACCCATTGGCCGACGCCGTCGAAGCGGACCTTGGTGCCGTCGTCCAGCTTGAGCTCCTGGCCGACCTTGAGGTTCTGCCGGGCGACCTTCTTCAGCCTGCCGTCGTCGACGAGCGACTGGTCGACCGAGAAGACGGACTGGCCGCGCCCGGCGTCCAGGCCCAGGTCGCCGCGCAGCACGTCGACGGCGACGGCCGGATCGTTCGGTTCGGGCGCCGACGACGTCAGGACGCTGCCGTGCAGGAACGCGGTCGGGGCGAACAGGCCGGTGACGGCCAGCTGGCGGGTCCGCCGCTGGACCTCGTCGGTGATGCCGGGCTGGTCGAACTTGGTCGCGCCCTCGGCGAGCATCGTGCCCGGGTCGACGGTGCGCCACTGGGTGTTCTGGGTGCGCTGCGTGCCGTCCGGGAAGGTGACGGTGAACTTCGGCGAGTAGCCGTGCCCGAGCAGGTAGACGCGGTCGCCTGCGGTCCGCAGCGGCGAGTTGACCTCGAGGCCGTACGGGCGCCAGGTGCCGCTGTCCAGGTCCGCGCCGGACTGGTACTCGATGTTCGAGTGGTAGTAGTCGGGCTGGCCGGCGGCGGTGTAGCGGGCGGTGAAGTCGTTCACCTTCACGCAGAACGGGTTCAGGTCGGTGCCGTCGACGCGCAGGCCGGCGTTGAACGAGTCGTAGTTGTAGATGCCGGCGTTGCAGAAGGTGCTGCCGTCGGCCTGGACGATGACCTGGCCCTCGTAGCTGTAGAGCTTGCCGAGCGCGAAGAACACGATCAGGCCGAGCATCCCGAAGTGGAAGACCAGGTTGCCGGTCTCGCGCAGGAAGCCGCGTTCGGCCGAGATCGTGCGGACGCCGCCGTCCTCTTCGCGCTCGACGCGCCGCCAGCCGGAGAGCTGCTTGTGCACGGCGGCGATCTCCGCGGCGACGTCGGTCTTGCCCCGGCCGAGCCGGTAGTGCGGCATCCGGGCCAGGTTGCGCGGGGTCAGCACCGGCTTGGCCCGCATCGCGCGGACGTACTCGAAGCTGCGCGGGGTCAGGCAGCCGATCAGGGACACCATGAGCAGCAGGTAGATCGCCGAGAACCAGATGCTGGAGTAGACGCCGTAGAACTGCAGCTTGTCGAGCAGGGTGCCCCACCAGCCGTGCGCGGCGATGTACTCGTCGACCTTGGGCGCGTTCAGGGTCCGCTGCGGCAGGAGCGCCCCGGGCAGGGCGGCCAGTGCCAGGAGGAACAGCAGGACGAGCGCGGTGCGCATCGACGTCAGGCCGCGCCAGGTGTTGCGCAGGAAGGCCAGGGTGCGCTTCGCCGGCGGCGGGCCTTGCGGGGTCTTGGGCGGGGCCTCGGTGGTCGTCACAGCGGCAGCTCCAGGTTGCCGGTGAGCTCGTTGCGGAGCCAGCCCATCAGGTCGCCCCAGACGCCGGTGACCAGCAGGACCCCGACGGCCAGCAGCAGCACGCCGCCGAAGACCTGCACCTGGCGGCCGTGCCGCCGGACCCAGTCGGTGGCGCGCACAGCCCACCGCGCGCCGAGCGCGATGAGCAGGAACGGCACCCCGAGGCCGAGGCAGTAGACGGCGATCAGCAGGTACCCGCGCACCTCGGCCCCGCCGGTGGCACTGGCCAGCGTCATGACGGCGGACAGCGTGGGCCCGATGCACGGCGTCCAGCCGAGCCCGAAGATGGCCCCGAGCAGCGGCGCGCTCCAGATCCCCCCGCGCGGCACGTGGTGCGAGCGGAGCTCGCGCTGCATCCCGGGGATCCAGCCGAGGAAGACGAAGGCCATGGCGATGGTGAGCACCCCGCCGACGCGCTGCAGGACGTCCTGGTTGAGCACGAGTGTGTCGGCGAGCCAGACGAGCGTGCCGAGCGTCCCGACGAAGACGACGGTGAACCCGAGCACGAAGAGGAGAGCGGCCCCGACAACGGCCCACCGCCCCTGCTTGCGGTCCTCATCGGCACTGACGGCGGGAGCATCGGCCCCGACGAGAGCGGCGAGGTAGGCGAGGTACCCGGGCACGAGCGGCACAACGCACGGAGAGGCGAAGGAGATGGCCCCGGCCAGCAGGGCGACACCCGCGGCGAGCAGCAGCGGTCCGGAGATCGCCAGCTCGGTCACGGAGTTCACTCCGTTGAGGGTAGGCAGTGAGGTCCTGGTGAGAACGCCGGGGCCGCTTCACAGGACCTCGGTCACAGCAGTTCAGGACCTTGGTCCCGCTCGGCCGGTGCACCCCGGCGCCCGGACCAGCCGCGCCAATGCCACGCGGCCACGCCGGTCGGGCGGGCAGGTCACTCGAACAGCTGCCGGTGGGCCCGGCTCCACTCGACCCGAGCGTCCAGCTCGCCGAGAAACCCCTCGGCCACCCACCGAACCTGCGGCTGGTGCCCCTCCGCCGCCGCCCGGCGGACCTCCTCGAGGCCGGACCTCTGGACCTCGATCACGGCGTCGACCAGCCCCGCCGTCGAGGTCAAGCCGTACGCCTCGGCGAAGACCTCCACCCGGCGCCGCCGGTCGGGCGGCGCGGCGTAACGGAGGCTGCGCACGCATTCGGCGTCGTCGCGGAACGGCGCGACGTACTCCAGCGCGTAAGCCACGTCGTGGAGCCGCGGCCCGGGCCGGGCGTAGTCCCAGTCCAGGATCCCGACCGGACGCTCGTCCTGCCAGACCACGTTCCATGGGCCGAAGTCGCCGTGGCAGACCACCTCGCCGGTCCCTGTCCCGGTGAACCACGTGAGGTCGCCGGCGAGCCGGAAACCGGCCACCGCGTCGTGGTAGTCGCGCAGCAACCGGGCGAAGGCGGCCAGGCCGCCTTCGCCGGTCACCTTCGCCCAGCCCTGCGGGCCGGATTCACCCACCAGGTAGGTGAGCACCTCCCGGCCCTCGTCGTCGATCCCCAGCACCCTCGGCGCAGCGGCGAAGCCCACTTCCTCCAGGTGCCGGAGCAGGGCGTGGACCGCGGGCGTCCACGGGTGCACCGGACGGCGGACGGTGTCACCGATGCGGACGACCCGGCGGTGCGGCTCGTCCTGCAGCAGTTCCTCGGTCGTCATCGCCCGCCTCCGGACTGGGTCAGAAGTGGAGCTCCCCGCCGTCGGCGAACACGCCGTTCACGCTGGGGCCGTAATTGCCGTACTCACCCGTGTTGAGCTCGGACTGGCCGTTGCTCGTCACGGTCTCGTACGTCGTGTACGGGTAGCAGCAGCTGCCGATCGACAGCCTGTCGCCGTAGCGGGCTCCCGACAGGTTCGCGTGCACCTGGTTGTTGGCCGTGTTGAGCCACAGGCGGAGCGCGCGGCCGTAGCCCGTCCGCTCCTTGAGCAGCGTGAACCCCTGCACGGTGACCGGCGCGGCCGCCGACGCCGGTGCCACCAGTGCCGTGGCGGCGGCCGCCGTGATCAATGCGGTCGCCGCGATCTTCTTGAACATGGGCCCTCCCCTTGGTCGAAAAAGATGATCAAGGAGAAACCTAGCCGAGAAACCCCCCATCCCGGTGGGAAACCGGCAAAAGGCCCCGATCAGGCTTCGGCGGTCAGCCGCTGGGCCACCGGCAGCAGGTCCTGCGCCAGCACCGGCCGCAGGAACACCGCCGCCACGCGGTGCTGCTTGTCCAGGACGATCGTCGACGGGATGATGTTGCGCGGGTAGCCACTCAGCTTCAGCAGCACCCGGCCGTCCGGGTCGTAGATCGACGGGTACGTCAGCTGCCGGTCGCGGACGAAGTCCTGGGCCACCTGGCGCGCCGGGTCGCGGACGTCGATCCCCACCACCTGCACACCCTGCTTGGCCAGCGACTCCATCTCCGGCGCCTCCGTGCGGCACGGCCCGCACCACTGGCCCCACAGGTTGAGCACCACGACCTTGCCCGCGAAGTCCGCCAGCGACAGCTGCTTGCCCTCGTTCATCAGGTCTTCGCCGGCCAGCACCGGGGCCGTCTGGCGCCGGGCCAGGTCGTAGGTGATGTCGACCTGGCCGCCCGGGGAGACGAAGCTGAAGCTGCTCCCCTGCACGACCGCGTCCTTGCCCGTGCTGCAGCCGGCCAGCGCGAGCGCCGCGACCAGGCCCACGACCAGGCGTTTCATGCCCCGGTCACCTTCGGGTCGGTCGCGCCGGCGGGCTCGCTGTAGACGATCTCGCGCAGCTCGTCGCCGTCGAACACCAGCGACGTCAGGGAGGCCAGCGAGCACTGGCGGCGCCGCGGGTCGTGCCACAGGCGCTTGCCCTCGAGGAACCGCCGGAGCGTCCAGATCGGCAGCTGGTGCGACACGCAGAGTGCTTCATGGCCGAGAGCCGCCTCGCGCGCGCGGTGGACCGCGCCGAGCATCCGGTGCGCGATCTCGATGTAAGGCTCGCCCCACGACGGCTTGAACGGGTTCACCAGCTTCGGCCAGTGGTGGGGCTCCCGCAGCGCGCCGTCGCCGACCGCCACCTGCAGGCCCTCGAACTGGTTGCCCGCCTCGATCAGGCCCTCGTCGATCGCGATGTCGAGCCGGTGCGCGGCGGCGATCGGGGCCGCCGTCTCCTGCGCCCGCTGCAGCGGCGACGCGACGACGTGCACGAGGTCGTGCCCGGCCACCGCCTCGGCGACGGTGAGCGCCTGCCGCTGCCCTCGCTCGGAGAGCCGGTAACCCGGCAGGCGGCCGTAGAGGATCTTCGTCGGGTTGTGCACTTCGCCGTGCCGCAGCATGTGGACGACGGTGGTCACTGGACCGCTCCGGCCGCCGCGCGCGCCGCCGCGGGCAGAGCCGCTTCGATCACCGCGAACGCTTCGTCGTCCATGGCCGCGTTGACGAACCAGGCCTCGTACGCACTCGGCGGCGCGTACACGCCTCCGTCGAGCAACGCGTGGAAGAACGGCGGGAAGCGCCACGTCTCGGACGCCTGCGCGCCGACGTAGTCGCGGACCGGCTCCTCGCCGAAGAACACGCTCACCAGGTTGCCCGCGTACTGGACGTTGTGCGCAACCCCGGCTTCGCTCAACGCGGCGTGGAAGAGGTTGCCGAGTCGCTTGGCGTTGGCGTCGAGCGCCGCGTACACGGCGTGGTCGGCCGCGCGCAGCGTCGCGAGACCCGTGGCCACCGCGACGGGGTTCCCGGAGAGCGTCCCGGCCTGGTAGACCGGCCCACCCGGGGCGAGCTTGGCCATCACGTCGGCGCGGCCGCCGAAGGCCGCCGCCGGCAGGCCGCCCGACATCACCTTGCCGAACGTGTAGAGGTCGCCGGCCACCCCCTCGAGGCCGAACCAGCCCGCGTGCGACACGCGGAACCCGGTCATCACCTCGTCCATGATCAGCAGCGCGCCGTGCTCGTGGGCGATCTCACGCAGGCCCGCGTTGAAGCCGTCGACCGGCGCCACCGCGCCCATGTTCCCGGCCGCCGCCTCGGTGATCACCGCGGCGATCTCCCCCGGGTTGTCCTCAAAGGACTTCCGGACCGCGTCGAGGTCGTTGTAGGGCAGCACCAGCGTGTCCGCGGCCTGCGCGCCGGTGACACCCGGCGACGTCGGCAGCCCGAGGGTCGCGACGCCGGAGCCGGCCTGGGCCAGCAGCGCGTCGACGTGACCGTGGTAACACCCGGCGAACTTCACGATCTTCGACCGGCCGGTGAACCCCCTGGCCAGCCGGATCGCGCTCATCGTGGCCTCGGTGCCCGAGTTGACCAGCCGCACCCGCTCGACCGGCGCGACCCGGCCGATGATCTCCTCGGCCAGCTCGACCTCGCCGATCGTCGGCGTGCCGAACGAGAGCCCGGACGTCGCCGCCGTGCGCGCCGCCTCGACGACCGCCGGGTGCGCGTGCCCCAGGATCATCGGACCCCAGGACGACACCAGGTCGACGTAGCGGTTGCCGTCGGCGTCCCACAGGTGCGGGCCCTCGCCGCGGACCATGAAGCGCGGGGTGCCGCCGACCGAGTTGAACGCCCGCACCGGCGAGTTCACCCCGCCCGGGACGGCCGCCTTCGCGCGTTCGAACCATGCCTTGGACTGCTCGGTTCCTGTGCTCACGAGTCCATACTCCCAAACCCGCCTAAGATGGCGGGCAGCCGCCCGGGAGGGGAACAGCCGGTGACCGAACGCGCCCCGCACCGCAACCAGTGGCTGATGCTGGCCGGGTTCGCGGGCGCCGTCGCCGTGGTGGCCGTGGTCGGCGGCCTGGCCGCGACGTCGGCACGGGAGGTCTACGCGCGGCTCGAGCAGCCGCCGTGGGCGCCGCCCGCATCCCTGTTCGGTCCGGTGTGGACGGTGCTGTACGTCACCATCGCGGTGGCCGGCTGGCTGTACTGGCGCACGGACGGCGAGACGCGCGGGTTCGCCGCGTACGGCATCGGCCTGCTGTTCAACCTGCTCTGGACACCGCTGTTCTTCGAGAGCGGCGCGGCCCGGGTGGCGCTGGCCGACATCGTGCTGCTGGACGTCGTCGTGGTGGTGACGATCGTCCTGTTCGCCCGCCGGTCGAAGGCCGCCGCCGCGCTCCTGGTGCCCTACCTCGCCTGGATCCTCTACGCGACGGCGCTCAACACCGCGATCATCGTCCTCAACTAGCGCGCGGCCTGCTGGGTGATGGCCTGCGCGGCCACCGTCCCGTCGCTGCCCGCCTGGCCCTGGACGACGACCGTCGCGCCCGGCTTGAGGTCCGACAGCTTGCCCGGCTGGGTCACCCCGACCGTGGTCGAGTCCGATGTGGACACCTTGACGTCGTCGCCCTGCGCGGTCTTGACGTAGACGGTGGTGCCGTCGACGTGGTCGACCGTGCCGGTGGTGCCGCGGCCGCCGCGGAACCCACCGCCCTGCTGGCCCGCGCCGGGCTGCTGCCCGGTGCCGCCCTGCCCCCGGGCCTGGGCGCCGCCGGCGGTGCTGCTCGGGCGCGCGGGCGTGGAAGTGCCGAACGCCGCGTGCGTCCAGGCGCCGCCACCGAAGGCGATCGCGAAGGCGACCAGCCCGGCGAGCACCAGCGTGGTGCGGGAGAACGGCTTCGCGGCCCGGCGCATCTCGGCGTTCAGGTCACCGTCGACGGCCGGGCTGGCGACGATCTGTTCCGCGGTCGGCTCCACGGCGGGGAGGATCGCCGTCGGCTCGTCCCCCGGCGGGGTCGTCGTGTGGGTGGACATGCGAAGACTCCTTATTCGTGACGCAAAGCGTCGATGGGCCTCAGCTTGGCGGCCCGGTTCGCCGGGAAGCTGCCGAAGAACAGCCCGATCAGGGCGGATACCGCGAAGGCGAGCAGGATCGACGAGGGCACCACGACCGGTTTGATCCCGGAGATGGTGAACCGGCTGCCGATCAGCCCGATGGCGACGCCGAGCAGCCCGCCGAACAGGCTGAGCATGGTCGCCTCGGCGAGGAACTGGCCGAGGATGGCCGAGCGCGGAGCCCCGATGGCCTTGCGGATGCCGATCTCGCGGATCCGCTCGGTGACCGTGACCAGCATGATGTTCGTGACGCCGATGCCGCCGACCAGCAGCGAGATCGCCGCGACCGCCGCCAGCAGCACGGTGAACGTCTCGGTCGCCGACGTGCGCGTCGCGAGCAGCTGCTCGGAGTTCTGGATCTGGTAGTCCGGGGTACCGCCGAGCCGGATGCCGTGGCGGGCGTTGAGGATCGCGGTGATCTCGGACTGGGCCAGCGAGACGGAGTCGGCGCTGGTGGCCTGGACGGCGATCTGGCTGAGGCTGCCGTACCCGGCGAGGGAGTTCTGGACCGCCGAGATCGGCGCGATGGCGACGTCGTCGGCGTTCTGCAGGCCGGTGCTGCCCTTGGCCTGCAGCACCCCGATCACGGTGAACTGGATGCTGTTGAGCAGCACGTTCTTGCCGACCGGATCGGCGGTGCCGAAGATCGACTCCGCGGTCGTCGGGCCGAGCACGACGACCTTCCGCGCCGCCGTGACGTCCTCGCTGGTGAACAGCTGGCCCTGGGCGAGCTCGCGGTTGGTGGTGGTGAAGTACGCCGGTTCGGTGCCGGCGACGCTGGAGATGTCGTAGGACGTCTGCCCGTAGGTCGCGGTCGCCGTCGTGTTGACCACCGGCGAGGCGGCCTTGACGTCCGGGGCGCCGACCGGGTCGACGAGCGCGTGCGCGTCCTGCACGGTCAGCGGCCGGGCGGTCGCGCCCTGGCCGCCGCCGCGGGCCGGGGAGACGTTGACGACGTTCGTGCCGAGGCCCTGGATGCTGGCCGCGATCGCCGCCGACGCGCCGTTGCCCACCGCGACCAGCAGGATCACCGCCGCGACGCCGATGGTGATGCCGAGCGTGGTGAGCGCCGAGCGCAGCTTGTTCGCGGTGAGCCCGGGCACCGCGAACCGCAGGATTTCGAGGAGGTTCACAACACCGCCCCCACCGTGCCGGTCGTGCGCGTCACTTCGTCCGACACGATGAGCCCGTCGTCGACCCGGACGACCCGGTGTGCGTGCTCGGCGACCTCGTCCTCGTGGGTGATGACGACGATGGTGCGGCCGAGCGCGTTGAGCCGGTCGAACACGCCGAGGACGTCCTCGGTGCTGCGCCGGTCGAGGTTGCCGGTCGGCTCGTCGGCCAGCAGCATCGCCGGGCCGGTGACCAGCGCCCGGGCCACCGCGACGCGCTGGATCTGGCCGCCGGACAGCTCGCTCGGCAGGTGCTTGGCCCGGTCGGACAGCCCGACCATCTCCAGCGCCGCGAGCGCCCGCCGCCGCCGTTCCGACCTTCGCAGTCCACTGTAGACCAGCGGGAGTTCCACATTGGACAACGCGGACGTCCGGGGCACCAGGTTGAACGACTGGAAGATGAAGCCGATCTTCCGGTTGCGCAGCAACGCCAATTGCCGTTCGTTGAGCTTCCCGACGCCGAACCCGTCCAGGAGGTACCGGCCGGACGTCGGCACGTCCAGGCAGCCGAGCATGTTCAGCAGGGTCGACTTCCCCGAGCCGGACGCGCCCATGATGGCGACGTACTCGCCGGGCCACACGGTGAGGTCGACGCCGCGCAGCGCGTGCACCGCCGTTTCGCCTGCCCCGTAGGTCTTGCGCAGTCCGGAGACCGCGATCACCGGGTTCATCCGCGCCCGCCGAAGCCGCCGCCGGTGCCGCGCTGGCCGCCACCCGGGAAGCCGCCGGTGCCCCCGGTCCCGGGGAACCCGCCGGTGCCGCCGGCGCGCCCGTTCCCGCCGGTGGTGCCGGTCGCGGCCGTCGCGGTGAGCACGACGTTCTCGCCCTCGGTCAGCCCGGAGATGATCTGGACGGTCGACTCGCCGCGCAACCCGATCTGCACCTGGCGGGTGACGTTCTGCCCGTTGTCCTGCACGGTGACGAGGTTGGTGCTGCCGACGGTCTGCACCGCCGCGGCGGGCACGCTCAGCGCGTTGTCCGCCTCGGCGACGGTGATCACGACGCTCGCCGACTGGCCGGGCCGCAGCCCGTCCGGCGGGCTGGTCAGTGCGAGCTGCGCGCCGTAGGAGACGACGCTGCCGCTGGTGGTCGGGGTCAGGTTGATGCTCGACACGGTGGCCTGGATCGGCTTGTCCGGGAGCGCGTTGAGCGTCACGGTGGCCTTCTGGCCGGCCTTGACCTTGCTGACGTCGATCTCGGCGACCGAGGTGTTGACGACCAGGCCGCTCAGGTTCGTGATGGTGATGAAGCCGGAGCTGCCGGAGGACGAAGAAGCGGCCGAGCTGGAGTTCGACGACGAGCCCTGCCCGCTGCCGCTGCTCGACGACTGGCTCGCGGCCGAGGAGCCACTGGAGGACTGCTGCCCGACGGTGCCGTTGATCGCGGTGACCGTGCCGGCGCCGGGTGCGTACAGCACGGTGTTGTCGAGCGCCTGCTGCGCGGTCTGGACGTCGAGCTGGGCCTGGTCGAGCTTCGCCTGGGCCGAGGCGACGTTGTTGGCCGCGCTGGTCTGGGCGTTCTGGCTGTTCGGCCCGGTGGCCGGGGTGGCCTCGGCCGTCTCGGCGGTGTCGAGGGCGTTCTGGGCGACGGTGAGGTTCGCCTTCGCGACCTGGAGCTGCTTCGCCGCCTGGGTGCCGTCGACGGTGGCGAGCTTCTGGCCGGCGCTGACGACGTCACCGACCTTGACGTCGATCGAGGTGACCTTGCCTGCCGTGGCGAAGTTCGCGGTGCCGGTGTAACTGCTGGCGAGGGTGCCGGCGGCGGAGACGGTCTCGGTGACCGTCGCCCGGCGGACCGGGGTGCTGCGCGACTGCGCCTGCGCCGAGCTCGGTGCCGGGCTGAATGCCTGGTATATCCCGAATCCCGCCCCGGCCAGCAGTACGACCAGTGCTCCGTTGATCACCCATGCCTTCGAGGCACGCACGCGCGTCATGCGGCAACCTTGGTGCCGCGGCTTAGCAATTGACTGTTCGTTGCCTGTGCGCCAGCTGTGTATCAGGCCTTGGGCTTGGGGCTCCGGGCACGGATCGCGAGCGACAGCTGACGCACGGCGTCGACGAGCAGCAGGGCGACCACGGTCCCGAGCCCGATGGCGGCGGCGAGCAGCCCGCCGAAGTACCGGTGCGACTCGAGCACGGCGCCGTCTTCGGTGCGGGTGACGACGGTGGCGACGCTGTGGTGCCAGCAGGCGTAGGCGGCCCACCCGGCAAGAACGGCGAGCACCACCTCCACGGCGGTCACCAGCCCCCGCCACGGCTTGTGCAGCCTCGCCTGCGGGCCGGGTTCTTCCGGCGGCCAAAGCTCGGCCCCGGTGGGCTGCGGAAGGTCGATCACAACGCCGATTTTCTCATGCTTCCCGCGGCGTCGCCCGGACGAGCCGGTCCAGCGCGTCCCGCAGCGCTTCGACGTCCTTCGCCCAGGCCAGCACCACCGAGCCGTCAGCGAGTTCCACCGGCAGCGAGTCGTACTTCCGCGGCACCGACCAGCCGCCGCCGAGGACACGGGCGCCCACCGGCGCCCCGACGTCCGTCACCGACGCGATCTGCGCCGCCGGCACCTTCTCCCGGCCCTGCCGCAGCTGCTCGGAAGTCACTTCCAACGAGAGGAACCGGCGCCGGGCGTACACCCACGGCATCGTGATCACGCACAGGCCGAAGGCGACCAGCAACCAGCCCACCACGTGCACCGGGCCGCCCGTCACCAGCTCGGCCAGCGCGCCGACCAGGGCGAACGCCGGGCCCCAGCCGATGGCCGCCCAGCTCACGCCCGACTCGGCGTACAACCTCACAGCTTCTTGCCGACCTTGGGGAAGTAGCCGCTCACCGAAGGCAGGTACAGCAGCACCAGGGCGATCACGAACAGCAGCACCGCGACCAGCGTCAGGTATGTCAGCACCGGCGCGAACGTGAAGATCAGCAGCACCATCACGATCGGCAGCACGGTCAGCACCGTCCGGGCCGAGCGGGTGCCTTCGCGGGCCTTGTACGCGAACAGCAGGAACAGCAGCGTGAACACGATCGACCCGACCAGCAGGAACCACAGCATCGCCGTGACGCCGTCCGCGATCATCTGCGGGGTGATCTTCGGGTCCTTGGTGCCCTCGACGTACCGGTCGATGACCGCCGACTTGCCGGCCATCAGCTGGACGTACCCGAGGATCAGCACGACCCCGCCGGCCAGCCACAGCCAGAACGACACGGCCACCGGGCGCGGCGGGGCCGCCTTGGGCGCCTTCTCGCCGGGGAGCACCGGGTCGGGCGACCGGCCCTGCTTGCGCCGTTCGTCGTCGGTGAGACCCGTGAGGTCTTCTTCATTTGCCACGCGAGGACTCTAGCCGGTCAATCCAGCCAGGCAGCGGCTTCCGCGGCCCAGTAGGTGAGGATCATGTCGGCGCCCGCACGGCGGATCGACGTCAGCACCTCGAGGATCGTCCGCTCGCGGTCCAGCCAGCCGTTCGCCGCGGCCGCCTCGACCATCGCGTACTCGCCCGAGATGTTGTACGCCGCCACCGGGACCGGGGAGATGTCCGCCGCCGCCTTGATGACGTCCAGGTAGGCCAGCGCGGGCTTGACCATGATCATGTCCGCGCCTTCGGCGAGATCCAGCTCGATCTCGCGCAGCGCCTCGCGGCCGTTGCCCGGGTCCTGCTGGTAGGTCTTGCGGTCACCCTTGAGCTGCGAGTCGACGGCTTCGCGGAACGGGCCGTAGAACGCGCTGGCGTACTTCGCGGAGTAGGCGAGGATCGCCGCTTCCTTGTGGCCGACCTCGTCGAGCGCCCGGCGGATGACGCCGATCTGGCCGTCCATCATCCCGGACGGCCCGAGCACGTGCGCCCCGGCTTCGACCTGCGCGATCGCCATCTGCGCGTAGATCCGCAGGGTGGCGTCGTTGTCGACCGCGCCGTCGGCGTCCAGGACGCCGCAGTGGCCGTGGTCGGTGAACTCGTCGAGGCAGGTGTCGGCCATCAGCACGGTGGCGTCACCGAGCTCGTGCCGCAGGTCACGGAGGGCGACGTTGAGGATGCCCTTCTCGTCGACGGCTCCGGAGCCTTCGGCGTCACGCTTGGCCGGGATGCCGAACAGCATGAGCCCGCCGACCCCGGCGTTGACCGCGTCGACGGCGGCCTTCCGCAGCGTGTCGCGGGTGTGCTGGACGACACCGGGCATGCTCGAGATCGGCCGCGGCGCGTCGATCCCTTCGGCGACGAACATCGGCAGGATCAGCTGGCGTGGCCGCAGCGTCGTTTCGCCCACCAGCCTGCGCATGGCCGGGGTGGTGCGAAGCCTGCGGGGACGATGCTCGGGGAACACCCCTACCAAGTTACTCCGGTTCGTTTTGCCGGAGTTCCGCAAGGGTGCTTGACCCCGGACGGCCCGGAGTATTCGGTACGACGGGTGTACGTCGAACGCCTGCCCGTGCCCGCACTGGCCGGCGACCTGCGGACACTCTGGATCCAGCGCGTCGGCGACGAGCCGTACGTCCAGCGGCACCTGCCCACCGGCGGCGTCGAGCTCCACTTCCCGATCGGCGGGCGGCCACGGCTGCTCGGCCCGCTGACCAGGGCCCGGCTCGAAGTCCTCCCGGCGCACCTGACCCTGGTCGGGCTGCGCTTCCACCCGGGCGCCGCACCGCCCCTCCCGATGCCGCTGGACGAGCTGGTCGACCAGCACGTCGACCTGGCCGCCGACCGGTTGGCCGAAGCCGTGGCCATGGCAGGCTCCCCGGAGCGTGCCCTCGAAACCATCCAAGCCCTGCTGCCGGTCAGAGCGGTGGACCCGCTGGTCACCGAGGCCGTCCGGCTGCTGATGCCGTGGCACCCGGTCGGCATCGACAGCCTCGCCGGGCACCTCGCGCTGTCGCCCAGCCAGCTGCGCCGCCGCTGCCTGCAGGCGGTCGGCGTCTCGCCGAAGGCCCTCCAGCGGACGCTGCGGTTCCAGGGCTTCCTCGCGCTCGCCCAGGCCGGCGCGGGCAGCATCGCCGGGCTCGCCGCCGACGCCGGTTACGCCGACCAGGCCCACCTGAGCCGCGAGTGCCTCCGCCTGACCGGGCTCACCCCGCGCGCCCTGCTCGGCGGGAGCGTCGAGGCGTGCGCCTGCGGCCACGACCATTCGGCGTCCTACCTGCCGTTCCTGCGCGATTCGTTCAAGAACCGCCGGAACGGCGTTCCTAGCCTGGCGCGATGATCCTCGTCACCGGCGGGCTCGGCATGATCGGCGCCCACACCGCCCGCGCGCTCCTCGACCTCGGCCACGACGTCGTCGTGACGGCCCACCGGCGCACCGAAGTCCCGGCGTTCCTGGCCGGCCGGGTCACGGTCGAACAGCTCGACGTCACCGACCGCGACAGGTTCCTGGCGCTCGGCTCGCGCCACGAGATCAGCGACATCGTGCACCTCGCGGGCAGCATCCCGGGCGACGACCCGGTCGAGTTCTTCCGGACGGACACGGCGGGCCTGCTCAACGCGCTCGACGCCGCCCGCGCGTGGGGTGTCCGGCGGTTCGCCGTCGCGAGCAGCCTCGGCGTGTACGCCGGCCGGCCGGAGAGCCCGTGGACCGAGGACCTCCCGCTGCCGGGGGTTGCGCTGCCGCACCTGATCGTCGCCTACAAGAAGGCGGTCGAGCCGCTGACGACGCACAGCCTGGCGGGCAGCGGGGTCCGGCCGGTGGTGCTGCGGATCGGCACGATCTGGGGCCCGCTGGTGGACCCGCAGTCGCCGTTCTGCCCGATTCCCTCGCTGGTCAACGCGGTCTCGCCCCCGGAACTGCACACCGACGACGGTGGCGACGTCTGCTACGCCCCGGACGCGGGCCGCGCGATCGCCTTGCTGACCACGGTTCCGGGGCTGAACCACGACACGTACAACGTGTCGAGCGGCCGCCCGTTCACGTACGGCGAGTTCGCGTCTGCGCTGGGCACGACCCTTCCACCAGGCGGCTCTGGCGGGCCGTACCTGGATATTTCCCGCCTCAGCGAGGACACCGGGTTCGAGCCGGAGTTCGACGTACCCGCCTCGGTGGCCGACTACCTGAAGTGGCGCGAGACCAACCCCCGCTGAAACGCACGAAGGCCGCCCCGGCGAACCGGGGCGGCCTTCGTCGTCAGAACCTCAGGAGCGGCGGGCCCGCTTCGCCTTCCGCGGCGGCGGCAGCGCACCCTCCGCACGCAGCCGGGCGGCGTGCTCGGCCAGCGCGTCCACCA
Organism: Amycolatopsis sp. Hca4; assembly: GCF_013364075.1. Taxonomy (GTDB): domain Bacteria; phylum Actinomycetota; class Actinomycetes; order Mycobacteriales; family Pseudonocardiaceae; genus Amycolatopsis. Next base: position 5,685,133 of record NZ_CP054925.1, read on the forward strand.
GGTGCGGCACGTCCGCCTTCTCCGGCTGGACGTCCACCCGGAGCCCGAACTCGACCGCGGTCTCCGCGGTCTTCGGGCCGATGCACGCGACCAGCGTGCGGGTGTGCGGCTTGCCGGCGATGCCGACCAGGTTCCGCACGGTCGAGGACGAGGTGAAGCAGACCGCGTCGAAGCCGCCGGTCTTGATCATCTCGCGGGTCTCGGCGGGCGGCGGGGCCGCTCGGACCGTCCGGTAGGCCGTCACGTCGTCGATCTCCCAGCCGCGCTCGCGCAGGCCGGCCGACAGCGTCTCGGTGGCGATGTCCGCCCGCGGCAGCAGGACGCGGTCGACCGGGTCGAGCACGTCGTCGTACGGCGGGAACTCGGCCAGGAGCCCTTCCGAGGACTGCTCGCCCGACGGGACCAGCTCCGGGATGATGCCGAACGAGCGCACCTTCGCCGCCGTCGACTCACCCACGCAGGCGATCTTCACGCCGGAGAAGGCACGGGCGTCGAGCCCGAACTCCTCGAACTTCTCCCACACCGCGCGCACGGCGTTGGTGGAGGTGAAGACGATCCACTGGTAGCGGCCGTCGACCAGGCCCTTGACCGAGCGCTCCATCTGCGCCGGGCTGCGGGGCGGCTCGACCGAGATCGTCGGCACCTCGTGCGACGTCGCGCCGTGGCCGCGCAGGCGCTCGGCCATCTCGCCCGCCTGCTCCTTGGTGCGCGGCACCAGGACCTTCCAGCCGTACAGCGCGCGCGACTCCCACCACGACAGCTTCGAGCGCTGCCCGGCGGCCTGGCCGATCGTGACGATCAGCGGCCCGACGAGCTCGCCCGCGTCGTTGGCCAGCTTCTCGAGCGTGGTGTCGAGGGTGCGCTGGGTGTTGATGGTGCCGTTCGCGGTGACCGCGACCGGGGTCGACGCCGGGACGCCGTTGCCGGTCAGCGCCGAGGCGGCCTCGGCCAGGTGGGCCGACGTCGCGTGCAGCACCAGCGGGCCGGGCGCGGCGGCAAGGCCCGCCCAGTCGACGTCGCCGCGGACGTCGACCTCGGTGTGCGTGCCGCCCAGCGCGACGCCCGCGTACGCCGGGACGGCCGCGGCCGGGGAAACGCCCGGGATGACGTCGAACACGGCGCTCGTGCGCGCGACCGCCTGGACCTCGGCCACCACGGCCGGGGTGGTCAGCGGGTCGCCCGCGACCAGCCGCAGCACCAGCCGGCCGGCCTTGGCCTCGTTGGTCAGGTCCTTGGCGACCTCGGCGGCCTCGCCGACGGCGGGCCGGACTTCGGCGCCCTCGGCGGCCATCGCCAGCACGGCCTGCGGCACGTCGGGGTCGGTCACCACGACCTCGGCCTTGGTCAGCAGCTCCTGGGCACGGACCGTGAGCAGGCCGGCGTCGCCGGGGCCGGAGCCCACGAACGCTACGCGCCCGGTGGTCTTTCGCGCGGGGGTCATCTGTGCGTTTCTCCTCTTGCGGCGACCGTGCACGATCGCGCGGCCGCAGATCTCCTACGTCTTCGAAAAGCGCTCGCGAGAGCGCTATTGGGCAGGGCCGGAGAGGACTCCGGCTCCCAGGTCCAGCAGCTCGGCGGCCAGGTCCTTGCCCAGCTGGGCGGCCTGGTCCTTGTCGGCCAGCGCGGAGGCCCGGACCATGTCCACCGCGCCGTTCTCGCCTTCCGCGGCGGCGGTGCCGCGCAGCGAGACCCGTTCCACGACCTTGCCGTCGGCGTCGAGATCTTCGACGATCTCGGCGAGCGCGCCCACCGGCGCGCTGCACCCCGCCTCCAGCGCGGCCAGCAGGGAACGCTCGGCCGTCACCGCGACCCGCGTGCCCTCGTCGTCCAAAGTGGACCGGAGCAGCTGCTCGAGGTCCACGTCTCCCGCCCGGCACTCCACCGCCAGCGCGCCCTGGGCGGGCGCGGGCAGCATCTGGATCGGGTCGAGGGTCTCGGTGATCACCTCGACCAGTCCGACCCTGGCCAGTCCGGCACGCGCCAGCACCACGGCATCGAGCTCGCCGTCGGTCACCTTCCGCATGCGGGTGTCGATATTGCCGCGGATCGGCACGATTTCCAAACCGAGACCCAGCGCGTGCAGCTGCGCGGTGCGCCGCGCCGCGCCGGTACCCACCTTCGAACCCGGCGGCAGCTCGCCGAGGGTGAGCCCGTCACGCGCGATCAGGGCGTCCCGCGGGTCCTCGCGCGGCGGCACGGCGGCCAGCGTGATGCCCGGCTCCGGCGCCGTCGGCAGGTCCTTGTACGAGTGGACGATGACGTCCACTTCGTTGCGCAGCAAGGCTTCCCGCAACGCGGAGGTGAACACGCCGACGCCGATCGTCGAGATCGGGGCCAGCGACTTGTCGCCGGGCGTGGTCACCTTGACGATCTCGACCTCGACGCCGGTGGCGCGCAGGGCGTCGGCGACGGTCCCGGTCTGGGTGAGCGCGAGCTTCGACCCACGCGTACCCATACGAATGACTCTGGTCACTGCTACTTCTTCTCTGAGGGGGGCTTCGGGCTCGCCACCGCGGCGGGTGCCTGCGGGTCGAGGCAGAACAGTTCGCGCAACGCGTTGGCGTAGTCGGTTTCGGCCGTCTCGGCGGCCAGCTGCTTGACCCGCACCGTGGGCGCGTGCAGCAGCTTGTCGACCACCCGGCGGACCGTGCGGCCGACCTCTTCGCGCACCGCGCTGTCCAGCTCCGGCAGCCGGTTGTCCAGCCGCAGCAGCTCGGCGTCGACGACCTCGGCCGCGCGGCGGCGCAGCGCGGTCACCGTCGGCGTCACCTCGGCGCTGCGCTGCCCGGCGAGGTAGTCGCGCACCTCGTCGAGGACGATCCCGGTCGCCTTGGCCGTCTGGCGCTCGGTGGTCGGGGTGCCGGCTTCGCGCATCCGGCGCTGGATGGTGGCCAGGTCGACCACCCGGACGTCCGCCAGCTCGCCGACCTCCGGGTCGACGTCTCGCGGCAGGCCGAGGTCGCAGACGACGAGGGCCCGGCCGGCGCGCGGCAGCACGTGCTCGGGACCGAAGACGGCGTCCTGCGCGCCGGTGCAGCAGATCACGATGTCGGCGTCGCGCACCGCGTCGGCGACCGCGGACAGCGGGACCGCGCGGGCCGGCACGCCCTGCTCGGTGACGTTCGCGGCGAGCCGGCGGGCACGGGCGTCGGTGCGGTTGGCCACGGTGATCTCGCCGATCCCGGCCTTGCGCAGCTGGGACGCGCTCAGCGCACCCATCGAGCCCGCCCCGACGATGACGGCGTGCTTGCCGGTGACGTCCCCGGCCGCGGCGAGGGCTTCGGACACGACGGACGCGCCGAGCTGGTCGAGCCCGGTCTCGGTGTGCACGCGCTTGCCGACGCGCAGCGTGGTCTGGATCAGCTCGTGCAGCGTGCGGCCGACGGTGCCGGCTTCGCGGGCGGTGGCGTAGGCGGACCGGATCTGGCCGAGGATCTGCGTCTCCCCGACGACCATCGAGTCCAGGCCCGAGGTGACCGAGAAGAGGTGCTCGACGGCGGCACCGGCGTAGTGGACGTACAGGCTGTCGTAGAGCTCGGCCGGCGCCATGCCGGCCTGGCGGGCGAGGACCTCGGAGACGTCGTTGAGGCCGCCGTGGAACGTCTCGACGACCGCGTAGACCTCGATCCGGTTGCAGGTCGAGACGAGCATGACCTCACTGACGTGCTCGGCCTGCTGCAGCTCGTCGAGCACCTTGCCGATCTCGGGCGCGGGGATCGCGACGCGCTCGAGCGTGCTCAGCTCCGCACTTCGGTGCGAAAGACCGACCGCCAAAACGCTCATGAGCGCACCACCATTTCCCGTCCGCCGTCCGGACCCGAGCCGTTCCGCCTGCCGTTCCCATTCTCGGCCGGGAGAACCCCTGCGGGTAATCCGGAATTGCCCTGATTGCCGGCGGCGTCATCCGCGCGGCGGGCCACATGGAACGAGAGTATCTGCAGCTCGACGGCCAAATCCACTTTGCGGACCTCGATGTGAGCAGGAACCTGCAACACGACCGGAGCGAAGTTGAGGATGCACTGGACACCGCCCGCGACCAGCCGGTCACACACCGACTGCGCGGCGGTCGGCGGAGTGGCGATGACGCCGATGGAGATGCCGCGCTCGGCGCAGATCCGCGGGATGTCGTCCATGTGCGAGACCGGGAGACCACCGACCGGCACGCCGATCAGGTCCGGGTCCAGGTCGAACAGGGCCTCGACCGGGAAGCCGCGCCCCGGGAAGCCGCCGTAGTTGGCCAGCGCGTGGCCCAGGTTGCCGATCCCGACCACGGCCACCTTGTGCTGGCGGGTCAGGCCGAGGATGCGCTCGATCTGGCTGACCAGGACGCCGACCTCGTAGCCGACCCCGCGGGTGCCGTAGGAGCCCAGGTAGGAGAGGTCCTTGCGCAGTTTGGCGGAATTGACGCCCGCCGCCTGCGACAGCTCTTCACTGGAAACCGTCGTTGCGCCCTGCTCGGACATTCCGGACAACACGCGCAGATAGACGGCCAAGCGGGCGACGGCGGCCTCGGGGATGGACTTCGCCCGGACGGCCTCGGGGGCGTCCCCGTTGCCGTTCGGCTCGCCGGCGGGCACCGCGGGCATTTCGGCGGTGGGGGCGTTGTCGGCGTCGGGGCCGGCCGGACGGCGGGGCCGCCGGGGCGCCCGGCCCGGGGAGTCCGCCGCGTCGCGCCTCCCCCGCTGTGTCACCACGCCGTAGTTCTCCTGCCCGCTGTTGCACGTCTGGCGGCCGTCGCCATTCGGAACTGTGTCTTGACCCAGGCCCCGGCGTCCGGTTCGATACCGGCCCGGCCCGGGCGACGTTCCTACGGTAGACCACTTGTGAACGCACGCACAAAGTCACTGGTCGGAGGCGGTTCCGGGCCGGATCCGGCGACGCGCGGATCACGACACCGCGTCAGAATCCTTGTCCGGCAGGCACTTCCGGGCCGGGCACGCGCGCGCGGTGATCGAAAGCCGTCCGGCGCGGCGGCCCGCGGGACGCGGCGAGCGGGCCACCGGGCACGGTGAACGGCTCAGCCGGACCGATCGCGGCGACCGGATCCCGCGGGCCGTCAGCGGGCGTCGAGGGTGACCGAGTGCCACCCGGTGGCGCCGTCCGGAACCGGGTCCGCGCGGTTTTCCGTCTGCGTGTAGCCGCCGGAGTCGGTGGCCCGGACCGACGCCTGGTGCGTGCCCTTCGGCACGTCCAGTTCGATCCACCACATCCGCCAGGTGTCCTTGCTCACCTCGGCCGCCAGGGTCGCCTGCTGCCACGGGCCCTGGTCCAGCCGGACCTCGACCTTCGCGATCCCGGTGTGCTGCGCCCACGCGGTGCCGGCCAGCCGCACCTTGCCCGCCGTGACGCCGGCGAACCCGCTCGGCGTGTCGATCCGCGACTCGGTCTTGATCGGCGCCTGCTCGGCCCACCCGCGGCTGAGCCAGTACGCCTGCCGGGCGTCCCACTTGGTGAATTCGAGCGATTTCACCCACTTCGTCGCCGAGACGTACCCGTACAGGCCGGGGATGACGATCCGGGCCGGGAAGCCGTGCTCGACCGGCAGCGGCTCGCCGTTCATCCCGATCGCCAGCATCGCGCCGCGGGCCGGGTCGAGGGCGACGTTCGCCGGGGTGCCGCAGGTCCAGCCGTCGACGCTGGTGGCGAACATCTGCTCCGCGCCCGCCTGGACCCCGGCCTCGTCCAGCAGGTCCACCAGGTCGACGCCGATCCAGGACGCGTTCGAGATCAGCGGCCCGCCGACCTCGTTGGACACGCACGTCAGCGTCACCCGGCGCTCGACCAGCGGCCGGTTGCGGATGTCGGCGTAGGAGAACGTCACCTCGCGGTCGACCATGCCGTGGATCTTCAGGCTCCAGTCCTCGGCGCGGATCTGGGGCACGACCAGCGCGGTGTCGATGCGGTAGAAGTCGGCGTTCGGGGTGATGAACGGCGGGGAGCCGAGCTTCGCGAAGTCGGCGTCCGCGGGCAGCGGCGGCGCGGTGCGCGCCGGGACCAGCGGCCCGACGGCGGTGCGCGAGCCCTCGGCGTCCGAGCTGGTCCCGGAGACCTGGCCGACGACGGCCGCGAGCCCCGACCCGGCGGCGACCCCCACCCCGGCCCGCAGGAACTTGCGCCGGTCGAAGCCGCGCTCGTCGGCGGCGTCCACCGGCAGCGCGAGCCGGTGCAGGAGCGTGAACACGGCCAAGCCCGCGACCAGGGCGGCGACCGGCGCGAGCAGCGAAACCTGCCCGAGGTCGCTGCGCGCGTACACGGCCGCGACCCCGGCGGCACCGAGGACGAAGACGAGCACCTGCCCGGCCCGCGGCGTCCGGCGCGAAAGCTGCCCGGCGAGCAGCGCGAGCAGCACCAGCACCACGCCGAGCCCGATCTTGAGCACCGGTTTGTCCCAGGTGCCCAGGGTCCGCTCGGCCCACTTCACGATCGCCGTCGGGCTGTGGTCGATGACGTAGTTCGCCACCGCGATGAACGGCGACGCGGTGTACCCGACGAAGCCCGCGACCAGGTGCCCGACGCCGAGGGCGGCGGCCAGCGCGAGCAGGCCGATCAGCGTCGCGACCGGCAGCGAAAGCCGGCGGGGTGCCTCGGGCGGGGCTTCCTGCAGAGTGCTCACGCCTCCATCTTCGCCAGCACTCGCTCCGGAAGGCTGCCCGATCCGGCTTACGGACGTGTTACGGCTGCAGGGCGCGCCGCAACCGGTCCTCTTCGACGCGCCAGTACCCGTGCTCGGCGCCGTCGACCAGGATCACCGGGACGCGGTCGCCGTACTCGGCCCGCCACTCCGGGTCGGTGTCGACGTCCTCGGCCTTCCACGCGACGCCGAGCTCCCCGCAGATCCGCGCGACTTCGGCTTCCGCGACCTCGCAGAGGTGGCAGCCGTCCCGGCCCATCACCGTCACTTCGTGCGCCATGGCGTCCTTACTACCGCAACCGCAGGCGGCGCAGCTTCCCGGTGGCCGAGTGCGGCAGCGACTCGGCGAACTCGACCAGGTGCGGCACCTTGTACCCGGCCAGGTGGGCCGCGCAGTGGTCGACGACCTGCTGCTCGGACAGCGCGGCCCCGGCGGCGGGCACGACGACCGCCTTGACCGCCTCGCCGCTGCGCTCGTCCACGACCCCCACCACGGCGGCCTCGGCCACCTCGGGCAGCTCGCCGATCACCGCCTCGACCTCGCGCGGGAAGACGTTGAAGCCGTTGACGATGATCAGGTCGTTGGCCCGGTCCACCAGGTGCAGGTCGCCGTCGGTGTCGAGGTAGCCGACGTCGCCGGTGCGGAACCAGCCCTCGTCGTCGGGTCCGTGGTCGCCGTCGGGCCAGTAGCCGGAGAAGAGGTTGGCGCCGCGGATCGACACCAGCCCGGTCTCGCCGTCGGCCTCGAAGACGTCGTCGACGTCGTCGGGGTCAAGCGGCACGGCCTGGTCGGTTCCGTCGCTGTCCACCAGCCGCAGCTCGACGCCGGGCAGCGGCCGGCCCACCGAGCCTGGCTTGGGGTAGCCGGTGACCAGCGTCGACGTCACCACCGGGGCGCATTCGGTGAGGCCGTAGCCCTCGTAGACGTCGAGGCCTGTGGCCTCCCGGATGGCGGTCAGCACCTTCGGGTGCAGCGGCGCGGCGCCCGAGGTCATCCGCCGCACGGTGGCCAGGCCGCGGCGGAGCTCGTCTTCGCCGAGGGCGGCGAACTCGCCGTACATCGTCGGGACGCCGGTGATCGAGGTGACGCGGTGTTCCGCGCAGTCGTCCAGCGTGCGCTGGGCCTCGAAGCGCTCCGAGAGGACGGCGGTCGCGCCGACGGCGGTGGCCTGCAGGAGGCCGGGCCCGAGGCCGTAGACGTGGAAGAGCGGGATGGTGATCAGCACCCGGTCGTCGTGTTCCAGGACGCCCTCGACCCCGCTGATCTGCTCGAGGTTCGCCAGCAGCGCGCGGTGCGACAGCATCACCCCGCGCGGGGGCCCGGTCGTGCCGGAGGTGTACGAGATGACCGCGATGTCTTCGCCGGATCGGACGGTGTCGGGGATTTCCCCCTCACCCTCCGGGTCGCCGCCGGGTGTGAGCCCGCTCACGCCGTCAGGGAGATCCCCCTCGGCGTCACGCTGGACGACGACCTTCGCGCCGCTGTGCTCCAGCAGCTTCTCGAGCTCGGGCCCGGGCACCTGCGGCGACAGCGGCACGACCACCGCGCCCGCCCGCAGCGCGCCGAAGAAGGCGACCACGAAGTCCACCGACGTCGGCAGCCGCAGCCCCACCCGGTCGCCGGGCCGGACGCCGGCCGCCGCCAGCCGGTGGGCCTGGGCCTGGGCGGCCGCCTCGACCTCGCGGTAGGTCAGGCCGCGCCCGGTGCCGGTTTCGACCACGGCCGGGTGCTCCGGCCACGTCGCCGCGGCCCGCGTGAGCAGCCCGCCGACCCCCGGCTGCGTCCCTCCTGGAGCACTCACCCGCGACCTGCCTCTCCTCGCCCGGCGGGAACCGTTGCAAGTCTGTCATCTGAAGCGACGTCATGGGTGCTGACCGCGAGCGTTCCGTCTGAGCAACCCCGGAACCACTACCTACTTAGCGGTAACAACACGTATGCTGCACTGCGTCGGGCCGGTGGTGTTGATCACCGCCGCGACCGGAGAGAGGGAGTCGCCGTGAGGAACTTGCCTGCCCACGAGGTCGTGGGGCACGCGAGCCGGCCGGCCCCTGCTCGCCGCAGCTCCGGGGGTTCCGTGGCCCGCTGGGTCGAAGCCACCGCCGGAGGTGCCGCCCGATGACCGTGCCGACCGCCGTGAGCCGTGGGCCCGTCTTCATGTTCGCCGAGCGCGTCTTCGGACGGACGTCCGCCGTGCCGGTGAGCAGGCAGGCGGCCGACGACGAGCGCGCCGAGGCGGCGAAGGCCGAAGCCTGGGAGCTGGTGCGGGCCGCGCAGGACGGCGACTCGTCCGCCTTCGGCCGGCTCTACGACCGCTACGTCGACGTCGTCTACCGGTACGTGCTGTTCCGCCTCGGCGACCGCGACCTCGCCGAGGACGTCACCAGCGAGACGTTCCTGCGCGCGCTGCGCCGCATCACGTCGGTCAGCTACCAGGGACGTGACGTCGGCGCCTGGTTCGTCACCATCGCCCGCAACCTGGTGCTCGACCACGTGAAGTCGAGCCGGTTCAAGCTCGAGGTGGTCACCGACGAGGTGACCGAGCCGGGTGCGGCGCCGTTCGTCGTCGGCGCGACCGCCCAGGCCGGCCCCGAGCAGGAGGCGATCAGCCGCGCCACCCGGGCCGAGCTGCTGCGCTGCGTCGCCGAACTGGGCGAAGACCAGCGGGAATGCATCGTCCTGCGGTTCCTGCAGGGCCTGTCGGTGGCCGAGACGGCGGAGATCATGAACCGCAACGAGGGCGCGATCAAGGCGCTCCAGCACCGCGCGGTACGCCGGTTGGCACAACTTCTGCCGACGGGATTGCGCTGAACCCGCGAACTTTTCCGCTCATCGACCGAAACCGGTAACCCTCGCGGCTCCTGGATCGTTACCCCACGCAGACCGGTGTCGGACCGGCCGTGGCCCGGATGGAGAGCAGCGCCGTGAGGTTTGCGCGTGAGCGAGCCGAGAGCGAGCGGTTCGCGCGTGCCCTGGAACCGTCGCCGATACGCCGCGACGGCGAGTTCGCCGACGAGCTCGCGCTGGTCGGCGCCCTGCGCGAGCTCGGCGCGGCCGGTGCCCCCGACCTGGAGACGCGGCAGCGGATCCGCGCGGAGATCGCGGGCCGCCTGGAGACGGCGGCGGCCGCCACGCCACGTCGGAGGTGGCGGCCGCGGACCGCCGACCTGGTGGCCGCCGCGCTCTTCCTCTTCCTGGTGCTGTCCGGGCTGACGCTGGTGCTCTCGCGCAGCGCGTTGCCCGGTGACCCGCTCTACAGCGTCAAGCGGGCCGGCGAGTCGACCGCGCTGGGCCTGACGTTCGGCGAGCAGGAGAAGGGGCGCAAGCACCTCGAGTTCGCCACCAACCGGATCACCGAGCTCGGCGAGCTGGCCGCGGAAAACGCGAGCGAGGCCGACTACCGGACCGCCTACGAGGACTTCGCCGCCGACCTGCGGGCCGGCGTCGCCCAGCTGTCCACCGCGGCGACCAGCGACGGCGGCGGTTCGCAGGCGCTGTCCGACGTCCGGCTGTGGGCCCGCAACCAGGTGACCCGGCTGACCACGCTGCCGCTCCCGGCGGACGCGGCGCCGGTGTTCGGCGAAGTACGGAGCCTGCTGGGCAAGGTCCAGGAGCGCGCGAGCGGCCTGGTGGCGCGGATGAGCTGCTACACGATCACCAACGGCACCGCGGACGAGCTGGGCCCGCTCCCGGCGACCGGCGAGTGCACGCAGCGGCCCGCCCCGGCCGCCGGCGGCCAGCCGACGTCGGCGTCGGTCGCGCCCTCGTCGGCGGACAGCACGACACCGACACCGACGGGCACGCAGCTGCCGCCGTCGGAGGCCGCGTCGACCCCGGGCATCCCGGCGCCGACCGGCGGGGTGACGCCGCCACCGGTGTTCGGCCAGCCGACGACGACCACCCGGCCGCCTGCCCCGGCCACGACGACGTCCCAGCCGCCGCTCATCTCGCTGCCGCCGCTGCTGCCGGGCCTGCCGCCGATCGTCATCGGCTGAGGTCCGGCCCACACCTGCGACGACACGGTGGGCGGCTCGCTACGCTGTGCGAAGGAGACGTGGAGGCGGTGTACGTGTCAGCTTGGCGTGGCAAGGACAAGAGTCAGGAGCTCGAACGGCTCGCCGCGCTCGCGGGCGAAGCGTCGGCAGAGGCCGCGGCCGCCCACGCGATTTCCGAACCCCCGGCCCCGCCCGCACCGCCGGACCTCACCGCGGCGGCGTTCTTCGACGTCGACAACACGATGATGATGGGCGCGTCGATCTTCTACTTCGCCCGCGGCCTGGCCGCCCGCAAGTTCTTCACCTCGGCCGACCTGGCCGGGTTCGTGTGGGGCCAGATCAAGTTCCGGCTCGGCGGCCGCGAGAACAAAGAGGACATCAAGACCCACCGCGAGCGCGCACTGTCCTTTGTGGCCGGCCGCACGGTGGCCGAGCTGACGTCGATCAGCGAAGAGATCTACGACGAGCTGATGGCGGACAAGATCTGGTCCGGTACCAGGGCGCTGGCCCAGATGCACCTGGACGCGGGCCAGCGGGTCTGGCTGGTGACGGCCACCCCGATCGAACTGGCGGCGATCATCTCCCGCCGCCTCGGGCTCACGGGCGCGCTGGGCACGGTGGCGGAGACCCGCGACGGCGTCTACACGGGCCGCTTGGTGGGTGACCTGCTGCACGGCCGCGCGAAGGCGCACGCGGTCCGGGCGCTGGCCTCGCGCGAGGGGCTGAACCTGAAGCGCTGCACGGCGTACTCGGACTCGGCCAACGACATCCCGATGCTGTCGGCGGTGGGAACCGCGGTGGCGGTCAACCCGGACGGCGGGCTGCGGGACGTGGCCCGGGCACGCGGCTGGGAGATCCGGGACTTCCGGACGGGCCGGAAGGCCGCGAAGATCGGCGTGCCATCGGTGCTGGGGGCCGGAGCGCTGGCGGGCGCGGTGGCGGCCGGAATGGCTTACCGGCGCCGCTGAGCCGCGCATTTCATGTCGTCCACCTGAGTACGCGAGTCGTCGGCCCAGGTACGCGAACCGACCACTCGGGTACGCAACCCGACCGCCCAGGTGCGCGAGCCGACCACTCGGGTACGCAAGCCGACCGCCCGGGTACGCGAGTCGACCGCCCAGGTGCGCGAGTCGATGCAACGGGTTCAGGAGTCGCGCACGTCCAGACCGTGCCGTGGCCGGCCCCGGCCGTTCAACGCCTCCGATGACGAGCGGCCCGGGACGCGGTTCTGGCTGTCCAGCATGCTCGACGAAGCGGTCGTTCACGGTTTCGAGGCGGCCGCCGCGGCAAACCGGCCGTCGGCATTCAACACCGACATCGCGGCCGCGCCCATCATCAACCACCTGACATGCTGACCTCGCCCACGTCGGAGGTGCCGCGGCCCGAGTCCGCGCCACCCATCCCGGGGCACCGGGGAGACCGTGCGGCTGCGCTAACCCGCCGGCTTCCGCTCACCGAGACCACCGTCGAGGGCGACACCGAACTGGCTCGACAGCGCCCGCCCACGTCAGCGGCTGACCGGGCTCAGCCGCGGAAAACCGACTTCCGCTGCGAGAGCCGCTGGTACAGCGTCTGCTGGATCGACTCGCGCACCTGGTCCGTCACCTGGAACACCAGCATCGGGTCGTCCACCGCGTCCGGGCCGAACGAGTCCGTCGCGATCGGCGTTCCGAACTCGATGCTCCACTTCGTCGGGAGCGGGACCGCGCCGAGCAGGCCCATCATCGGGAAGAACGGCGTCACCGGGAAGTACGGCAAGCCGAGCATCCGCGCCAGCACCTTGATGTCGCCCAGCTTCGGGTAGATCTCCTCCGCGCCGATCACCGACACCGGGATGATCGGCACACCCGCCTTCAGCGCCGCCGACACGAAGCCGCCGCGGCCGAAGCGCTGGAGCTTGTACCTGGACGCGAACGGCTTGCCCACCCCCTTGAAGCCCTCCGGCCACACCCCGACCAGCTCGCCCTTGCGCAGCAGGCGCTCGGCGTCCGCGTGGCAGGCCAGTGTCTGGCCGGACTTGCGGGCGAACGAGCTCACCAGCGGCACCTGGAACACCAGGTCCGCCCCGAGCCCGCGCAGGTGACGGCCGCCGGTTTCGTCGTGGACCGCCACCGCCGTCATCAGGGAGTCCAGCGGGATCGTGCCCGAGTGGTTCGACACCAGCAGCGCGCCGCCGGTCGCCGGGAGGTTCTCGACGCCGTACGTGTCGACGCGGAACCATTTCTTGTACAGCGCGCGCAGCGGCGGGAGGAACAGCGCCTCCGTCAGCTCGGGGTCGAAGCCGAACTCGTCGACCGTATAGTCGCCCGTCAGCCGGCCGCGGATGAAGCCGAGCGCCGAGCGCGCGGCGGCCGAGAGCGGCTCGTCCGGCGCCGGCCGGTCGACGCCGCCGGGGAAGGCGACGACCGGTGCCTCCTGCTGCTCGCGGACGTCCTGCACCGCCTCCGGCTTCTCCCGGCCCGGTCCGTGCAGGGGGATGACCTGCGCCTCGGCACCGCCCACCGTTCCCGCCTCGCTTCCGCCGTCGTCCAAGTCGAAGTACCTGGTCATCGGCTCTGCCCGGTAGCCGCGGCCACCAGCACCCGGCCGGCCAGCCCGGCCAGCTTGCCGCCGTCGAGCACCGGGCGGAGCCCGCGTCCGACGATGTAGTCGTCGAACGCCTCACGCGTCGTCCACCGCGGGGTGTACCCGAACTCCTGCTTCAGCTTGGTGATGTCGACGACCCGGCCGAAGTTCAGCAACCGGACCTGGTCGGCGGAGAAGTCCACGACGCGGGCGCCGCGCAAGACCTTGCCGACCGACGGCACCACGCTCCGCGGCATCGGCAGCTCGACCCGGCCGGCTCGCCGGATCGCCTGCGAAAGGGTGAGTACCCCCTCGGCGCCGACGTTGAACACGCCGGGCTTGTCGTGCAGCGCCGCCCGCTCCAGCACGGACAGCGCGTCCGCGGAGTGCAGCAGCTGGATGCGGGCGTCGTAGCCGAAGACCGTCGGCACCACCGGCAGCGCGAAGTAGCGCGCCAGGACGGTGTCGGTCTCGGGGCCGATGATGTTGGCGAAGCGGAACAGCGTCGTGGTGATGTCCGGGCGGCGGCGCACCAGGCCGCGCACGTACCCCTCCATCTCGACGGCGTCCTTCGCGTACCCGCTGGTCGACGTCGGGATGAGCTCGGAGTCCTCGGTGAACACCGCCTGCGAGCGGGCGCCGGCGCCGTAGACCGCCGCCGTCGACTTGACCACCAGCTTCCGGACCAGCGGCGAGCGCTGGCACGCGGCGAGCAGCCGCATGGTGCCGATGACGTTGACTTCCTTGATCGCCGTGCGGCGGCCCGGCCCGGCCGGGTGCGCGGTGACGGACGCGTGCACCACCGTGTCGACCTTGGCCGTGCTGATCACCTTGGCGATCAACGGGTTCCTGATGTCCGCGCGGACGAACTCCGCGTGCCCCATGCGCTGCAGGACGGTCTTTTCCGGCGGGACCGTGTCGACACCGATGACCCGTTCGAAGTCGGGGTTGTTGCCCAGCCGGGCGAGCAGTTTCCCGCCCAGTTCCCCGGCGACCCCGGTGACGAGCACGATGTTCGACGGCATGCGACTCCCTGCGGCGTAGGGCAAGTGGGGGGTGGACGGTCACCCGAGGCGCGCGAACCAGCACTCACTGGAAGCATCGCGCGGACGCCCTTGAGATGTTACCGCTCATCAGTGGTAGCTCCGGGCCGTCTTACGTGCTATTAACCGCCACCCCCGGGGAAAGCGACGAACGCCTCACTCGAACGGGGGGAAACCGCCCACAACATGGACGTGGCCCGTCCAGAGACTGGACGGGCCACGGTCACGCTCAGCAGGCTTACTTGCCGGCCTTACGACGCTGGACGCGCGTACGGCGAAGCAGCTTGCGGTGCTTCTTCTTCGACATGCGCTTACGGCGCTTCTTGATCACAGAGCCCATGGGCGCTCCTTAGTTAGACGTCGGTCACGCTGCCCGGCGCAGCGTCCAACGGGTGGAGCGCACAGGCACGAGCGGTTTTCCAGGTTACCCGTCACGGTTCGCGGGCCGGTCAGCGGGCACGTCGTAGCACGGCGTGCCGCTGGCCGGGGCGTGGATCAGCCCACGTCGTAATACGCGCCCTGGAGGTACTCGTGCACTGCTTTCTCCGGCACCCGGAAGGACTTCCCGACCCTGACGGCGGGCAGCTCACCCGAGTGCACGAGACGGTAGACGGTCATCTTGGAGACCCGCATCAGCGTGGCCACCTCGGCAACCGTCAGGAACTGGACCTGCCCGACGGCGGGCAAATCCTCCTTCTTGTTCGGCGACATGTTTACCGCGTCCTTCGACACGTGTCGCGCCACGAGGCTTCCCCACCTGTGGTATCGACACGCACGTGCTCTATCGAGAGTAGCGGGACTGGTGGGACTAATGCGACGCCTGTCACCGAGATGGGCCCCTACCAGGGCTAACGCACAAGCACCCGCGCGTGCAAGACCCGGGCGATCGCCCATTACGGCGAAAACGGGCGCGCCGGAGCCCCGCGGGCGTTCCGGTTCGACGAGGCGGTCAGTTCTCGTGGGCCTTGCCGAGCTCCACCGACCGGTCCTTCGCCGCCTCGATGGCGGCCAGCAGCGCCGCCCGCACCCCGTGCTTCTCCAGCTCCCGGATCGCGTTGATCGTCGTCCCCGCCGGGGACGTCACCGCCTCGCGCAGCAGGACCGGGTGCTCGTCGGACTCCGCGAGCATCTTCGCCGCCCCCACCGCCGACTGGATGATCAGCTGCCCGGCCAGCGCGCGCGGCAGGCCCAGCAGGATCCCCGCGTCGATCATGGCTTCGACCAGGTAGAAGAAGTACGCCGGCCCGGACCCGGACAGCGCCGTGACGGCGTCCTGCTGGGCCTCCGGCACCTCGACGACCTGCCCGACGTGCGCAAGCAGGTCCCGCACGACGGCGAGGTGCTCGGCGGTCGCGTACCGGCCGGCCGAGATGGCGCTCATCGCCTCGTTGACCAGCATCGGCGTGTTCGGCATCACCCGCACCACCGGCACGCCCTCGGCCAGCCGCCGCTCGTACAGCGAAGTGGGCAGCCCGGCGCACAGCGAAACCACGAGGGACGACGGCCCGAGCAGCGGCGCGAGCTCGTCGAGGACGGGGTCGATGTCCTGCGGCTTGACCGCGACGACCAGGATGTCGGCCCGCTTGGCCGCCTCCTCGACCTCCACGCCGCGGATGCCGTAGGTGCTGGTCAGCTCCTCGACGCGCGCCGGGTAGCGCTCGGTGAAGAGGAGGTCGCCGGCGTCGTGGCCGCCGTGCAGCAGCCCCGAAAGCAACGCCTCGCCGATCTTGCCCGCACCCAGCACCGCGATGACCGTCATGGGAGCAAGCGTGCCAAACGCGGCTCAGCCGCCCGGGGCCGGGGCCAGGCCCAGCTGGCGGGCCTGGCACACCAGCCTGCCCAGTGCGTCGACCACGGTCGCGTCCGAGTCGAACCAGGACTCGTGCACCGACCGGGACTCGACCACCACCCGCAGCCAGCCCGGGGCCGGGCGCGTCCGCAGCAACGCCGTCAGCTGGACCGTCGGCGCCCAGCCGATGCGGCCCAGGTTCATCACCACCGGCGGGTTCACGTCCGACGCCAGCAGCGAGAAGTACGGGTCGACCAGGCTGTGCCGCGGCCGGACCCACAGCCGCATCCGGGGCGGCTCGCCCGTCCGGCCGGCCAGGTACCCCGCCGTCGCCGGGTCGAGGCGGACCTCGCAGCCCTTGGCCAGGTTGAAGGGGCCCTCCGTGCTCTCGGCCATCGCCAGCGCGCCGGGCGGCGGCTCGGCGGGCATCGACGGCACGTCGGTCCACTCCGGGCGGCGCATCGGCAGCCGGCCCGTCGTCACCCGCGCTTCGACGCAGCTGCGGCCGCGCTGCTCCAGCCGGACCTCGACCACCGTCGCGCGGCGGCCGACCTTGCGGACGTCCGTGCGCAGCAGCACCGGGCCGAGCGCGGGCGCGTGCAGGAACTCGGCGCTGACGACCAGCGGCTCCGCGTGCGGCTCACCGCGCTCGTGCAGGGCCGCGATGGCCGCACGGGCCAGCAGGGCGAGCAGGAAACCCCCGTGCGGGTGCGAGCCGATGGCCCATTCCGCACGCAGCACCGCGGTGAAGGTGCCGTCCCCCAGCGACCGCGCCGCACTCGCCGTGTCGAAGGACACGGCGGTGCCGTCCATTCCGCTCACGAACGGTCCGCGCCATTTCGGGAATCCGGGTAAGTGCCGAGCAACGAGAGCGACGGGTTCACGGTCCGAACTTTACGGGTTCAACCGGCGGAAATGCACTCGGGCGTGGATAAGCGGCGCGTTATTGGCCGAGGTGGAACCGCGCGAACAACAACGCCTCGGCCAGGTCCCGGACCCGCTGGGCCGCGGTGACGGCGTGCCGGGTGTTGATCTCCAGCACGATCTGACCCGCGAAACCGTTGCTGACCAGCTTCTCGAGCAGTTCGGCGCAGGGCTGGCCGCCGCGGCCGGGTACCAGGTGTTCGTCCTTCGGGACGCCGGTGCCGTCGGCCAGATGGACGTGCGTGAGGCCGTCGCCCATCCGCTGCGCGAGGGCCAGCGCGTCCATCTCGGCTGCCGCTGTGTGGGACAGGTCGAGCGTGTAGTGCCGGAACCCGACGTCCGTCGGATCGATCGACGGCCGGAACGCGGAGACGCGCGAATTCTTCGATCCACCCGGTGGCCGGACCTTGAACATGTTTTCGACGGCGATTTCCACGCCGCTCGACTCCTCCAGTTCGGCGACCAGATCACCGAACGCGTCGCCGTACCGGCGCTGCCAGCGGAACGGCGGGTGAACCACCACGGTGCGCGCGCCGAGCTCGACGGCGGCGTCGACCGACATCCGCAGCCGCACCGCCGGGTCCGGCGACCAGATCCGCTGGGTGATCAGCAGCGACGGCGAGTGCACCGACAGCACGGGCACGCCGGTGCGCCGCGACCACCGCCGCAGCGCCGTGACGTCCTGGCTGACCGGGTCGGCCCAGACCATCACCTCGACGCCGTCGTAGCCGAGCTCGGCGGCCAGCTCGAACGCCGTCCCCGCCTTGAGGGGCCACACCGACGCCGTGCTGAGTCCGACGGGGACCGGCTGCTCGTCTGTCACGGGCGCCATCCTGCCTCGTCACGACCCGTGCACGACGACGCCGGGCCGCCAACGCGACGCGGATCACGGGGTCAGCGGCCGACCAGCAGCAACGCCGCCGGTGACACCGTCACCACCAAGCCCACCAGCACCGCCAGGACGGTGGTCTGCAGGTCTTCGGCGCGGCGGATCTTCCGCACGATCCAGACCAGCGCGACCACCACCAGCAGCGCGGCGATCAGCGCGGCGGCCGGGATGTTCACCCACAGCCAGTTGAAGCCGAGCCAGACGGCGGCCCCGCCGACCACGCCCATCGCCAGCTGGCCGGCCAGGGCCAGCCACTGCTTGCCGGGCGAGGCCGCGGGCTCCGGCGCCGCGACGGGCTCCGGTGCGTCGTCGTACTCGTCGTCTTCGTAGCCTTCGCCCTGCTCGTAGCCGTAGTCGTCGTGCTCGAAGTCCGGGCCGTCCGCCGGGTAGTCGTCGGCGAACTCGCGTTCGTAGGGCGCGAGGTCGTCCGGGATCGGCGCCCGCGAGGCCCGGTCACCGGGCGCGAACGGCATCGGCGGCGGGTAGGCGCCGGTCGGCGGGCCGGCGTCGTAGGCGGACTGGTAGCCGCTGCTCTCCGGGGCGAAACCGTCGGGCTCGAAGTCGTCCTCGGGGTAGCCGTCGTCCTGGGCGTCGGTGGGCACCGCCGGCATCACGCCGATCTCGGTGTCCTCCATCTGCTCCTTCTGCCGCCGCTTGCGCCAGTTCGCCAGGCCGGCGGGCGAAGACGGCTCCGGCGGCGGTTCGGGCTTCTTGCCCTTCGGCGGCACCGGCGGGGCGGGCGGCTCGTCGTCGGGGACCGCCGAGAACTGCTCGGTGTAGTCCTCGCGCTTCGGCTCCGGACGGCGGGCCGGGGCCCGGCGCGGCCTGCCGGGCGCCGCGGGCGGCGTCGCGAACGTGCCGCTGGCCATCGGGGGGCCCGGCGGGACGTCGATGTCGGCGTCCGGGGTGCCGTTGAGGCCGTCGAGCCGGGCCGAGAGCGGGCCACCGGGCGGCGGGGGCACCGGCAGCTGCTGGGACGGCTGGGGCGGCGGCACCGGCAGCTGCTGCGACGGCTGCGGCGGGCCGGGACGGCGCCGGACCGGCGGGACCGCACGGGTCTCCTCGGCCGACGCCGGGGGTGCCGGCAGCTGCTGCGACGGCTGCGGGGGCTTGGGCAGCTGCTGCGAGGGCTGCGGCGGCGGCACGGGCAGCTGCTGGGACGGCTGCGGCGGCGGAGGCTGGCGCCGCGGCGCGGCGCGCGGCGGCACCGGCAGCTGCGCGGACTCCTGCGGACGCGCGAACTGGCCCGACTCCTGCGGCGGCCGGGCGAACTGGCCGGACTCCTGCGCGGCCGGGCGGGTGTACTGGCCGGACTCGGCGCCACCGGGGGCGGGCCGCGCCGGGGGCGGCGGCACCGGCCGGGGCAGCGGCTGGGAATCCTGCGGCATCGCGCGGGGCGCGGGCGGTGGCGGGGACGACGGCTCGGCGCGACGGCGGCCTGCCGGTCGCGCGGGCGGAGCCGGCGGGGGCGTCGTGCCCTCGGCGGCCACCCGGTCGATGATCGCCTGCGGGCCGGTGTCGCTCACCCCGGGCCGCCGGTGCGAGCCGGTCGCGCCGGGCGGGGTTTCGGGGGTGCCCGGTTCGTCGTCGTCATCCGCGGCGCGCCGACGGCGACGGCGTCCGCCGTCGACCTGGGCACCGTGCTGGGCGAGCAGCTCAGCCACGGTCTTCTGCGGCTGGTCGCCTCCGGTCTGGTCCGTCATACCTGGTGATCCCCTGCGCGCACCGTGTTGCCACTTGTGGCACCTCGAGGAGCGGTACCCGACGGCACACCGGCGGCGCCACGCGCGCTGTACACCGACCTCTGCATGTCCGTCACCTCTCCACCGTGCCCGTTATCCGTCCGGGAAGTCCAGCCGCGTGCTTTCACCGGTCCTCCTGTGCGCCGAAGCGCCCCGCGAGGGCGGCTCCAGTCTCATCCGCGCCGTTCCAATGGTCCAGCCGCCGCAGGATGACACCCTCTCGCAGAGCCCACGGGCAGATCTCGAGTTCCGGCACACCGAGCGCCCGCATCGTGGCCTGCGCGACGAGCGCACCCGCCACGAGCTGGTGCGATCGGCTCGAGCTGACGCCCTCGAGCTGCGCCAGATCGGCCGACGGCATCCGCGAAATGAAGGCCAGGAGCTGGCGCAACGCGGTGTCCGAAAGCGTACGTCGGACGCGCGGGCCCGCGGCCGAGGGGGCGGCGCCGGTCAGCCGGGCGAGCGAGCGGAACGTCTTCGACGTCGCCACGACCCGATCGGGTTCACCCCATTTGGTGACCTTCCGCGCGAGGTCGGTGAGCTGGTCGTCCAGCCACGCCGACGTGGCGACGAGCTCCGACCGCGTCGGCGGGTCGTGCTTGAAGCGGGTCCGCGTGGTGCGGCCGGCGCCCAGGGGCAGCGATTCGGCCAGCACCGGCTCCTCGTCCCGGCCCATCGCGATTTCGAGGGAGCCGCCGCCGATGTCGAGCACCAGCAGCTGCCCGGCCGACCAGCCGTACCAGCGGCGGACGGCGAGGAAGGTGTGCCGGGCTTCGTCGACCCCGGAGAGGACCTGCAGGTCGACGCCGGTCTTGTCGGCCACGCGGGCCAGCACCTTGGCGGAGTTCTTCGCTTCGCGGACCGCGGAGGTGGCGAAGGCCATCAGCTCTTCGCAGCCGAGCCGCGCGGCGGCGTCCTTGGCGGATTCGACCGCGGTCACCAGCTCGTCGGCGCCGGCCTTGGAGAGCTCGCCGCCGGGGGTGATCTGCTCGGCCAGCCGCAGCACCGACTTCTCGGAATGCATCGGTGTCGGGTGGGCGCCACGGTGGGCGTCGACCACGAGCAGGTGGACGGTGTTGGAACCGACGTCGAGTACCCCTAGGCGCACGGGGGTCCAGGGTACCGGCCGCAGCGGCAGGTCTCGAACATGTAACCGAAAACACTCGGTGCGGCTTCGCCCCGGCGCGCCTCCGCCGGGGCGTTACCGCACCAAAAAGGACTTACGTCTCGAACTTGTAGCCCAAGCCGCGCACGGTGACGAGGTGCCGCGGCGAGCCCGGGTCCGGTTCGATCTTCGAGCGCAGCCGCTTCACGTGGACGTCGAGCGTCTTCGTGTCGCCCACGTAGTCCGCGCCCCACACCCGGTCGATCAGCTGGCCGCGGGTCAGCACCCGGCCGACGTTGCGCAGCAGGTACTCGAGCAGGTCGAACTCCTTGAGCGGCAGCGACACCTCGGCGCCGTCCACGGTCACCACGTGCCGCTCGACGTCCATCCGGACCGGGCCGGCCGACAGGACCAGCGGGGCCAGCTCGCCGTCCGTGCCCGGCTCGCCGCCGCGGCGCAGCACCGCGCGGACGCGCGCGATCAGCTCACGCGCCGAGTACGGCTTCGTCACGTAGTCGTCCGCGCCCAGCTCCAGGCCCACGACCTTGTCGATCTCGCTGTCACGCGCCGTCACCATGATGACCGGCACGGCCGAGCGCTGGCGCAGCTGCTTGCAGACGTCCGTCCCGCTCATCCCGGGCAGCATCAGGTCGAGCAGCACGATGTCGGCGCCGTTGCGGTCGAACTCCTCCAGCGCGGCCTGGCCGGTGCCGGCCACGGCCGCGGTGAACCCTTCCTTGCGCAGCAGGAAGGCGAGGGGGTCGGCGAACGACTCCTCGTCCTCGACGATGAGAACCCTGGTCACAGGTTTCCTCCATGATCTGGGCTGTCCTGCCCGGTAACCACGAGCCTCGGGGTGCGCTCGGGGGTCTTCTCCTGCCGCGGTGCCGGCGAGGTCTTGCCACCCCGCGCCGGCTCGGTGGCCGGTTCGGGGCGGACGTGCGCGGGGATGCGCAGGGTGAACGTCGAACCGGTGCCCGGACGGCTCCACAGCCCGACCGAGCCGCCGTGGTTGGCCGCCACGTGCTTGACGATCGCCAGGCCGAGTCCGGTGCCGCCGGTGGCGCGCGAGCGGGCCTTGTCGGCGCGGTAGAAGCGCTCGAAGACCCGCTGCTGCTCCTCTTCGGCGATGCCGATGCCGCGGTCGGTGACGGCGATTTCGACCATCCCGTCCGCGAGCCGCCTGCTGATCGACACCGGGCTGCCGGCGGGCGAGTACGCGACGGCGTTCTCCAGCAGGTTCGACAGCGCGGTGACCAGCAGCGTCCGGTCGCCCTCGATGAGCAGGTCGCTGGGGCTGTCGGTGGTGATCCGGATGTCGGCCGACTCGGCCGAGAGCGTCGTCCGGCCGAGCGCCTCGCGGACGACGGCGTCGACCTCGACGACATTGAGGTCCGGCAGCCGCTCGGCGCCCTGCAGGCGGGACAGCGCGATCAGCTCGGTGACGAGCTGGCCCAGGCGCGTGGACTCGCGCAGGATCTTGCCGCCGAAGCGGCGGACCTCCTCGACGTCCTCGGCGGCGTCGAGCACGGCCTCGGTGAGCAGCGCGATCGCGCCCACCGGCGTCTTGAGCTCGTGGCTGACGTTGGCGACGAAGTCGCGGCGCACGGCCTCCAGCCGGATGGCCTCGGAGTGGTCGACGGCCTCGACGACGGTGAAGCCGTCGCCGAGCGGCCGGACCTGGCCGAGCACCGCCTCCGGCTGGCGGCCGCGCGCTTCGAGCGGCGAGAGGTCGATCTCCAGCGGTTCGTCGGTCTCGACGACCTGCTCGGCGGCCTTGCGGGCCCGCGGGTCGGCCCGGTTGACCTTCACCAGGCCCAGCTCGTAGGCCCGCGGGTTGTGCAGCACCATGTCGCCGAACCGGTTGAGCACGACGACGCCGTTGTTCGAGGAGCGGACCAGCCGTTCGAGGAGCTCGGCGACGGTCGGGCCCGGCGGCCGGGCCTCCTCCCGGCGGGTGCGCGCCCGCGCCAGCAGGTAGCCGACCACCGCACCGGCCACCAGAGCGCCGATGGCCAGAGCGAGTGAAACAGGCGTGGTCACAGGCCGATCGTAAGCTGAGAAGTGGGCTTCCGGCCTAGCGTTGTCCGCCTTGTCGTGAGCACCGCGACACCTGCGGAGGACATGTTCGCCGGGGCTTCAGGCGGCGTTCACCCGATCGATTCCCCGGCGAGACATTCCGGCGAAATCACCCGAGCGCCGCCAGGTCCTCTTCGGTCAGCTCCAGCGCCGCCGCGGCGACGTTCTGCTCGAGGTGCCCGACGTCGCCGGTGCCCGGGATGGCGAGCACGTGCGGGCCCTGGTGCAGCGTCCAGGCGAGCCGCACCTGCGCCGGGGTGGCGTCGTGCCGCCGGGCGACCTCGGCGACCCGCGCGTCTTCGCCGGTGCCGCTCGCGACGGCAAAGAACGGCACGAAGGCGATCCCGCGCTCGGCGCACATCCGGACGAGTTCATCGTCCTCGCGGCGGGCGGTGAGGCCGTACTGGTTCTGGACGCAGACGACCGGCGCGATCCCGAGCGCCTCGGTGAGGTGTTCCGGGCCGACGTTGGAAATGCCCAGCTCGCGGATGAGACCTTCCTCGCGCAGTTCGGCGAGCACGCCGAAGCCGTCGGCGAGCGAGCCTTCCCCGCGGTCGAGGCTCTGGCCGATCCGGTAGTTGACGACGTCGAGGTGGTCCAGGCCCAGCTCGCGCAGGTTCTCCTCGACCTGGGCGCGCAGCTGCTCGGGCCGGGCGGTGTAGAAGTTGCCCGCGAAGTCGCGGCCGGGGCCGATCTTGGTGGTGATCACCAGGTCGTCGTACGGCGCCAGCGCGGTGTTGAGCAGCTCGTTGGCCGAGCGCGGCCCGGCGAAGTAGAACGCGGCCGTGTCGAAGTGGTTCACGCCCAGTTCGACGGCCCGGCGCAGCACCGCGATCGACGTCTCGCGGGCGCGGATCCCACCGTCCGAAGTGGACATCAGGCGCATCGCGCCGAAGCCGAGCCGGTTGACTTCGAAGGAGCCGAGCTGCCAGGTGCCCGCCGCGGCGGCGGGAGTGGTGGTGGTGTTCGTGGTCATGGCTCCAGCCTTCCGGCGGCGCCCGGTTGACCACCGGTTTTGGCATCTTGCTGCCACACTGGAATGCGTGGAGAAGGTGACTGACGTCGTCATGGTGCGCGGCGAGGCGGAGCTGTTCGAGCGGACGGGGCACCTGTTCGAGGCCGCCACGGAGATCTCGTGCGCGGCGCGCGACCTGCACACGTGGTCGGTGGCGCACCCGAACGTGCCCGAGCGCGAGCACTCGGTGCGCGGGATGACCGTGCGCAAGGTGTACCAGCCCGGCGTGCTGCTCGACGCCGCACTGGCGGAGCACCTGCGGACCATGGCCGGGAACGGCGCCCGGATCCGGATCACCGAGCGCGAGATCAACGAGACGATCATCCTCGACCGCCGGATCGCGATCGTGGCAGGCGACCAGGTCGGCGGCGTGCGCGGCTACACCGTGCTCAGCAGCCCGGCCCTGGTGCAGGGCATCCAGTCGCTGTTCGAAGCGGCCTGGCACGGCGCGATCGAGCTGGAGTCCTACCAGGCGAGGTTCACCGAGCTGGGCGCGCGGGAGATCCTGGAGCAGCTGGCCTCGGGCTGCAAGGACGAGACGGCGGCACGAGTGCTCGGGGTCAGCCTGCGCACCTACCGGCGGCGGGTGGCGGAGCTGATGGAGCTGCTCGGCGCGTCCTCCCGCTTCCAGGCCGGGGCCCGGGCCCGCGAGGCCGGCCTGCTGTGAGGCGGGCGCTGCCGGCGCTGGCCCTGCTGGTGTCCGCGTGCACGGTCCCCGGCACGGCCGTGCCGGTCGGCGGCAACCTCGCACTGGTCGACGCGCAGCGGACGGGCGCGGCCCTCGACGCGGTGAAGGCGGCGGCGGAGGCGGTGTTCAGCTACGACTCCGGCAGCCCCGGCGCCTTCGACCAAGCCGTCGCGGAGAACGTCACCGGGGCGGCGAAGGCCCAGCTAACCGCGTTGTTCGAGCAGATCAGGACGAACCCGCAGCCGGTGCACCTGGTCACCCGGGTGCGGGAGGCGGCCGCGCTCGAGTTCACCGGCGACCGGGTCCGGGAGCTGGCCGTGCTCCAGCAGGAGAGCGGCACCTCGAAGGGGCTGGCCACGGTCGCCTTCACCGCGGTGCGGGACGGCGGGCGCTGGCGGCTCTCCGACATCGCGCTGAACCCGGCCCAGCCGGCACCGCCACCGCAGCCGGACGACGGCAGCGCGGGCGGGCTGCGCGATGCGGCGCTGGCCGGCGCCCGCACGGCGGCGGGCGCGCTGTTCACCACCGACAGCGCCGACCCGGAAGGCAGCTACGCGCGTGCCCAGGCCGTCACGGCCGGGCCGCTCGCGGACGACTACCGCGCGAAGAAGGCGTCCTACGTCGAGGCCATCCGCGCCAGCGCCACGAAGGTGGCGCTGGGCCCGGACCCGATGGCCGGGGTCGTCGCGCTCACCGGCGGCCGGGCGGTCGTGCTGTTCTTCACGACGCTGCAGGTCACCGACGCGGCCGGCCGGGTGACCAGCCGCCCCTTCACGACCGAACTCGACGTCGTCCGCGAAGGGGCGGGCTGGAAGGCGACCGGCGTGCGGCCGGTCACCACGGCCTAGCTCAGCGGCCCTGGTTCGCCACCGCGGCGGCGGCTTCCCTGGCGGCCTCGGGGTCGAGGTACTCGCCGCCCGGCTTGACCGGCTGCAGGTCCTCGGTGAGGTCGTAGCGCAGCGGGATGCCGGTCGGGATGTTCAGGCCCGCGATGTCGGCGTCGGAGATGCCGTCGAGGTGCTTGACCAGCGCGCGCAGCGAGTTGCCGTGCGCGGCGACCAGCACGGTCTTGCCCGCGCGCAGGTCCGGCACGATCTCGGACTCCCAGTACGGCAGCAGCCGCTCGACGACGTCCTTCAGGCATTCGGTCAGCGGCGCGGAGTCGCCGAGGTTCGCGTAGCGGGGGTCGCCCGCCTGGCTCCACTCGTCGTCCGGGTCGATCGGCGGCGGCGGGGTGTCGTACGAACGGCGCCAGAGCATGAACTGCTCCTCGCCGAACTCGTCGAGCGTCTGCTTCTTGTTCTTGCCCTGCAGCGCGCCGTAGTGGCGCTCGTTGAGGCGCCAGTCGCGCTTGACCGGGATCCAGTGCCGGTCGGCGGCGTCCAGCGCGATGTTCGCGGTGGAGATCGCGCGGCGCAGCAGCGAGGTGTGCACCACGTCCGGCAGCAGGCCGGCGTCGGCCAGCAGCTGACCGCCCTGGCGGGCTTCGCCCTCGCCCTGCTCCGACAGCGGTACGTCCACCCAGCCGGTGAACAGGTTTTCCGCGTTCCACGTGCTCTGCCCGTGCCGCAGCAGCACCAACGTCCCAATCTCGGCCATGTCCCACAGCCTGCCAGAACGCACCACCGAGCCGACTGGTGACCTCTGCCGCAGCGACCGTCCTACCCAGAGTGTGTTACTCCGGAGTAACAGCTCACCCTTCGACAAATCCGCTCGCCAACAACGCGCAAAAATTCCGCACGAGACTGCACACCGTTATCGACATTTCGAAAGTTCACTCGAACGGGCTAACCAGTAGCCTTGTGATTACCCGGCGGGATCTGACAGGTTGACTACGTCCCGAGCGGCTGGATTCCACGCACTCCCCGGCCGGATTCGGGCACTGACCGCGGCTCGTCTCCCCCCTGCCGAGCCGCGGCCCGCCGGCCCCGTTGGCACCCCCCTCGTCACCGGGTCCTTGATCGGCGGGAACTTCAGCGGGGCGGCTCGAGATCGCGACTCCCCCTCCCTCGAGCCGTCCCGCCTGTTCCGCTCAGCTCTCGCTCGGCTCGGGCACCGCTGCCGGCACCGGACGGCGTCGGCGGTACAGCCGCCAGCCGAGCCAGCCCAGCGGCACGAGGAACAGCAGGAACGGCGCCAACGCACCCAGCACGGTCAGCAGGCCGCCGCCGAAGACGAGGAACGCGTGCCAGCCGCCGGCCAGCCCGCCGAGGAACCCGCTGTGGTCCTCCGACGGCGGCGGCGGGGCGGCGACGCTGCGGATGGTCATCGCCACGGTCGCCATCGCGACGCTGCCGGCCAGGGAGTTCCGCTGCTGTTCGAGTGATTCCAGCGTCGCCTCGCGGCTCGTCAGCTCGCTTTCCACCGACGCGATCTCGGACACCGAAGTCGCCTTCGCCAGCAGCGCGCGGATGCGCTCCACCGAGGCGCGCTGGGTCGCCAGCCGCGCTTCGACGTCGACGACCTGCTCGGTGACGTCCTGGGTGTTCAGCTCCCGCTTCACCAGGCTGGTGCCCAGGTGCGACAGCTGGTCGAGGGCGCCGTCGAGCTTGTCGGCCGGCACGGCGAGGTTGAGCGTCGCCAGGTCGTCGCCGGTGCTCTCCTGGCCGGTGTAGCCGCCGGCGCCCTGCGCGATCCCGCGGGCCTGCGCGACGACGTCGACCACCTTGGTCGCGGTCAGTTCCAGCCGGGCACTGCGCGAAAGCTTGCGATCGGTGGCACCCGGCTGCGGTGGGGTCACCTTCTCCGGTCCGGCCTTGCCGCTGCCCTGCTGCGGCGCGACCGGGACCGGCCCGGAACCGGCACTGTCCGCCGTGGACGCTGACGTCC
This sequence comes from Amycolatopsis sp. Hca4, assembly GCF_013364075.1. Lineage (GTDB taxonomy): Bacteria > Actinomycetota > Actinomycetes > Mycobacteriales > Pseudonocardiaceae > Amycolatopsis. The sequence continues at coordinate 5,712,425 of NZ_CP054925.1, forward strand.
CCTGCCCCGCCGAGCACCCCGCCAGCACGAACACCACGCCCACCGCGGCGAGCCCGGCTCTCCATCGAGTCCGCATCCTGCGTCTCCCTCCAGTTTCGGCTGGCGAGGAGACGGATGTCCGGTTCCGTGCCGTTGCACGGCCCGGGTCACGACTCGGTCAAGCCCGGCTCGTGCGGCTTCTCGGGCGTGACGAGGTGCTTGAACGCCTGGAGGTTGGCCAAGGACTCACCGCGGGAGACGCGCCAGTCCCACTCGCGCTTGATCGACGTCGCGAAGCCGATCTCCAGCAGGGTGTTGAAGTCGCCGTCGGCCGCTTCCAGCACCTGGCCGAGCACCTTGTCGAGCTCGTCGGCGCTCATCGTCTCCTTGCCGAACCGGCCGACCAGGTAGATGTCCCCGAGATTGTCCACTGTGTAGTGAACACCGTAGAGCCTGGCGTTGCGCTGCAACAGGAAGCGGTAAACGTCCTCATGGGACTCATCGGGACGGCGGCAGACGAAGGCCTCCACCGAGAACGCGTGGTCGCCGTCGACCAGCCACGCGTTCGTCTGCAGCTTCTTGGTGCCCGGCAGGGTGACGAAGTACCGGCCCGGTCCGCGCCGGTCGTACTCCAGCTCCGCGGAGTCCAAAGTAGACCGGATCAGCTCGTCCAGGCTCACACCGCCACCTCCGCGCGCAGGTCCAGCGCACGGGAGAAGGCACTGGTGGCCTGAGCATAGATGTCCAGGAGCGCGTCCGTCGTGCGGCGCCAGGAGAACCGGCGCGCGTGCACGACCGCGTTGGCGCCCAGTTCGGCCCGCCGGTCCGGGCGCAGCGCGACGGCGGCCAGCGCGTCCGCCCACTCGTCGGCGCCGTGCCCCGGCACCAGCAGCCCCGAGACGCCGTGCGGCACCGCCACCGGCAGCCCGCCGACCTCGGCGGCGACCACCGGCGTCCCGCAGGCCTGCGCTTCGAGGGCGACCAGGCCGAACGACTCGTTGTAGCTCGGCACCGCGACGACGTCGGCCGCGCGGAAGACGCGGGCGAGGCGCTCGCCCGGCTGCGGCGGCAGGAACCGGACCTGCCGCTCGATGCCGAGCGAGACGGCCAGCTCGCGCAGGGCCTGCGGCTGTTCCAGCCCGGTCCCCGACGGCCCGCCGACGACCAGCACGACCAGCCGCGCGGCCAGCTCGGGACGGCGGCGCAGCATCGCGGCCGCGGCGTGCAGCAGCACGTCCGGCGCCTTGAGCGGCTGGATCCGGCCGGCGAAGGCGAGCACGACGTCGTCGTCGGCCAGCCCCAGCTCGGCGCGCGCGACGGACTTCGAGCCCGGCGTGAAGCGCTCGAGGTCGACGCCCGGCGGCACGACGTGCACCGCGTCCGGCGCGGCGTCGTAGAGCTCGATGAGCTGGCGTGCCTCGACGGCGGTGTTGGCGACCAGCCGGTCGGCTTCGGCGACCACCTGCTCCTCGCCGATCACGCGGGTGCGCGGTTCGGGCTTGTCGCCATCGGCCAGCGCGGCGTTCTTCACCTTCGCCAGTGTGTGCGCGGTGTGCACCAGCGGCACGGACCACCGGTCGCGGGCGAGCCAGCCGACCTGGCCCGACAGCCAGTAGTGCGAGTGGATGAGGTCGTAGTGGCCGGGCTCGTGGAAGGCCTCGGTCCGGAGCACGCCGGAGGTGAACGGGCACAGCTGGGCGGGCAGCTCGTCGCGGCCCAGCGGCTCGAACGGGCCGGCCGGGACGTGCCGGACGGTCACGCCGGGCACCAGCTCCGCCACCGGCGGCTGGCCGGACGCGGTCGCGCGGGTGAACACCTCGACCTCGATGCCGCGGCGGGCCATCTCCGTCGCGGTCTGGCTGACGTAGACGTTCAGCCCGCCCGCGTCCCCTGTCCCGGGCTGCTCCAGTGGCGAGGTGTGCACGGACAGCACCGCGATCCGGCGCGGCGCAGCGCGGAACCTTCGGATGTTGCTGGTCACCTGGTCACTTCTCCCGCTTCAGCGTTCCTCGGCGAACTGCCGGAGCACCGCGTCGAACTCGGCCGCGGACTCGGCGAAGGGCGCGTGCCCCCCATCAACGAACCAACGCCCCACGGCACCCGGAATCTTCCCGAGCGCGTGTTCGGCGGCCGAGGGCTCGATCACGCGGTCGGCCGTGCCGTGCGCGACGAGGACCGGTTTGTCGATCCCGACCAGCACTTCTTCGCTGCCGACGTCCCGGCGGAAGAGCGCCGAACGGACCGAAGGCGGCACGCTGAGAGAAGCCCCGAGCAGGGCCTGGACCTGCGCACCGGGCACCGGTCCGGTGGCCATCCCGCGGGTGAACGCGGTGAGCGCGGGGACCGCGGTGTCCGGATCGTCCGAAAGCATCGCCCGCATGTGCTCGCGCATCAGCGGCCCGACGCGCCCGCCCGGCCGGTCGCGGCCGATCTCGGTGATGGCCCCGACGAGCACGAGCCCGCGCAGCCGTGCGGTGCCGTGCACCCGGATGTGGTCCATCAGCACCAGACCGCCGTAGGACCAGGCGACGACGATCGCCTCCGGGCCGGCGAAGTCGAGCACGGCGGCGAGGTCGTCCGCCCAGACCTGCGGGTCGTCGTACCCGGTGACCGGGACGTCGGAGGCGCCGTGCCCCCGCAGGTCCATCGCGACCAGGCGGAACCGCTCGGTCAGGGCCGGGTCGGCGAGCTGCGCGTCCCAGCACCGGGCCGACTGCGCCCAGCCGTGCACGAACACGATCGGCGTGGTGTTCTCCGCGCCCTCGACCCGCAGGCCGAGCCGGACCCCGCCGTGCCCGACGACTTCGGTGCGCACGGGTTACTTCGCACCCAGCCCTTGCCAGGCCGCCCAGCTGTAGTTCCAGTCCTTGACGTCCGAGGCCATCGGCGGGCTGAGCTTCGAGCCGGTGATCTCGACCGGGTCGCCGATCAGCGCGGAGTCGAAGTAGTCCTTGGCGTCGGCTTCGAGCAGGTTGACGCAGCCGTGGGAGTTGTTGTTCTTCCCGATGTTGGCCGCGTTGTCCTGGTTCTCGTGGATGTACTCGCCGTGGTTGGAGAACCGGCAGGCCCACTTCTTGTTGACGTTCGTGTAGCCGTAGCGGGCGTTGTCGAAGACGGCCGTCGGCTCCTTGGTCATGATGATGTAGGTGCCGTTCGGGGTGTTGCGGTCGACCTCGGCGTCCAGCCCGTTCGCGCACGGGTAGCTCTTGACCTGCGCCCCGTTGCGGTAGACGCGCATCTGGTGGTCCGGGGTGTTGACCTTGACCACCTGGTTGCGGCCGATCTTGAACTTCGTGGTGACGTCGGCCTTGCCGTACGCGCCGCCGCCGAGGTCGACGCCGTACAGCTTCGCCTCGACGTTCACCGTGATGTTCTGCGGCCAGTACTCCTTCGGCCGGTAGTCGACCTGGCTGTCGGACAGCCAGCCCCACGCGCCTTCGACCTCCTTGTCCGTCTTCACGGACAGGGCCTTCTCCACGGCCTTGCGGTCCTTGACCGGCGAAGCGAACTTGACGCTGATCGGCATCGCGACGCCGACGGTCTGGTTGTCGGCCGGGTTCAGCGTGGCGCGGACCTGCTTGGCCGGGTTGAGCGTGGTGAAGCTGCCCTTGAACTCGACCGGCTTGCCGTCGGAGCCGGTGGCCTTGGCCGCGTAGGTGTAGGTCTTGCCGTAGCCGAGCGGCTCGGAACTGGTCCAGGTGAGGCCGTCCGGCGCGAGGTCGCCCTTGACGGCCTTGCCGCCGTCGGCGGTCAGCTTGCACTCGGTGAGCTTGCCGTCGGCGACCTTCAGCACGGCGGGCTTGAGCACCGGGACGTCCTTGGCGTCGGCGGCGGGCTCGGCCGTGATCTTCGCCACGGCCTGTGCGCCTTCGCCGTCGGCACCGGCCGCCCCGGTCGGCAGCGCGTTGCCGCCGTTCTCGCTCGAACACGCGGCGGCGGCCAGTGCGGCTCCAGCCGCCAGGGCAGCCTTGAAGACCGTACGCCGTTCGATCACCGAAACCTCCTGGAATCCCCCGCCGACCAGCGGGCACACGCCTTTAGCGCTGGTGGCCCAGCCGACGTTACCTGCTGGAAGGTCATGACCAACCGATCAGGTGGCGGACGTCTTTGTCGACAAAGACGTCCTGCACACGTACAGGTTGCCCGTTTCGGCTCAAATGACGCAGTTGATCAGCAGCGGCTCGGGGTGCAGCCGGACGCCGAAGCGCTCGAAAACGCCGTCGCGGACCTCCCTGGCCAGCACCAACAGGTCCTCGGTCGTCGCGTCGCCGCGGTTGGTGAGGGCCAGGGTGTGCTTGGTCGACAGTGAAACCCGGTTCCCCGGTCCGGGGTACCCCTTGCCGAAGCCGGCCCGCTCGATCAGCCAGGCCGCGGACAGCTTCACGCCGCCGTCGGCCGGGTACTGCGGCACCTCGGCGCCGACGGCGGCCGTGATCCGCGCGAGGACGGCCTCGGCGTCGGCCGACGGGACGATCGGGTTGGTGAAGAACGAGCCGGCGCTCCACGTGTCGTGGTCGGCCGGGTCGAGCACCATGCCCTTGCCGCGACGCAGCCCGAGGACGGCTTCGCGGGCTTCGGCGGCCGGGACGCGCGCGCCGATCTCGACGCCGAGCGTGCGCGCCAGCTCGGCGTAGCGGATGGGCGCGGAAAGGCCGTCTTCGCGGATCTCGAAGCGCACCGAGAGGACGACGCCGGTGTCCGTGCCCTTGAGCACGCTGGTGCGGTAGGCGAAGCCGAGCTCGTCGGCCTTGAGCGTGCGCACTTCGCGCGTCACGCGGTCGTACAGCTCCACCGAGACGATCGACTCGGCGACTTCGCAGCCGTACGCGCCGACGTTCTGGATCGGCGTCGCCCCGACGCTGCCGGGGATGCCGGAGAGGCATTCGAGCCCGCCCAGCCCGGCCTCGACCAGCCCGGCGACGAACGCGTCCCAGTTCTGGCCGGCTTCGACCTGCACGTGGTCCCCGTCACGCTGCCAGCCGGTGTTCGCCACCTCGACGAGCGTTCCGTCGAACCCCGCGTCGCCGACCACCAGGTTGGAGCCGCCGCCGAGCAGCAGCACCGGCTCGCCCGCCACGTCCGCGTCGCGGACGACCGCGACGAGGTCTTCGCTGGTCACGGCGCTGACGAAGCGGCGGACCGGGCCGCCGAGGCGCAGCGTCGTGTACGCGGCGAGCTTCGGGAGAGCGGGAGTTCGGGCGGAGTTCACGCGTCTGACGGTACTGTCCGGCTCATGGGATCCCGGATCGAGCACCGCGCTGAGTTCTCCGCCGACGTCGCCGCGACGTACGCGGCGGTCGCCGGCGAAGAGGCGCTGCGGGCCCGCCTGGAGCAGCTCGGCGGGCACGACGCGGCCCTGCTGTCCTACGAGGTGTCCGGCACGGACCTGCGGTACGAGCTGCGGCAGGGCATCAGCGCGGACAAGCTGCCGCAGGCGGTCCGGACGCTGCACAAGGGCGACCTGCGGGTGACCCGCACGCAGACCTGGCGCGTCAGCAACGACGGCACCGGACGGCAGGGCAACGCGACCGTCGAGGTCGGCGGCGTCCCGGGCGAGATCAGCGCGCGGACCGCGTTGCTGGCCAACGGGGACAAGACCGTGCTGCGGATCAGCGGCGAGGTGACGGTCCGGATCCCGCTGTTCGGCGGGAAGCTGGAGAGCGTGATCGCCGAGCAGGTCACGAAGCTGCTCGAGCGCGAGGCCGAATTCACGGCGAAGTGGCTGACCGAAGGAAACTGACCCCGGTCGGCGCCCCGACGCGCGGCACGACCAACCCGAACCGCCTGCGCCGGGTCGACCGGTGGATCGCGGCCGCGCCGGCCACCTCCCGGCTGCTGCGCGCGGCCGACGCACCGCTGGTCGTCGACCTCGGCTACGGCGCTTCCCCGGTGACGACGGTCGAGCTGGCCCGCCGGCTGCGGCGGGTCCGCCCGGACGTCCGCGTGCTGGGCCTGGAGCTGGACCCGGTGCGGGTGGCCGCCGCACGGCCCGCCGCGTCGCCGCCGTGGCTGGACTTCCGCCGCGGTGGGTTCGAGCTGGCCGGGACGCGGCCGGTGCTGGTGCGGGCGTTCAACGTGCTGCGGCAGTACGCGGAGGACGAGGTCGCCGGTGCGTGGCAGCTGATGCTGGACTCGATGCCCGCCGAAGGGCTGCTGGTCGAAGGCACGTGCGACGAGATCGGGCGGCTGTCGACGTGGGTCCTGGTTGACCGGGACGGACCGGTCTCCCTGACGCTGTCGATGCGGCTGGCCGGGCTGGACCGCCCGTCGACGATCGCCGAGCGGCTGCCGAAGGCGCTGATCCACCGGAACGTCCCCGGTGAGCGCGTCCACGAGCTGCTGTCCGCGTTGGACACGTGCTGGGCGACGGCGGCCCCGCACCAGGCGTTCGGCGTGCGGTCGCGCTGGCTGGAAACCGTCCGGCTGCTGGCCGCGCGGGGCTGGCCGGTGCTGGGCCCGCCGTCCCGGATCCGGCTCGGCGAGCTGACCGTTCCCTGGCCGTCGGTCGCCCCCGGGTGAACGTTCACCGGGCCACCCCCGCTGCGTCACCCCGAAGTGACCTCCGGTGATCACCATTGAGCCGTGGAACTCCTGGGGCAGGTCACCGAGCTGCTGCGCGGCACGCTCGGCTCGCCGTGGCTGTGGGTGCTCGTCTTCGCCGTGTCCGGGCTGGACGCGCTGCTGCCGTTCATGCCCAGCGAGACCACCGTGGTCACGGTCGCCGTCCTGCTCGGCCCCGATCCGGCGCGGCTCGCCCTGCTGGCCGCGGTGGCGGCCACGGGCGCGTGGGCCGGCGACTGCCTCGGGTACGCCGTCGGCCGGTCCGCCGGACCGCAGGCGATCGCCCGGCTGCAGCGCGGCCCCGACGGCCGCCGTCGCCACGAATGGGCCCGCGACCAGGTGCGCCGCCACGGCGGGCTGCTGATCATCGCGGCCCGCTACCTCCCGGGCGGCCGCGTCGCCAGCGCGCTCGCCAACGGCAGCCTCGGCTACCCGCTGCGCCGGTTCGTGCCGCTCGACGCCGCCGGCGCGGCGATCTGGGCGATGTACAGCGTGCTGATCGGCCTCGCCGGCGGCGCCGCGTTCGCCGACGAACCGGCCAAGGGCCTGCTGTTGTCGTTCAGCCTCGGGCTCGGCCTGGTCGGCGCGATCGAGTTTGGACGGCGTCTCAGGCTGCGCGCGCTACGGTCGGCGGATGGATTTCCTCGAGGTCGTCGACGTCCACACCGACGCGCTGAAGCGGGCCGCGCTGGCGGCGGGCCCGGCGGCCCCGGTCCGGAACTGTCCGAAGTGGACTGTCCATGACCTGGTGCGGCACCTGGCGTGGGTGCACGCCTTCGCCGTCGCGACGGCCATGAACCGCGAGCCGGACGCGACGCCGCCGGAGGAGTGGGACGACCTGCTCGGCTGGTGGGACGGGCAGCGCCTGGCCGCGCGCGAAGCCCTCAGCCGGCCGCCGGAGACGCCCGCGCGCTCGCCGTTCCCCGGGTTCGGGATCACGGTCGGCGACTGGGCGCGGCGGATGGCGCACGAAGCCGCGGTCCACCGGCTCGACGCGGAGTCCGCCCTCGACCCCGTCCCGGCGACGCGGCTCTCCCCCGCGTTCACCCTCGACGGCATCGACGAGTACGCGACGTTCCTCGTTCCACGCCGCTCACCCCGCTACCCCGTGGCGACGACGGTCCACCTCACGGCCGCTGGGCGCACCTGGGCCCTGCACCTGGCGCCGGGCGAGCACGCCCGCGCCGGCGAGCCGGGCGTCCCGGACGTCGAGCTGAGCGGCGACCCCGACGACGTCTACCGGGCGTTGTGGGGTCGCCCGAACTCGGCGACCGTCGTGGGCGACCCGGCTCTGCTCGCACCGCTCGCGGCGCCCTGACCAGCGCGGGGGACAATACCCGGCGTGACCGCTCCCGAACGCCGCTACGTCATCACCTTCGGCTGCCCCGACCGCACCGGCATCATCGCCCGGATCTCCGGGTTCCTCGCCGAGCACGGCGGCTGGATCGTCGAGGCGGCCTACCACACCGACCCGGACACGGGCTGGTTCTTCACCCGCCAGGTGGTCCGGGCCGACTCGCTGCCGTTCGACGCCGCCGAGCTGCGCGCCCGCTTCGGCGAGGTGGCCGCGGAGCTGTCCGCCGAGTCGAGCTGGCAGGTCACCGACACCGGGGAACGGCGCCGCGCGGTGATCCTCGTGTCCAAGGCCGGGCACTGCCTGTACGACCTGCTCGGCCGGGTCGCCTCCGGCGAGCTCGACGTCGACATCGCCGCGGTGATCGGCAACCACGAGTCGCTGGCCGACATCACCCGCGCGCACGGCATCCCGTTCCACCACGTGCCGTTCCCGCCCGGTGACAAGGCGGCGGCGTTCGAGCAGGTGCGCAAGCTGGTCGGCGAGCACGAGCCGCACGCGGTGGTGCTGGCCCGGTTCATGCAGATCCTGCCCGCCGGCCTGTGCCGCGAGTGGGCGGGCCGGGCGATCAACATCCACCACAGCTTCCTGCCGTCGTTCATCGGCGCGAAGCCGTACCACCAGGCGCACACGCGCGGGGTGAAGCTGGTCGGCGCGACCTGCCACTACGTGACGGCCGACCTCGACGCGGGCCCGATCATCGAGCAGGACGTCATCCGCGTGGACCACGGCGACTCGGTCGAGGACATGGTCCGCAAGGGCCGGGACATCGAGAAGGTCACGCTGGCCCGCGGTCTCCGCTGGCACCTGGAGAACCGGGTGCTGGTGCACGGCAACCGGACCGTGGTGTTCTGATCCGGTTGCCGTGCGCCGCGCTCAGGCGCCGATCGTCTTGGCGTCGATGACGAAGCGGTAGCGGACGTCGGAGTTCTCGACGCGCTCGTAGGCCTCGTTGACCTGGTCGGCCGAGATGGTCTCGATCTCCGCGCCGATGCCGTGCTCGGCGCAGAAGTCCAGCATCTCCTGGGTCTCGGCGATGCCGCCGATCATCGAGCCCGCCAGCACCTTGTTGCCGCCGAGCAGCGAGAAGGCGTTGTAGTTCAGCGGCTCGCCGGGCGCGCCGACGTTCACCATGGCGCCGCCGACCCGCAGCAGGCCGAGGTAGGCGTCCACCGGCAGCTTGGCCGACACGGTGTTGAGGATGATGTCGAACTTGCCCTTGAGCACGTCGAACGTCGACTCGTCGCTGGTCGCGTAGTAGTCCTTCGCGCCGAGCTTGAGGCCGTCCTCCTGCTTCTTGAGGCTCTGGCTCAGCACGGTCACCTCGGCACCCATGGCGGCGGCGATCTTGACGGCCATGTGGCCGAGCCCGCCGAGGCCGATCACGGCGACCTTCTTGCCGGGGCCGGCACCCCAGTGGTGCAGCGGCGAGTAGGTGGTGATGCCCGCGCACAGCAGCGGCGCGGCGACGTCCAGGTCGATGCCCTCGGGGATGCGGCAGACAAAGGCGTCCTTCACGACGATCTGGTTGCTGTAGCCGCCGTAGGTGTTCTCGCCGTCGAAGCCGACGCCGTTGTAGGTCTGGACGTTGCCCTTGACGCAGAACTGCTCGGTGCCGGCCAGGCAGTATTCGCACTCGCCGCAGGAGTCGACCATGCAGCCGACGCCGACGCGGTCGCCCACCTGGTACTTCGTGACGTCCGAACCGACCGCGGCGACCACGCCGGCGATCTCGTGGCCCGGGACCATCGGGAAGATCGCCTGGCCCCAGTCCTCCTTGGCCTGGTGGATGTCGCTGTGGCAGATGCCGGCGTAGGCGATGTCGATCAGCACGTCGTCGGGACGCAGGTCACGGCGCTCGATCGTGGTCGGCGCCAGCGGCGCGCCCGGCGCCGGGACGGCGATGGCGTGCGTGGTGGTGCTCATGGAACCCTCCAAGTTCAAGTACCGTCGTTGTAAGAGGTCTCATACATGCCTACGTAAGAGGCCTCTTACATATTTCGAACGAGAGATGTGATCCAGGTCATGGGCGGCAAGTACCACCACGGCGACCTCCGCGGCGAGCTCGTGCGCGTATCCCTTGACCTGATCGCCGAGCAGGGGTTCGCGGGCTTCTCGGTCGCCGAGGTCGCGCGCCGCGCGAAAGTCAGCCCCGGCGCGCCGTACCGGCACTTCGCCTCCCGGGAGAGCCTGCTGGCCGAGGTGGCGGGCAACATCGCCTGCCAGCTCGCCGACCGCGTCACCGAGGCGGCCGCGGAGCACGAGAACCCGGTGGACGCCCTGGCCGCGGCGGCGGGCGCGTACACGCGCTACCTCATCGAGCGCCGGTCCGGGATGAACGTGATCTACGCCGACGGCCTGCACGGCCCCGAGCACACCGGCCTGCACGAACAGACCCGCCGGCTGACCGACGAGTTCCTGCTGCGCTGCCTGGTGGTGGCCCCCGACCCGGCGACCGCGCTGGAGCTGATGGAGCAGCTGTTCACCCAGGCGCACGGCTACGGCACGTTCCAGCTCGACGGCGTCTTCGTGAAGCACGGCTATTCGACGGACCTGGTGGTGCACAAGTCCTCGGAGGCCGCGCGCGCCGCCATCATGGGCCGGATTGCCGGTGCCGGCCGCTAGGTTGGGAACATGGGGATCATCGACACGCACGAGGCCTTGCGGGCCGTGATCGGCGAGGCGGCCGAGCTGACGCGGAAGAAGGTCATCGACCGGATCGACGAGCACGCGAGGAACCTGATCGCGCACTCGCCGTTCGTGCTGCTGGCGACTTCGGCACCGGACGGCAGCTGCGACGTCTCACCCCGTGGCGACCCGGCGGGGTCGGTGCTGGTGCTCGACGAGCAGACCCTGGTGCTGGCGGACCGGCCGGGCAACAAGCTGATCGACAGCTTCCGCAACATCGTCGACAACCCGCACGCCGGGTTGTTGTTCCTGGTGCCGGGCATGAACGAGACGCTGCGGGTGAACGGCCGGGCGAAGCTGGTGTCGGACGCGCCGTTCTTCGACTCGCTGGTGGTGCAGGGGAAACGGCCCCGGCTCGCGGTGGTCGTGGAGGTCGAAGAGCTGTACATGCATTGCGCGAAGGCGTTTTTGCGCTCGTCGCTGTGGAAGCCGGAAACGTGGCCGGACCGCTCGGCGCTGCCATCGATGGGCACGATCATGCGGGACCAGATGGCGCTGCCGGTCACGGCGGAGGAGCTGGACGCACGCCTCGACCACCGGGCGCTGACCGAGCAATACTGATCAGCGCGACCCTTGGACCCGGAACCGGGTCGCCCCGATAAACATGTCGCCAACCGAGCAGCCCAGCGATCGAGCCGCACACCAGCCGCCGCCCGTGGGCCGCTCCGGCGCGCCCGGATCGACCTGCCGAAACGGCGGCGGAGCCGAACGCGAGCCTCAACCAGGGGCGTTGACCGGGCGGTACTGATGCAGGCGGTCACCACGCCCGGCAAGGCACTGCGGCGCACGCCACTTAGCCGAAGGCGCCCGGCGGTCCGAAGCCAGGCCGCCGCGAACGACTACGTCGTCGACCTCACCAACCGGACACCGAGCAGCCCCGGGACCGAGCGCCCTACGAGCCCGCTCCGGCATTCCCGGATCGACCCGCCGATCCCGGCCGCTGAGCTGAACTCGAGCCTCACCCGGCGGGCGTCGACCGAGCAGTACTGATCCCGGCGACGACGTCGAGCAAGCCGGGGAACTGCGCGTCGAACTCCTCCCGGCGCAAGCGGACGAACGTGCCGTTCCCCGCGTCGCGCTGGCGGACGAGGCCGGCCTGGCGCAGCACCTTCCAGTGGTGCGTCCGGGTCGACTTGGCGATCGGCAGCGGGAACGACGAGCACGCCCGCTCGCCACCGTCGCCGCGCAGGAGTTCGAGCACCACCCCTCGGCGGTGCGGGTCGGCGAGGGCGGACAGGACCGCGCCAAGTTCGACGTCGGCCATCTCCGGGATCGGCAGTTCACCGGGCATGCTGGACATGGTACGACAACTATCGTACCTTCGGTCAGGTACGACATCCTTCGAACCTCCGGAGCGCCGCATGCTGTGCGTCCTCGACGTCAACGAGACCTTGCTGGACCTCGCCGCGCTCGACGCCACCATCGGCGGCCCCGAGCTGCGGCGCGAGTGGTTCGGCCTGGCCATCCACACCGTCCTCACGGTGACGGCGACCGGCGGCTACCGCGACTTCGCGGGCATCGCCGGCGAAGCCGCCATCGAGGTCGCCGCCCGGCACGGGCGGGAGGTCGATCTCGCGAAGGTCGGCGAAGGATTGCGCAGCCTGCCCGCCCACCCGGACGTCGAACCCGGCCTGGCGAAGCTCCGCGACCAGGGCCACACCCTCGTCGCGCTGACCAACTCGCCGCTCGCCACCGCCGAGGCGCAACTGCAGAACGCCGGCCTGGCTCCGCTGCTCGACCGGATCTTCTCGGCCGAGCAGGTCGGCAGGCTCAAGCCGGCGCCCGAGCCCTACCGGCAGGTCACCGCCGCCTACCCCGGGGAGCGGGCCGTCATGATCGCCGCGCACGACTGGGACATCGCGGGCGCCCAGGCGGCGGGGCTCGAGACGGCCTTGCTCACCCGTCCCGGCGTTCACCCGCTGCCCGGTTCGCCCGCGCCCACCTACACCGCGTCGACCCTGCCGGAGCTGGCCGAACTGCTCTAGTCGGCGATGCGGACCAGCATCTTGCCGGTGTTGGCACCCGACAGCAGCCCGAGGAAGGCGTCCGGCGCGTTGCGGATGCCGTCGACGAACGTCTCCGAGTACTTGATCTCACCCGAGCTGACCAGCGGCGCGATCTCGGCGACGAACTGCTGCTGCAGGTGCCAGTGGTCGATCACCAGCAGGCCGCGGATGGTCAGCCGCTTGGCGATGACCTGCGTGAGGTTGCGCGGCGCCGGCGTCGGCTCGGTCGCGTTGTATGTGGAGATCATCCCGCAGACGGCGATCCGGCCGTGCACGGTGATCGCGTCGATCGCCGCTTCGAGGTGCTCACCGCCGACGTTGTCGAAGTAGACGTCGATACCCTCCGGAGCCGCCTTGTGCAGCTGCTCGGCGACCGGGCCGTCCTTGTAGTTGAAGGCGGCGTCGAAGCCGAGGTCGTCGATCAGGTGCCGGACCTTCTCCGCCGAACCGGCCGAGCCGATGACGCGCTTGGCGCCCTTCAGCTTCGCGATCTGCCCCACCAGCGAGCCGACCGCGCCGGCCGCGCCCGAAACGAACACCGTGTCGCCCGGCTTGAACTCGGCCGACTCCAGCAAGCCCGCGTACGCGGTCAGGCCCGGCATGCCGAGCACGCCGAGGTACGTCGACAGCGGCGCCGCGGCCGCATCGACCTTGACGTACCGGCCCGCGTCGAGCACGGCGTGGGTGCGCCAGCCGGCCTGGTGCAGCACGTGGTCACCGGCCTTGACGTCGTCGACGTTCGACTCGACGACCTCGCCGACCGCCCCGCCGGACATGACCTCGCCGACCTGGAACGGCGGCGCGTAGGACTTGACGTCCCGCATCCGGCCGCGCATCGCCGGGTCGACGCTCATGATCAGGTTGCGCACCAGGATCTGGTTCGCGCCCGGCGTCGGCACCTCGGTGTCGACGATCTCGAAGTTGTCGTGCGTCGGCACGCCTTCCGGACGCGAAGCCAGCCGGATTTCGGTCGCCGTGCTCATCGTCGGATCCTCTCAAGTCTCGAAGCGGGGCAGACGCCCCGGATTCCACCCGATGCAACCAGTTAACCGGGGCGCAGATTCCGATTGTGAGGCGTCACACCCCGACCTTCTTCCCCGCCGCCACCCTCAACGGAGGCGCTTCGCGCCGCTGTCACACTATTTCGGCGAGCTTCCCGAGGACGCCGTCGTAGATCTTCTTGAGCCCACCAGGCGCGAAGGTCTTTTCGAAGAAGCCGCCGATACCGCCCGCACCGTCCCACGTGGTCTCGATCTTCACCACGCTGCTGTCACCCGCTTCGGTGACCGTCCAGGTGGTGACCATGCTGGAGTTCGCGTCCGTCTCGACCAGCGTGCCCGGGCGAGGCTCGGTGACGGTCGCCGCCACGTCCCGCACGCGCTTCGACGTCGCCTGGAGCTTCCAGCTCGCCTTGGTCCCGGCGCCGACGCCGCCCTCGGTCACCTGGTAGTCGCGGTAGTGCTCGGTGAGCAGCTTCGGCCGCGTCTCGGCGTAGTCGGCGACGAGCGCGCGGACCTTGTCGGCCGGGGCGTCGATGGTGCGCTCCGCGGTGGCCGTGACCTTTCCCATTTCACTCCTTCTCCCGGCGTACAGATCAGGGTCCACGATTTCACCGAGCGGCGCACCATCGGCGGCCGCCCTCGCACGTCTCAGATAGTGAGCGGCGGAAGTCCGCTCTGGACAGCCGTTTTCGCAGGTCAGAAGCCCGAGAAGAGCGCCGGAAGTGGCGTAACACGGTGTTAACGTGCGCTGGCCATTCTCGCCGCCATGCCCACGACACCCCGGCGGACCAGGTCCGACAGCGCCCGGCAGCTCGCCGATCTGCTGCGCCGTCAGGTGCTGGCCGAAGAGGCGCTGCCGTGCGAGGAGGACCTCACGGTGGAGTTCTCGGTGACCCGGAACACCGTGCGGGAAGCCCTCGCGCTGCTGCGCGACGACGGCCTGATCGCGCGCCAGCCCGGCGTCGGCACGGTCGTCGTCGGGCACAAGTACCCACACGGGCTCAACCGGCTGGCCGGGCTCGCCGAGGTGCTGCGGGAGCACGGCGAGGTCACCAACGAGGTCCGCGCGGCCGACCTCGTGCCCGCGCCCGCCGTCGTCGCGCACCGGCTCGGCGTGCCCGAGCGTTCCGAGGTCGTCTACCTCGAACGCCTGCGACGGCTCGACGATGTCCCGCTCTCGCTCGACCTCACCTACCTGCTGCCGGAGATCGGGAAGCCGCTGCTCGAGCACGACCTCGCCGGCCGGGACGTCTTCACGCTCATCGAGGAGACGTCCGGGCAGCGGCTGGGCTACGCCGACATCGACGTCGAAGCCCTCAACGCCGACCCCGAAACCGCGGCCGTCCTGGACGTTTCGCCGGGCGCGGCGCTCCTGCGGTGGGAACGCCTCACGCACTTCGCCGACGGGCGCCCCGTCGACCTCGAATACATCCGGCTGCGCGGCGACCGCCTGACCATGCGCGCCCGCCTCGACCGTTCCTGAAGGAGACCACCATGCCCCTCGTGCCGAGCCGGGTCGACGTCCCGGTGACCATCGACGAGTCGAAGTGCCTCGACGGCTGCCGGTTGTGCGTCGACATGTGCCCGCTCGACTCGCTGGCCATCGACCCGGACACCGACAAGGCGTACATGCACGTCGACGAGTGCTGGTACTGCGGGCCGTGCGCGGCCCGCTGCCCGACCGGCGCGGTCACCATCAACATGCCCTACCTGCTGCGGTGAAGACGGTCCGGGTCCTGCTCGCCGCCACGTTGCTGGCCGCGGGCTGCACCGCGAACGCCTCGACGTCGAGCGACGTCGACGTGGTCATCGGCTACCAGTCGAAGACGATCAACACCGTCACCGCGGGCACGCTGCTGCGGTCGCTCGGGTCCTTCGAGAAGCGCCTCGCCGAGCTCGGCAACCGTGACCGTAAACGCTATCACGTCACCTGGCAGGACTACTCCACCGGCGCGCCGATCACCGCGCAGATGGTCGCGGGCAAGATCGACATCGGCTCGATGGGCGACTACCCGTTGCTCATCAACGGTTCCCGGACGCAGGAGTTCGGCGACGGCCGGACCAAGCTCGTCGCCGCCACCGGCTACAACCTGCTGGGCGCGCTGAACATGGTCGTCGTGCCGCCGAAGTCGCCCGCGCACACCCTGGCCGACCTGCGCGGCAAGAAGATCTCCGCCAGCATCGGCTCGGCCGGGCACGGCACCACCGTGCACGCGCTGCAGAACGTCGGAATCGGCCCCGACGACGTCCACGTCCAGAACCAGGCGCCCGCGGTCGGCGCGTCCGGGCTGCAGTCCGGCGCGGTCGACGCGCTCGGGCAGTTCGTCGCGTGGCCGGGTCAGCTGGTGTTCGCGAACCAGGCGCGGCTGCTCTACGACGGCTCGGCGCTGAACCTGCCGACCTGGCACGGCGTGGTCGTCCGGGAGTCCTATGCGGACACCCACCACGACGTCGTCACGGAGTTCCTGCGCGCGCAACGCGACGCGACGGACTACCTGCACCGGCACCCGATGGACGCGGCGCTGAAGGTCGCCGCCGCCACCAAGCTGCCACCCGAGGTCGTCTACCTCTACAACGGCGCCGGCGGCATGGTGACCTTCGACCTGCCGTTGAAACGGCCGCTGATCAGTGCGCTGGAGACGGACGCGCCGTTCCTGCGCTCGATCGGCAACATCAAGCGGCTCGACCTCGGCGCGTTCGTCGACGACCGGTACCTGCGGGAGATCTACGGCCCGGCCTACGGCACCGCAGTGTCCTCTTCGGACAACCCGGCCCCGGTGACGGGCTTCGACACGACGTGCTCGCGGCCGGTCACCGATCCGCGCACCGCGGGCGAGCTGTGGCTGGCCGGCGAGACCGCGACGCACCCCGCCGCCACGCCGTCGTGCCTGCTCAAGGCCGTGGCCCACGCCGGGAAGCCGGTCCGCGCGGCCTACGTCCCGGACGCGGCCACGGGCACCCGCTGGTTCGCCGACAAGGCGGTCTGGGTGCGCGACGCGGGCGGCGCGCTGCTGCCCTTCACCACCGAAGACGGCGCCCGCGCCCACCTCGCCGGGCACCCCGGCTCGATCGTCGGCTACGCGCAAGCCGTGGAGGAGTCCCGATGACCCAGACCCTCGACCGCCAACCGGCCGTCACGGAAGCCCCGCCCGCACCACCGAGACGCCGGTTCGGGCGGCTCGCCGTCCGCGCGGGCAGCATCGTCGCCGCGCTGGTCGTGTGGGAGCTGCTGACCGCGTTCGACGTCGACCTGTGGCTGCACTTCGACCGCCTGCCCACGCCGGTCGAGGTTGCCCGCGACCTCGGCTACCAGCTCGGCACCGCCGTCTACTACCAGGACCTGCTCGACTCCCTGCGCCGGATCGTCACCGGTTTCGCGCTGGCCGCGGTGCTCGGGATCGCGCTCGGCACGGCGATCGCGCGTTCCCGCGGTACGTCCGACGTCGTCCAGCCGCTGCTGGAGGTCGTGCGGCCGATCCCGGCGATCGCGGTGGTGCCGATCGCGATCCTGCTGTTCCCCACCAACGAGCAGGGCATCGTGTTCATCACCTTCCTCGCGGCGTTCTTCCCGGTCGTGGTCAGCACCCGGCACGCGGTGCGCGCGCTGCCGGTGGTCTGGGAGGACGCGATCCGCACGATGGGCGGCTCGCGGCGGCGGGTGCTGTGGAACGTCGTGCTGCCGGGCGCGCTGCCCGGCGTGTTCGGCGGCTTGTCCGTCGGCATGGGCGTTTCGTGGATCTGCGTGATCTCGGCGGAGATGATCTCCGGCGAGTTCGGCGTCGGCTACCGGACCTGGCAGGCCTACACCGTCGTCGACTACCCCGGCGTGATCGTCGGGATGCTCACCATCGGCCTGCTCGGCTGGGTCACCTCGGCCGCCGTCGAACTGCTCGGCCGCCGCGCCACCCGCTGGCTGCCCCGAGGGGAGAACGCATGAGCCTCCGCATCGAGAACCTGACCGTCCACTACGGACAGCGGGCGGTGCTGTCCGGCATCGACCTCGCCGTCGCCGACGCGGAAATCCTGGCCGTGACCGGGCCTTCGGGCTGCGGCAAGTCGACGCTCCTGCGCACGCTCGCGGGCTTGCTCCCGGCGTCGTCCGGGCGCGTGCTCAGCGCGGGTACGCCGGTGACCGGCACGTCGGCCGAGCGCGCGCTGGTGTTCCAGGACGACGGGCTGCTGCCCTGGCGCTCGGTGCGCCGCAACGTCGAGCTGCCGCTGTCCATCCGGCGCGTCCCGCGGGCCCGGCGGCGCGTCGAGGCCGAGTCGTGGCTGGACCAGGTCGGGCTGGCCGGGTACGAGGACCACCTGCCGCGGGAGCTCTCGGGCGGCATGCGGCAGCGCGTCCAGCTCGCCCGCACCCTCGCCGGGTCGCCGCGGGTGATCCTGGCCGACGAGCCGTTCGGCGCGCTGGACGCCCAGACGCGCACGGCCATGCAGCGGCTGCTGGTGGAGGTCTGGCGCAAGCGGCCGACGACGGTGGTGTTCGTGACCCACGACGTCGACGAGGCCCTGTTCCTCGCCGACCGCGTCGCGGTGCTGACCCGCGACGGGCGGCTGGCGAAGGTCGTCGGGTCGTCGCGGCCGCGGACGGCCGAGCCCGCCGTGGCCGCCGAGCGCGCCGAGGTGCTGGACGGGCTGGTGGCCGCATGACGTTCGAAGCTCCGCCGGTGTCGGTTCGGACGCACTTCGAGACCGACGTCCTGGTCATCGGCGGCGGGACGGCCGGGACCATGGCCGCGCTGACCGCCGCCGAGAACGGCGCGGACGTGCTGCTGCTGGAGAAGGCGCACGTCCGGCACTCGGGCGCGCTCGCCATGGGCATGGACGGCGTCAACAACGCGGTGATCCCGGGCAAGGCCACACCGGAGGACTACGTCGCCGAGATCACCCGGGCCAACGACGGCGTGGTCAACCAGTCCACTGTGTACCAGACCGCGCGGCGCGGGTTCGCCATGGTGCAGCGGCTGGAGAAGTACGGCGTCAAGTTCGAAAAGGACGAATACGGCGAGTACGCCGTACGTCGAGTGCACCGCTCCGGCAGCTACGTGCTGCCGATGCCGGAGGGCAAGGACATCAAGAAGGTGCTCTACCGCGTGCTGCGGGCGAAGCACATGCGCGAGCGCATCACGATCGAGAACCGCGTGATGCCGGTGCGGGTGCTGACCTCCGGCGGGCGGGCCGTCGGCGCGGCCGGGTTCAACACGCGGACCGGCGAGTTCGTCACGGTGTCGGCGTCGGCGGTGATCCTGGCGACCGGATCTTGTGGACGGTTGGGCCTGCCGTCGAGCGGTTATCTCTACGGCACCTACGAGAACCCGACCAACGCCGGCGACGGCTACGCGATGGCCTACCACGCCGGCGCCGAGCTGTCCGGGATCGAGTGCTTCCAGATCAACCCGCTGATCAAGGACTACAACGGCCCGGCCTGCGCCTACGTCGCGAACCCGTTCGGCGGCTACCAGGTCAACGCGGCCGGCGATCGCTTCGTCGACTGCGACTACTGGTCAGGGCAGATGATGGCCGAGGTCGCGCGCGAGATCTCCTCGGCGCGCGGGCCGATCTACCTCAAGCTGACGCACCTGCCGGAGGAGACGCTCGGCGCGCTGGAGAACATCCTGCACACGACCGAGCGGCCGACGCGCGGGACGTTCCACGCCACCCGCGGCCACGACTACCGCACGCACGACGTCGAGATGCACATCTCGGAGATCGGGCTGTGCGGCGGCCATTCGGCGTCCGGCGTCTGGGTGGACGAGAACGGCGCGACGACGGTCCCGGGCCTGTACGCGGCGGGCGACCTCGCCTGCGTGCCGCACAACTACATGATCGGCGCGTTCGTCTACGGCGACCTCGCGGGTGCGCACGCTTCGCGTGCTTTGCGTTCTCGTGTCCCGTTGCCCGAGGACCAGATCGCTGCGGCGCATTCGCTCGTCTACCGCCCGTTGTCCACTCCGGACGGTCCGCCGCAGCAGCAGGTGGAGTACAAGCTGCGCCGGTTCGTCAACGACTACGTGGCTCCGCCCAAGACGACGGCGAAGCTGGAGATCGCGCTGGAGACGTTCGCGCGGATGACCGGCGAGATCGGGGCCATGGGCGCGCGGACGCCGCACGAGCTGATGCGCTGCGCCGAGGTGACGTTCATCCGCGACTGCGCCGAGATGGCGGCGCGGGCGTCGCTGGTGCGAACCGAGAGCCGGTGGGGGCTCTACCACGACCGGACCGACCACCCGGGCCGCGACGACGTCTCCTGGCTCGCGCACCTGAACCTGCGCAAGACGGCGGCCGGGGAGATGGAGTTCGTCAAGCGGCCGGTGGCGCCGTACGTGGTGCCGGTGCCGGAATTCTCGGTGCCGGAGTTCGCCGTCGAAGTCCTGGGCACGCACACGGCCTTCAGCGGGCACACGCCGCCGGACGTGGCGACCGCCGCTCCGGCGCGGACGCATTCGTCGCCGCGGGTGCTCGAAGTCGTCGCGCTGGCGGAGGAACAGCCTTCGCTCGCTGTGCTGTCTTCCTACCTGGCCGATCCGGACGCCGAGGTCCGCACCACGGCGATCGCGGTGCTCACCGAGTCGGCGCCGGACGGCTTCGGGCCGGCGCTGGTGACGGCGTTGCACGACATCGACGCGCGGGTCCGCGCCGCGGCGGCGGCCGGGCTGCGGGAGCTGGTGGAGGTGCTGGCGCCGGCGCCCGCCCTCGGCACCGGTTTGCGGTCGGCCCTGTCGGTGTCCGATACGGACGTGCGCTCGGTGGCCCTGGACGTCCTGCGCGCGCTGCGTCTCGGCGACGAGCCGCTGTTCGCCTCGCTGTTGGGGGACCCCGCGGTCGTGGTCCGGCTGGAGGCGATCCGGGGCCTGGTGTCGCTGGACGCCGCTTCGGCACTGGCGTCCGCGGCGGCGGACGGGTCCCGCGAGGTCCGGGTGGCGGCGGCCACCGGCCTGGGCACGATCGGCGACCCGCGGTCGACCGGCACGGTGGCCGCCCTGGCGGCCGACAGCGATCCCCTGGTCCGCGCGGCGGCGTTGACGGCGGCGGCCGAGCTGGGCTGCGGCGGCGACCTGGCGCAGCTCGCGTTCGCGGCGCTGGCGGACCCGGCCTGGCAGGTCCGCCGGGGCGCGGCGACGGCACTGGGTGCGCTGGCCGAACCGTCGGAGCACCTGCTGGGCGCGCTGGAGGACGAGCACCCGAACGTCCGCCGCGCGGCCGTCCAGGCCCTGGGCAAGTGGGCGGCCCAGCCCGCGGTGGCGGCGCGGTTGCGGACGCGGCGCACCGACTCGGACGCCGACGTCCGCGCGTACACGCGGATGGCCCTCGGCGGTTAGGCTCCGGGTATGGGTTCGGGAGCGCACCGCCGGTCGACCGTGGCGGTGAAGGACGCGCTGCGGGAGCTGCGCAACCAGCTCGCGCTGCTGAACCACCAGGTCAGCACCAAGATCGCGCTCAAGGACGTCGACCTGGACTGCCTGGAGCTGATCGCCCGGCACGGCCCGCTCAGCCCGAGCGCACTCGCCCGCCGGGCCGGGCTGCACCCGGCGACGATGACCGGCATCCTCGACCGGCTGCAGAAGGGCGGCTGGATCGTCCGCGAGCGTGACCCCGAGGCGGCCGACCGGCGCTCGGTGGCCGTGCGGGCGGTCCGCGGCCGCACCGCGGAGCTGTTCCGGCTGTACGCGGGGATGAACACCGCGCTGGACGAGCTCTGCGCCGGCTACAGCGAGGACGAGCTGGCGCTGATCGCCGGGTTCCTGCGCCGCGCGACCTCGGCCGGCCAGACCGCCACCGGGGCGCTGGCCGGAGGCTGAGCAGCGGTTCCTGTGCTGTACTCGGCAGCATGTGGCAGTCAGGCGACGCTTACGAGGCCTACATCGGACGGTGGAGCCGCCGGATCGCGGAGACGTTCGTCCGGCAGCTCGCCGTGCCGTCGAGCCGGCGCTGGCTCGACGTCGGCTGCGGAACGGGCGCGCTGACCTCGGCGGTGCTGGCCGCGGCCGACCCGGTGGAGGTGGTCGGCGCCGACCCGTCCGAGGGCTTCCTGAAGACGGCTCGTGCGAGTGTGACCGATCCGCGGGCGACGTTCACGGTCGCCGACGCGCGCTCGCTGCCGTTCCCGGCCGACCGGTTCGACGTGGCCGTGTCGGGCCTGGTGCTCAACTTCGTCCCCGAGCCGCCCCGCGCGGCGGCGGAGATCGCGCGGGTGACCGCCCTGGCGGGCTGGCCGCGGCCTACTTCTGGGACCTCGCCGAGGGCATGGAGCTGATCCGCCGGTTCTGGGACGCGGCCGCCGAGTTCGACCCCTCGACGGTCGCCGAGCTGGACGAGGGCCGCAAGTTCACGCTGTGCCGCCCGGAGCCGCTGAGCCGGTTGTGGACGGACGCGGGCTTCACGGCGGTGTCCGTCGGCGAGATCACCGTCCCGACGGTGTTCGCGGACTTCGACGACTACTGGCAGCCGTTCCTCGGCGCGCAGGGCCCGGCGCCGACGTACCTGGCCACGCTGCCGGAGGCGCACCGCGACCGGATCCGCGAGTCGCTGCGCGGCAGCCTGCCCACGAGCCCGGACGGCTCGATCCCGCTGACGGCCCGGGCGTGGGTCGTCAGCGGGATCGCCTGAATCAGAGCCCGGCCTGGCCGAGCCAGTCCTTCGCGACGTCGGCCGCCTTCTCGCCGTCGGCGTCGACGCGCTTGTTCAGGTCGCGCATGACGTCCGTCGTCAGCTTCGCGCTCACGGCGTTGACCGCGTTGGCGAAGTCGGCACCGCGCTCGTCGAGGACCTTCTTGTTCACCGCGGGCACGACGTTCTCGGTCGGCACGATGTTCTGGTCGTCCTTGAGCACGGTGTACTTCGGGTCACCGGTCAGCGGGCTGACCGAGTCCACCGGGATGACCGTGACGGCGCCGGACTTGAGCTGCTCGACGCGCGGCCCGGCCTCCTGGATCGTCTGGAAGGTGATGTTGGTCAGCTTGTAGACGTCCGTGAAGCCCTTGAAGCAGGGAAGGCGCTTCTCGCACTCCGGCGGGCCGGCCATGACGACCTTGTCGAGCTTCTTCAGGTCGCTGATGGACGCGATGCCCTTGTCCTTGGCCAGGTCGGACTTGACGATGTAGGTGTTCTTGTCCTCGGCGGCGGCGAAGTTCAGCAGCCCGACGCCGCTGGGCTCGAACAGCTTCGCCAGCTGCTCGTGCTCCTCCTGCGCGGTCTTGCCCGCCTCCTTGCCGAAGCCGGTGGTGATCGCCGCACCCTGGTACTCCGGGATGAACTGCAGCTCACCGGACTTCAGCGACGGGTAGATCAGCTCCCGCGACCCGAGGTTCAGCTTGCGGGTCACCGGGTAGCCCTTGGCCTCCAGCGCCTGGGCGTAGATCTCGGCGAGGATCTGGCTGTCGGTGAAGTTGAAGGACGCGACGACGATCGGCGCGCCACCCTTGCTCTGCGCGGCGGGCTTGTCACCGCTGTCGCTGCCGCCACAGGCGGCCAAACCGAGCGTGGCCGCGACGGCCACCGCCACCACGGACGCGTTCCGGAACCAGCGCACGAATCCCCACTCCCTCGTCACTCGAACAGACGCAAGGACCCTAGTCCCGACCTCCGACAAGAATCCACATCGTGGGAGATTCCACCCGATATTCCCACTCCGCGGAACATTTGGCCCCGATCGGGGTAGGGTCGCCCGGTGCACGTGACCACGGTGACGCCGCTGGCCGCCGACAGCGGGCAGCCGATCTTCCAGTGGAAGTGGGTGGACCGCAACGCCGACGACATCGTCCAGCGCCTCGTCGAGCACATCTCGCTGACGGCCACCGCCCTCGGCATCGGCCTGGTGGTGTCGATCGGGCTGGCGCTGGTGTCGCTGCGCTTCCGCCGCGCGTACGGGTTCATCCTGAGCACGACGGGCGCGTTGTACGTCATCCCCAGCCTGGGCGCGTTCGCCGTGCTGCGGCCGTTCTTCGGCCTGACGTTCACCACGGCGGTGATCCCGCTCGCGACGTACACGCTGTTGATCCTGGTCCGCAACATCGTCACCGGCATCGACCAGGTGCCGTCGGAGGTCCGCGAGGCGGCGACCGGCATGGGCTTCACCCGGCAGCGGACGCTGTGGCAGGTGGAGCTGCCGCTGGCGCTGCCGGTGGTCATCGCGGGCCTGCGCGTCGCCGCGGTGACGACGATCGGCCTGGTCACGGTGACGTCGATGCTCGGCCTGGGCGGCCTCGGCTACTTCATCCGCCACGGCATCCAGAACACCACGCCCAACTCGACGGAGATCATCGTCGGCATAGTGCTGTCGGTGGCACTGGCGGTGGCCGTCGACCTGGTCCTGTGGCTCGGCGAGCGGCTGCTGACGCCCTGGACCCGGAGGGTGCGATGAGCTTCCTCGACCAGCTGAACGCGTGGCTGGCCGCCCCGAACCGCTGGAGCTGGACCGACCGCGCGGGCGTCCCGTACCGGACGCTGGAGCACCTCAGGTTTTCCCTGCTGGCCCTGCTCATCGCGGCGGCACTGACGATCCCGGCGGCCCTGTGGCTGGCCCACTACCGCCGCGGCGCGTTCCTGGCGAGCAGCGCCGTGAACATCGGCCGGGCGATCCCGAGCTTCGGGCTGATCATCCTGTTCTGGTTCCTGGCGAGCCACTGGGAGCTGGACACGACGTTCTGGCCGTTGCTCCTGGCCCTGGTCGCGCTGGCGATGCCACCGTTGTTCACGAACACGTACGCCGGCGTGGTGACGCTGGAGCAGGAGACGATCGACGCGGCCCGCGGAACGGGCTACCGCGAGTGGCAGATCATGGCGCGCCTGGAGCTCCCGTTGGCGTCCCCGGTGATCCTGGCGGGCGCACGGGTGGCGTTCCTCCAGCTGATCGCCACGGTCGCGATCGGAGCGATCGTCAACGACGGAGGCGGCCTCGGCCGCTACATCGTCGACGGCTTCGCGGTCGGAGCCCAGGGCTACGGCGAGATCTTCGCGGGCGGCCTGGCGGCGGTGGTGCTGGCGCTCGTGTGCGACGGCCTGTTCGCCCTGATCACCCGGCTGGCGACGCCCCGCGGCCTGGCGCTGCAGAACGCCCGCCGCGACTAGGTCCGGGACCGCGCGGCGGCGGTCCCGGACGTCCATCCCCAGTGCTTTCCGGCTCGGGTCAGGGCTTCTCGAAGTGCTGGTAGTCGATCGGGGTGTCCCAGGAGCCGCCCCAGGTCCAGCCGCGGCTGGTGAACGCCCGCTCGGTGACGTCCCCGGCGTGGACCATGCCGGGCAGGGTCTGCGTCCGGTCGACGTAGGGCGCGCCGTTGGGCGGGTAGACCGCGCCGCTGCCGGAGACGTAGGGGTTCTGCACGGTGTTGATGTCGATGGCCCGCCCGTAGGAGTGGTTGGACCAGGCGGTGCCCCCGGTGATCGCCCGGCAGTTGAACGCGGAGGTGTTGTTGGCCGCCATGGACGCGTCGTCGTCGGAGTCGTACTTCTCGACGGTGTCCATCCGCTCGATGGGGAACCGCCCGAAGTAGAGGTCGCCGAAGACCCGGGCCACCTCGAGCGCCCGGTCGGCGTGGACGACCAGCTCGCCCCGGTGTACGGCACCGTCGAAGCCCAGGAAGCTCAGGTTGACCAGCCGCAGCTGGTCCGGCCCGACCGGGCACCCCGGGTGCCAGCTGTTCCCCAGCCGCTCCGCGGAAACCGGCCTGATCACCGCGACGTAGACCGGAAGCCCGCTCCCGGCGGGCGCCGCGAGCTCGACGGTCTGCGGCCCGGTGGCGGCCGGCGCCTGCGTGGCCCCGGCCAGGAGCACCGACAGCACGAACGTGATGATGGCAAGAACTCTGGTTCTCGGATTCATGATCACCACACGCCCGGCCCCGCCGACCGGCTGCGCCGACGTCGGATAGCCCACAGGGACTCAACCTTCCGGCCCCCGTGAACGTGGTCCGGCCCGGCAAGCCGTCAGAACGCCCCGGTCAGGATCAGCACGCCGAGCGCGACCAGCACCACCGGCAGCACCACGTGGCCCCACCGGCCGAGCACCCGCGCGACGGCCGGCCGGGTCGCCAGGAACCGGCCCACGGCGCACCAGGCCGCCACGCCCGCCAGGAACACCACGACGTAGCCGGCCAAGCCGGCGGGCCCGCTCGCGGCGAACGCCGGGACGTACACGCCGACGTTGTCACCACCGTTCGCGAAGCACACCATGGCGATCCCGGCCACGCCGGCCACCGGCGGTGGCTCGTCGTCGTCCTGGCGCCAGGCCTGCCAAGCCGCCCGGATCCCGAGCAGGATCGGCAGCACGCCCAGCCAGCGGACGGCCCCGTCCGGAAGCAGCCCGGCACCGAGCGCACCGGCCACCGACACGGCCAAGATCCCCGCGAAGCCCAGGAACTGCCCCGCAACGACCTTGAGCGCCCCGCGACGGCCGGCTGCCTGGCCGAAGAACACCGCCAGCAGCACGAGGTCGTCGACGTTCGTCACGGCGAACATCGCGGCCGCGCGGCCCAGCAGTCCGGCGTCCACACCCACCTCCACGGGAAACCGCCAGCGCTCGGCAGCACGGACATTCTGCCCATGCCCACCATCGTGCGCCGCGGCCACGCCGGTCCGGCGGACCCGCTCGGCGGCGAGTCCAGTCCACGTCGGGGCTCTCGCGTGGCAGCAGTTCCAGCACGCCGGCCACGACGCCTTGTGGCCGACGATGCTGCAGGAGGGCGAAGTCCCGGCCGGGTTCGCTACCCGGTGAACTCGCGCTGCCAGCGGATCCCACGTGTCCCGGACTCGCGTCCGAGATCCTGTCGTATATGTCTCCCCTCTCTCGTTCCCGACGAGCGCACTCCCGTCGGCGAGCCGAGTCCCGTCGGAACCTTGCCGGAGTTCCGTGGACGCGGCCCCGGCGTGCGCTCACCGACGAACGTAGCGCCCCACCCCTGCGAAATGTCCGATTCGGCACCGCCCGACGGCTGGTTGTCCACAGCCGGACACACATGTGGATAACATGTGCGGTTTCGTTGCTGCAGCGCCGAAATCGTCGGTGCAGCGCGATAGTGTCGAGACGGGGGGCGCCCCCGCGGGCCTCAGCCGAAAGTCGCCGGATCGGCGAAGTCAGCCGACCGGCAAGCAGCGACCAGACGCTCGACTTCCGGCCCCAAAGACCGGTCTTCGTCCACCGGCGGCACCACCGACCGCACCCACCGGTAACCCGCGCGAAGACCCGCCACCCCCGAACCGCCGGCGAGATACCGCGCCTGGGAAGCCGTGATCAGCTCACAGGCCGTGATCGCGAACAGATGCCCGGCCGCCGCGCGCAGTTGCTCCCCGGCCGCGGACGCAAACGCTTGCACATCCTCCTGACCAGCCGAGGTGTCAAGAGACCCCAACGTCGCCGGGGTCGCCAACCGGCGCAGTGCGTGCAGCTCGCCGACCGCGCGCTTGTGCAGCGGGACCAAGCCCGCCCGCGGCCCGGGGTCGGCCGTGAGCTGTGGCGGCAGCCCGCTGAACCGCTCGTCCAGCAACCGGTGCGTCCGCTGCACCGAGACCTCGCCGAGGTGCACCAGCGCGGCCGTCACCGCGTCCATCCGCAGCCCCAGGTCCACCGCGTGGTACCCGGTCCCCGGCACGAAAGCCCCGTCGACGAACGACGGCGAATCGCCCGGCATCGTCTCCCAGCGCCGCCGCGTCTCGTGCAGTTCGCCGTTGACGCGCGACGCGTGCGCCAGCGCCCGTGGCGCGACCCGGACCGAAAGCGGGGCCTGCACCACGCCGGACCGCACCGGGCCGGTGCCCACCAGCCCGGTCAGCTCGTCCAGCACCGCCCGCAGGTGGTCGTCGCCACCCGCCATCACCGGGGAAAACACCGCGCGCGGGGCGCCGAGGACGTCAATCGCCATCGCCGCGGTGAGCGTCTGCAAGGCGATGAGCCGCCGGGCTTCGGCCCAGCCCCGCCCTGCGTGCATCACGGCCAGCGGCGAGCCCTGGATCAGCGAAGCGCCTTCCTTCGGCCCCAGCACGTACGGCTCCGCACCACGCGCGGCAAGCGCCGAGGCGGCCGGCACCTCCACGCCGTCCTCCAGGACCGTGCCCAGCCCGAGGAACGTCTGGAACGCGTGCGCGAGCGCGATGATTTCGCCCGAACTGCCGAGCCCCGAACGCGGGACGGCGGGCGTGAACCCGTCGTTCAAGCGGTCCACCAGGAACTGCACCAGCTCGGCGCTCACCCCGGCCCACGGCCGCAGGAAGTCGCGCAGCCGGACGACGAGCAGCGCGCGGACGTCTTCGGGCGGCAGCCACGGCGGGCCGCCGACGGCGCGGCCGACCAGCAGGTTCCGCTGGTGCTCGGCCTGCTGGTCCGCGTCGAGCGCGACCCCCGCGAGACGGCCCATCCCCGTCGTCACCCCGTAGACCGGCTCGCCCGGCCGCGCCAAGGCTGTCAAGACCTCGTTCCGGCGCCGCCGCAACGCCGCTACCAGCGGTTTGTCCAGAACCAACCGTTCACTGTCGGCGAACTCGCTGTCGGAGACGATCATCGGTAGGGCAGCATGGTGCCAACGCCGGAAGCCTCGGCACGGGCGAGGATCATGTTCGCCACCGCAACGTCCGTTGTGGACAGACCGCGGTGCCAGAACAGGATCCGTTCGGCGTCGTGCTCGCGGCCGGGCTTCTTGCCCGCCACGACGTCGCCGATCTCGGCGTGGACTCTGTCCTCGGTGAGGAGGCCGGCGTTGAGCTGTGGGCGCAGGGCGCCGAACCGCGGGTTGCCGGACCGCGATTCGCGCCAGTCGTCGACGACGACCTTGTCGATGTCGTCGAGCAGCGTGAGCTCGAGCGCGCTGATCGTGCCGTAGGGCACCAGGAAGGTGCCCGGCCGGAGGAACTCGCGGCGCACCAGCGCCTCGGGTTCGACCAGCCGGGAGGCCTCGACCTGGATGTCCGCGCCGTCCAGGGTCTCCTCGGCCGTGGCGCAGACGCGGACGTCCTTGCCGAGCCGCTCGGACAGCCGGCGGCCGAAGTCCTCGCGTGACTCCGGGCGCTTGCTGGTCACGCGGATCTCGGCGAAGTCGAACAAGGAGTCCAGCAGCACGACGTTCCACCAGGCGGTACCGCGGGCGCCGATGTGCCCGAGCACCCGTGAGTCCGGGCGGGCCAGGTACTTCGCGCCGACGGCGGTCATCGCGCCGGTGCGGGCCTCAGTGATCATCGTGCCGTCGACGATCGCCCGCGGCATGCCGGTGTCCGGGTCGAGCAGCAGGATCAACGCCATCTCCGAAGGGAGGCCCCGTTCGAAGTTCCCCACGAAGTCACCGACGACCTTCACACCGCTGACCTGCTTCGCGGAGAGGTGACCGCGAAGGATGTTGAAGTGGCCCTTGCCGCCGTTGTCCGGCACGAGGTGCGTGCGCGGCTCGAAGACGACCTGGCCGCGGCCGTGGTCGGCGAGCACGTCCTCGACCGCGCCCACGATGTCGGCGTCCGTGACACCGAGCGCGTCGATGTCGGCGCCGGTCAGGTAACGGAGCCAGACGGACGTCACCGGGCGAGGTCCTCGATGACCTCCGCGCCGGGCAGGGCGGCCAGCGCGGCGCCGGAGATCAGCAGCTTGCTGCCGCGGATCCCGCTGCCGATGACGAGCTCGGGCGCGTCCGCGACGCGCTTGTCGAGCAGGATGGGCCATTCGGCGGGCAGGCCGACCGGCGTGATGCCGCCGTACTCCATCCCGGTCAGCGAGACGGCTTCGTCCATCGGCGCGAACGACGCCTTGCGGACGTCGAGGCGGCGCTTGATGACGCCGTTGACGTCGGCGCGGGTGGTCGCGAGCACGAGCGCGGCCGCGAAGCGGACTTCGCCCGCGCGCTTGCCGGCGACGACGACGCAGTTCGCGGACGCCTCGAGCGGCGAGCCGTAGGCCTCGCAGAAGGCGGCGGTGTCGGCGAGCGAGGGGTCGATCTCCGCGACGCCGACGGCGTCCGGTTCGGCGAGCGCGGCCAGGGCCTTGGCCACGGGCTCGGCGAGCAGGTCAGTACGCGTGGGGGCGGGAACGACGGTGAGGCTCCCGGCGATGGTCCAGATCACCCCGCCAGAGTAACTACCAGCTGGAGCCGCCGCGCTGGACCTCGATCAGCTTCGGGCGCACGTCCACGATGTAGACCAGGGCCGCGGCCATGGCGGGCACGTAGAAGATCATCCCGGGGCCCATCACCGGGAACAGCACCATGGCGAGGGTCGCGCCGCCGGTGATCAGCATCCAGATCGGCTTGGTCTTGCGGTCGGCCGCCGAATACGCGTCGGCGCGCTGGAGCAGCGCGTGCACGAAGGCGAAGAGCCCGACCAGCGCGCTGCCCCAGTGGATGACGTTGAGGATCCAGATGGCGACTAGCACAGCGACAGCTTACGGCAAACCACCCGAACAACCCCGGCCCCGCCATCGGGGTCCGATGACGGGGCCGGGTGTTCACGGCGTCTTCACTTGTCGGTCTTCGGCGCGGCCGGCTTCTTGGCGGCGGCGGTCGACGTGGTCGACGTGGTCGTGCGGCGGGCCGGGGCAGCCGTCTTCGGGGCCGTCTTGTTCGCGACCTTGCGGCTGACCGAGCGGGTCTCGTGGGCGACGTCGTCACCCAGCTCCTCGACGGCGTCGGCCGCTTCGCCGGCGACCGCGGTCACCTTGCGGGCGGCCTTCTCGCCGGCCGAGCGGGTGCGCTTGGTCACCTTGGCCAGCACGCCGTCGACGCGCTCGCGGACCTCGGTGGTCACGCCCTCGACCTGGCCCTGCGCGGTGGTCAGGGCCTCCTCGAGCTGCTCGATGGCCTTCTTGACCTGCGGCTGCGCGGCGATCTTGTCCCACGCCTGCTCGCCCGACTCGGCCAGCTTGTTGTACAGCTTGAGCGCGGCCTCGGTGTACTCGTCGATGACCTTGCGCAGCTCCGCCGGGTCCAGCTTCTCGCGGAGGGTCTCGACGTCGGTCGGCAGCTCCTGCAGGTTCTTGCGGGCCACCTCGCCGCTCTTGGTCACGTTCTCCTTGGCCTTCGCCACGGCGTCGGTGACGGCGTGGGTGGCCAGGTTGCCGGCACCGAGGGCGGCGAGCAGCGGCGTGCGGACCTGGTCGAGGGCGGTGGTGACGGCCTTCTTGACGTCTTCGGTCTTGGGGGTGGTCATGCTGACTCCTTGGTGTTCGCGGCTGGTGTGGTGTCTGGGGTTTCCGGGGCGGGAGTGGCGGCCGGCCGTGCCGCGGCGTTCTCCCGGCGGAAGGACTCGTAGACGTCGAGCAGGACCTGCTTCTGCCGTTCGGTCAGCTCGGCGTCGGCGCGGATCGCGTCGCCCACCGGCCCGCCCGTCGGCAGGTCGAGGATCCCGGCCTGCACGTACAGCGCTTCCGCCGAAATGCGCAGGCCCTTGGCGATCTGCTGCAGGATTTCCGCGCTGGGCTTGCGGACCCCGCGCTCGATCTGGCTCAGGTAGGGGTTGGACACGCCGGCGAGCTTCGACAGCTGGCGCAACGAGATCTTCGCGGTGTTGCGCTGCTGGCGGATGTACTCGCCGATGTCGGAAGCGATGTCCGCGACCTTTTCCATGGGACTGCCGGATCCTGACGTCCCACCGGTCTCTGCCATCCGGTCACCTCCTCGCGACACCTTCGACGGTACGCGCGAGTGCTAGCTATTGCAAGCACCCTGCTTGCAACCATCGGGTGTGACGCGCACCGCTACCGTGGTCCCATGACGCGCTCGGCCCGGCTGCGGCGACGCCTCGTCGAGCACCTCCGCGACGAGGACGTCCTGCACGCGCCCGAGTGGGTCGCCGCCTTCCGCACCGTCCCCCGCCACGTCTTCCTGCCGCGGTTCTTCGCACCGGCCGGCGGGCTGTGGGCGGCCGTCGACCGCGGCGACCCGGGCTGGCTGGAAACGGTCTACTCGCGGGACGTGCTGGTGACTCAGCTCGACGACGACCCACAGCGCTGGGAGCTCGCCCGGCGCACCGGCCCGGTGGCGGGCACGCCGACGAGCTCGTCGAGCATGCCCTCGATCATGGCGATCATGCTCGAGGAGCTGCGGGTGCGCGACGGGCAGTGCGTGCTCGAGATCGGCACCGGCACCGGGTACAACGCCGCCCTGCTGAGCCACCGCTGCGGGTCCGGCCAGGTGTCCACAGTGGACATCGACCCGGTGCTCGTCGCGGCGGCGCGCGAACGGCTGGCCGCGGCCGGGTACCACCCGGCGTGCGCGGTGGGCGACGGCGCGCTCGGCTTCCCGGCCGGCACGCTCTTCGACCGGGTGCTCTGCACCGCCGCGGTGTCGGAGATCCCGCTCCCCTGGCTGGCGCAGACGAAGCCGGGCGGGCTGATCGTGACGACGCTGAACCGCCCGATCGGCGCCGGACTGGTCCGGCTGGTCGCCGGCGAGGACGGCACCGCGCAGGGCCGCGTCCTCGCGCGCGACGGCCGCTTCATGCCGCTGCGCGCGCACCGGCTGCCGGAGACGGGCCCGCTGCCGATGCCCTCACGCGGTGACTGGGAGCAGACGCGGCTGCCGATGTCGACGGTGCTCCAGCCGCGTCAGCAGTTCGAATTCTTCGCGGGCTTGGCGCTGCCCGGCGTCCGCCCGGTGCGCGAAGGCGACGAAACGCCGGGTGTCGCACTGGTCCACCCGGACGGCTCGTGGGTCCGCCACCGCAAGCGCGGCGGCGCGGACGAGGTCGCCCAGGGCGGCCCGCGGGCGCTGTGGGAGCTGGCCGAGGCCGCCTACGTCGAGTGGTGCGAGCTGGGCAAGCCGGACCGCGACCGGTTCGGCGTGACGGTGACCGGCGACCGCCAGGAGTTCTGGCTCGACACCCCTGACGGCCGCACCTGGCCGTTGCCTTAGGGCAGCCGCGCGCGGATCCACTTCTCCACGTGGTCGGCCGTCGCCTCGCGGGAGACGTCCGTGGTGTCGAAGACCTCGACGCCGAGTTCGGGCGCCGACTTCTGCAGCCAGTCGTTGAACTCCAGCATCTCGTCGATGCGCTCCTCGTCCCACTCCCGCCAGGCCGGCCGCGCACGCAGCCGGGCGCGCAGCGACGACGGCGACCCCACCAGCGCCAGGTAGTGGATGTCGCTGAAGAACGCGCGCTCCGGCAGCGGCTCGAACTCCGGCGGGGCCACGGTTCCGCACAGCACGACCGGGCGGCCGTTCTGGTGCAGCATCGCCGCCATCCGCAGCCAGACCGAGCGGAACCCCAGCACGTCGTCGCGCAGGGCGCCGATCCAGAGGATGTCCTGGTCCAGCACCACGACCTCGCCGGCGAACCGGTCGGCCAGCAGCGGCCCCATCGTCGACTTCCCGGCGCCGCTCGGCCCGGTCAGCGCGAACAGCGGCAGCTTCTCGAACGCCCACTCGTGCCCGCACTTCGCGCACGAGACGACGGCGCCGGTGACGACCGGGCGATCTGCCCGGTCCCCGCACGCCGGGCAGATCAGCAGGTCGAGCCCCATCTCAGTCGAACAGGTTCTCGAGGAAGCTGCGCTTGCGGTGCCCGTGGCCGTACGGCCGCGGCGAGTCCGAGTAGCCGCGGTGCGGGCGCGGCGAGTCCGCGTAACCACCGCGGTACGCCTTCGGCGAGTCCGGGTAGCCGCCGCGGTAGGGCCGCGGCGAGTCGGGACGGCCGTACTGCGCCGTCGGCCCGGGCTGGTACGGCGGCGGCTGCTGGTGGCCGTAGAACGAGCTCTCCGCACCGACGATCGCCTCGAGCTCACCGCGGTCCAGGAAGATCCCGCGGCAGCCGTCGCACTGGTCGATGTGGATGCCGTTCTTGTCGACGGTCCGCATCTGGTTCTGACACTTCGGACAAATCACACCGACGAGCCTACGCAAAAACGGGTCAGCAGGCGCAGAGGCAGAACGGGTGGCCGACCGGGTCGGCGTAGACGCGGAACGTCTCCGGCTTGTCGTCGAGCAGCTTCGCCCCCAGCCCGAGCACGCGCTCGTGCGCCGCCTCCAGGTCGGTGACGTTCAGGTCCAGGTGCAGCTGCTGGGGGTTCTCCGCGGACGGCCAGGACGGCGGCCGGTAGTCGGGCACCCGCTGGAACGCGATGCCCGCGCCGCCCTCGGGGTTGGCCAGCGTGGCCCAGCGCCCATCCGCGACCACCTCCGGCTCGCCCCACTCGAGGACGTCCCGGTAGAACCCGGCCAGCGCAACCGGGTCGGGGCAGTCGAGGGCCACCACACCCAGGGTCGGTACCGCACTCATCGTCGCTCCCTCCGATCTTGAGTAACCAGTAAAGCGATTATGTGGGTTAGCCCACGCGAAGGCAACCGCCGTACACTCGGTAAGTGCACACCGACGCCTCCCTCGTGGTGGAGTTCCTCAACACGGTCAACGTCGAAGAGGGCACCGACCTGCTCGAAGACGCCGGGCGGTGGCGCGAGTGGGCGACCGCGCACGCACTGGCGGCCAATCCGGCGGCCGAGGCCCGCGCGGCGCGTGACGCTCTCCGCGCGGCGATCGGCGACCCGCGTCTGACCGGCGGCAGCGCCGACATCGGCACCCGGATCACCCTCACCGAGGCCGGCCCGGTGCTGGTCGCGGAGGACGTGGTCGGAGCGGTGTTCGCGGCCTGCGCCCGCTTGGTCGTCCGCGGCGACTGGATCCGGCTGAAGATCTGCCCGGCCGACACCTGCCTGTGGGCGTTCTACGACGAGTCGCGCAACCGCTCGCGGACGTGGTGCTCGATGCGCGTCTGCGGCAACCGGGAGAAGGCGCGGGGCTGGCGCGCCCGCGCCGCGGAAGCGGCGACGGGCTGACGGCGGCCTCTCGACCGAGCGGCGGACACTCGAACGGTTGTGGACAACTTGGGGACGAAGCACCACATATCCGTGCCCCGGACCGCCCCGCCCCCACACGTTGTGGACAGCCGTTAGGCCATCACCGTGAAAAGCTGTGGATAACCCCGGGGATAACTCAGCTTCCTGTGGACAACTCGGTTGAAGGTCCTCTGGGTGTGGTATAGACCCGGCCGTCAGAACAGCAGCTCCGCGACCGCGTAGATGACCAGACCGGCCAGCGCGCCGACGACCGTGCCGTTGATCCGGATGAACTGCAGGTCGCGGCCCACCTGGAGCTCGATCTTCCGGGACGTCTCCTCCGCGTCCCACCGCTCGACCGTGTCCGTGATGATCGTGGTGATCTCGCGCGAGTAGTTCTTCACCAGGTACGCCGCCGCGCCCTCGACCCAGCCGTCGGCCTTCGCCCGCAGCTGGTCGTCGGACACCAGGCGGGACCCGAGCGACGTCAGCCCGAGCCGGACGCGCCGGCGCAGCTCGCTCGACGGATCCTCGGCCGCGGTCAGCAGCATCTCCTTCGCCGTGCTCCACGCCGAGCCGATCAGGCGCTGGACCTCCTCGTGGTGCACGATCTGGCCCTTCACCTGCTCGGCCCGCGCCATCACGTCCGGGTCGGTCTGCAGGTCCTGGGCGAACTCGCCGAGGAACTTGTCGAGCGCGAGCCGCATCGGGTGGTTGACGTCGGTCTTCACCGCCCACGCGAACGACAGCACCTCGCCGTAGACCTTGTCGGCGAGCATCTCGTCGACGAACTTCGGCGACCAGCTCGGCGCCCGGTCCGACACCACGCGCAGCATCGTCGTGTGGTTGTCGCGGACCCACTCGTAGGCGCGGTCGCACATCAGGTCCACCAGCTTGTGGTGCGCGCCGTCGGCGAACACGCCCTGGAGGATCTTGCCCAGCGGCGGGCCCCACGGCTTGTCGATGATCCGCCGCGCGACCGCCTGCTCCATGATCGCCTGGACGTCCTCGTCGCGGAGCACCTTCACGGCCGCCCGGACCATGGTGGCCAGCTCGGACGTCACGCGCTCGGCGTTCTCCTCCTGCGCCAGCCACCCGCCGAGGCGCCGCGCGAGCTCGACGCGCTTGAGCTTGTCGCGCACGACCTCCTCGGACAGGAAGTTCGACCCGACGAAGTCGCCGAGGCTGTTGCCCAGTGCGTCCTTCTTGTTCGGGATGATCGCCGTGTGCGGGATCTTCAGCCCGAGCGGGTGCCGGAACAGCGCCGTGACGGCGAACCAGTCGGCCAGCGCGCCGACCATGCCCGCCTCGGCCGCCGCCCGCACGTACCCCACCCAGCCCGGCCAGCCGCTCGCCTGCGCCCAGCTGGTCAGCAGGAACACGAGCGTGGCACCGAGCAGGAACGACAGCGCGACCAGCTTCATCTTGCGCAGCGCGCGCCGCTTTTCCTCTTCGCCTGCCGCGCCGCCCGGTGGGTCGGCGGGCGTCACCTTCGCGGGGGTCAGTTGCTCCACATCACCATTGTCCGTGAGGATGCTTGATCGTGCGCGAACCTGCTCTCGTCCCCCGCCTCCGGCCGTTCACCTCGACCATCTTCGCCGAGATGACCGCGCTGGCCGTCCAGCACGACGCCGTCAACCTCGGCCAGGGCTTCCCGGACACCGACGGCCCGGCCGGCATGCTCGACGCGGCGAAGAACGCGCTGTTCGGCGGGGCCAACCAGTACCCGCCGGGCCCCGGGCGGCCCGAGCTGCGGGCCGCGATCGCGCGGCACCGGCAGCGCTACGGCACCGAGTACGACCCGGACACGGAGATCCTCGTCACCGCGGGCGCGACCGAAGCCATCACCGCGGCGCTGATCGCGCTGACCGAGCCCGGCGACGAGGTCATCGTCATCGAGCCGTACTACGACTCCTACGCCGCCGCGGTCGCGATGGCGGGCGCCGAGCGCCGGATCGTCGGCCTGGTCGAGGGCCCGGACGGCCGGTTCGGCCTCGACGTCGACGGCCTGCGCGCCGCCGTCACGCCGCGGACCAGGGCGATCCTGGTGAACTCGCCGCACAACCCGACCGGCACGGTGTTCACCCGCGCCGAGCTCGAAGCGCTCGCCGCGCTGTGCGTCGAGCACGACCTCATCGCGATCTGCGACGAGGTCTACGAGCACCTCGTCTTCGACGACGCCGAACACATCCCCCTGGTCACGCTGCCCGGCATGCGGCCGCGGACGGTGAGCATCTCCAGCGCCGGCAAGACGTTCAACTGCACCGGCTGGAAGATCGGCTGGGTCTGCTCGACGCCCGAACTGGTCGCGGCGGTGAAGGCGGCGAAGCAGTTCATCACCTTCGTCTCGGGCGGGCCGCTGCAGCCGGCCGTCGCGCACGCGCTCGACCACGAGCTGCCCTGGGTCGACGGCCTGCGCGCGTCACTGCAGGAGAAGCGGGACCGGCTGTCGGCCGGGCTCGCGGACGCCGGGTTCGCCGTGCGGCGGACGGCGGGCACCTACTTCGTCTGCGTCGACGTGCGGCCGCTGGGCTTCACCGACGCCGCCGAACTGGCCTGGGAACTGCCGGGCCGGGTCGGGGTGGCCGCAGTGCCGGTGAAGGTCTTCACCGATCACCCGGACGAGTGGAAACACCTGCTGCGTTTCGCGTTCTGCAAGCGCAACGAGGTCATCGACGAGGCCATCACCCGATTGCGCAAACTGGTCTGATCACTGCGATCCGCTTGCGTAGACGCCGTCCGCGGCCGTTCCGGGGCGGCACCGGGAGCGGACACCGGTGAGGCCGGGGCGGCGACGGGCGGCCGGCCCGGGCCGCGCGTCCACCACATGCCACTCGAGGCCGTCACTCTCCGCAATGACACGAGCCGCTCCATGCGCCTGCTGAGCCAGGCCGGGGGACGTCGCCGGCGCCCGGCTCGTCCTGCCGCGCCTCCGCCACTCCGGACACCCCGCGGGCCATCAGGCCGACGGACGCGCGGTCACGGACCGCAGCCGGATTCCGCACCGGTCCGGGCTGCATGATTTCGGTTTCAGGGCAAGCGAAGCCGCGCCGGGAACCCGTTCGGCCCAGTGGTCTCCCGGATTCCGGACGCGATTCCGGTCACTTGGCCGAAGGGGCGGTACGCGCACCCAGCGGAGCCGTCTCGACACAAAGCGCTTCCCCGCGCGCGGAAACATCAGGTCAACCCCGAAGTGTGCAAATTGCAGAACTCGTCCGAATGGCCGTAAGAGAGCACCCGAACGGCACTGAGAGTGATCAACTTGTCGGCTGCAGTTACCTTGCCCGGTAGGGCCGCTCGGCCTTACGGGCTGGATCGAACGCGGGAGAGATGAAAGACTCCCGAGCGGTGCTAGAAAGAGTGCAGCCCCGGGGGAACTGCGACCTGGCCGGAGAAAGACCCCAGCAAGAACAGGCTTGAGCGGAAACGCTGAAGCCGCAGGCGCGGACGGTGGTGGTGGCGGTGAGCAGCACGGCGATTGCGCGCCGCGACGCTCCCGCGCGGCCTGCGCTCACTCCGGGTGATCCCGCTGCCTCGCACGCGCGCGTGCGCGCGCCGCGCCCGTGGACGGCGTCGCTGCAGCGCCCCGCTGCCAAGATCCTGGTCGCCGGGGGCCTGACCCTCGCGGGCTGGCTGGTCGGCGCCGCGCTGTCCGGCAGCACCGCGTCGGCGGCCGACCGCCCGGTGTGCGCCGAGGCGCCGGTCGTTTCCACTGTGGACCAAACCGCGAGCCGAACCCCGGTGGACCAGGCCACGAAGCCGCTCTGGCACGCCAGGCACCGCAACGGCCACCACGAGAGCGCCTGCTCGGTGCAGCCGAAGGCGGACACCACCGAGGCGCCGGCGGACGAACCGAACACCACGTCCGAGGCCACAAAGGACACCCCGGCCACCGACAGCGCGCCCGCCACGAAGGCGACCTCCTCGGAAAGCACGGCCACCGAGACGCCGAAGGCGAGCAGCAACCTGCTCGGCGGCCTCGTCGGCGGCACGCTGAAGGCGGTCGGCGGAACGACCACAAAGGACACCACCGCGGCACCGGCCAAGGCCACCCCGTCCGGCGGCGGCCTGGTCGGCGGGCTCGTCGGCGGCGTCCTGAACGTCGTGGGCGGGACGCTCACCACCGTCACGGACACCCTCGGCACGGTCACGGACACGCTCTCCCACACCGTGCTCGCCCCGCTCACCCAGCCGCCCGCGAACAACCCGAACGCGCCGGTCCTGCTGCCCCTCGACCAGATCCTGGACCCGGTGTTCGGCAGCGGCTCGAACTCCGGCGGCGCGACCGCGGTCGTCCCCGGCGTGACGGCCGTCGTCACCCCGGCCCCGGCCGCGGTCGCCGAAAGCGTCCCGACCGCCGTCACCACGACCGCCGACCAGCAGCAGACCGTCCGGTTCGCGGCCGGTCGCCTGCTCACCCGGCACGCCGAGGCGCAGCCGGCGGGCCACGAGCAGCCGCGTGACTCCGGCATCCACGTCACCGGCGGCGGCGACTCGTCGCCCGGCCTGCCCGGCAGCACCCCCGCCCCGAGCGCGCCTGCCCCCACCGCGGCCCCGGGCCACGACGGTCCCGGCGGCGCCCGCCACACGTTCGCCGTCCACACCGACGACGTCACCACCACGCAGCTCAAGCTGATCGGCACCAGCCGCGACCACGAGGTCGACGGCGCGGGCAGGGAAGCCGCCCTGCCCACCACCTCCCCCGACTGACCCCGACCCGGGCAGCCGGGGACAAGTGCGCCCGAATTCAGGTCGTCAAGGTGCGCCCGCACGCCGTTGAGGCGTGGCGTTTCCCCTGGTCCAGCCCGTAATCCGTGGCTCTTTCACGTCTCGTGACGCGCTCGCGCGTCCGACGTACCTCCAGGGGCGAAAACCATGCGAACCCACCAGCTTTCCGACCGGCCGACCGCGCCCGGCCGGGTCGGATCCCGGTCCCGGCGCCGCGCTGCCCCCGCGGCGCCGGGACCCACACCGGGTGCGCTCCGGGAGCCCTTGCTCACCGCGCCGAGCGAGGACTCGCAGTACCGCGAGCGCACCTGAGCCGCCGGCTTCCCGGCACGTCGAGGGGCTGTGCCGGGAAGCCGCGGCACCCGCGAACGGGGTCACGTCCGTGAGCGGGAGTGTGGAACGACGAACCGGTGCGCTGGATGCACATGAACGCCGCCCATCCCTGGGAGCAGGCTCGCATCCAGCGCACCGGTTCGTTCATGCAATGGGCGCGTCGAGCGAAGCCGGCGTGCCGCGCACCGAGGCTTCGGCCGCGCTCAGCCGCCGGACGGCCTCGTCGATCCGGTCCGGCGGCAGCGAAAACGGCAGCCGGATCCAGCGCTCCAGCCCGCCGTGGACGCCGAAGCGCGAGCCCGGCGCCACCTGGACGCCGTGGCTGGCCGCCGCCACCGCGAGGCGCGAGCTCACCGGCTCCGGCATCCGGCACCACAGCGACAGGCCGCCGTCCGGCAGCGTGAACATCCAGTCCGGCAGGTACCGGTGCACCGCGCCGGCCAGCGCATCGCGGTAGCCGTGCAGCTCCTCGCGGCGGCGGTCCAGCAGGCTCTCGTCGGCCATCAGCTCGGTGAGCACGAGCTGCTCGAATACCGGTGACCCGAGGTCGACCGCGTAGCGCGCGGAAACCAGGCGGCCGAGCAGGTCCTCCGACGCGCGGATCCAGCCGAGCCGCAGTCCGCCCCAGTGCGTCTTCGACGCCGAGCCGACGCAGATGGCCAGGTCGCCGGCGAACGCGGCCAGCGGCGGCGGCCCGTGCCGGGGGTCGCCGGTCAGGTCCAGCTCGACGAGCGTCTCGTCCACCACGACCGGCGTCCGGGCACGGGCCAGCACGGTCCCGAGCCGGACGCGGCCGTCGGTGTCCAGGCGCAGGCCGGTCGGGTTCTGGAAGTCGACGACCAGGTAGGCGAACCGCGGCGACGCCTGGCGCAGGGCCGCGTCGACCCCGGCGATGTCCCAGCCGCGATCGCCACTCGGGTCCAGTGCCACCGGCACCGGGATCGCGTGCGCAGCCCGGATCGCCTCCAGGGCGTTCGGGTACGTCGGCTGCTCGACCAGCACGCGGTCGCCCGGCCCGGCGAGCATCCGCAGGACCAGCACGAACGCGTGGTGCGCGCCGTTGGTGACCATGACCTGCGCCGGCGTCGTCGGCAGCCCGCGTTCGGTGTAGCGGGCCGCGATCCGCTCGCGCAGGGCGAGCAGGCCGCGCTCCTGGTAGCCGTGGTCGCCCAGGTGGCCGGCGAGCCGGAGGCGGGCGGCGTCGACCGCCGCGGCCGTGCCCGGGATCGCGGGCGAGGACGCGTGGGTGAGGTCGATCGAGCCGTCGTGCACCGGCGCGAGCGGGCCGCGGCGCCGCCGCCCGGGCGCGGCGATCCACGAACCCGCACCGCGGCGGCTGGCGACGAACCCGTTCTCCCGCAGCCGGTCCAGTGCCGCGCCGATCAGCGTCCGGCTGGCGCCGAGGGCGTCGGCCAGCTCGCGCTCGGCGGGCAGCCGGGTGCCGAGCGGCAGCTGGCCGTCCAGCACCTGCAGCTCGATCGCCGCGGCCAGGTCAGCGGCTCCCTGCCGGGAGCCACCTTGCCGCCACGAGCCCAGCATGACGGCCAATCGCGGCCCTGATATCCGTCCACCGATCGGGAGCCCGGGTTCCATAAGACCAATATCCCGGAATTGGCTATGGTTTACCAGACCACTTCCCGGCGATAGTGGAGACGTGGCTCAAACCGACCTCCGGCCCGTCCGGATCACCCGCGACCCCGTCCGCCGCAGCACCCAGCTCCTGGCCGGGCTGACGCTCTACGGCGCCAGCGTCGCCCTCGTCACCCGCGCCGGCCTCGGCCTCGAGCCGTGGAGCGTGCTGGCCGAGGGCGTCATGAAGCGCACCGGCCTGACGTTCGGCACGGTCACCGGCCTGATCTCGGTGGCCGTGCTCCTGCTGTGGATCCCGCTGCGCCAGCGGCCCGGGATCGGCACCATCGCGAACGTCGTGGTCATCTCGGTCGTGGTCGACGTCGTCCGCGCGTTCCTCCCCGACCAGCACGACCTCGCGTGGCAGATCGCGCTGCTGGTCGGCGGGGTCGCGCTGAACGGCGTGGCGACCGCCACCTACGTCGGCGCCCGCCTCGGCCCCGGCCCGCGCGACGGCCTGATGACCGGATTGGCCGGGCGCACCGGCTGGTCGGTCCGGCTGGTGCGCACCGGCATCGAGATCACCGTGGTGGCGGCCGGCTTCCTGCTCGGCGGGACCGTCGGCGTCGGCACCGTGCTCTACGCCCTCGCCATCGGCCCGCTCACCCAGGCGCTGCTGCCGCTGACCACCTGGCGCGATCGCTAACCGGCCTTGCGCTGTTGGACGGCCCGGCGCAGCGTCAGGTAGTCGGCCCCGCGCCGGGCGAGCACGTCGTCGGTGCCGCGCTGCTGCGCCAGGGCCAGCAGGATGTGTTCCTGGCCGAGGTGCTTGTCACCCAGCCGGACGGCTTCCTTGAGGCTCAGTTCCAAGGTCTTCTTCGACTGTGCGGTGAAGGGGATGTGGCCGCGCTTGGCCGGGCCGAGCCGTCCGGCGAGTGCGCCCTCGCCGTGCGTCTGCTCGATGCGTTCGACGATCTGCTCGACATCGATGCCGAACTCGGTGAGCGCCTCGGCATCGGCATCGCTCACCCCGCCGCGACGCCGGGTGCGGGCGAGCTCGGCCGCGATGTCATCGGTGGCAACGCCCAGTTCGGTGAGCACCGCGACATCGCTCTTCACCAGCCCGGCGAGCAGGTGAGCGGGCCCGATCTCGGGCGACCCGGATTCCCGCGCCACGATCTGCGCCTCGACGACCGCCATCCGCGCCTCGGCGGTGAACCGTTCGAACATCAGTGCCTCCCGTACTTCTTGTGCACGGCCTGCCGGCTGACCCCCAGCTCGGCGGCGATCTCCTGCCACGACCAGCCGTGCACCCGCGCACTGCGGACCTGCACGGCCTCCAGTTGTTCCAGCAGCCGCCTGAGCGCGGCGACCGCGCGCAGCCCCACGCGGGGGTCGCGGTCACCTGCCCGGGCGGCCAGATCCGTCGCTTCCGTCATGGTTGTCAACCTACGTTGACATTCGGTCGGTGTCAACTCGGGTTGACATGTCGTGGTCGGCGCCGGCTTTTGGGGCTGGCTTCCGGGGCTGATTTCCGGCTGGGCCGAGGCTGCCGGGACCAGCTGTCCACATCTCGGCCAGGCTGTGGACAAACAGCGCTGAGCTGCGGTTTTCACGCCTTTTCGTCGGAGGCGCTCGATAGACTGGACCCGGGGATGGCCCCCTTAGGGAGGGCGGGCGCGTGAGGGCGGGCGCGCGAGGGCGGGCGGGCGCGAGGGCGGGTTCCGGCGAAGGTGTCCACGCGGGCTCGGCGGCCGCACGGCGCCTCGCGCGGCGGCAGCCGCGATGTCATCAACGCCCCGTCAGGGCATCCAGCAACCGCCGGACCAATGCGACCGCAAGGCCGAAGCAGAACCGGCACTCCACCCAGGCCTCCCCGCCCACCCCGATCCGAAGCCAGAACACGGACGGCAGTACCGGGTCAAGGCATCTTTCCCGCCTTGACGCGGTACTGCCGTCCGTAGTCACAATCGGGCTTCGGGGTGGCGGGCAAAGCCCGGACACTCGGCCGCTCAGCGCGAAGCCGCCGAACGGTCGACGTACAGTCGGGTGATGCCCGAGATCGCGATCGCCGAACGGGCCGGGGTGGGCGCCGACGGCCACCCACGCCCCACCGAAGACCACGTCGTCGTGCTGCCCAACGCCGTGCTCGTCCTGGACGGCGCCACCTCGTCGGACCCAGACCAGCCCCCAGGCGGCTGGTACGCCGAACGGCTCGCCCGGCGCCTGGCCGAAGACCTCGAAGCGGCACCGGAAGCCGACCTGACCGAGGTCCTCACCGGCGCGATCGCCGCCCTCACCGCCGAGCACGACCTGCGGCCGCAGTGTTCGCCGTCGAGCACCGTCGCCGCCGTGCGGTGGCTCGATGACCGCGTCGACGCGCTCGTGCTGGCGGACAGCCCGGTCGTCGGGTTCGGCGGCTTCGGCGTCGACGTCGTCTCCGACGACCGGCTGGCCCGGCTGCGGCGGCGCGGGATGCTCCAGACCGGCGCCGACGTCCGGCGCCGGCGCAACGCCCACGACGGCTTCTGGGTCGCCGAAGCCGACCCGGGTGCCGCCGCGCACGCGGTCCGGCGCAGCTGGCACCGCGCCGACGTCGACGCGGTGCTGCTCGCCAGCGACGGCGTGTCCATCGGCGTCGACCAGTACGAGCTCTTCGACTGGCGCGAGCTGCTCGCCGTGACCCGCGCCGACGGGCCCGACGCCGTGCTGGACGCCGTCCGCACCGCCGAGAAGCAGGATCCGGACGGCGAACGCTGGCCACGGCCCAAGCGGCACGACGACCAGGCGCTCGTCCTCGTGGACTTCAATCCCGGGGGTTAATCAGGGTCTTCCCTGATCACGGGCGGTCACGTTTCCCGAGACCCTGGAGCGCATGGGGACGGAAGCGGGGAAGCGGACGAGACCGTGGCGGCTCGTCGCGCTGGGTGCGATCGGGTGGGGCCTGTTCACCGCCGTGGTGCTGCACGTCGTGAGCTCACGCAATCCGGTGTACGACACGCTGTCGAGCTACACGGTGACCGATCGCGGCGAGGGGATGCTCGCGGCGAGCGTGCTCTCGCTGGCCATCGGCTCGCTCGCGGTGCTCGGCGCGCTGCAGGTCGCCGGTGTGCCGTTGTCGCGGACCACCCGGCTGCTGCTCGCGCTGTGGGCGCTCGGGCTGGCCGCGGCCGCGGTCTTCCCGGCCAGCTACCCCGAGGCGCCGGACCCGGTGAGCGGCGAGATCCACCTCTACGCGTGCCTGGTCGCGTTCTGCAGCCTGCCCGGCGCGGCGATCTCGCTGCTGGAACCGCTGCGGGGCCGTCCGGAACGCGCGGCGCTGGTCCACGCGATCCGGCTGACCGCGGGTGCGTTCGCGCTCTTCGCGCTGAGCTTCCTGTTCGTGCGGCTCGCCGAAGCCGGCGTGGGACCGTTCCGCGAGATCTC
Source organism: Amycolatopsis sp. Hca4 (assembly GCF_013364075.1). Lineage (GTDB taxonomy): Bacteria > Actinomycetota > Actinomycetes > Mycobacteriales > Pseudonocardiaceae > Amycolatopsis. The sequence goes on from NZ_CP054925.1 coordinate 5,756,805, forward strand.
GGACGCCTTCCCGATCGGCGTCATGCAACGGCTGCTGCTGCTCGCCGACGTCGCTCTGCTGGGCACGCTGCTGTGGCTGGCCTCCCGGCTCGAATCAGCCTTCGACGGCCGCCGCGAATTCGGGCGCGTAGCCGTACAGGCCGGGCATGCCGCCGGTGTGCAGGAACACCACGTGGTCGTCCGAGGCGAAGTGGCCGGCCCATTCGACCAGCGCGGCGGCCACTTTGCCGGTGTAGACCGGGTCGAGCACCACGCCCTCGGTGCGCCCGAAGAGCCGTAGGGCGTCCCAGACGGCGTCGGTCGGGATGCCGTAGCCGGGGCCGAGCGTGGAATCGCCGAGCCTCGCGTGCGTGAACGGCGGCGGTTCGACGCCGAGGAGCTTGGCCGCGCCGTCGACGAGGTCGTGGAGGTTCTCCGTGGCCTCGTCGAGCGGGTGGCTGACGCAGGCGATGCCGACACCGAGGTTCCCGAGGAGCCCGGCGGCCAGCGTCACCCCGGCCGCGGTGCCGCCGCTGGCGTGCGGAACGACGAGGTGGGCGCGCTCGATGCCGCGTGCTTCCAGCTGCTTCGCGAGTTCGAGCGTCGCGCGGACGTACCCGAGCGCGCCGAGGTCGTTGGAGCCGCCGACCGGCACGGTGAAGACCTTCCGCCCCTCGGTGGCGGCTTCGGCGACGAGACGGTCGTACGTGCGGCCGGTCTCTTCGCCGTCCGCGCAGACGTGGACGGTCGCGCCGAAGAGTCTGTCCAGCGGGAGGTTTCCGCTGTGTTCGTACGCCTCGCCGTCGCGTGGCACCTTCGCGGTGAGCACGAGTTCGCAGCGCAGGCCGAGCTTCGCGCACGCGGCGGCGGTCTGGCGGCCGTGGTTGGTCTGGAGCGCGCCGAAGGTGATCACGGTGTCCGCGCCGGCTTCCCGGGCCGCGCCCAGGTGGTATTCGAGCTTGCGGAGCTTGTTGCCGCCGGCGCCGAGCGGGTGGACGTCGTCGCGCTTCAGCCAGAGGTTCCGCAGGCCGAGCGCTTCCCCGAGGCGCGGCGCGGCCTGCAGCGGGGTCGGCCAGCCGCCCAGGTCGACGCGGGGGATCGCGGCCAGTGCGGCGTCGGGGAATCCGGCGAAGTCGAACGTCATCGGCCCTCCAGGCTCGGCTTTCTAACCACTATATGGGGTTAAAGCACCTCGAAGCGAAGCTCGGTGACCGGCCCGACCTCGCGGACGCCGATCCGCCGGAGCGTGATGCCGTCGAGCTCGGGGTCGCCGAACAGCGGCAGCCCGGCGCCGAGCAGCACCGGAGCGATCAGGACGTGCACCTCGTCGGCCAGCCGGGCCCGCACGGCCTGCCGGACCACGCTCGCGCCGATCACCTTCACCGCCCGCTCCCCCGCGGCCGCCCGCGCCTGGGTGATCGCCGAAGCGATTCCGTCGGTGACGAAGGTGAAGCTGAGGTTCTCGTTCCGGGCGGGCAGCACGGCCGGCGGCGTGTGGGTGACGACGAAGATCGGGACCTGGAACTCGTAGTGGCCGGCGTACCAGTCCGGGTCCTCGGCCATCGCGAACGAGCGGCGGCCGAGGATGACCGCGCCGGTCTCGCGGATCAGGTCGGTCATCCACGCGCTGCCGGTCGACGCGGCGGGGTCGGACAGCCGGGCCGTGCCGCCGTGGCGATCGGCGACGAAGCCGTCCAGCGACATGCTCATCCCCGCGTGCACCGTGGCCATGGTTTCTCCTCACGTAGTCGTCGGTGGGGTAGACGGCCGCTCTCGCGGAAACTCATCGGGGACTAGCCGGAAACCGTCGGTATCCGGTAACGTTCGTTCGAACGAACGAGAACCTTCGGGGGCCACCATGACCGCTACGAGCCTCGACTTCACGGGCCTCACCGCCCAGGCCGCGCAGCTCGCCGCGGGCGAGGTCACCTCCGCCGAGCTCACCGCGGCCGCGCTCGGGCGCGCGCACGCGAGCCAGGCCACGCTCAACGCGTTCAAACACCTCCGTGACGACGAAGCCCTCGCCGAAGCCGTGGCCGCGGACCGGCGCCTGGCCGACGGCGAGCGCGCTCCCCTGCTCGGCGTGCCGGTCGCGATCAAGGACGACGTCGACCTCACCGGCCTGCCCACGTCCTTCGGCTGCCCCGGCGAATTCCCGTGCGCGACGGCCGACGCGCCCGCGGTCGCGCTGCTGCGCGAGGCCGGAGCGGTGATCATCGGCAAGACGAACACCCCCGAGCTGGGTCAGTGGCCGTTCACCGAAGGCCCGGCCTTCGGCGTGACGCGCAACCCGTGGCACACCGGCCACACCCCAGGGGGTTCTTCGGGCGGGAGCGCGGCCGCGGTGGCGTCGGGGGTCATCGCGGCCGCGCTCGGGTCCGACGGCGCCGGTTCGGTGCGCATCCCGGCCGCGTGGACCGGGCTGGTCGGGATCAAGACCCAGCGCGGCCGGATCCCGACCGGGGACGAGCTGTTCCACGGCCTCACCGTCCTCGGCCCGCTGGCCCGCACGGTCGAAGACGCCGCCCTGCTGCTCGACGCGGCCGCCGGGACGTCCGGCGTGTTCCGCGCGGCGGCCGGGCGCGAGCCAGGGAAGCTGCGGATCGGGCTGTCCACGCGGATCCCGTTCACCGCGACGAAGACCCGGCTCGACCCGGTCGTCGAGGCGAACGTGCGACGGCTGGCCGAATCGCTGGCCGGGCTGGGGCACGAGATCGTCGAGGTCGAGCCGGACTACGGGCTGATCGGGCTGACGTTCCTGCCGCGCTCGCTCACCGGCGTCCGCGACTGGACGCTGCGGGTGCCCGACCGGGCCGGGCTCGACCCGCGCACGCGCAGCAACGCCGGCCACGGCCGCCTGCTGGCCGGCCCGGCGCTGCGGCTGGCCCGCGCGCTCGAGCCGGGCCTGCACCGCCGGATCGGTTCCGTGTTCGGCCGCGTCGACGTGCTGCTCACCCCGACCACCGCGACCCCGCCGCCGCCGATCGGCACGTTCGACGGGCTGTCCGGCTGGGAGACCGACCAGGCCATGATCGCCGCCTGCCCGTACGCTTGGCCGTGGAACGTGCTGGGCTGGCCGGGGGTCAACGTCCCGGCCGGGCAGACGGCGGACGGGCTGCCGCTCGGCGCGCAGCTGCTCGGCCCGTCGCACGCCGAGGAGCGGCTGATTTCGCTTGCCGCGCAACTGGAAGAGGTCGAACGGTGGCCGGAGCGGCATCCCGCGACAAGCTGGTGAGCACGCGGGAGGCCATCCTGCGCGGCGCGCTGACCGTAGTCGGCGAACACGGGGTCGGCGGGCTGACGAACCGCCGGATCGTCGCCGCCGCGGGTGTCTCCCTCGGTACGTTGACCTACCACTTCCCCAGCCAGACGGCGCTGCTGCGCGAGGCGATGCTGCTGTTCGTCGAAGAGGAGACGGCGAAGCTCGGCGCGATCGTCGACGGCTACCGCTCGGCGGGTCTCTCGGTGGAACAAGCGGCCTCGGTGGTGGAGCACGTGATCGCGCAGCTGCCGTTCGGCGCGGACGAGCTCGGCGCCCACGAGTTGTACCTCCAGTCCGCGCGCGACCCCGAGCTGCAGGAAGCGTCTTCGCGGTGCTTCGCGGCGTACGACGAGCTGGCGGTGACGATCCTCAGCGCGCTGGGCGTCCCCGACCCGGCCCGGTTGGCCGGGCCGGTGGTGGCGCTGATCGCGGGGCTGCAGCTGCGCCGGTTGGCGACGGGCGAGACGGACACACCGGTGGCCGAGCCGCTGATGATGCTGCTCCGCGGAGCTTGATGGCCCGCCCGGTAGTCCGCGGCACGGCGGCGTGGAAGTACTTCGGCGACTTCCGCGACGGGCTGCTGGCCGGCCAGGTCCTGGTGCTGCAGGTGGCGCACCCGGTGGTCGCGGCGGGGGTGCGTGATCATTCGGACTACCGGTCGGACCCGTGGACGCGGTTGATGCGGACGGGCGCGTCGCTGTCGATCTACGTCTACGGCGGCGAGGCGGGGGCGCGGGTGGAAGCGGCGCGGTTGCGGGCGTTGCACCGGACGTTCACGGGCGTGGCGGACGGGCGGCGGTACAGCGCGTTGGACCCGGCCGCGTATGCGTGGGTGCATGCGACGTTGGTGAAGTTTCCGGTTGACGCGCAACGGTTTTTCGGGCGCAGTCTGTCCACATCGGAGCTTGAGGAGTATTACGCGCAGATGTGCGACATCGGGCGGATGCTGGGTGTGCGCGAGCGTGATCTGCCACCGGACTGGGCGGCTTTCGAGCGGTACTACGACTCGATGGTGGCGGGGTTTTCGGTGAATCCGACGATCGAGCAGCTCTTCGAGACGATCCGGACGGTTCCGAAGCCGGTTTCTTGGTTGCCGGACTCGTGGTGGCGGTGGCATGCGCGGATCCAGATGTTCCTGATCCGGGCCACGCTGCCGCCGGAATTCCGGGAGCGTCTCGGTCTACAGTGGACACCGCGGGACAAGCGGCGGTTCGCGCGGTTCGCTTCTGCGGTGCGGGTGTTGGCGACGCCGATGCCGGCTGGGCTGCGGACGGTGCACATGCGGTGGATCGGGAAGCTCAACGTGTGGTTTCGGGCGCATCCGCGGGTGTATCGGGCGTTGGTCCGCGGCGAAGGGCCGGGGGCGAAGCCTCGCCTCTGACCACGCCCGGGGGCGGCGGGATGCGAGGGCCGATCTCTTGTGATCGAAGGCCGAGCTCGCGTGATTGCGGGCGCATCTCGCGTGATTGGAGGCCGAACTCGCGTGATTGGCGAGGCATCTCACGTGATTGGCGAGGCATCTCGCGTGATTGGCGGGGCAACACAGAGCGGGCGAGGAGTCAAAAGCGGGTGGGGGCCGCGGGGGCGCCCCCCGTCTCCAGCGTATCGGCCGACCACGACGGAAACCGGCAGGGAAGGCGCCGGCTAGCTTGGGTTGTGCACATCTCGCCTTGCCTGTGGACCGGTGCGCGCGTAGTGGGCCCGGGCCTTCGCGCGGTTTCCGCACCGGGACATCGAGCACCACTGGCGGTTGCGGCGGGGTGATGCGTCGCTGAACCGCAAGCCGCAGTCGTCGGCCGCGCATACTCGGACCTCTGCGTCGCTCGTGGCCAGGTCGATTGCGTCCGCCGCCAGGGTTGCGAAGGCCGCCGCCACCGGGTCCTTCGGGGCCGGGACCTCTCGGCGGAGCCCGTCGGCCGTCAGCGCCAAGCGGGGTGGGGGTGCCGGTGCCGCCGCTGCGGCGTTGTTGACCAGCTCGATGTCCATCTTCGACAACTCCTCCGGCGGCAGCAGCACCCGGTCGATCGCCTCCCGCAGCGCCTTCGCCGCCAGCACGTTGCCCGCCGTCACCGGGACCGGGCCCGTTGTCAGCCCCGCCAGTGCCAGCCACTCCGCCAGCGCCTCCGGCCCGGTCAGCAGCTCCACACCGGACTCGTGCCGGCTGCGCATCGTGTTGACCAGATCGAGGCACGGCCGTCCGCCGTCGAAGACCCACTCCATGCCGGTCATTCTAACCCTTGCCTACGGTTAGAAGCAGCGCTACCGTCTAACCTCATGCACCGGTTAGAAAATATGGCCACCGTGAACGGCATCCGCATGCACTACCTCCGTGCCGGCGACGGCCCACCGCTGTTCCTGCTGCACGGCTGGCCGCAGACGTCGCACTGCTGGCGCCGGGTACTGGCGCCGCTCGCCGAGACGCACACCGTGATCGCCCCCGACCTGCGCGGCTACGGCCGCACCGACAAACCGGCGACCGGCTACGACAAGCGCACGATGGCCGCCGACGTGGCCGCGCTCGCCGAGCACCTCGGGTTCACCAAGACGGCCGTCGCCGGGCACGACCGCGGTGGCCGCGTCGCCCACCGCTGGGCCCTCGACCGCCCGGACCAGGTCGAACGCCTCGCCGTGCTCGACATCGCCCCGACCCGCGCGATGTGGCAACGCCTCGACGCCGGCATCGCCAAGGGGTACTGGCACTGGCTCTTCCACCTCCAGCCCGACCTGCCGGAACTCCTCGCGGGCCAGAACATCGCCGCCTACCTCGGCTACTTCTTCGAGCGCTGGACATACCAGCGCCACGCTCTCGACGCCGAGGCGCAGGCCGAGTACGTCCGCGCCTTCTCCCAGCCCGGCGCCCTCCGGGCCGGCTTCGACGACTACCGCGCCTCCTTCCCCGACGACGCCGAGCTCGACCACGCCGACTTCGCCGCCGGGAAGCGCCTCACCCAGCCCCTGCTCGCCCTCTGGGGCGCGAACGGCCTGCTCGGCTCGCTCCCGACGCTCGACATCTGGCGCGAGTACGCCGACGACGTCACCGGCGAAGCCCTCGCCGAGTGCGGCCACTTCCTCCCCGAGGAACAACCTGCCGAAGTGGTCGACCACCTGCGGAAGTTCCTCGACCCCTGAGATGCCAGGGGCCTCCGGTCCCCCGAACTGGGGACCGGAGTTCCCTCGCCGCCGTGACGCGCCCCACCGGTTTCGCCGGTTAGGTTCACGTCACAATGGGGAGCAAATCGAAAGCGGCGCTGCTGATGCTGCTGGCCACCTGGGGGATCCTGGCCGGCGGCGGGATCGCGTACGCCGACGGCGCACCGACGGGCACCGACATCCAGGTCGCCCAGACACTCGGCGCCCGCGAACTGACCGTGATCATCCGCCGCGTCGACACGACGCCGTCGCCGCTGCGGGTCGACGTGGTGACGCACCAGGGCACCGCGCCCGGCACGCTGCACCTGGCCGTCGCGGCCGACGGTGTCCCGAGTTCGCGCGCGGACGTCGTCCTCGGCGCGACACCCGGTGTCCACCCGGGGAATCTCCAAGTCGACAAACCGGGACCGTGGGAACTCTCGCTGAGCGACGACACCGGGCAGCGGGCCACGATCCCGTTCATCGTGCCCGCGCGGGTGGTGCCGCCGTGGGAGAAGGCGGCCTACGGCGGGTTCGTCGCGGCGGGCGCGTTCCTGCTCATCGCCCTGGTCGTCGGCGTGCGGGCCCGGCGGACCGCGTTCGCGCTCATCCCGGGCGCCGGCGTGGTCGCCGCGATCGCCGTCGCCGTCACCGGTGCGCTGCTGTCGGCGAGCACGCCCCCGCCGCCCGCGCCCGGCAGCCAGCTGGACCCGACCTTCGACAACGTCACCGACCCGTACGCCGCCGCCCGCTTGTCCACAGTGGATTACTCACGGCCGCCGGTGAACCTCGCCGTCGCCGCGGAACGGGACGGCCTGCGGCTGCGGCTCACCGACGGCGCCACCGGCCGCCCGGCCGACGACCTGCTGGTGCGCGACAACGCCCTCGTCCACCTGGTGCTCGTTTCGCCGTCCGGGCGGCTGAGCCACCTGCACCCGGTGCGCGTCGGCCCCGGCGACTACCGCGTCCACGTGAGCGATCCGGAGCCGGGCACCTACGCCGTCGCCGCGGAACTGGCCCGGCGCGGCGGCGGCGTGCAGCTGGTCCGGTCCACTGTGGACCTCCACGGCATCGCCGCACCCGCGCCCGAACCGCCCGCCGCCGGCCCGCGGACGGTCGACGGCACCCCGGTCGAACTCACCGTCAGCTCCGGCACGCCGACGACCATCACCGCCCGCTTCCCGGCCCAGGACCTCCAGCCGTGGCTGGGCATGCTCGGCCACCTGATCATCACCGGCCCGATCGACGGGCCGGTCGGGGAAAGCGCCGCGAAGGCACCCACCTGGGCCCACGTTCACGCGATGCTCCCGCCGGTCGCCGGCCAGCTCGACCGTCCTGATGAGACAGTCGCTGCGTACGGGCCGGACGTCGGCTTCACCTACACCTTCGCCCAGCCCGGCCGGTACCGGATCTGGCTGCAGGCCGAACGCGGCTACCGGGTGCTCACCGTGCCCGCCGTGGTCGACGTCCCGGCGACGGGGGCGGGCCGATGAGGCGCCCGACGTTGCTGATCGCCGTCGTCGTCCTGGTCGTCGCGGCCGGGGCCGCGTGGCTGCTGTGGGGCGGCGGTGCCGCGAAACCCACCACCCAGCAAGCGGTTTCCGGCCCGTACACCGTCGAGTTCTCCGCAGAGCAGCCCCGAATCGGCGGCAACACGTTCGCGGTGGCGGTGACCGGACCCGCGCCCGACACCGTCACGGTCGCGCCGGTCATGGCGCAGATGGGACACGCGTTCCCCCCGGTGCCCGCCGGGCCGGACGGGCCCGGCCGCTTCCGCGCCACCGGCGTCGGGCTGCCGATGGCCGGGCAGTGGGAGATCACCGTTTCGCTGCGCGGCCCCGGCGGGCCCGCGCAGGTCGTCTTTCCCGTGTTGGTCAAGTAAAGGAGGGGGCATGGATCTCACCGCATCCGGCGTGCGCGCCACGTCGGTGCCGAAACAGGCGCGAACGGGGTTGCTGCCGGCGAACGTCGTGCTCGGCGGCTCGCTGCTGTCACTGGTCGGTCTCACCTGGGACATCCAGTGGCACGACGACGTCGGGCCGGACACGTTCTTCACGCTGCCGCACCTGTTCCTGTACGCGGGCAGCGCGGTCGTCGGCCTGGCGAGCCTCGCCGTCGTGCTGCTGACGACGGCGGCGCGGCGCGCGGGACGGCCGGTCGACCCGCGGATCGGCGGGCGCGTGGTCAACGTGTTCGGCCGGACTTTCGCGGCACCGCTGGGCTATCTGGTTTCGGGCGTGGGCGCGGCGACGTTCCTGCTGTACGGGCTGTGGGACCAGTGGTGGCACGGGCTCTACGGCTTCGACGCGGTCATCGACTCGCCGCCGCACATCGGGCTGCTGCTGGCGATCACGGTGTCGCTCATCGGCACGACCGCGGTGTTCGCCGCGGCGCGCGAACACCGCTGGGGCCGGCTCGGCACGCTGGCGTCGCTGACCGTGCTGCTCACCTTCGGGCCGGTGCTGGCCCTCGGGTTGCAGCAGGTGCCGAACGACTACGCCGACCCCGTGGCGATCGGGACGTCGATGATGGCGGTGCTGCTGGTCTCCGTCGGCGCCGGGTTCACCCGCCGCCCGGGCGGGGCGGTCGGCACCGCGGCGATGGTCGCGGCCGTGCAGGCGGTCTTCTGGTGGTTCTCGCCGTGGGCGGCGCAGGCGTACGCCGACCTGGTCGGCCTGCCGATGCGGGACGCGGTTTCCGGCGTGCCGGCGATGCCGTCGCTGGCGCCGATGGCCCTGCTGCCGGTGGCCGCGCTGATGGAGCTCGGCTACCTCGCCGGACGACGGCGAGAGTGGCGCGCAGGCCGGGTGTCCGTGGTCGCCGGCGGGCTCGCCGGGTTGCTGCTCGGGCTGAGCCTGCCGCTGCAGCGGGCCCTGCTCTACACCGGCGCGCACGTGCCGCCGGCCGGGTACCTGACGACGACCGCCGTGCTCAGCGCGGCACTGGGGCTGCTCGGCGGGTTCGCCGGGTGGCGGTTCGGCGGGATGCTCTGCCTGCTGGCGCCCGCGAAGAAGGGGGAAACCGCTGATGCGTAAGAGTTTGTTCGCCTTGGCCGCCGTCGCCGGGCTCCTGTTCGCCACGGCCGCGCCGGCGAACGCCTACGAGCCGGTCAACATCGTGCACACCGAGCGGGTGCAGGCCGGGCCGTACGGGCTGACCGTCGGGTTCAGCACCTGGCCGCTGAAAGCCATGCAGTCACTGGACTTCACCTTCATCCCCGACGGCGGGATCGAGGGCAAGTCCGGCACGCTCGCCATGTCCGGCCCCGACGGCGCCCAGCGCCGGGCCCAGCCGCTGGTCCGGCACCCGCGCAAGCGCGAGGTGTGGGGGCTCGACGTCCGGTCGATGCCGCGGCCGGGTGACTGGACGTTCCGCTTCACGGTCAACGGCCCCGCCGGCTCCGGCACCGGCGAGCTGCGTGCGCTGCCGGTGCTGGAACAGCCGGGGCCGCCGATGGGCTTGAGCTGGGCGATCAGCACGCTCCCGCTGATCGGGCTGGTGGCGCTCGTCGTGGTGGCCTGGCGCCGGACCCGCAGCCGCTTGCGCGGCGGCGAGCTTCCGGCAATCGGGTGAGATTCCCCTCACATCGGGTGCCCGGACGTATTCCGGCGGTCGCGAAGGCCTCCTTCACCGTGGAGAGCGGGGAAGGGGGCCTTCGGCATTGTTCTTCCGCAGCACGGTCCGGACGCCGGTGATCGCCGGTTCAGGCGGGCAGGTCGAACTGCCCGGCCTTGACGGCGATCAGGAACGCTTCCCACTCGGCGGTGTCGAACACGAAGACCGGGCTGGTCGCGAGCTTGGTGTCCCGGACGCCGATCACGCCGTCCCGGCCCAGGTTGACCTCGACACAGCTGCCGCCGTTGGGCTCGCTGGCGAACGACTTCTCCCAGGCGGCCTCTTCGAACATAGACACGGCCGTGTTCGGATCGTAATCCGCGAACGACGGATAATCCGCCATGGGTCGTACCTCCGAGGATCGATGGGGGGCGCGGTCGTGACCTGGTCGAAGGCACCCGCTCCCGGCTACTCAGTGTCTCAATGGAGCAAGCCACAGGGCCAAGCGGGTGATCAACTGGGTCCGGCCTCGACATGAAGATTATTCCAGGAGTAGGATTAATCGCATCGGCCGGGGCGCTCGTGTCGGTGAATGACTGCCTGCTCGCGGCGGGCGGTCGTCGGGGCGGGCCGAAGCGTTGAAGGACCCCTTGCCGTAACCAAGCCAACCACCGCAGGACCTCATGGGGGAGGAACAGCGTGATCGTCGAGGAAGGTGCGCCGCCCGGCGCGCTCACCGTGACCGAGCTGGTCCGAACTCCGGATGCGGAAGCGTTTTCCCTGCGAGACGCCGAAGCAGCGCGACCAGAGCTGGGGGTGTAGACGAATGGCAGTCCGGGTGAACTCGCTCTTCCGCCGCGAGGACGAAGAACACCGTGGCCGCCGGGGCATCGGGAACGAGCTGCGGAACCGCTTCGGCTTCAGCCTGATCCAGGCCCCGCTGCGCAAGACCACGACCTGGGCCACGGACCAGGACCTCCCGCTGCGGCGCCACGCCGACGGGGTCCGGACCACCCGCCCGCTGGAAGCTTCGATCGACCTGGCACCGTTGCTGCGCGGCCGCATCGGTTCCCGAGCCTGAACTGCCGCACCACCACCGAAGAGCCCCGGTTTCCTGCGGAACCGGGGCTCTTGCCGTCCGCGGCTACGGTTTCCGGAGCAGCAGGCTGCCGTGCCGCAGCGGCCGCTCGTCCGGGCCCGGTTCCCGCAGCACCCGTCCCACCTCGGTGAGGCCCGCCGCGGCCGCGATGCCCGCCAGTTCGTCCAGCGGCCAGCAGTAGGCCGTCGTCACCTTGTGGTCGAACGTCGTCCGCGGACCACCGCGGGATTCGAAGCACCCCAACAGAACGTGACCACCCGGCACCAACGTTCGGGCGAATTCGGCGAAGTACCCCGGCAGCTCCGCCGGCGTGGTGTGGATCACCGAGTACCACGACAGGATCCCGCCGAGCGAAGCGTCCGGCAGGTCCAGCGCCGCCATCGAACCCACTTCGAACCGCAGGTCCGGGTGGGCGGCCCCGGCGAGCGCGACCATCGCCGGGGACAGGTCGACGCCGAACGCGTCGAGCCCCAGCGAACGCAGGTGCGCGGTGAGGTGGCCGGGTCCGCAGCCGAGGTCGGCGACCGGGCCGCGGCCGCGCACGGAATCCGCGAACGCGGTCCAGACCGCCCACTCCAGCGGGTGCCTGTCCCAGACCTCGGCGGCGAATTCCGCGTACTGGACGGCGACCGCGTCGTAGGCGGCCGCCGTCACGGCTTGCGGCCGAGGCCGCAGAGGTGGCCGACGAACGCCGGGTCGTTCGCGAGCTTCTTGGTGGCCCGCGACTCGATTTCCTCCGGGTGCCACTCCGGCAGGTAGACGATGCCCGGCTCGACCAGCTCCAGCCCCTCGAAGAAGGACGTGAACTCCGCCCGGCTGCGCAGGTGCAGCGGGGTGCTGGACTGGTTGTACTGCTTCATGATCGACTCGCGGCTCTCCGCGTCGGCCATCTCCTCCAGTCCGTCGCTCGTCAGGTGCGAGGACAGGAAGTACGAGCCGGAGGGCAGCAGCGACAGGTACTTCTGGATGGTCTGGGCCACCGGCTCGTCGGCGCCGAGGAAGTACAGGACGCCGACCATGATCAAGCCGATCGGGCGGTTCGGGTCGAGGACACCGGTGTCGAGCGCGCGCTTCCAGATGTCGGCCGGGTCGCGCAGGTCGCCCTGCAGCACCGCGTGCCGCCCGGCGACGCCCTCCTTCTCCAGCAGGATCTGCGAGTGGGCCACGGCGACCGGCTCGTTGTCGACGTACACGCACCGGGCGTCCGGGTTCACCGCGGTCGCGACCTCGTGGACGTTGCCGACCGTGGGGACGCCGGAGCCGAGGTCGAGGAACTGGTCGATCCCGTTGCGCGCCAGGTACCGCACGCCGCGGCCGAGGAAGTCGCGGCCGACGCGGGCGACGGTCTTGATCATCGGGAAGGTCTTGACCGCCTGCTCCCCGAACTGCCGGTCGATGGCCCAGTTGGCGTCGCCGCCGAGGAACCAGTCGTAGATGCGGGCGGCGTTCGGCCGGTCCAGGTCCACGCCTTCAGGGGCTTCGGGGTCCTGCGTCGTCATTGCGTCCTCCAGGCTTGCGGCCGACACCGCCGACCACGCTCGCGAGGGGGACCGTGGCGGCGCCGGGCTCGGGACGCCACTCTCCCACAGGCACGATCCCGGGCTCGATGACGTCGAAGGTACCGAAGAAGGCGGCAATCTCGTCGAGGGACCGGGAAACCGCGGGCGAGCTCGACCGCTCCGACAGCTTCACGAGCTTCCGGATCTGCTCCAGCTCTTCGCCGTCGACGCCGGACTCGGTCGCGTGCGAAAGCACGTACGCCGACCCGGGCGCCAGCAGCGTCCGGTAGGCGCCGATGGCTTCGCGGACACCGGTGACGTCCGGCAGGAAGTGCAGCACCGCCACGGTGAGCAGGCAGATCGGCCGGTCCGGGTCGAGCACGCCGGTGTCGAGCGCGGCGTCCCAGACGTCGCCGGCGTCCCGCAGGTCGGCGTGCAGCACGGCGTGCCGCTCGGGGTCGCCTGCTTCCTCGAGCAGCATCCGGGCGTGCGCGACGGCCACCGGCTCGTTGTCGACGTAGACGCACCGGCTGTCGTCGCTGTGGTCGTCGGCCACCTCGTGCACGTTGCCGGACGTCGGGATGCCGGAGCCGAGGTCGAGGAACTGGGTGATGCCCTGCCCGACGCAGTAGCGCACCGCCCGGCCCAGGAAGTCGCGGTTCGCGCGGGCCAGGGTCTTCGCCAGCGGGAAGACCTTCAGCGCCTGCTCGCCGTACTGGCGGTCGATGGCCCAGTTCGCGGTGCCGCCGAGCGCCCAGTCGTAGATCCTCGCCACGTTCGGCCGGTCCAGGTCGACGGCGTCGGGCAGGAAGTCGGGGTCCACGGTGTCCACTTCCGGTGGATTCAAGCGCAACAGAGTGACTCTACCGAAAGTTGTTCACCGGTCGGGACAGCTGCCGCCGCCATTCGCCCTATTGGAGCTGCTGCATCTGCGCGCGGTAACCCTCTGCAAGCTCCTTGAGGAACTGCCGGGTCTCCTGCCGCTCCAGCGCGGCACCGCGCAGCCTGTCCCACGAGTCGACGAAGATGTTGAAGTCCTTGACGTCGTCCAGGTACAGCCCGCCCGCGGAGTGCTCGATGTAGACGAAGTCGCGAGTGCGGTCCGGGAACCGCATGATCGTGAAGTCGTTGGGCACCGCGGCCAGCCGCGCGCCGAACGGCAGCACGTGCACGTAGACGCGCGGGTGCTTCTCCAGCGAGAGCAGGTGCTCGACCTGGTCGAGCATCACCGCCGGCGCGTACCCGCCGGGGGCCCGGCGCAGCGCGCCTTCGCTGATGATGAACCGGTAGTAGGGCGGCTGCTGCTGTTCGAACACCGCCTTGCGGTCGAGGCGGTTGCGGACCAGCGACGTCACGTCCGTCGCGCCGGCCTCGGTGAACTGCTTGAGCATGTAGTGCTCGGACTGCAGCGGGCCCGGGATGCGCTCACCGTGCCAGGTGAGGATCTCCGCGGCCGCGGGCTCCAGGTCGGTGAAGGTGCGGAACCAGTGCGGCACCACCGAGCGGTAGCCGGACCAGTGGCCGCGCTGCCCGGCGGCGGCCCGCGCCAGGTTCATCAGCGTGTCGGCCTCTTCGCCGTTGATCCCGAACGCGTTCAGCATCGATCGCACATCCCCGAGTTTCACCCCGACGGCACCGGACTCGATCTTGTTGACCTTGCCCTGGGTGCAGCCGAGGACCTCGGCGACCTGCTGCTGTGTCATCCGCGCCGCGGTGCGGGCATGCCGGAGCTCGTTCCCGAGCTGCTTCCGGCGCGAGGTGACGGTGCTGGCCATCGCCCTGCTCTCCCGGACCACTACCAAGCAACGGCGGCCACCGGCCGCCGTCGCACGCGAACTATCGAACCCACCCAGGTTAGTGCTTAACCTTGCGGATCTCGATGATGACATCGCGCAGCGTTCCAGGAAACGTCGCAGATTGCCAGTCACCTGCGCTATCACTCGCCTGGACCAGCGAAATTCCGAATTATTCGGCCAACCGGCGGAGCCTGCTCTCGGGCATAGTGACCCCGTGACCGATCGTTCGCCCTCCGCCGCCGCCGTCACCCGGCTGGCCGACCAGGTCCACGGCTACGTCCAGCCGGACGGCTCCTGGTACATCAACAACTGCGGGTTCGTCGACGCCGGCGACCACACCGTGCTGATCGACACCTGCTCGACCGAGCGGCGCACGCGCGCGCTGCTCGCCGCGGTCGAAGCGACCACCGGCAGCCCGGTGACGACGCTGGTGAACACCCACCACCACGGTGACCACACCAACGGCAACTACCTGGTCGAGGGCGCCGCGGTGGTCGGCCACCGCAAGACGCGTGAGCTGCTGGTCGCCGAAGGCATCCAGACGTTCGAGGGCGTCTTCGTCGGCAGCGACTGGGGCGAACTGCGGTCCCGGCCGCCCGAGATCGTCTTCGACGACCGGCTCACGCTGTACGCCGGCGACGTCGAGATCCAGCTGATCCACCCCGGCCACGCGGCCCACACGACCAACGACGTCCTGGTCTGGCTGCCCGCCCAGCGGGTCCTCTACGCCGGTGACCTGGTGTTCCACGGCGGCAGCCCGTTCGCGCTGATGGGCTCGGTGGCCGGGTGGCGCCAGGGCCTCGACATCATCCGGGAGCTGTCCCCCGAGGTGATCTTGCCTGGTCACGGGGGTCCGTGCGGGCTCGACGTGGTGGACAAAGTGGACGAATACCTCGGGTTCGTCCAGAAGACGGCCGAGCGCGGGAAGGCCGCCGGGTTGTCGCCGCTGGAGCTGGCGAAGGAGACGGACCTCGGCGAGTTCGCGTCGCTCTCCGAGCAAGAGCGGCTACCCGGCAACCTGCACCGGGCGTACGCCGAACTCGACGGCGCCGAGTGGGGCGCGGAGATCGACCTGGTCGCCGCGATCACCGACATGCTCGCCTTCAACAAGGGACCCATCCGCTGCTTCTCCTGAACTAGGTGAGCTGCTCCTCCGTGGCCTCCCATGAGGCGTCGATCGGACTAGTGTCTGAATCGAGAGAGACTTCGGAAGGATTCGGATGAGCAAGAAGGCGAGCATCGGGGTCACCGGCCTGGCGGTCATGGGCCGCAACCTGGCCCGCAACCTGGCCCGGCACGGCCACACGGTGGCCCTGCACAACCGGTCCGAGGAGCGGACCCGCGCGCTGGTGGAGCAGTTCGGCGACGAGGGCGACTTCATCCCGGCGTACTCCGCGCAGGAGTTCGTCAACGCGCTGGAGCGGCCGCGCCAGGTCGTGATCATGGTCAAGGCGGGCGGCCCGACCGACGCCGTCATCGAGGAGTTCGCGCCGCTGCTCGAAGAGGGCGACGTGATCATCGACGCCGGCAACGCGCACTTCGCCGACACGCGCCGCCGCGAGAAGGCGCTGCGCGAACGCGGCCTGCACTTCGTCGGCAGCGGCGTCTCGGGCGGCGAGGAAGGCGCGCTGCACGGGCCGAGCATCATGCCCGGCGGCTCGAAGGAGTCGTACGAGTCGCTCGGCCCGCTGTTCGAGGACATCTCGGCGAAGGTCGACGGCGAGCCGTGCTGCACGCACATCGGCGCGGACGGCGCCGGCCACTTCGTCAAGATGGTGCACAACGGCATCGAGTACGCCGACATGCAGCTGATCGCGGAGTCGTTCGACCTGCTGCGCCACGCCGGCGGCTACTCCCCCGCCGAGATCGCCGACGTGTTCCGCACCTGGAACACCGGGCGGCTCGACTCCTACCTGATCGAGATCACCGCCGAGGTGCTCGCGCACGTCGACCAGGCGACCGGCAAGCCGTTCGTCGACGTCGTCGAGGACGCCGCCGAGCAGAAGGGCACCGGACGCTGGACGGTGCAGATCGGCCTCGACCTCGGTGTCCCGATCTCGGGCATCGCCGAAGCCGTCTTCGCGCGTTCGCTGTCCGGGTCCAAGCCGCTGCGCGCGGCGGCCCGCGGGCTCGGCGGCCCTTCGGCGGCTCCGCTGTCCGGGTCGTCGCTGGAGCGCTTCGCCGACGACGTCGAGCAGGCGCTGTACGCGTCGAAGGTGGTCGCGTACGCGCAGGGCTTCAACCAGATCCAGGCAGGCGCGACCGAGTACGGCTGGGACATCGACCTCGGCAAGGTCGCCTCGATCTGGCGCGGCGGCTGCATCATCCGCGCGAAGTTCCTCAACGACATCACCTCCGCCTACGCCGAGGAGCCGCAGCTGCCGACGCTGCTCACCTCGGGCGGCTTCCGCAAGGCGGTCGAGGACGCGCAGGACTCGTGGCGTTCGGTGATCTCGACGGCGGTCCAGCTCGGCATCCCGACGCCGGGCTTCTCGACGGCGCTGGCGTACTACGACGGCCTCCGCGCCGACCGGCTGCCGGCGGCGTTGGTCCAGGGCCAGCGCGACTTCTTCGGCGCCCACACCTACCGCCGGGTGGACCGCGAAGGCTCGTTCCACACGGCCTGGGCCGCCGACGGCCGCCCGGAGTCCGAAGCCTGACCGGCCGCTGCTCTGACCGGGAAGACCCCCTGGTCCCACCCGGTCAGAGCAGCGTCACCAGGACCACCGCGAGCAGCGCGGCGGCCAGCAGGAGCCTCACTGCCCCCGGGCGGCGAGGAGTTCCGCCAGCACCTCCACGATCTTCGCCTCGGCCTTGTCCTTCTTGACCCCCAGGCCGTCGAGCACCTCGAAGCCACTGCCTTCGCCCTGTTCCAGCAGGGCCAGCAGCATGTGCTCGGTGCCGATGTAGTTGTGCCCGAGCCGCAGGCCTTCGCGCATGGTCAGCTCGAGGGTCTTCTTGGCGGCGGCGGAGAACGGGACCACGTTCGGCACCGGGTCGACCGGCTCGGGCAGCCGCGCTTCGGCGGCTTCGCGGACGGCGTCCAGCTGCACGCCCTGGGCCAGGATCGCCCCGGCCGCCAGCGCGGCGGGCTCGGTCAGCAGGCCCAGCACGATGTGCACGGTGTCGATCTCCGGGCTGGCGTGCGTGACAGCCGCCTTCTGGGCTTCGACGACGACGTGTCGCGCGCGGTCGGTGTAGCGGCCGTAGACGCGCTCGATGTTCCCGCTCAGGTCGCCACCGGGATCCACCTTCGGCACGAACCGCTTCTGGGCGGCCTGTTTCGTGACGCCCATGCTGGCGCCGATCTCGGTCCAGGACGCCCCGGACCGCCGGGCCTGGTCGACGAAGTGGCCGATCAGGTGGTCAGCCACCTCGCCGAGGTGCTGGCCCAGGTAGACCGCGTCGGTCAACTGGGCCAGGGCGTCGTGGTCGTGGTTGCTCTTGATGGCGTTGATGAGGTCGTCGAGCTTGACGTTGAAGGGCAGGGTCATACCGTCAACTGTAGGTTGACGATCTCTTTGCGTCAACCAAGAGTTGACGATCTCAGGCGAGCGGCAGCCCGACGTAGTTCTCAGCCAGGCTCGTCGCGGCCGCGTGTGACGACGTCGCGAAGCGCAACTGCGACAGCTGCAACTGCCGCGTGAAGCCATCCGCGTGCGGGTCGGTGTGCAGCATCGTCGTGATGCCCTTATCGAGGTCGGGCCTTCGCACAAGGTGAACTCGCCCTCGAATTCGAGCCGCGCGGTCAGCCGTACTCGCGGTCGCGGGCTTTCAGGACCACGCAGTCGATCCCGGCCCAGTGCAGCAGGAACGACAGCAGCAACCCGGCTGGGCCGGAACCGATGACCGCGACCTGCGTGCGCGTCACGCCGCTCGTGACTTCAGGTGCGCCTTGAGGTCGAAATCGCTCGCTTCGAGGTCGGCGTACGCGGGTTTCGGCTCGGCCGTGAACAGGCGGCGCGCCGCGATGTGGTCGGCGGGCCGGTTCACCGACTCGACCGCGATGAGGACGTCGTCGCGGAAGGACAGCACCGAGAACTTGCCCGCGGCCGGGTCGCCCGCGACCACCGTGCGGTCGGCGCCCGAGAGGATGCCGGCGATCTGCAGCTTGGCGCCGGCCTGGTCGGTCCAGAACCAGGGCAGGCTGGCGTACGGTTCCGCGGTCCCGGTGATCGCCGCGGCCACGCACCGGGCCTGGTCGACGGCGTTCTGCACGGACTCCAGCCGGGTCTCGGCGCCTGCCTGCACGCACGGGAAGTTGGCGCAGTCGCCGATGGCGAAGATCTTCTCGTCCGCCGTCCGCAGGTGCGCGTCGACGACGACGCCGTTGCGCACCGGCAGGCCTGCCGCCTCGGCCAGCGAGGTTTCGGGCACCACGCCGACGGCGACGACGACCAGGTCGGCGGGCAGCCGGGTGCCGTCGGACAGCTCGACCTCCCGCACCCGCGAGTCGCCGTGGAGAGCCGCGACACCCTGGCCGAGCACCACCGTGTGCCCGGCGTTGCGGTGCAGGTCGGCGAAGTACGCGGAGATCTCCGGCGTCGCGACCCGGTTGAGCAGGCGGTCCTGCATCTCGACGATCGTCACCGGGCGGCCGGCGTGCGAGGCGAACTCCAGCCCGATGAACCCGCCACCGGCCACGACGACGTGCTCGGCCCGTTCGAGCGACTCGCGGAGCCGGTCGGCGTCGTCGCGGGTGCGCAGGGTCAGCACGCCCGGGAGGTCCGCGCCGGGCACCGGCAGCGTCCGGTTGCGGGCGCCGGTGGCCAGGACGAGGAAGTCGTAGTCCAGTTCGCGGCCGTCTTCGAGCCGGACCTTCGCCGCCGCGCGGTCGATTTCCGCGACCCGGCCGGAGACCAGCTCGATGTCCTTCTCGGCGAAGAAGTCCTCACCGCGCAGGTGCAGCTGCTCGAGCCCGGCCGTCCCGGCCAGGTAGGCCTTCGACAGCGGCGGCCGCTGGTAGGGCACGCCGGGCTCGTCCCCGACCAGCACGACCCGGCCGGCGAAACCCCGGTCCCGCAGCGAAGCCACGGCCTGGAACCCGCTCTGACCGGCACCGACGACGAGCACGGTGGTCATTCCTTCTCCTCACCCCATCCGGTTGCCCTCGACCTCATCCGACCACAACGGGCGCGGTCAGTCGAGGCGCGGCCCACCGGACGGCCGCGGTGCGCCCAGCACCCGCGAGATCCCCCGCGCGGCCGCCCGCACCGCCGGGACCAGCGTCCGCGGGTCCGTCCCGGCCGCCGGGACGACCACCGAGATCGCGGCCACGACGTCGTCCGTCGCGTCCCGGACCGGGGCGGCCACGGACAGGGCGATCAGCTCGATCTGGCCGTCGCTGACGGCGTAGCCGTCCCGGCGGACGTCGGCCAGCACCCGCCGCAGCCGCGCGGGCGAGCCGATCGTCTTGGGGGTGAACGTCTTGAGCGGACCGGCCAGGACTTCCTCCTGGACCTCGGCGGGCGCGTGCGCGAGCAGCACCTGCCCGACTCCGGTGGCGTGCGCGGGCAGCCGTCCGCCGACGCGGGTCAGGACGTTGACCGCGCCCCGGCCGGAGATGCGCTCGACGTAGACGACCTCGGGCCCGTCGAGCACCGCGAGCTGCACGTTCTGGTGCGTGGCTTCGTAGAGGTCCTCCAGGAACGGCATCGCGCTCTCCCGCAGCTCGGCCCCGTGCGGCGCGAGGGAGGCGACTTCCCACAGCCACAGCCCGACGCGGAAGGCCCCGGTTTCGTCGCGGACCAGTGCCCCACGCCGGGTGAGCTCGCCGGCGAGCCGGTGCGTGGTCGACAGCGGCAGCCCGGCCCGGCGGCTCAGTTCGGACAGCGTCAGCCGCGGCCGATCGGCGGTGAAGGCGCCCAGCAGGTCGAGGACGCGATCCACCACCGACGGCGGCCGCTGCGCGCTGTGTCGCATGGGGTCAGTTTTCGCACCCGCGGGAAATGCCGCAAGCCGCGGCTAAACCCGCTGTGGCGCGGAGGCGTGAGGAGGGGTGCCGTCTCGCCGGAGACGGTGCAACGAGGGGAGAACACGTGAAACTCTGGGCGAAATTGAGCATCTCGGTGGCCGCCGCGCTCGGCGCGGCCGCACTCGCGGCGCCGTCGGCTTCGGCCGCGGCCAACCCGTACACCGCAGCGGAGGCGTGCGCCAACGACTTCGGCGGTTCGTGGTCGTACGCGTCCGACGGCCACCGCGAGGTGAAGTACGGTTCGGCCAAGTGGGGCGATGTCTACCTGATGTACAACTCGGCGCACGCCAACTGCGTCGCCACCATCAAATCGATCGACATCGGCACGCCGACGTACACCGAAGCCTGGCTGTGGATCCAGGGCACCCCGG
Organism: Amycolatopsis sp. Hca4; assembly: GCF_013364075.1. Classification (GTDB taxonomy): domain Bacteria; phylum Actinomycetota; class Actinomycetes; order Mycobacteriales; family Pseudonocardiaceae; genus Amycolatopsis. The sequence goes on from NZ_CP054925.1 coordinate 5,777,469, forward strand.
ACTGGATCGGAAACGTCGGCGCGTTCAAGTACTACGCGGCGGCCAAGGGCGCGGCGAACAACCGCTGCGTCCAGTACCAGAGCTACATCTCGCGCACCGCGACCGGTGCCGGGGCCTACGCCGCGGGCGGTCGCCTCACCTGGGGCAACTGCGGCTGATCCGGAGGCTGCCCCGGGCCACACCCGGGGCAGCCCGTGTCAGAGGTCGTCGTCCGGGAGCAGCGGGCGCATGAACGTGCGCCGGTACCGGACCACGCACCCGCTCTCGTCGCGGATCTTGTCCGCCTCGATGAAGTCCGGGTCGACGCCGAACAGCCCGCGGTACCGCTCGTACGCCGCCAGGCTCTCGAAGCTGAACAGCGCCCTGGCCTCGTCGCTCGCCCCTTCCGCCGGCAGGAAGTAGCCGTGGTGGATGCCGCCTTCCCGCTGCACCAAGCGCATCCACGCCGCGGCGAAGCGTTCGAAGTCGGGCAGCTTCGCGGGGTCGATGACGTAGTCGACAACGCAGGTGATCAATGGCCGCCCCAGACGCGGTCGGCGGTCGCCACGATCAGCTCGAGTTTGCGCATCTGGTCGTCCGCGGTCAGGTCGTTGCCCTCCTCGGTCGAGGAGAAGCCGCACTGCGGGGACAGGCAGAGCCGGTCGATGTCGACGTACCGCGACGCCTCCTCGATCCGCCGCACCAGGACGTCCGGGTCCTCCAGTTCGGGCCGTTTGGTCGTGACCAGGCCGAGCACCACCTTCTTGTCCTTCGGCACGAACCGCAGCGGCTCGAAGCCGCCGGAGCGTTCGTCGTCGTACTCCAGGAAGAACCCGTCGACGGCGAGCTCGCCGAACAACGCCTCCGCGACGAACTCGTAGCTCCCCTCGGCCGCCCAGGACGACCGGAAGTTGCCGCGGCACAGGTGCGTGGTCACCGTGAGGTCTTCGGGACGGCCGTCCAGCGCCGCGTTCATCGTCGCGATGTTGCGCAGGTGCTGGGTGTCCGGGTCGCCGCCCATCCGCGCGACCAGCTCGCGCTGCGCCGGGTCGTTCAGGTAGGCGAGGCTGGTGTCGTCGAGCTGCAGGTACCGGCAGCCGAGGCCGTGCACGGCGGAAACCTGCTGCCGGTAGGCCGCGCTGAGGTCGGCGAAGAACTCCTCGAGGTCCGGGTAAACGCTCTCACTGACCGCGGCCCTGCCGCCGCGGTAGTAGACCATGCTCGGCGACGGGATGGTCAGCTTCGGTGTCACGCCCGGGTCCACATGGGACTGCAGGAACCGGAAGTGGTCGGCGAAGATCGGCTCGTCGAGCCGCACCTTGCCGTCGACCTGCAGCCCCGGCGGGCTGAACTCGAGGTCACCGGCCAGGTTGTGGAACTTGACGTGCAGCCGCTGGTCGCTCTTCGAGACGCCGCCGAGGGAGTAGATGAAGTCCATGTGCCACGACGCGCGCCGGAATTCGCCGTCGGTCGCCGAGCTCAGCCCGGCCGCCTTCTGCATCTTGATCACGTCGCGGATCGCGTCGTCCTCGACCGCGCGCAGCTGCTCCGCGCCGATCTCACCGCTTTCGTGCCGCCTACGCGCGTCGCGCAGCACCGGGGGCCGCAGCAGGCTCCCCACGTGATCGGCGCGGAACGGCGGGCCTGCCTGGGAAACGCCACCCGAAGTCATGCACCGATGGTCACACATTCCCGGCCTCCGCGCCGCCCCCTGAACCATGATCGTCGCGCCCCGGACTTGCTACCGTCCGCTCATGACGGAATCCGCGGTCCACCCGGTCGACCGGGGTCTGCCCGCCGGGCGGCTGGCCCTGCTCGGCCTCCAGCACATGTCGATCATGTACGCCGGTTCGGTGGCCGTGCCGCTGATCGTCGGCAGCGCGCTCAAGCTCGACCCGGCGACGATCGGGCTGCTGGTCAACGCCGATCTGCTGGTCGCGGGCATCGCGACGCTGATACAGGCCGTCGGCATCGGGAAGCTGCTCGGCATCCGGCTGCCGGTGGTGGCGGGCGCGACGTTCAGCGTCGTCAACCCGATGATCCTGATCGCGTCGCAGTACGGCCTGCCCGCGGTCTACGGCGCGATGCTCGCCTCGGGTGTGTTCGGGCTGCTCATCGCGCGGCCGTTCGCGAAGCTGATCCGGTTCTTCCCGCCGCTGGTCACCGGGACGCTGCTGCTGGTCATCGGCGTCTCGCTGCTCGGACCGGGCGCGGCGATGATCGCCGGCCACGACAGCACCGCACCGGACTACGCGGCGCCGTCGCACATCGGGCTGGCCTTCGGCGTGGTCGCGCTGCTGGTGCTGTTCACCCGCGTGCTGCGCGGGTTCGCCAACCAGATCGGGCCGCTGCTGGCGCTGGCGATCGGGCTGGTCGTGGCGATCCCGATGGGGCTGGTGCACTGGGACGGCCTCGGCGCGGCCGGCTGGTTCGGGCTCGCGGCGCCGTTCCACTTCGGCGCGCCGGCCTTCCCGGTCGCGGCGATCCTCTCGATGTGCGTGGTCATGCTGGTGACGTTCACCGAGTCGACGGCCGACATGATCGCGGTCGGCGAGCTCACCGGGCGCCCGCCGACCGACGCCGACCTCGCGCGCGGCCTGGCCACCGACGGCGTCTCGGCCGTGCTCGGCGGGGTGATGAACTCCTTCCCCGACACGGCGTTCGCGCAGAACGTCGGCCTGGTCCGGATGACCGGCGTGCGCAGCCGCTGGGTGGTCGCGGTGACCGGCGGGATCCTGGTGCTGATGGGCCTGGTGCCCAAGATCGGCGCGTTCATCGCGGCCATCCCGGAACCGGTGGTCGGCGGGGTCGCGGTGGTGATGTTCGCGATGGTCGCCGCGGTCGGCGCGCAGAACCTCCGGACGGTCGAGTTTTCCGGCAACCACAACACCTTCGTCGTCGCGGTGGCGCTCGGGGTCGGTCTGCTGCCGGCGTTCGTGCCGGACTTCTTCAAGCACTTCCCGCCGTGGCTGCAGACGATCTTCGGCAGCTCGATCACGGTGACGGCGATCCTGGCGTTCGCCCTGAACCTGCTGTTCAACCACCTCGGCCGGCGCGCGGAGCCGGATCTGCTCAACAGGTCCTGAGCAGCCGGCCGACGAGCTCGGCCGCGGTGCCCGGCTCGACCGGGCGCCGGAACAGCACGCGCAGGTAGAACGGGGCCAGTACGTAGTCGAGCACCTCGTCGACCGACGGCACCGGCTCGCCGCGGGCCGCGGCCTTGTCGAGGGCGGCCTGCAGATCGTCGCCGCGGGCCCGCAGGTATTCGAGCGGTTTCTCGTCCGGGCGCAGGGTCGCGACGAGCGCGCGGAGCAGGATCTGGCCGCGCCGGTCGCGCATCGCGCGTTCGACGCCCTCGGCCCAGCCGAGCAGGTCGCCGCGCAGCGAACCGGTGTCCGGGATCGGCGACGTCGCCCGCAGGCGGGTCACCGCCGCGTCGAGCAGCAGCGCGTCCCGGCTGCCCCAGCGCCGGTAGATGCTGGTCGGGTTCACCCCCGCCCGCTCGGCGATCTTCGGGATGGCCGCGTCGATCTCGCCCGCGGCGAGCAGCTCGACGACGGCTTCGTGCACCGCTTCGCGGACGCGGGCGCTGCGGCCGCCGGGTCGGGTCATGAGCTCATCTTAAAGCAAAGTCACTTGCTTTTGCGGTCGCCCCGTGGCTAGCCTTAAGTCAAATCAAATGGCTTTAAGGAGACCGAGATGGCCCGCAAGATGACCAAGGACGAGCGCGAAGCGTTCCTCGCCGAGCCGCAGGTCGGCGTGCTCAGCGTCGCGGCCGAGGCTGGGCGGGCGCCGCTGACCACGCCGATCTGGTACCGCTACGAGCCGGGCGGCGACGTCGTCATCATGACCTCGCCCGGCCTGCGCAAGACCCGGTTGATCGAGGCGGCCGGCCGGTTCGCGCTGTGCGTGCAGCAGCAGGACGGCGTCTACAAGTACGTCTCGGTCGAGGGCCCGGTCGTCGAGTCGTGGCCGATGACGAAGGCGCAGCGGCACGAGATGGCGGCCCGCTACCTGCCGCCGGGCGTGAGCGAGGCGTACACCGACGCGACCGATGAGGCGCACGGGCAGAACATCGCGATCGTGATGCGCCCGGAGCGCTGGAACACCTCGGACTTCAGCGACATCGCCGAGCAGCTGGCCTGATCACCAGCAGATGATCCCCAGGATGCACGACGGCTCGGGCCGCGGCGTGGTGGTCGGCGTCGGCGGGCGGCTGCCGGAGGGCGGCGGCGGGTTGCCCGGCGGTGTCGTCATCGCGGTGCCGGTGGCCGAGGGGTCGGAGCCAGACGGCGTGGCGGTCGGGCTCGCGGTTCCGGTGCCGCCGGTCGCGGTGGCCGGGTCGCGGCCCGGCACCTCGGTGACGGTGCCGCGGTGCTCGTTCGACGCGGTGACGACGTCGCCGCCGGTGCCGCCGCCGATCCCGCCGTCGGGCGGCGAGTCCGTGGCCTGGTCGGCACCGCCCAGCCCGGTGGTGCGCTGGGGGAACGGGATGACCTGGATCTGGTCGACCGGGGAAGCGTCCTGGCGCTGGTTGCCGCCGAAGGCGACCAGGGCCGCGGCGGCGCCGCAGCCCACGATGACGGCGAGCATCACCGCGACCACCCGCCAGCGTGACTGGCCTGGTCCCGGACCATCGCCCCAGCCCTCGCGCACGAGCAGCTCGGCGACCGATACCTCGTCGTTCACCCCGGCAGACCTTCCCGAGAGGCCCATTCGGCCGTCATCGTGGCCGTATTCTTACCGTAAAAGCCCCCCGAACGGGTGAAGTAGCGGCAAAAATTCGTCACGTAACGCAAGATCTGACAGTGAGTGACATCCACAGCGTTTTCTAAGCTGACGCTCGTGATACTCCCAGCATGACCACCGAAGCTCGGTCCATGCTGCTGAAAGCCGACCGGCCGATCCCCTCGATCGCCGTCGCGCGCCGCCGCAGCCCGTGGGCGTTGCTCCGGTACGTCCCCAGCCCCAGGGCGACGCCGTTCACCTTCGGCTACCTGGTGCTCCTGCTGGGCACGACGCTGCTGCTCCGGTTCGCCGACCCCGCACTGACGGACCGGCTGCTCCGGCTGTCCAGCACCGACGCCCACAACCTCTGGCGCCGCCCGCTGACCTCCCTGCTGACCAGCGCGATCTGGCTGCCCGGCGAAAGCTGGCTGCCCTACGCGCTGATCTTCGCGGTCGCCGTCGCGCCGCTGGAACGCCGGTTCGGCGCCCGCCGCACCGCGCTGGTGTTCTTCTCCGGCCACATCGTGGCCACGCTCGTCACCGAGCTGCCGGTAATGGCCCTGATCACGGCGCACGTGCTGCCCGGTTCGGCCGCGCACTGGCTCGACATCGGGGTCAGCTACGGCTTCTTCACCACAGCCGGCGCGCTCGTGTTCTTCCTGCCCGGCCGCGTGCGGCTGCTGGCGCTGGCCGCGACCGAGGCGTTCATCGCGGCGATCTGGCTGAGCGACGACCCGACGAGTCTCGACTCGATCGTCACGCTGCTCGGCCACGCGTTCGCCGCGCACTTCGGGCTGCTGGTCTGCGGACCGTGGCTGCAGTCGCGCATCCGCAGGCCGGACCCGGATTCCGCCGGGTAGGCAGGGGCCGGAGTCGGTGGTGTAATCGACGGGCCACACGCCGACTTCACGGGGGACGGACGCTCATGCAGGCCGACTCGCTCGCCGAACTGGTCGAGCTGAGTCCGGACGCGATCTGCGTGCACGAGCACGGCGTGCTGACCTACGCCAACCGCGCGGCCCTGGAAACCTTCGCCGCGCGCTCGGCCGACGAGGTCGTCGGCCGCCGGTTCACCGACTTCGTCGCCGAGGACGCCCGCCCTGTCCTGCTCGAAACGCTCGGCAAGCTGACGAAACCGGGGCAGGCGAGCGAGCCCGTCGAAGCCCTGATGTCCCGGCTGGACGGCAGCAAGTTCGCCGTCGAAACGGTGCTGGTGCGCCTCGGCGAAGGCGCGTACCAGGTGGTCATGCGCGACATCACGGCGAAGAAGGCGGCCGCCGACGCCCTCCGCTACCAGGCCGCGCTGGTGTCGCACGTCAGCGACGCGCTGATCGCGACCACCGGCGAAGGCGTCGTGACCAGCTGGAACCCGGCCGCCGAGGCGGTGTACGGGTGGACCGCCGCCGAGGCCGTCGGGCGGCGGGCGAGCGAGCTCGTCGGCGCGCCGCTCGACCTGCCTGCCATCCGGCGCGGCGGCGGTGTCGCGGAGGCGGTGCACCGGCGGCGGGACGGCGCTCCCCTGGCGGTCCGCGTCTCGGCAGCTGAGATGAATGACGGGTACGTCCTCGTCTGCGCCGACGAAACCGCGCGGCGGCGGGCCGAGCGGAACTACCGCACGGTGGTCGCGTCGCTGGACGAAGGCGTCCTCGTGATGGGCCCCGGCGGGCTCATCGAAGCGGCCAACCCGGCGGCCTGCCGGATCCTCGGCGTCGCCGAGGCCGACCTGCTCGGCCTCCCGTGCCACACGCTGACGCTGTTCACCGAGTCCGGGCGGTGGATCCCGCCGGACGAGCTGCCGTCGGTGCAGACCCGCCGGACCGGCCGCACGCACAACGGCCTGGTCGTCCGCCTGCGCCGGCCGGACGGCCGCGACGTCTGGGTGTCGCTGACCTCGCGGCTGCTCGACCAGGACGACCCGGCGGCGCCGGCCGTGGTCACGTCGTTCACCGACATCACCGAAACCCGCGCGATCAGCGCGCGGCTCGCGCACGACGCCACCCACGACCCGCTGACCCGGCTGGCGAACCGCACCCTGGTGCTCGACCGGCTCGACAGGTGCGAACGCGGCGCGGTCACCGTGCTGTTCCTCGACCTGGACGAGTTCAAGGTCATCAACGACTCGCTCGGCCACTCGGTCGGCGACCAGGTGCTGCGGATCGTCGGGGAACGCCTGCGCCGCAGCTCGGGCCGCGATGACCTGGTCGGCAGGCTGGGCGGCGACGAGTTCGTCGTCGTCACCGGCGAGGTCACCGACCCGGGCGAGGTCCGGGCGCTGGCCGAGCACCTGCGGGCCGCGGTGGCCGAGCCGCTCGGCGTCCTCGGCAGGCAGCTGCACCTGGACGCCAGCATCGGTGTCGTGCTCGTCGCCCGCGACGACCGACGCAGCGCCGAAGACCTGCTGCGCGACGCGGATGTCGCGATGTACCAGGCGAAAGCGCTCGGCCGCGGGCGTCACCACTTCTTCGACGTCGGGCTGCGCGAGCGGGTGCAGCGGCGGCTGCGGATGGAACAGGACCTGCGCGACGCGGTCCACGACGGCCAGCTCTGGGCGGCGTACCAGCCGGTCGTCGACCTGCGGACCGGCGAGATGGTCGCGGTCGAGGCGCTGATGCGGTGGACGCACCCCCGTCAGGGCGCGATTTCGCCCGCGGAGTTCATCCCGCTCGCCGAGGAGAGCGACCTGATCAACGTGATCGGCAAGGAGATGCTGCGCACGACGACCCGCGAGCTCGCCGGGCGGCGGGTGCGCCAGGGCCTGGACCTGACGCTGAAGGTCAACCTCTCCACCCGCCAGCTCGACGACCCGCACCTGGTGCCGGCGGTGCAGGACGCGCTGGCGGCCACCGGGCTGCCCGCCGGCGCGCTGTGCCTGGAGGTCACCGAAAGCGCGTTGATGCGTGACCAGGAAGCGGCCGCGGAAGTGCTGGCGTCCCTGCGTTCGCTGGGCGTGCTGCTGGCGATCGACGACTTCGGCACCGGCTATTCGTCGCTCGCCCAGCTGCGCCGGCTGACCTTGGACACGCTGAAGATCGACCGCTCGTTCATCACCGGGATCGCCGAGTCACGGGATGCGGAAGCCATCGTCACCAGCATCATCGCGATGGCCCACGCGGTGGACCTGACGGTGATCGCCGAGGGCGTCGAGTCGGCGGAGCAGGTGGACCTGCTCCGCGAGCTCGGCTGCGACCAGGCGCAGGGCTACCACCTCGGCCGCCCGGTGCCGGCGGCCGAGCTGTTCGGTCAGTAGACGGCCTTCAGGCGCTGCAGCTCGTCCGGCGTCAGCTCGAGGCCGAGGTCCTTGAGGGTGACGTCGAGTTCTTCCGGCGCGATGGTGGTGGTTTCGCTGCTGCCGCCGGGTTTTTCGACGGTGAGCTCCCGGCCGAGGAGCTTGCGGCTGAGGCCGGGCTCGATCCGCATGACCACGAGCCGTCCGAGGAACGGCGACTTCGGGTGCGTCGACGTGTAGTGGTGGTAGACCTCGTAGTCGATGGGGTGCATCTCGTTGAGGCGGAATTCGAGGATGTCCTCGTCGCCCTTCTGCAGGGTCCACCAGTCCTGGCGTTGCTCGAGTCGGTGCACCCAGCCGGCCTGGTCGACTTCGTGGCCGTCGACGAGCGGCATGGGGTCGAGGATCCCGGCCCCGAACCCGACGTCGGCGAGGAACTGCTTCCCGTCGACGTCGGCGACGAGCGTCATGTGCGTGTAGGGCCCGGGCCGCCGCGGCTGCACGCGCGCGGAAAGCCGGTGCACGGTGTAGCCGAGCTGCTCGAGGACGGCGGCGAAGAGGCCACTCTGTTCGTAGCAGTAGCCTCCCCGCCGCCGTCCGACGAGTTTCGCGCTCACGACGTCGAGCGAGATCCCTTGGTGCTGCCGGAGAACGACGTCGACGTTCTCGAACGGGATGGCTTTTGCGTGAGCCCGCATGAGTTCGGTGAGAGCGGCTTCGGACGGCGCCCGCCGCGGCTGTCCGACGCGCGCGAGGTAGGCGTCGAGGTCGACGGCGTCGATGCCCCATTCCCCTTCGGTGGTCATGGATCCATGGTGGACCCTCGACCAAGCTGGAGGTCAACCTTCGTGGACGACCTTCCGCACCTCGACGGCGGTGTACTGGGCATCCGGGATCTTCGCGGCCAGCTCGACGGCCCGCGCCTCGCTCTCGACGTCGACGACGTAGTAGCCGCAGAGGAAGGCTTCGGCTTCGACGAAGGCGCCGGTCCTGGTCTGCGCCACACCGTTCTTGACCTGGACGGTCGTGGTTTCGCCGGGTTCGGCGAGTGCCTTGGTCCCGACCATCTCACCGGACTCGGTGATGAGCTTGATGAAGTCCCCGTGCCCGGCGTAGACGGCGTTCTTCTGGTCGTCGGTGAGGGTGGCCCAGGTGGTCGGGTTCATGTGGAGGGTAAGGAGGTAACGCACGTCCGGCTCCCCGTGTGTGGGTGGCGGCCCCCGGTGGGCCGCCTTTCACCGGTGGGTCGAGGCTGTCGCGGTGGCCCGGACACGGGTGCGCGCGGTTCACTCGTTCGGCGTAGCGAGCCACCCTTCGACCCGCCGGTGCCGCCCGAGCCCGGCGGCGTCGAACTCGTCGACGTGACCACCGCGCTGGACGCCGAGCGCGCGCAGGGCCTGCGAAATCGGGCTGCCGGCCGCGGAGAAGCGCTCGCCTTCGGCCACCCGCACCGGACCGAGGACAACGGCACCGCGGTGCCACACCTGCGCCGACTGCGTTCCGGTCCCGCCGAAGTAGTCGGCTTCGACGTAAGCCACGGGCCCCAGCTCCGAGCACGCGGCGAAGGTGTCTTGGAACCCCGCCGGCACCTTCCGGAACCCGTCGAGAGCGGGTGCGCCGCGGACGATGACGGCTTCCAGGCAGTACACGACCACATCCTGGCTCAGCCGAGGCTGACGAGCACGTACCTTTCGTCGTCGATCGGCCCGCCCCACAGTGCGGGGTCGTCGAGCCGGGTCACCGTCGCGGTGTTGCGATGGGCGCGGACGAGACGTTCGCACTCGACGGCCGCGATCCCGGCCCCGGTGAACCACCGCCCTTCGACGAGCACCAGCCGGCCGCCGGGCTTCAGCAACCGCACCCAGGCCCCGAGCGCGGCGGCCGGGTCGGGCATGGCCCAGAGGACGTGCCGCGCCAAGACGACGTCGTACGAACCCGGCGGACAAGGCGGATCGGCGACATCCCCTTCACGGAAGTCCACCGCGGCTGACTTCCCCGCGGCGACCGCGAGCATCCGCGGGGAGAGATCGACGCCACACACGGCATGACCGGCCTCGGCGAGCAACACGGAGAGACTGCCGGTCCCACACCCGAGATCCACGACGGCCGCCGGAGCCGGCGGCATCAGCGGCAGCAGCAAATCCGCCCAGGCGGCCCGCACGGCGGGGTCCCGCAGGCCGTGGTCGGGCTGATCGTCGAAAGTGGCGGCTTCGGCGTCCCAGATGTCGGTCATGGTCACATCCTGGCCGAGCACACAAGAAAGCCGCCTCGACCGGAGTCAAGACGGCTTCTTAGGGGGTGGCCAGGGCCGGGGTCGAACCGGCGACCTTCCGCTTTTCAGGCGCAGACGTTTCCGCAGGTCACGAGGGTGACACCGCCGCCACGTGCAACCCCCGTGCAACATCACACCAGGTGCCTCGACATGAATGCACGCACATGGCCTATGCCAACGCCGAAGGGCCCCATCCCGGCCTTGATCAACAACCTGAGTAATACCGGTGCCCACCGCCGACACGAACGGTTCCGCCGGCCCACCCCACGGCTGTCGATCCAACTGTCCACGACCACGATCGGCCAGGTAGCGACTGCCTGCTCAAGGAGTGGCCCGAAGGGCTGGGCGCGCGGCCAAGTTTGCCATCGCTATGCGACCACCATGCTGCCAGTCGTTGGGACCACTAAGAGTTGCTAATTCACCGAGATAACTGTTTCCTATCCACCTTATGGGTCCATCACGACGGACACAACGTACACCCGAAATGCCGGAGAAGCAGATATTGTGCACCGCGCCGCGGTCCACGTTTAGCCAACTGGCGGCGAAGTGGGTTTACGGCGATCAACCTTTAGAACGGCTTCTAAGTTTTTGCGGACTTCAATTGTAGTGACATGATCTGACCCCAGCACCCGCAAACAGTCGGCCATGACGGACTCCAGCAGAGCAGTCGCCCGCTTTCGGTTGCCGGCGGTGGCATAGGCAGTGGCAAGGTTGTTCTGCGCAGTCAAGGTAAGAATATCAGCGGACCCAAGCACTCGTACACAGTCTGCCGCGGTGGATTCCAAAAGCGTGACTCCTCGCCCCAAGTCGCCCACCGAGGCGTAAGCTGTGGCCAGACTGCTTCGAACATACAGCGTTTCGGGGTGAACTAACCCCAAAACGGCTACAATTCTGGTAGAAATTGATTCATAAAGCTGGATTGCTTGTTCTAAGTTGCCTTTTTCCTCATAGGCGTCCGCCAGGCCTATCTGCGACCTTAGCGTATCCAGATGATCGACACCCAAAGCCCTGACGTGCTCTGCAGCGGCAGACTCGTGCCAGCGGATAGCCTGCGCCAGATTGCCCGCGCTACGGTAAGTGTTCGCAACGCTTAATTGCGAGTTGAGAGTGTTCGGGTGATCAGCCCCTAGCGTCTCGAGATAGCGACTAAGGACGGACTTATGCAGTCGGATCGCCCGCATGAAGTCGCCTTCCTGCCTAAAAACGTTCGCCAAGTTGTGCTGCGTACCCAGCGTGTCCCTATGGTCGCTGCCCAACACTCTCGTTCGGTCAGAAACTATTGAAACATAGAGCAACTTGGCCTGTTCTACATCGCCCCTTCCCTGATATCCGTGCGCTAGATTGTGTCGCGAGTTGAGCGTGGCCGGATGATCGGCGCCTAAGACCCTCGTTCTGTCGGCCACAACGGAGGCATGCAATTCAATTGCCCGTGAGAAATCTCTAGCGTCATGGTAGGCGTTCGCCAGATTATTCCTCGCTGTCAATGTGTCTGGGTGATCGATTCCCCATAGTCGTTCACGGTCGGAAACGGCGGACTCCAGGAGCGGAATCGCGCGCTCAAGATCCCCCGCGGATTTGTAGACATTGGCCAGATTGTTCCGCAATACTTGTGTACTTCTGTCGTCAGGGCCGTGTTCGATAAGACTCTTAGCAAGAGTCGATTCGGTCAGAGGAATCGCCTGGTCGAGGTCGCCCGCTGCCCAGTAAGCGTTGGCCAGATTTGTCAGTGCGGCCAGCGTGGTCGATTGGTCGGGGCCAGGACGGCGCTCAGATCCTTGAGCGGCACGGGTAAGGTAGGCGATGGCGGACGCTGTATCGCCCTGACTGTCGAGGTAGACCCCTATTTTGATCAGGAGAATACTCATGTCCTCCGTGTCGACGTCAGGGGCGGTGTGGTCGAACAAGGCACGGGCATGGGGCTGGATCGCCCGATAGGCGGCCCAAGAAGATGGATTGCGGTGATCAAGTTCGCCGACGGCGTTATTGAGAGCAACGGTAGCGGCGACGCAGGCAGTGACAATGTCTTCAGGGCGCCGATGAGGGTCCTCATGATCAGGGGTGCGAGCCACAGCCTGCACCAGGCGGTGTACACCAATCGTGTCGGCGGTGAGGCTGATCATGCTGTAGGCAGCCAATCTGCCAACAGCGTCCAGCAGGTCAGGCTCAGCGAAGATGTCGTCCAGGAGCGCACGCGGGATCTCGTCGGATGCGTACCACGCCAGGACTCGGAGTAGTCGCCCTGCTGAAGGAGTGCTAGCCAGGTGATCTAAGGTGACTCGCCAGACTCTGCCTATCGTTCGTTGCGCGTCGCCGCCCTCGGCGGTTGCGGTGAACATCCGCGCCGGCAACTGTGCCAGCAGGTCCAGATAGCGAGCCGGGGTGATTCGCGTCTGTGCGATGTAGGCGGCAGCTTGCTCTACCGCTAATGGCAACCACCCCAGCTCCGCACATAGCCGCTCTCCCTCGGCTAGGTCCGCCTCGGGCCATTCGACCCGAACAATTCGCTCAAGTAGACCGAGAGCTTCGTCCGGGGCCAACACGTCAAGCGGAACCGCTGTCAGGTCTCGCCAGCCGGTGCTCTGTCGACTGGTGATGACGACGGTGCCGGAGCGCACTCGTTCTAAGAGAGGGGCGGCGTGGCTGGGAGCGGTGAGGTTGTCCAGTATCAGCAGCCACTTGTCGTGCGTGGCCAGCCACCGCAACCCCAGGGCAATGCGCTCTTCTACCGGACGATCTACCACGGCCGGCAGGAGGGCTACTGCAAGTTCGGCCAAGCCGCCGTCGATGGCAGCCGGGGAGTCCGCGGTGATCCACCATCGGAACTCGAATCGAGCGGCGTTGAGGTGGGCGAACTGGGCCGCAAGCGTGCTCTTACCCACCCCGCCCAGACCGTGGACCGCGACCACCGCTGCCCGCCCGGAAACGCTCAATGCCTTATCAAGCTGCTCCAATTCGCCGGATCGCCCCACGAACAGCCCTGTCTCGGGAGGGAGCTGGGATAGCCCCGGCAGCGCGGGCACTGTCTCCATCGCGGGCAATGGGGCCCGCAACACAGTGTTGTACTGGATGTTGTAGTCGCCTGCCTGTACACCTTGGCTATTGCGAATCTCGTATGCAGGCGGAACCGAACCCGAAGACCGGGAAGGGTCGGATTGCGGGGAGACCGGGCTTGTAGGCATCTGCAGCCGACTTAGCCGAAGGTGTTGGTCTGAGTGTTGTGGTCACCCACCTGGACGCCTTTGTTGCCGTGCAGAATCACCTGGTACTTGCCTGCTTGGCTTCCCTCGGGGTCAGTCAGCTGCAGAACCTTGAGTGCCGCCGCAACCAGCTCCTCATTCGCCCCGGCCTCCGCTGCGGTCAGTGCAGCGGTGAGCTCGCGCCGGTGCGTAGCGCCACTCTCGTCGTCAATCGTTGCGACCGCGTCGGACTCAATCATCTGCACTACCGCAGACTGCGCTGGCTCCGTGCGGCGCAGCGCCCGCAGGGTCAACGTCTTCACCCCCGCGTAGACGTCCTTCACCGCCGTCGACGCTGTCTCCTTCGCCCCCGTCGCAGCACCGGCGGCCAACGCCGCCACTATCAGCTCCACCGACTCGATCACGCTGAACCCCTCGTCTAGCCCGGGACCGTTGACTACCAGTATCGGCCATGCCGAGCCGGCTGCTACAAACTCCGCCGAATCAGGTGCACCACTAGCTCGCTCTCTTGCCGCGGCACTCGCGCTACCAGCTTCCACGAAATCGATGTCCTCCACGCCCGGTGCGACAAAGTTGATCTCGCACTGGGCGCTAGGAAGGATCATCCACGAGGATGACGACCGGATCGTGGTCGTCATCTCAGTGCTTGACGACGATCGACTTGGGCAACTTGGCGGCATCACCGTGTGCGGCGAGCTTGCTCAGTTCGTTGGCCACCTCCCGGTCCCTCCCTTCGACCGCGTGGAGGTACCGCAGCGACGCGGCGGCCGACGCGTGCCCGAGCCGCTTCTTCAGGTCGGCCAGCGTTGCCCCCGCACTGGCGGCGAGCGTCTGGCCGGTGTGCCGCAGGTCGTGAAAGCTGACTCCGATGCCGACCTTCACGCGAGCCCGGACGAACGCCTGGTAGACCGCGTTGCCGTTCATCGGCCGCCCGTCCTTGCCGACGAAGAACCGGTCCCGACCGGCCCACTCCTTCATGTGTTCCCGGAGGTACGGCATGACGTGCGGAGGAACCGACACCGGCCGACGCCCCGCGTCCGTCTTGGGGTCCTTGTCGTACTTCTTTGGGCTCTCCAGAAGCTCCACTCGGTTCTTCCGCACCCACACCACGCCGCCGGCCAGGTCGACGTCCTCCGTTCGCAGCCCACACACCTCCCCACGACGAAGACCGCACCAGGCCGCCAGGAGCACAGCCGCCCGGTATCGCGGAGTGATCGCCTCGACGACCTCGGCGACCTGCTTGGGGTTGGCGATCCCCCGTTCCTTCGCCTTGTCTGAGCCCGCGCCGGGGATCTGACACGGGTTGACCGCGATCGCGCCGTCACGCTTTGCCGAGTTCATGACGGCTCGCAGGAACCGGTACGACTGGGCGATGGATGTCTTCCCGCCGGTCCCGGCTAGCGCCTTGGCGTACCAGCTCCGGACCACGGGCGGGGTGATCGCGATCAGCGGTCGGTCCAGCAGCTCGACCATGTGGAGACGCATGTTCCGCCGACACGTCTCCTCCCAGCGCTCCCCGATCTCCGGGTTCGTGCGCAGGTACTCACTGGCGTAGTTGCCGAACGTCTCCCGGCCGAGCTTGTCATCCAGCCAAGCTCCCTTGGCAAGATCGGCCTCGACCCCGACGAGCCAGCGATCCGCGTCCGTCTTCGTCCGGAAGGTGTTGGGCGCGTACTGCCGCTGGCTGTTCGGCCCGATGAACGACGCCTGGAACTGCCCGGACGGCAGCTTGCGCACCGAGCCGAACCGGCGACGACCTTGCTTCTTCGCCATTACGCCACCGCCCGGCCGGCCGACCAGTTAACCTGGACCGGCTCGACTCGCCCGGCCTGCGCGAACGCGTCCAGGTCCCCGAGGGCAAGCCGGACGTGCACGCCGAGCTTGTGGAACGCGATGCGCCGTTCCGCGATCAGCCGCCGGATGAAACGCTCCGTGGTGCCCAGGTAGGCGGCGGCTTCCTTGACGTTCAAGTACTGCGTTTTCACGTGCTTCTCCCCCGTGTCGATCAAGCTGCGAGCTGAGTTGCCGAAGTTTCCGGACCGTCCCCTGGTGGTCCGGCAGCAGCGAGTAACGCCCGGTCGTACTCCGCCTTCCACGTGATCCGCTCCGCGATCGCGCGCATGACCAGGTGCGGCCGAGGTGGGACCTGCGGGTCTCCCGGTTCGACCTTCCGCCACATCAGCCGGGCCGGGTCCGGTTGTGGCTTCTCGATCCCGATCGCGGCCAGCGCCTGCTGAACGAACGCCTTTCGGTCGGCTTTGTGGTCGTCGAGGGTCTTGCCCGACCACTTTCGAGAGACCAGCACCCGCCGTCCCGGCAGCCCGAGCGTGGTCCGGCGGTGAGCGCGTCCCTTGCAGTGGCCCGGGGTGGTCTTGCTCCCGGCGCCCTTGGACTGGATCCCGTAGAGCAGCCAGACCGCGCATCGAGGTGAGCACGGCGTCACCGACAGTTCGGCGTGCAGCCGGTCGTGGTGGTCCCGCAGCCGCGCCGTGTCCGCCTCGACCACCTCACCGGTGGACTTGGTCAGATACTTGGTCAGGTAGCCGATGTGGCGGCCGGCCTCTTCGGTCCCGCCGAGGATGCCCTTGGAGTGCACCTGCCGCCCGAACGTGACGACGTGCGCCGGGTCCTCCACGGCCTCGACCGCGTCATCCCAGGTGGTGAGGGGTTGCCGGGTGTCCGGGTCGAGGAACGCCCGGGTGTCCGGGTCCCAGACCGGCAGCCGCTCCGTGTAAACGATCTCGTCGTGTGACGGCCACCAGACCTGGTGATACGTGGCCTCGGTGACCTGCCGGATGACGTCGTGCGGGATCGCCCCGCGGATCGCCGCGTGCAGATGCGGAGCCGTCCGCTTCTGCGGCTCGACCGTCGCGAAGTACTGCGCGTCCCAGCCCACGACCCGGCGCAGGTTCTGCCACCACCGATCCACCAGCGCCGAGAAATGCACCGCGTCCCGGGCCGCCCGCCGGTAGTCATACCGGGACGGGTCGACCGGCGAGCCGTCGCCACGGACCGGGCCGTAGGTGTCGCACGTCAGCGTGACGAACATCGACGGCCGGAACCTGCCCGCGAACTCCCGACCGACCGTCATCTTGGCGACCTTCCGCCGGGGCAGGTTCGGCGCGTCCTGCCGCCGCTTGGTCGAGCGCTTCACGGCCCGCCTGGTCGGGACGTCGAGGGCTGGCAGCCGACCGCGCATCCCGAGTTGCCGAAGTTCCGCGTCAACCCCCGTGATCTCCTCCCGCAGCTCCTCCGCTTCGGCCTGGTCGTGCTTAACCACCTTCCGGTAGGCCGCCACGAGATCGGCCCGGTAGGTCAGCAGCTCTGTCTGTTCCTCGGTCGGTGGTTCCGGGGTGAGGTCGGGTTCTTCGGTCAGGTGCCAGCCCTCGCGGCACTGGGCCTGCCGAAGCGCTTTCGCCTTCCGCGCGCACGGCAGGCACACCGACTCCACGGTGGAACCACACGGCACGGGGACGTAGCGGAGTTCGCCGGTCTCGGTGTCGCCGACCTCCATCGTGAACGGCCGGACGCAGACGCCGTGCTTCTCCGCCGTCGCCCGGATCACGTCGGCGGCCAGCGGTGTCCGCATCCGTTCGGCCCGCGTGCCGGTGGCCGGCTGGGTCTGTTCTTTCGTCATTAGGCAGCCACCTCCCCGGGGCGAGACCATTGGCGGAGTTGGAACACGGGCATGTCCTGCCGCGTCCCAGCGGGCAGGTCCGGGAACACCGCTGGGTCGAAGTGGACGCCGCTGTAGACGTGGACGGGGATGCCGCACGGCGTCCGGCCGTTGACCGACAGGTGCACCGAATCGCCGTCCGAGGTGCGCCAGAGCGAAGCCGACACCTCATCGAGCGTGTTCGCCCAGGCCAGCAAGGCCCCGGCGACATCGGGGAGCCGGTGGGCGTCGAGCTGGACCGTCAGCGGGTCCGACCACGTGCGCACGGTCAACGTCGCCACCGGCGGAAGCTGGTGCAGATCCAGGTGATCGCGGATCGTGTCGAGGAAGACCATCAGCCGGTTCACGCCGCCACCCCCTCGCCACCGAGCGCGGGTCGAGCTACGCCGTTGGTGACGTACTGCTCCAGCGCCTTGACCGTCTCGTCGGACACCCACCCGGCGCGGATGCGCAGGGGTTCGCGGATACCTTCGCCCCACACGTAGCCGACGCCGGCTTCGGAATCTCCGATGCGGTTGGCCCACGCGCCCCGTTCATAGGCGCCGTCCCCGAGGACCATCGGGACGTGCGTCTTCGAGGTCACCCGCAGGCACACGCGGCGGGTGAACAGCTCGCGGACCGGGACCGTGTCCTTCGTCGGTTCCTGGACGTAGCCCCGCACGGTGATCCCGAGGGCCCGCCCCTGGGTGGTCAACAGCGCGACTCGTTCGACGATCTGATCACGGGTCTTGCGGTCGGTGTACTTGGTCAGGGCGCCGATCTCGTCGAACTCCAGCAGCTCGAGCGGGTGTTCGACGCTGATCGGAACCGTTCGCAGGCGCCCGGCGAACTCGGCTTTGCGAGCCTCCATCGTGCCTACGAGATCGTCCAGGACCTCGATCGCGTCCTTACCGGACACCGCGTACCGAGCGAAGATTCCGCGCCCGTAGGCCAGTTCCATGCCCTTGGGGTCGATCCCGGACATACGGACCACACCCGACCGGATCGCCGACGCGGCCGACACCAGCGGGCACCACATCAATGAGTTCTTCCCCGCGCCCGAGGCACCAGCCGTCAGGCAGTGAGCGCCGGAGCCGGACAGCGGGACTCGCCAGTCGTGTCCGTACTCGGTGTGGCCGGACCACACGCGCCGCAGATCCACACCGGTCGCGTCAGCCGCCAGCAGATCGGGCACCGGCAGCGAGTGCACGACCGAGCCGAGCAGGTCCCGCCGCTGGAAGTCGACCGACACCACGTTGGGCTCCAGCTCCCGCACCTGGCACCGAGCGACCCTCCGCGCCGACGCCAGCGCACGAGCGGCCTCGTCGAAGTCCTCCGGCTTCTGGCCGGCCACTAGCTGGACCCGGACCTCATCCCACGACGGCCCCGACCGGACACTGAGGACCTTCGGCATCTGCACTCCGGCTTGCCGAGCGGTCGCCCGGGACACCTTCCGGCGACCTACCAGGTTCACCGTCACTTCCACCGGCAACGCGTCATCGCGGACGCTCAGACCACAGGCATGCAGCCAGCCGGGCAGCTTGCGCCCGTAGACCGCCCAACGAGCCCACCACGAGCGCAGGAACCGCCAGCACCACTGATCGAACGACACGATGTCGACCAGCCGCCACAGGGCGAGGATCAGTGCCAGGCCACCGAGGACGAGCACGAGCGACAGCCAGCCCAGCAACACGCACCACAGGTAGGCCACGACCACGGCCAGGCTGGTCCGCCACCGCGTCACCACCTGCGCCAGCAGCCAGAACGCCGCCTTGCAGGCCCACCAAAGGGCGATGAACACGACCACCATCGCGGCCAGCGCCTCGACAACCGACGCCAATGCGCGACCGATCTTGTGCAGCACCCAGACACCCAGCCCCAGCACACCCAGGGCCACCACGAGGAATCCCGGAGACAGGTTCATCACTGGCCACCCCGCAACACCGCCGAGAGATCCAGCGGCAACGCACCCAAGCACGGGGCGCACTTGGTCTCACCCGGCAGCAGCCGAGCAAACCGCTTGCATTCCGCGCAGCGCGAGCGGGTGACCCCCACTGGCGCACGCCTGTTGTCATCGTCTAGCGTCTGCATTGTTCACACCCCACGGTTGTGGACAGCGCAGGAGCGGCATGGTTGGTAGCCGAGTTTCCGCTTCTGCGCCTTACGGTTCCGCGCCACCCGCACGAGGACGCGTTTCATCGCCGCACGACATAGCGCGCGTTTTTCGTTGCAATATTTGACTGCTCGTGTGTCTACACGCGACTATTCAGACTTCGACTTGCCGCCCTGGATCTGCGCCGATACCTCCCCCGCCTTCCGCCGCTCGTAACCCGCCCAGTACAACGCCTCGTGGTGATGCCCCCGGTCGACGTCGGCAACCTTCTCGTACATCCGCGCGTTCGCCTGCCGGAAAGCCAGCCACACCGACGGGTTCGCGTCCGGCGCCGGAAGGCGCTCCGTTGCGATCTCGTGCGCGTCCCGCAGCGTGCGCGGCTCAACCGGCTTGCTCATCACGTACCAGCCGAGCCGCCGCGCGAGCTTCGAGGAGCGCCGCCAGGTCCTCCGCGCCGTCGCGGAGCTGGCGAAGGAACTTCACGCATGCCGGCCACATCGCCGGGTCGTCCGGCGGCCGCAGCATCACCACGCACGGCGCCCCCGCGAGCACCAGCATCGGCGGATGCCCCGGGTCCGAACCAGTCTCCTCGACCGTCAGTTCCGCTTCCCGCCCGACGATCCACGTCACGCCGAGCCCGTCCCAGTTGGCCGTCATGCCGCCCTGCCTTGCTTGCCCATTCCTTCGCCAGCTCTTCGAACCCTTCGGCGGCTGACTCCAGAGCCGCGACGCACCACCAAGGCAGGCCGCGCGACTTGGCCAGCTCATGCCACGCTCGCGACACCCGCTGTGCCGCACTTGCCGTGTTCTTGGCGTTCGTCGGCGACAGCACCGCAGACCCGTGCTCCCAGGCCGCCATGTAGTCGCGGTACGCCTGCTCCCACGCCCGGACCAGCTCGTGAAACGCCGCAGCATTGCGAACCGGCCCGGACGTGTTCATGTCGCTCACGCCGCCTTGACCGACGCTTCACCGGTCGCGGTCGACCGCGTCGACTTGGACCCGGAACCGCTTCCGGCCGCCTTGAAGCCGGTCGCACGGAAGGCGTAGGACAGGTACTTGAACTCCCCCTGCCCGGCCACCTTCGCTTCGGCCGTCAAACCCTCCAGCTCGATCGGGCGCATGCCCGGCAGCGCCTCCGACGTCAGCGGAACCGGCTGGACGTCGGCCAGAAGCGTGATCTCGAACGAAGCGCGCTTCGCCTTGGTCTCGTCCGGGTCGGTGACGGTGGCCTTCCACTGCCGCTTGCCGGTGGCTTCGTCGACCCGCTGTCGAGTCGGACGACCCGCTGCCCGGTCTTCCCGAGACTGGTATTCGTTGTCGGGTGCCACCTCGCCCACCAGCACCAAGCCCTGCGGAAACGCGCTGTCGAACTCGATCGGGAACCGGTGTCCCTTCATGATCGCCATGTCAGAGGCCCTTTCTCAGCCGTTCGCGGTCTTGTCGCCGCTCCCTTGGTATGCCAAGGTCTATCTAGGTATACCAAGGCTTGGCATGCCAAGTCAACTAAGCTGATCAAGCAGGCCCGAACCAGGCAGGAGAGCGACCGTGCCCGAGCACATGTACGAACGTGTTGCTGACGTGCTGCGCGAGCGGATCGTCAGCGGAGATCTCGCCCCAGGCGACCGGCTGCCATCGCAGGAGGCGCTGAGCGAGCAGTTTGAGGTGTCGCGCATCGTCGCCCGCGAGGCCCTGGACCTGCTGGAGAGCGAAGGACTGATCGATCGCGTCCAGCGACTCGGCGCGTTCGTCCGCCGGTACCAGCCGCTCATCCGCAGGTCAGAGCAGCACTACCGCACCAACCCCGGCGCCCCGTTTGCCGAGGAGGCGCTAGCCGCCGAGCGCATCCCCCGGTACAGCCACGAGACTTACCCGGATCGCGCGAGCGCCGACATTGCCCATCGCCTGGAGATCCCCATCGGTGCCGACGTCATGCGCACCGACTACACGTCGTACGCGAACGACGAGCCGATGATGCTCACGCACTCGTACGAGCCGCTGGAGATCACCAAGGGAACGGTCATCGAGCGCCCCGAAGAAGGCGTCATGATGACGGCCGGCCTGGTGGACCGCTTCACGGCTATCGACATGCGGCCGACGCGGGTCGTCGAGAGACTTCGTTCGCGGATGCCCCGGCCGTCGGAGACTGAGGCCCTTAAGCTTCGCAAGGGCACGCCGGTTGTGATCATCGTACGGACCACGTACTCAAACGAGACACCCGTGGAAACCGCCGACATATTGTTGGATGCACATAGGTTCGAGCTTGAATACGTGCTCCGCGTAGACCCATTGCAATAAGAGCATGAAAATACGAAAGGCGCCCGCCGCACTGGTTCGCGACGGGCGCCTTTGACGTATGCCTAGCAGTTGATCAGTTCGGGCTTCTGGTTGAGGATCTGCGCGCGCGGCGAGACGAACTCCTCGTACTCCTTGACCGCCGACGGGGCGAACAGGCCCGTCTTGCAGCAGTTCTGGAAGGCCAGCCGGACGCCGTACTTCCGCTCGACGGCCCCGCGCATCGAGTCGCTGGCAGCGAAGCGCAGCAGCTCACCCCACGCCTGGTCATCCGGCGGAACGGTGCCGTCCTCGGCGATCGTCGCCCCGCTCTCGTACTGCTTGACCAGTCGCTCGACCACGGACCAGGCGTAGGGAAGCGAGTTCTGAACGCAGGCCAGGAATTCGTCATCGGTCATGGCGCCAGCCTGCGCCTTCCTGACCAATTCTTCCGGGACCGTCAACGACATCGCGGCACTTCCTCTCAGCGTCAACACTGCCGCATCCCAGTTAACGCCCATCTCCGGTGCAGCGCGACCGCCCAAAGGTGTGATGGCGAACGAACGCTGAGTCACATAGACAATATGCCATAAGAGTTACCCGCCAACACTGCCCCGAGTTCAGTCGGCAGGGTGTCAGTCCCAGTATTTCTCAGGGTCTTGTGGGTAAAGATCGAATGTAAGCCTCTCCTCAACTGAGGCACCTATGATTGACTCAATTATTTTCGCGATTCCGTCCCAGTCATACCCATCAATCATGGATGACGAGCTTCGCCGTGCGGCAACCTTTTCTTTCCAGCGTTTCTGAAGATCCCCCTTCCCGACCACTTCACCTTGATATCTTCGAACTTTATGCATGTAGCTCTTCCACTGAACGGGAACCAGGGTTCCATCGTCACCAGCGAGGACGTCTCGGCCAAGATAAAGCTCGATAGATGCAGCTCGACCGTGTATATTTGCCAGGACCAACTCTGCTTCCTCATCTGCGCCAACGGGAGGCCCGAGAGTCGGATAACTACTAAAAAGTTCTAAATACGGGTACGTCAATATTCTAATGTTCGATGGCAATGATTCCACCCGCAGAGATAGAAGCGCCTCAGCCGCAGCGGCGTCATTATCAAAAATCGCAACTACCCGATTCGCGACTCCAGCCGCCGCGAACGCCTTGACGAAGGTAACCAGCGGGCCCGCACCGCCGTCAGGCTTTTGCAGATAGTCCATAAACTTCACGACGTCGACTAAATGCGGGTAAAGTATCGAGATACCATCCGAGAGAGCTTGCGCGTCCATCTTACCTTCGGTCAAGACAATTACCGGCGCGTCGGCCCCGCCGAAAAACCGGAGCCTTTTTAGGGCGTTCGAACACAGCGTATCCAGGTCCTCCCAGACCTCGCCATTGAGCACCGCCTCTGTGAGATCTAGCCGCACCTCAGCCGAGGGAAACGCTTCGAGCAAGATAGTCAATATCGCCCGAACCGGCCACCCAGACACCAATTCAAGATATGGCCATGATCCATGCGAAGCGGCGTCTTCTCGTCTTTCTAACCGGCCGACGGGTAGACCATACTCGACAACACGATCCAGCCACTTCTCAGCCGTGAGACCAGTGAGAAGTTCGATCTCAGCATCAAGTTCACCCTCTACTTCGGGGTCACCAGCAAGCTCTAACCGAAGTCGCTTAGATGTCCGTAGCTTACCTTTAATCGCATCATCAAGAGCAATCCGCGGCTCATTGACTTGGTAACCCAGGATTCGCATCCTATCCAAGGCAACCTTGCCAGGCATAACAAATTCAGCAGTGTCTACATACTCCGGCTCACCGTTGACATCATCACCGTAGTGCTCGTTGGGGATCTGCTCGGAGAAAAGCATGTCGTCTTGAAATAGTGACAGAAGCTCGTCCGTCATACCTAAGCCAAGAGAGTAGGCAAGGAACCCGTTCACATAAACACCGCTACCACGCATAAACATTTCTCGTTTCAGGCCTCAACTCGATGCCCGAATGTAACAGATCCACTCCCCTGCACCGCGCGCCAGCACCCGAACCGTCCTCGGCCATGCAGGCATACTGTAGAACTACAGCGCAAGGAGTTGCCGAACTTGGCTCTATGAGATCAAGGCGCCGCCGTCGGCGGCGCACCTCGGGGCCGCGCGGCGGCCCCGCCCAAGTGCGGCACGGACGGCCTGCCGCTCCGCTCCGGCCGCCGGCCGCGGGCGGGCCGCCGGAGGTCACCTTGTGCGCAGCGCCGCCGACGGCGACACCCCATGAACAAGAACGCGGCACCCGGTCACATCGCGCGCGGAGTTTGGCCCTGCTCAACGCGGATGCTCGCGGGTGCCGCGCCCTGCACTCTACGGCTGCACCAGCGAGCCGACGCAAGATCGATGACCGGTTCGGGCGAAGCGACAGCCAGAGCCGACACAGGAGGCGTTCCAGGCTGGAGCGGCGACAGGCAGGCGGTGGCCGCTTCCTCGCAGGCGATCGTTTAACACCAGCCCGCCGCCATCAAGGGCGCCTGCGGCGTCGCTGCGCGATGAGCTGCGCTCACCCTTGACACCGACGACCCGGCGCTAACTGCGGCAGGGGCGAGGAAGACGGGGCAGACCGCCACCGCCGCTCGGGAGAGAAGAACGCCATGCGCCGGATGTGTCGGAGCCCACACCAGCTGAGCATGTGGAGCCGGTACGAGCTCGCGGAGCACCAGACCCGCCGTGCAACACACGTGCAACTAGCGACGGCCAACGGCGGTCAACCAAGGTCAACAACGGCCACGGCCAAGATCGGCCCCGGAGACGAGAAAACCGCCCTGACCTGGGTCAAGGCGGTCTCGGCTTGCGTGGCCAGGGCCGGGGTCGAACCGGCGACCTTCCGCTTTTCAGGCGGACGCTCGTACCAACTGAGCTACCTGGCCGGGAACGCCGGCAAGGAGCCGAACGATCTTGCGACCCTGACGGGACTCGAACCCGCGACCTTCGCCGTGACAGGGCGACGCGCTAACCAACTGCGCCACAGGGCCTTGCTTTACTGCGTACTCCCAACGGGATTCGAACCCGCGTTGCCGCCTTGAAAGGGCGGAGTCCTAGGCCGCTGAACGATGGGAGCCCGGTCGGTTTCGGGTGACCGACCGACCGCGCTCTCAGGTTCCCCTGGGAGCGATTACAAGCATAGGGCACGCCGCCACCGCTTTGCACAGGGGGTTCCTTAAGCCTCTCGCAAGGCTCAGACCTGCGCAAACGCACCGAGATCCGCCAGGCAGCGATCAAGCTCGGCCTGCTCCGGCTCCGACAGCGCCGACGACAGCAGCTCGCCGATCCGGTCGTCGGTCAGTTCCTCGGCGCGGTGCCAGCGGTCGCGGAGGTCCGGCTTGCGCTCCGCCGACGCCACCAGTTGGTCGGCCGCGTCCTCGGGCCACGCCGTGCGCAGCAGGCGCGCGCGGCCGCCCTCCGGGTCCGCGACCACCGCCTCCGGGATGGACAGGCCCAGCGCCCGCAGCGCCGCGAAGTGGAGGCCGCCGCGCAGCTCGCGGAAGACCATCAGCGCGAAGCCGAGGCGTTCGACGTCGCCCGCGGGCCGCTCGGCGTTCTTCCAGCCCGCGAAGAGCGCCAGCCCGCTGGCGTCCGCGGCGTCCACGACGCGGAACAGCAGCTCCGCCAAGCGGCCGGGCTCCGGTACGGCCGAAAGGCTGACGCGGGACCACCGAGCCGATGACTCGCTGTAGGCACGAACCGCGGCCGGCGCATCGAGGACGTTCGTCGCCTGCGGCAGGACGAACTCGAACAGCCAGTGCGGGAAGATCCCGAACAGCTCCGCGGCCACCTTCGGCGGCACGTCCCCGAGCACCGCCGAGCGCCCCCGCAGGTACAGCGAACGCGGCGGCAGCCCCGCTTCCGCCTCGACCGCGGCCAGCTCCGGCGACGTCATGAACCTGCCGCCCAGCACCTGCACCACCGGCCGGATGCGGTTCGCCAGTCCTGCCACGCCTTCGATCGTCGTCATGTCCGTCCCCTTTCGACAGCGCAACCGTAACACTGTTACGAAACGCGCGTCAAAAAGCGGTCACTCCCCTGGGACTTACTTGCGGAAAAGCGGCGCAACCAGCGGAAATATCACGAGACGGGCCCGGTGTCAGCACACCAGGCCCGCCCGCTCAACGCTGAACCGGCGCCTGCCCGTCCTCATCCAGGTTCAGGCCCAGCATCTCCAGCAACTGAACACAGTCCTCGACCCCCAGGGCACCGTTCGCCACCGCCAGCCGAGCCCGCCGGACCTGATCATCCGACACCCGCTGAGCGTCAGCCGCCCCACTCCGCTGCGCCGGCAACGCACCGGCAAACGGCGCACTCCCCCCATCGGCACCTTCGTACCGAAGGAGGAACTGCCGCACTTCAACAGACCCGCTCATAGCCCCTCCACACGGCTCACAACAACTTGGCCGCGAGGCTAACCAGCGCCGGGCGCCACACACAGCCCCCCGGAGAGTGAACCTGAGGCCACGCTCCGCTCAACGCAGCGCAATCGGCAAGACCGAAGAAGAACCCCACCCGAACGAACGTCACCCCCGAGCCAAAGTGACACCAGCCGGGGAAATTTCCCGCTCTCCACTCGCCCAACCACCCAACTCGTGCAACAATCGAGGTGCTGACACACCCCCGGTCAGCGCCTGTGGAGATCCCCTCCGACCCCCGCGTTCCTCCCCCTGGCGCGGGGGTCCTCCATTTCTTGGCCCTGCTCGGGCTTCGCCCTCCGCGGGCCAATCATTTCGGTGTGCTGACCCGGGGGGCCGAGCCCCCCGGACCCCCCACGGTGCCTCGCGCTCGGCTTCCAGCGTGGCTGGGTTTCGCTTCGGGCGCTGCGCGCCCTGGCGAGTCTGGCTGAGTTAGGTGGTGACCCGCCCGTTCGCGGGGGCGGCGCCTCGGGCGCTGCGCGCCCTTGCGAGCCCCGCCACATTCGGCAGCAAGCGCCTCGGGGGGCATGCGCCCCGGCGAGCCAGCTGAGTCGGGCAGCAAGCCCCACGCCCCTGCCGGCCGTCGACCTGGCGCTTCCGCGTTTAAGCCCGACAACCCGCGCGCGTAGGGGAGCCCCCGGTTTTTACGTTACCGGCGAGCACCGACAGTTTCGGGCGCTGCGCGTTGTGGATGAGCCGTCAGCGCCTCACCCTGCCGGGTGCTCCGGCGGTTCGACCTCGCCGTTCGTGCTCCCAGCCCGCCTCACCGCGCCCGAGCCCTCAGGCCCAGCGTGATCGACCCGCTCTGTTATTGGGGGGTTGCTTTGTGTTCTTGGGTGTTGGGCTTAATGGGTGGCGGCTGGGCTAAATGGGGAATGTTTTCGGCGTGTTGTAGCTCACAGTGGTTTGTGTGGCGAGATCTAAACGTTATCGTGGCGTCGTGCCTCTTCCCTCCCTTGGCCGCTTGAGCAGCCGTACGAACCTGAAAGCCGCCGCGTCTTCCGGTCGTCATCGTGGTGCCGCGAAGCCGGTGGACGATGGCGTTGTCGAGGACACCGAGCTCACCTCCTACCTCGCCGCCCTGGCTCCGGAGAACGATCTGGAGAGCACCGGGTCCGGCAAGCGGTTCGGTGAAGCGCAGGTCTACCAGCTGCGGATGAGCCTCGTCGCCAGCCAGCAGCTCAAGGACATCGCCGCCGAGCGCGACATCTCGCCGCAGGCGCTCGCCCAGGAATGGATCCTCGAGCGGCTCAACTGGGAGGGGCAGGCCTCCTCCGCCCACGACCAGCGGCAGCAGGCCGGCAGCGGCGAGGTCAGCGACCTCACCGACGAGTTCCACTTCCCCGCCGACGCCTTCGACGCGCCGGCCGTCGCGCGGCGCTGAAGCCACGACGCCGAAGCCTCAGCGCCGGCCCACGGCGCCGAACCCGCGGCGAACTGCCCAGAACCCATGAGAAAGGGCCCCCGGCACCAGCCGGGGGCCCTTCGCTCAGGCCTTAAGACGCGCAAAAGGGCCTGCGAGGCTTCTTCAGCCTCGGTTTCAGATCGCGCGGACCTTCTGGGCCTGCGGACCCTTCTGACCCTGGCCGACCTCGAACTCCACTCGCTGGTTCTCCTCGAGGGTGCGGAAGCCGCGGCCCTCGATCTCCGAGTAGTGCACGAACACGTCGCCTTCGCCGCCGTCCTGCGCGATGAAGCCGAAGCCCTTCTCCGCGTTGAACCACTTCACAGTGCCTTGCGCCACCGCTGTACTCCTCGTTACACAGATCCGCTTCGAATGCCACCGAAGCGGCACCCCGACCGTCCCGGGCGGTTCCAACGAGTCGAGTCAAGAGCGTGTCGGCTCCATGGCTCGCGTCAGAAGTTCCGCGAGTGTGAAGCCACTAACACGCAAAACGACGGCCTGAGAGCAGACTACCGGGATCTGGCCAAAGTTGAACCCCGTGATCGAGGCGAAAACCGGCTCTGGGCACCAAGGTCACCGGAACGTCGTAGGGCTCCCGCCCCGTTCTGTCGTACCCGGCGGCTAGTCTGGCGCAGCACAGCGACACCGTGATCACCGGATACGGCTCGGAGTCGGCTGTGCCCCCTCCGTGAGAGCTTTCACCGGTCAGTGTGACACTCGTCACGCCACGGTTGCTCAACGTACCCGGTCTGCGGGGCGTCTCGAAGGGGGAAGCACCAAAGGGGCAAAGGGGATGGGTGTGACGGTGAGGATTTCCACGCGGCGCCGGGGCGCTGCCGTGGCGTTGGGCTTGGTCGCCGTGCTCACGCTGGGGGCGTGCAGCAGCGAACCGACGGTCTCGGCGAGCGGTTCGTCGGGCGGGGGCCCGACCAGCTCGCCCGCGCCGAGCGCGCAGCCCGCGAAGCTGACGGTGTCGCCGGCCGGCGGCGCGCAGGACGTCGCGCCCGGCGAGCCGGTCGGCGTCCAGGTCACCGACGGCACGATCATGTCGGTCACGCTGACCAACCCGGACGGCAAGCAGGTCCAGGGCCAGACGTCGGCGGACAAGAAGAGCTGGAACACCACCGAGCAGCTCGGCTACGGCAAGACCTACACCTGGTCCGGCCAGGTGCAAGGCGCCGACGGCAAGAACCTGCCCATCGGCGGCGCGTTCACCACGGTCAAGCCGAAGCGGCAGATGGCGGCCAGCCTGAACGTCGGTGACGGCCAGACGTACGGCATCGCGATGCCGATCGCGCTGACCTTCCCGAGCCGCGTCACCGACAAGGCCTCCGTCGAGAAGGCGCTGTCGGTCGAGACCACGCCGAAGACCGAGGGCTCGTGGGGCTGGATGGAAGGCGACACTTCGGTGCACTGGCGGCCGAAGGAGTACTTCAAGCCCGGCACGCAGGTGAAGGTGAACGCCAAGATCTACGGCGTCAAGGTCGGCGACGGCGTGTACGGCAAGCAGGACGTCTCGGCCAGCTTCGCCATCGGGCGCTCGCAGATCGTCAAGGGCAACACCCAGCAGCACACCATGCAGGTGATCCGCGACGGCCAGCAGATCGCCGACTACCCGGTGAGCTACGGCCTCGACTCCGACCCGGGCCGTGTCACGCACAGCGGCGTGCACGTCGTCATGGGCAAGCAGGCCACGTACGCGATGAGCAACCCGAAGTACCACTACGAGAACGTCGTGGTGCCGTGGGCGGTCCGGATCTCCAACAACGGCGAGTTCATCCACGGCCTGGCCGCGTCCGTCTGGGCGCAGGGCAAGAAGAACGTCTCGCACGGCTGCCTGAACCTGTCGCCGGCGCGCGCCAAGGAGTACTACGACGGCGTGCTCACCGGCGACCCGGTGGAGATCACCGGCAGCACGCAGACGCTGAGCGCGAAGGACGGCGACTACAGCGACTGGACCTACGACTGGGCGGGCTGGCAGAAGCTGTCGGCGCTCGCCCACTGAACCCACTGATCCACTGCTCCACCGGCGCAACCACCGGGCGGCCGGGAAGTCCCCTGCGGGCTTCCCGGCCGTTCGCGTTCCCGCACCCGAAAACCCGCGAAATCCGGTGCAACCAAGGTGATCACCCGCCGCATGACTAAGGGCAGAGGCGCGGCGATCCCCTGCCGCGCCCGCGAGAATGAGGAGCTGTCTTGCGTATCCGCATCGCCCTGACCCTCGGCGCGCTCGTGCTCGCCGGTGGCGCCCTGACCGGTGGCATCGCGCTGGCTTCGGAGGCGCAGGCGCCGGCCGCCCCCACCACCCAGGCGACCCGGCCCGGCGAGCCGACCGTGGCGCCCGCCCCGGCCACCCGGACCCGGCCCCAGCAGGCGCCGAGCGCTGTCCCCGCGACGTCGCGGGCCCCGATCGCCGTCCCGGCCCGCCCGGCGCGCGTCCCCCGCGCGGTCCCGGCCGGGCCGACCGGCGACCTGCACCTGCCTGCCGTGTGGGAGACCCGGTAACCAGGTGATTTCCCGCTCCCGTCCGTCGACCGGGCCGGGCTCGCCGTGGGACGGCGAGTTCGCCCGGTACTTCGGCGAGCGCGCGCACAGCCTGCGGTCGACCGCCTTCCTGCTCTGCGGGGACTGGCACCAGGCCGAAGACCTCACGCAGGCCGCGCTGCTCAAGCTCTACCTCGCCTGGCCGAGGCTGTCGCGGCACGACGCGCTGGACGCCTACGCGCGCAAGGTCGTCCTGCGCACGTTCCTCGCGGAGCACCGGCGCAGCAGGTGGAAACGGGAGCGGCTCACCGACGCCCCGCCGGAGCTCCCGGCGGAGCCCGCGGCGAACGAGCGGGACGAACTGGTCCGGCAGGCGCTGGCCGTGCTGGCCCCCAAGCAGCGCGCCGTGCTGGTGCTGCGGTACTTCGAGGACCTGAGCGTCGAGGAGACGGCGAAGGTCCTCGGCTGCAGCACCGGCACGGTGAAGAGCCAGGCCTCCCGCGGCCTGGCCACGCTGCGCAAGCGGCTCGGCCCGCACTACGGTGCGCTGAGCTTCAGCGCACCCACGGAAGGGAGGTGACGAACATGGACCCCGAAGATGACGTCCGCGCGTTCCTGACCGGCGCGGCCGGCGGCCCGCAGCCGCCGATGCGCCTCGACGCCGCCGACGTGATCGAGCGCGGCGGCCGGGTCCGGCGACGACGCAAGCGCTTGGCCGTGGCCGGCACCTCGGCCGCGACGGCGGTTGTCCTCGCGGTGGCCGGTTTCCTGGCCGGTCACCGCCCCGGCCCACCGGAACCGGTGCAGCCGGCCGGGCCGGGGCTGTCCACGGTCGTCACCACGTCCTCCAGCCCGCCGCCGTCGGAGCTGCCGGTGCCGGCGACGTCGATCGCTCCGGCGGAGCCGTCGACCGAGCGGGGTGAGAGCCGCACCCGCAGCCCGCGCCCGTCGGTGGCGCAGACGCCGTCCGCGGGCACGCGGCCGACGTCCCGCCCGACGCTGTCGACGCCGTCCACTTCGGTTCCGGCCGCGACCCGGCCGGGCCCGCCGACGACCACGCGCTAGCGGTGGTGCAGATCACCGGATTTCGTGGATTTCCGGCGAAAACCCAGCCCGGTTCGTGGCGATGTCGTGGCGTGCCGATCGGACAGTGGTCCCGCAAGCGCTTCACTCCTCGCCGCGACGCGAACTGACCTCCGGCGCACGTGTGCCCCGCCCGGTGATCCGGGCGGGGCACACGGCTATCCGGAGACCGCTCAGCGCTGAGCGGCCACGGAGGCCGGCTGGCCGGTGTTGTCCTCGGTGTCGATCTGTTCCATCGGCACCTGCGACGTCTCCGGGATCTTGATGATCGGGAGGATCGCGATCAGCGCCGCCGCCATCAGGTAGTAGGCAGGCCAGTCCTCGTTGCCGGTGCTCTTGATCAGCGCCGTCACGATGACACCGCAGGTCCCGCCGAACAGCGACGTCGAGATGTTGTAGCCGATCGCGAACGAGCCGTAGCGCACGCGCGTCGGGAACATCGCCGGGAACGTCGAGCCGATCACCGCGAGCATGAACACCAGCAGGATCGCCACGATCAGGAACCCGACGAACAGCCACAGGATGCTGCCGGACTGCATGAGCTTGAGGCAGGGCCAGCTCAGCACCAGGAACCCGATGGCCGCCGTCAGCAGCAACGGTTTCCGGCCGATCCGGTCGGACAGCGCGCCGAGCGGGATGATGATCGCCATCTGGATGACTTCGACCGCGATGATGATCAACGTCGAGGTGTTGTCGTTGATCTTCAACGTGTCCGTGAAGTACGTCGGCATGGTCGTGAGCAGCAGGTAGTCCGCCACGTTGAGCAGCAGCACGATGCCGATCAGGTTGAGGATCATCCGCCAGTTGCGGACGAAGATCTCTTTGAGCGGCGCCTTCTTCGGCGCCTCGCCCGCGGCCTCCATCCGGCGGAATTCGGGGGTGTCCTCGAGCTTGTTCCGCAGGTAGAGCCCGATCAGGCCGAGCGGCAGCGCGACGAAGAACGGGATCCGCCAGCCCCAGGCGTCGACCTGCTCCGGCGACAGGGACAGCGTCACCGACAGCACCACGAGGTTGCCGAGCACGTAACCGGCCAGGGTGCCGAGTTCGAGGAAGCTGCCGAAGAAGCCGCGGCGCTTCGTCGGGGAGTACTCGGCGATGAACGTCGCCGCTCCGCCGTATTCGCCACCGGTGGAGAAGCCCTGGATGATCCGCAGCAGCAGGATCGCGATCGGGGCCGCGATGCCCATGCTGTAGCTGCCGGAGTACGTCGGCAGCACGCCGACCAGGAACGTGCAGCCCGACATCAGCAGGATGGTGATGGCGAGGACCCGCTTGCGGCCGAGCTTGTCGCCGAGCGGCCCGAAGAACGCCCCGCCGAACGGCCGCACGATGAACCCGACCGCGAGCAGCGCCAGCGACTTCAGGACCGCGTTGCCTTCGCCGGGGAAGAACAACGTGCCGATGCTGGCGGCGATCGCGCCCGAGGTGAAGACGCCGTAGTCGTACCACTCGGTGGCGTTGCCCATGGCCGAAGCCCAGACGGCGCGCTTGACGGTTCTCTCGTCCACTGACGGATTGCCCGTCGTTGCTGCTGTTTCGCTCATGCCGGCGACGACTCCTCCCGTGCAGTGCCCACTGGGCCGTTCGAGCTCATCGACCCAGTCTTGACCGGCTCTCCCGGGTCGGCAGTCTGAGCCGGAAATTGTGTACAGTGGGGAACTTTCCGGCTACTGAGTGGTAGGTGTTGCGGACATACCTCGCGGGCCGCGCGTGGGCGGTGTCTACCGGCGAGTTAACGTCAGCGCATGAGTCGTGTTTCTCAACCCTGGCCGCCGGTCCCGGTGGAGCCCGCGGTCCCGCACCCCAAGGCACCGGCGCCGGGCACCGAGCTCGGCGTGCACTTCGCGGAGTGCTTCGGGTGCGGCGACGAGGCCGACGCCGGGCTGCACCTGCGCTCGACCGTCGGCGAAGGCCAGGTCGTGCACTCGCGGTTCACCGTCACCGCGGCCCACCAGGGCGCACCCGGCCTGGCCCACGGCGGCCTGCTGGCCTGCGCGTTCGACGAGGCGCTCGGCTCGGCGGTCGGCAATCTGATGCGCCGCCCGGCGGTCACCGGCAAGCTCGAGACGGACTTCCGGCGGCCGGTCCCGGTCGGCTCGACGCTGTTCATCGCGACCCGGCTGGACGGCATCGCCGGCCGCAAGATCTACGTCAGTGCCGACGGCCGCCTCGACGCCGAGGACGGCCCGATCGCGGTCAGCGCGCGGGCGCTGTTCGTCGTCGTCGGCTTCGAGCACTTCAGCACCCACGGCGACCCGCAGGCGCTGGAGAAGCTGGCCGCGCAGCACGAGAAGAACCAGCGTGAGCGCGGCGAACGCGACTGGGAGATCAACCCCTGATCAGGTGAGCGTCCGGGGCCGGATCGCGTTCGCCCGGTCCACCAGCTCGATGCGTTCGTCGAGCGTGCCCGCCAGCCGCGCCAGCGCCCGGTAGCACCGCTCGAGGCCGAACCGCAGCTCGCGTTCTTCGAGCCGGCACCCCAGCACGTGCGCGCCCGGCGTGGGCTTGCCCTCCTTGAGCCACTCGTGCGCGGCTTCGAGCACGCCCGCGGACAGGCGCGTGCGCCGTTCGACGTCGAGCCGGAGCCGCTCGAGCCGGGCCGACGCGTCGAGCAGGTCGTGCTCGGTGACCGGGGTTTCGCGGCCGTTGGCCTTGGTCGCGGTGGTTTTGATCTTGATCGCGGCGACCTGCGCGTCGACGTAGTGCGTCGAGGACGGCGGCACGGTTTCGAGCACCTCGACCGCGCTCGCCCGCGCGCCCTGCGCCAGGTAGACGCGGGCGAGGCCGAAGGCGGCGCTGACGTACGTGCGGTCGGTGCGCCACACGAGTTCGTAGAAGCGCGCGGCGGCGAAGTAGTCGCCGACGCCTTCGGCGCTGATGCCCAGCGCGAGCTTCGGGGCGACTTCGCCGGGCAGGTCGTCGTACACCGCTTCGAAGGCGACGTGCGCAACCCGCGAACGGCCGCCCGCGAGCTCGATCAGGCCGCGGTACCAGTCGATCCGCCAGTCGTGCGGGTAGCCGTTCTTGATGGCCAGGTACTGCGCGGCCTGCAGCTGCCGCTGGGCCTCCGCGAACTCGCCCAGCTCGATCCGCGCGCGCACGATCCGCAGCCGCACCTCGATCGACTCCCGCGGGGCCCCGGCCAGCGCCTCGATGGCGGCCCGCGGGTCGAGCGCGGTCGTGGTGGCGAGCACGCCCGCCGCCGGGTCGTCCGTGTCCACCTGCGGGATCGGCAGGCCGGCGACGACCTCGTCCGCGCCCGGCAGCGGCACGCTGGCGCCGGCTTCGGGCACCACCAGCTGCACGCCGAACGTGCGGCTCTCCGGGCCGAACACCGTCGACGCGCCGGGCCGCGGCTTGCCGGTGCCGAGCGCCATGATCTCGCGCAGCACGCCGGTGAGCTGGTCGGACATCTCCTCGGCGGAGAGGAACCGCCGGTCCGGGTCGGAGTGCGTCGCGCGGCGCAGGAACCGGTAGTACGAACCGAACAGCGCGAACAGCGGGACGGCGTCCGGGCCGGGCAGGGTGGTCTTGAACTTGGTGGTGTAGCCGGTGAACTCGAAGCTGAGCACGGCGAGCGTGCGCCCGACGGTGAACAGGTCCGACGCGATCGACGCGCCCTGCGTCGGCAGTTCCGGCGCGCTGTAGCCGGTGGTGAAGAACAGCGGGCTCTCGTAGTCGTCGGTGCGGCGGACCGCGCCGAGGTCGATCAGCTTCAGCTGCTCGTTGGTCTGGATGACGTTGTCCGGCTTGAGGTCGCAGTAGAGCAGGCCCTGGCTGTGCAGATAACCCAGCGCGGGCAGGATCTCCAGCCCGTAGGCGATGACCTGGCCGATCGGCAGCGGCTCCGGACGGCGGCTTTCCCGGTGGTGCGCCAGCGCGAGCTGCCGCAGCGACTGGCCGCCGACGTACTCCATCACGATGTAGCCGGTGGTCGTGCCGCTGTGGGCGTCCGGGTGCTGCACGAAGTTGTGGATCTTGACGATGTTCGGGTGCTCGACCTCGGCGAGGAACCGCTGCTCGTTGGCCGCGGCCGCCATCGCCGTCGCGTCGCCGGTGTCGATCAGTCCTTTGAGGACGACCCAGCGGTCGCTGACGTTGTGGTCCTGCGCCAGGTAGATCCAGCCGAGACCGCCGTAGGCGATCGCGCCGAGGACCTCGTACTGGCCGCCGACGAGCTCGTGCGGCTGCAGCTTCGGGAGGAAGGAGAACGGCGCGCCGCAGTTCTCGCACTTCCCTTCCGGAGAACCGGGTTTCCCGTCCTTACCGCGGCCGACCTTGGCGCTGCAGCTGCCGCAGAACCGCTTTTCCTCCGACACCACCGGGTTCGTCAGCACCGCGGACGCGGGGTCGCGCGCGGGCACCGGCGGGACCTCGACCAGCCCGGCGCCCAGGCGGCCGCGGCGGGACCGGGACGTCCGCGACGACGTCCGCCGCGAAGTGCCGGGGAACGCGCCGGAGCCGGAGGCCGAACCGCTGCCGGTGCCCGTTCCCGTCCCGGTGCCCGTGCCGGTGTGCCGTCCTTCGCTGGTGCGCTCGGGCAGGACGCTTTCGGTGCCCGGGTCCGGCAACGGGGCGTCGGGACCGGTGTCCGGCCGCGGCACCGGCGGCATGATGCTCTGGGTCTCCGGCGCCGGTGCGGCGAGCACGCTCGTCGGCTGCGGCGCGTTGGGGTCCGGGCGCAGGGCCTGCGTCGCCGGCGCGACCGGCACGTTCGGCGGCTGCGGCGCGTCGGCGTCCGGACGCGCGGCCGGCGTCACCGGCACCTTCGGTGACTGCGGCGCATCGGCGTCCGGGCGCACGGCCGGCGTCGGCGGCGCGACGGGCGCGATGCTGCCCGGCGGGCGCGTCGGGTCTTCGGCACCGGGGATCGGCGGGCGGGCGGCGGCCTGTCCGCGCGGCGGCGTCGGAGGGCGCCGCACCGGCGGTGTCTGCGCGGGAGGTGTCTGTGCCGGGACCTGCCCGCCGGCCGGTGCCGGTTCGCCTTCGTCGAGCCGTCCGGAGATCGACGGCTCCGGCGTCTCCCACCGCACCGGTGGTGGCGGACGCCAGCTCGGCGTGGCCACCTGCTGCGGCTCGTCGTCCGGCGCGGCGTGCCGAGGACGGCGCGGCTCCTCCGACACTGCTACCTCCCGGATCCCCTGCGACGTGCGGAGATCGATCCTAGTCGCGCTGAGCTACCTTCACTGCTGGTACTGGGGCGACGGCGGCGAAGCCGGGCCGAGGCGGGCTTCCACCCAGCGGCGGTAGCTGTCCTGCCAGACGCCGTTGCCGCGAATCTGGTCGAGCACCGCGTTGACGTAGCGGACCATGTCCTCGTTGTCCTTCGGCACGCCGATGCCGTAGTTCTCCTGTGTCAACCGGTCGCCGCGGACTTCCAGGGTCGAATCCTGCGCGGCCATCCCGGCGAGGATGGTGTCGTCGGTCGACACCGCCTCGACCTGGCCCTGCTGGAGCATCACCAGGCAGTCCGACCAGTTGTCCACCGAAACCGGCACCGGCTTGGCCGGGTCCGTCGCGATCTTCGCCAGCGACGTCGACTTCTTGGTCGCGCACACCCGCTTGCCGTTGAGGTCCGACAGGTTCTGGGCCTTCGACTCCTTCGGCACCAGGACCTTCTGGCCCGCCACGTAGTACACGGAGGAGAACTCGACGTCCTTCTTGCGCGCGCAGGTGATGCTGTAGGTCCGGACCACGATGTCGACCTGGTGCTTCTTCAGCACCTCCTCGCGCTGCGAAGACGGGATCGCGCGGAACTGGACGTGGCCGTCGGCCGAGCCGAAGATCGCCTTGGCGACCGCGTTGACCATGTCGATGTCGAAGCCCTCGAGGTTGCCCGAGGTGGGGTTGCGGAACCCGAACAGGTAGGTCGTCTGGTCGACCCCGGCGATCAGCTTCCCGCGCTTCTTGATGTCCGACATCGTCGAGTTGTCGGGGACGGTGGTGCTGGAGGGCGACAGGCTGGCCAGCGGGTTGCAGCTGGTGTCGGAGGTGCCGCCCGCCGTCGCGTCCGGGCCGCCGACGTGCGCGGGCTGCGGCCAGGCCGCGTTGCTCACCGGCGCCGGGTCGACCGGTTTCCCGGGGCTGCCGCAGGACGCCGCCAGCAGCGCGACGACCGCCAGCACGCCCGCCCGGACCGTGTTCCGCCGCCTGCTCACCGGTACTCCCTCAGTCGCTCCCGGATCCCCATGGTGACACCAGCCGCGGCGACGATCGCCAGCACGGCCAGGCCGGGTGCGAGGACCGTCAGCGCGCGGTCGCCGTTGTGGGTGTCGTCGACGAAGTCCTGCCTGCCGACGTCGATCGCGGCCTGGAGGCTGTCGTCGAGCCGCCGGAACGCCGGCGCCGAGCCGCCCTTCGCGTCCTCCTTGACGGCGGAGTCGACGGCTTCCTGGTACGCGCCGGCGTCGTCCTGGGCGCGGACCTGCCGGTGCGCCTTCAGCCAGTCGGTCGCGGCCGCGGACGCGTCGGCGACCTTCGTGGCGCCGTCGCCGTCCTTGATCAGGCCGCGGGCTTCGCCGAGGAGGCCACCCTGGCCGTCCTCGCCGACCAGCTGGACGGCCTTGGCGCCGAAGTCCTTCTCGTACGCGCCGCCGTCGCCGCGGGCGACCAGCGTCAGCGTTTCGTCGGCGCGGGCCTGCAGCGCGGCGATCCGCGCGCGGACGAGCACGTCGACGCGGTGCGAGCCGTCCTCCTGGCCGCTGCCGACCAGGCTGCCCTGCACGATCAGCGCGACCGCGCCCCACAGCAGCGACACCACGACGGCGGCCGTCGCGACGACGAGCCCGACGTTCAGCAGCCGGTTGGTGCGCCGCGTCAGGTAGACCTGGGCGACGATCAGCGCGGCCAGCAGCGCCACCACCAGGATCGTGGCGAGCCACGGGAAACCGGTGGCGCTGTCCTGCTCTTCGATGAGCCGTTCGGTGTCGACGCGGTAGAGGTCCTGTGCGGCGGGCAGGATCTTCGCCCGCATCAGCTCGGACGCCTCGCGCAGGTAGGAGGCGCCGACCGGGTAGCCGAGCCGGTTGTTCGCCCGGGCCGTCTCGACGAGCCCGGTGTAGACGGGCAGCTGCTGGTTCAGCACGTCGACCGGGGTGGCCGCGGCGGCGACGTCCGCGCTGTCGGAAGCGGCCTTGGCGAGCGCGGCGCCGGCTTCGGCGATGTCCCGCTCGTAGCGCTGGCGCAGCGCGGGCGGCTCGGTGCCGATGGAGAGGAACGCGCTGGCGGCGGTCGCGTCGGCGTCGGAAAGCGAGCGGTAGACCTGCTGCGACGCGGCGGCGAGCGGTTCGCGGCGGTCGATGACGCCGCTGATCGTGTCGTCGCGGTCCTGCACCGACAGCGTCGCGACGAGCCCGGCGACGAGGGCCAGCAGCACCAGCCCGACGGCGATCACGGTGAGCCGGCCGGGTGTCGTCGCGGCCGAGCGGACGACCGCGCGGACGCCCTGGCCCGGCAGCTCGAGCAGCCCCAGCAGGCCGCTGCGGCCCCCGGTGCGGTCGCGGTTGTCCGGTGGCGACGGCGGAGCTCCCGGCGCGGGCGCCGGGGCCGTCGCGGTGCTGGTCATCCCCGAATTCCTCCCCCTGCCATCCGGGGCATCGCCCCAGGCCGGGGGCTTCGCCTCCCGGAGCCCCCGAAAAAGATCGCTGTGAGCCGTACCCGCAGAAGGTAGCCGAGTCGCCGCGCGCGCAGCCACCGGCACCGCCCGCTGTCACCAGCACGTGATCTGGGCGGACGTGTTCCGGCGCACACCGGTGCTCAGGTGCGGGCTTCCGCCGGCACGCGCCGGTGATCGTCTTCGGGCCCGACGCCGGCGTGCCGCATGCCGGCCGGCCCTTCACCTGTCCGGGTGAATCGGCCGAGGGTGTTCCGGACGTCGCGCCCCACACCGTCCACATCGGACTGTATGGCCGTCAGCACCTCGGCGAGCTCCACGTCCAGCGCGCCAAGGGAATGCGCGGCTCGATGATCCCGCGTTGCCGGGGAGTCAGCCGCGGATGGCCGGGGCGAGCGAGTGCGGGAGCACGGCTTCCGGGTCCGGCGGCCGCCGGACGACCACCTCGACGTCGTCGGCGAAGCGGTACGGCTTCGCGCCGAGGATGCCGCCGAAGTGGCGTCTCAGGCGGGACATCTCGGCGCGGACGGTGACCGCCCGGCCGGCGTCGCCGAACAGGTCGGCCGACAACTCGGAAGCCGACCGCCCGTCGCGGCGGCTGGCCAGGACGTACAGGACTTCGGCGTGGCGCGGGCTGAGCCGGTGCGTCCAGGTCCCCGCGGCCGTGGCCACGGTGAGCTCCGGCTCGCGCGGCGACCGGACGTCGAGCACGACGCGGGTCGGCGGGGCAGCGTCGTGCTCGGTCAGCCGGAGCAGCCAGCCGCCGGGCACCGGCTCGACCGAGCAGTCGCCGTACGTGGGCAGCCAGGCCCGCCCGGGCCCGAGGCCGGTGGGCAGCGCGACCCGGTCGACCGGCGCGAGCCCGGTGGACGCGGCGACCCAGCCGTGCTCGTCGGTGACCATCGCCCGCCCGCCGACCTTGGCCAGGACCGGGCCGGCGAAGCCGCGCAGCCGTTCGAGCTCGGTGAGGTGGGTGGTGCGCAGCTGGGCCTCCGCGAGCTGCGTCACGGCGTCGACCAGCGCCAACGTCGTCGCGTGGACGGTCGAGGCCGGGCCGGAGAGGTCGACGACGCCGAGCAGCCTGCCGTCGCGCGGGTCGTGCAGCGGCGCGGCCGCGCACGTCCAGGAGTGCTGGGCGCGGACGTAGTGCTCGGCGGAGTACACCTGGATCGGAGCGCGCGCGACGAGCGCGGTGCCGATCGCGTTGGTGCCGACGGACTCCTCCTGCCAGTCGGCGCCTTCGACGAACCCGAGCCGGTCGGCGCGGCGGCGGACCGCGGCGCTGCCGTCCCGCCAGAGGACGGCGCCGCCGGCGTCGGCGATCACCATGATGTGCGCGGCCTGCTCGGCGAGGCTGATCAGGGCGCCGCGCAGGACCGGCAGCGCCTCGGCGAGCCCGCTGGCCCGGCGACGGGCTTCCAGCTGCGCGAAGCTCAGGACGGGCGCGGCGGCCCGGCTGTCCGGGTCCATGCCGAGCCGGCGCATGCGCTGCCAGGACGCGGCGATGACCGGCCGCGGCCTGCTGGGCAGGGCCTGGCCGTTGAGGGCCGCTTCGTGCACCTGCGCGAGGACACGGGCGTGCCGCCGGGGATCCGCCCCGACCGGCAACGCCGCCTCGAGGTCTCGCTGCCCCAACCGCCGCTCCTTGTGCTGTGCCTCCCGGGAGTCTGCCGTTTCGGCCGGATGATCGGTAGGTGGGGCACGTCGCGGTTTGTGGCCGGTCAGTAGGAGACGTAGACGTCGGTCTCGACGTCGTCCCGAGCGGCTCCGGGCGCGGAGACCGAGTCTTCGATGAGCCGGGCGACCTCGGCGTCGATCGCGTCGAGAACCTGTTCTCGCAGCTCACCGCTGTCGGTGACGCGGCTGCGGAACCGCTGGAGGCAGTCGCCGACGTGCCGTGGGAAGCCGGCTTCGATGAGCGTCGGGCCACCGCCGCGGCGAGCCCGGCCGACCGCTTCTCCCGCTGCTTCGTGCACGGCGAAGAAGTCGGATCCGTCGACGACGACTCCCGGCACGCCGAGCCCGGCCACCCGATCGGCGTAACCGGTGTCCTCGGTGACGAATATGGCGGGCAGGTGCCAGGCCGACGCGAGGTTCAGCGCCTCCAGCGTCGTCCCCGGCCCGTCGCCGAGGAAGGCGACGCCGACGCCGCCGGTGTTCTGCTGTTTCGCGGCGATCGCGGCACCGCAGATCAGCAGCGGGACCCCGCCGAGGGTGTCCGTCACGGCCGGCGGGTGACGCCGGATCTCGGCCAGGACGGCCCGCACGTCGACGCCCTTCGCGATGCGGTGCCCGTGTCGGCGGTGGGTGCCGGCGATGGCGTCCCGGCCGTCGAGGTGGAGGCAGACACCGGCGGCGAGGGCCTCCTCACTGGGATACCGGTGGTCGCCGGTCGCACGGACCTGTTCTTCGACGGCCCTGATCGTCCGCATGACGCGGTAGGCACCTTGGAGGGCGTCCGTCATCTCCGGCGCTCCTTCCCCGGATCGGTTTCCGTGCGCAACAGCCCTTTCCTCGCCGCCTCCGCCATCGCCGCCCGGACGTCGACCACCCACGGGCCGTCCGGCTTGAGCTCGACGAACGCGCTCTCCCCGGTTTTGAGCTCGAGTTCGC
Organism: Amycolatopsis sp. Hca4; assembly: GCF_013364075.1. Lineage (GTDB taxonomy): Bacteria > Actinomycetota > Actinomycetes > Mycobacteriales > Pseudonocardiaceae > Amycolatopsis. The sequence continues at coordinate 5,818,552 of NZ_CP054925.1, forward strand.
GTTCACCGTCGAGCGCGATGACCCCGCCCGCCGCGGCGAGTTCGACGCGCACGCCGGGCTGCAGCAGTCCCCAGCCGCGCACGCCGACCGGCCGCACGAGCCCGGGCGCGATCGGCGCGTGCACGACGTACGGCGTCTCCCCGACCGGCCCGAGCTGCAGTGCGACGCCGTCCGGGCTCGACCGTGGGCTGGGACAGAGCTGGCCTGGAACGCTCGAGAGACCGATGCCGTCCGGTTCGGCGAAGGTGCAGTACAGCTCGGTGAGCGAGGACGGGTCCCACAACGCCCGCGCTCCGATGTGCCTGCTCAGCGACACGCAGACGTCCACGAGCGCGATCTCCCGGCGGGCTTTGGTGACGACCTCCAGCACGCTGACGCGGTGGGTGACGAGGTCCGGATCGATCTGCCCGGTGGCGATCAGCCCGGCGGCCAAGCCGGCGACGGTCGCCTCCCGCACCTGCGGGAAGACGTTGTTGGTCCCGGTCGAGAGGGCGAGCAGCGGAACGTCTTCGCAGGCCGCGGCGGCCACCCGCGCCGTCCCGTCCCCGCCAAGGACGACGATGACCCCAGCGCCGGCGTCGACCATGCGGCGCACCGCGTTCGTGGTGTCGGCGGCGGTGCCGGTGAGAGCGTCTTCCTCACAGAAGTCGACCTTCGGCCAGGAGCCACCGCGGCCGAGCGCCCGCAGGACCGCGGCGGAGATCCCGCCGAGGTCGGTCGAGACCAGGGCCCGGTCGAGCCCGGCGACGGCGAACGCCGCCAGCAGCCGCTGGACCATGTTCGCCTTCTCGGCGGTGGGGAACACCGACGCCTGAGCGACCAGCCGGCGGATGTCCCGCCCCGAAGCGGGGTTCGCGACGATCCCCGCCACCGTTTCGCCCACCTGACCTCCCGTTCTTTCCCTGGAGAACAGGAGACTCCGTGATCGGGCAAAACGGAAGGGTTGCAGGGCGTTGCAGTGTGCACGTGAACGCGTGACGAAGCGATGTAGATCACACCGGCGTCCCACTCTGTGGTCGCCAGTGGACAGTCCAACCTGGAGTTGCCGGGCGGGTAAGAACCAACCAGGACGACGTCGCGGCAGCAGCGACCTACGGGACCAGGTCGGCGACGCCCTCGAAGGTGAAGCCGGCTTCGGTGACCGCGGCCCGGACGTCGTCCTCGGCCAGCGCGGTCTCGGCCCGCACGAGCACCCGACGCGCCGCGACGTCGACGTCCACTTCGGCCACTCCCGGCAGCGCCGTGATTTCTTCGGTCACCGACTGGGCGCAGTGCCCGCAGCTCATCCCGGAAACGGTGTAACCGTGCTCGATCATGGTGCGCAGCTTACGAAAAGGGCCGCCACCCCGAACGGGTGACGGCCCTTTCCCAAGATCAAAGTCAGATCACGGTGACCGACGTGGCCTGCGGGCCCTTCTGGCCCTGGCCGATCTCGAACTCGACGCGAGCGTTCTCCTCGAGGGTACGGAAGCCGTTACCCTGGATCTCGCTGTAGTGAACGAAGACGTCGCCGCCACCGTTGTCGGGGGTGATGAAGCCGAACCCCTTCTCGGAGTTGAACCACTTCACAGTGCCCTGAGTCATCAAAAATCTCCATGTGTAACACCAAAACAGGAAGCCACTTCGGCGACCCGGGTCAGCACCCGGACGGTTTGCTTCCTCGGTGAGGAGACACTACGCCCGCTGACTTTCTGCGAGCGTGACTCAACACGAACACAAAAATCGAGACCTTAAGCAGTAAAGCACACCTTGACCAGGGCGGACAAGCCATCTTCACCCGGGCGGGGTGAGCTATTCGCCACTCGCCGGGCGCAGCCCCTCGGTGGCGAACGGCGAGCGCCAGGCGGCGTCCCGATCGGCGGCCACCACGGCGTCGTCGTGGGCTTCCGCGCTGGCGCTGAACAGCACCGGTACGACGCCGGAGGACTTCAGCTGGTCGGATGCGTGCTGGTGATCGGTCACGTCGAAACTCCCCTCGTTCCCTGCCCGCTTCGGCGCGGGTCATGACCGTGATGGTGCCATGCGGCACCGACAGAAACCGGTTGTCTCCCGCCGGGACCCGGCCGGGAAGGTTCAGCGGCGAACCACCACCGGAACACCGCCAGGTTACCCGAGCCAACGCCCTGCTACCACACGACATTCCCGGGATTTTCCGGAACGAAACGGAGCAAAACCGTTACTGGGCGGGAGGTTGCGGACGCGCCTGCCCGAGCAGGGCCGAGATCCGCACGTCCGGGGTCACGACATCGGGGTCGGTCCGCACGTCGATGACGCACGGCCGCTGCCGCACCAGCGCGCTGGCGATGATGGGCTCGAGCTCTTCGCGATCGTCCACGGTGTACCCGGCCGCGCCCAGCCCACGCGCCCACGAGGCGAAGTCGGTCAACGGGATGGACACCCCGGTGAGCCGGCCGTAGGTGCGGGCCTGGTGCATCGCGAGCGCGCCGTGAACGCCGTTCTGGAAGACGACCACCATCACCGGCGCCCGGTACCGGACGGCCGTTTCGATCTCCTGGCCGGTCATGAGCGTCCCGGCGTCCCCGACCATGGCGACGACGGTCCGCCGCGGTTCGGTCAGCTTCGCCGCAACAGCGGCCGGCACGGCGTAGCCCATGGCGGCGTTGCTCGGACCGAGCTGGCTGCGCGGCGCGGTGAAGCACCAGTAGCGGTGCATGAACTGGGCGAAGTTCCCGGCGTCGCTGGTCACGATGGTGTCCTCGGGCGCCAGCTTCCGCAGCGCCCGCACGACGTCGACGGGGTGCACCCGCGTGTTCCCGCTGGTGTCGGGCGGGGTCATGAAGGTGTGGACGGCGGCGTTGGCGGCCGAAGCCCGCCGCGTCCGCGGCGCCGCGACCTCACGTAGCTCTCGCAGGAACGGCTCGACCTCGGAGTCCACGCGGAAGGTCAGCCCGCGCCGCTTCGGGCTCACGTCGATGCCGGTGCCGACCATGACCAGCGTTTGCTGAGGGGTCGGGTAGCGGTAGGCCTGGGTGGTCACCTCGTCGAGCTGGGTGCCGAGCGCGAGCACCAGGTCCGCGCGCTCCAGGGCGTCCAGCTGCCGGGCCGGGATGCCGAGCCCCAGGTGACCGGCGTACCGGGCGTGGTTTTCGGGGAAGGCGTCCTGCCGCCGGAAGGCGTTGTAGACGGGCAGCGCAAGCTCATCGGCCACGGCGATCAGTTCGTCCCGCGCCGAACGCGCCCGCCCGCCGACGATGACCACGGGGTATTTGGCCTCGTCCACCAGCTGCGCCACGGCGTCCGCCGAACGGCCCAGCGTCCCGGACGCGGGCGGCCGCACCCGCGCCATCGGCTTGGCCGCGTCGTAGGGCATGCCCCAGATGTCGCACGGCACGCCGAGCACGACCGGCCCCGGTCGCCCTTCCTGCGACGTCGTCAGCGCGTGCGCGAGCAGCCCCGGCAGCCCGTCCGGGTCGGTCACCCGCAATGTCGACTTGGCGATCGACTCGAACATGGCCGTGAGGTCCGACGTCGGCAGTTCCCCCGACGACAGCGGCACGGGTCCGGTCGCCGGCGTCTCCAGCAGGACGACCATCGGCGTCTCGTCCTGGTACGCCGTTTGGACGCCGATGGCCAGGCTCGCCGCACTCGGCCCCCGGCTGGCGAGCAGCACGGCGGGACGTTCGGTCAGCTTCCCCTCGGCCTCCGCCATGAACGCCGCGCCCGCGTCGTGGCGGGCGGAGACCAGCGTGATCTCCCGCTCCCGTTGCAGGGCGTCGAGCAGTTCCAGGAACGACTCACCGACCACCGCGTACACGCGGCGGACACGCGCCTCGGTCAGGATCCGCACGGCCGTCTGGGCGACGGTCGCTCCTAGTTGGTATCTAATGAGGAGAGCTTAGGCGGGCACCGTTCAGTGCAGTCAAGTGATCTTCACCGAAACCGGACAAGGATAGGCCGAATGTCCGCTTTGACCGACTGCTAGCCGATCAAGGGAGCGAGGACCACCGACTTGGCCGCAACCGAACATGAAACTGTTTTTACTTATGGCGCACCGGCGCTGAAGTACGGCACCGGCGCCAGCGACGAGATCGGCTACGACCTGACCCAGTACGGCGCGCACCGCGTGCTCGTCGTGACGGACCCGCAGGTCGCCGAGACCGGCTGGCCCCGCCGCATCGCGGACGGGATAGCGGGCTACGGCATCGAGACCGAGATCTTCGACGGCGTCCACGTCGAGCCCACCGACGTCAGCATGCAGAAGGCGGTCGACTTCGCCCGCGGAACAGGCCCGTACGACGCCTTCGTCGCCGTCGGCGGCGGGTCGGCCATCGACACGGCCAAGGCAGCGAACCTCCTGACGAGCAACGACGGCGACCTGATGGACTACGTCAACGCCCCCGTCGGCGGCGGCCGCGCGCCGGACCGCCCACTCAAGCCCCTGGTCGCGGTACCCACCACGACCGGCACGGGCTCCGAGAGCACCACGGTCTGCGTCCTCGACGTGCTGTCGCTGCGCGTCAAGAGCGGGATCAGCCACCTGCGGCTGCGCCCGACCCTGGCCGTCGTCGACCCGCGGCTCACCGTCAGCCAACCGCCCGGAGTGACGGCCGCCAGCGGCATGGACATCCTCTGCCACGCCGCGGAGAGCTACACCGCCAAGCCGTACACCGAGTTCGAGCGCAAGCGCCCGGAGCAGCGCGTGCCGTACTGCGGCTCGAACCCGCTGGCCGACATGTTCGCCGAGCAGTCCCTCAGGCTGTTGTCGTGGGCCCTCCCGGCTGCCGTGCGCGACGGTTCCGACCTCAAGGCCCGTGAGGCCATGGCCCTGGCCGCGACGTTCGCCGGCCTCGGCTTCGGCAACGCCGGCGTGCACATCCCGCACGCGAACGCCTATCCGATCGCCGGCCAGGTCAGGGATTTCCACCCGGAGGGTTACCCGGGCGAAGAACCCATGGTCCCGCACGGCATGGCCGTCTCGTTGACCGCGCCCGCCGCGTTCCGCTTCACCTTCGACGCGGCGCCGGACCGCCACCTGCGCGTCGCCCGCCTGCTGGCGCCCGACTTCGAGTGGCCCGGCGACTTCGCCGACCACCTGCCCGCGGTGCTGATCGACCTGATGCGGCAGATCGGCATCCCGGACGGCATCGGTGCCGTCGGCTACACGGAGTCCGATGTGGACTCCCTCGTCGAGGGAACGCTGAAGCAGCAACGCCTGCTGGCCACCGCACCGCGCGAGGCGTCCGCGGACGCCCTGTCGGAGATCCTGCGCGATTCGGTGTCGCTGTGGTGAGCGGCTACCCGCACTGGCAGACGGTCCCGTTGCGCTGGAAGGACAACGACGTCTACGGGCACGTGAACAACGTGGTCCACTACTCGCTGATGGACACCGTGATCAACACGTGGCTCATCGAGCAAGGCGGCCTCGACATCGAAACCGGGGCGGTGATCGGGCTGTGCGTCGAGTCGCACTGCGGGTATCACTCATCGGTGTCCTTTCCTGGTTCGCTGAGGGTCGGGTTGCGGGTCGCGCACCTCGGGAAGTCCAGCGTCCGCTACGAGATCGGGATGTACGCGGCCGACGAGTCCCTGGTCGCCGAAGGACACTTCGTCCACGTCTTCGTCGACCGCGAGTCCCGCCGGCCGACACCGGTCTCCGGCAAGCTGCGCGAGGCACTGGAGGCACTGCAACCCGGATGACGTGCACCGCCGCCGTGTCACCTCCTTTCCGACGGTGTCGCTTCCGGGCCGTGTTTCTCCCGTGCTTCCGATGATGCATCACGGCACCGACAGAACCGACCGATCGGCCCGAGTTGTCCACAACCGCCACGATCATCGGCCAGTTATCCACAGATTCCCGTCGAGGGATTCCCCGCCCCTTCGGCGGCGATAAGCTGGAAAGCGCACAGGAAAGGTCCACAGTGGACGAGCTGATTGCTCACCGGATCGGCAGGTAACACGGACGGCGGCCTAGGAGTCGGTCCGGTTGCGGCGGCAGAGTGGTGAGGGGGCGGCTCGAGTGTGGTCCCCCGACCGCCGCCGGCAGGCGTCCCGCCGGCGGTCGCGGCACCCGAACACGAAGTGGGCCGAACAAGTTGGTGGTCGCGCGTCCGCTCTCGGCAGACGCCCCGGGGGCGGACGCGCCACCGCCGTGTGTGGCCTGGTGGGTTTACGGATTCGTCGCCGGCAGGCGCCCCGCCGACGACCGGAACCTGCCGGAGGCGGCCAGGTAGTGGTCGCGGCCCGTCGCCGGAAGGCGCCCCGCCGGCGGGCCGCACCACCACCGAGAGCGGCCGCCGCCGACCCCAGCCGGCCGGTTCCTTGCACCGGCCGCCGCGGCGGTTCCAGTCAGCGACCGATAGACAGCGAAGACTGCGTACCGCCCAAGAAGGGCAGTGCTTCCTTACCGTCGAAGAGCGAAGCCAGAGAAAGGAGGACCCCCGCACTGCCGGTCTTGACGTCCATCGACAGGCGCAGCAGCCGGGTGCCCGGGAACGCGAGGCCGCCCTTGTACGGCACCGCGTACCAAGCCAGCCACGCCAAGTGCTGATCGATCACCGCCGAACGGTTCGGAAGTCCCGCGCCCGGACTCGCAGCCAGCGCAACCGCCAGCCCGCACCGGCCGTCGAGCAACCCGGGCTGGACGACGAACTCACCCAGGCACGCCTTCCGCAAAGCGGGAAGGCTGTCGCAGGCTTCCGCGTCCGGGCGGTGCCGCGCCAGCTGCTCAGCGACCAGGAGGATCCCGGCGCTGCCGACACCGACGTGGGGCAACGTGCGGGCCGCGCCGTCTCGGACCTGCAGCGAGCCGTCCTCGGCTTCGATGCATTCTTCGAGGTCACGGCACAACGCCTGGTCGGCAAAGGCGAGCCAGGCCGGCTCGCCGGTGCGTTCGAAGAGCCGGATGAACAGCAGCGCCGGCCCGGCCCAGCCGGACAACAGGCCGGCGCGAGCCGAGTTCCCCGGCGGCGCGGCGGTCTCCAGCGCCTCGGCCAGCCGAACGGCCGTGGCCAGTGCCTGGCGGCCGAACTCGTTGTCCTGGCGGACGGTCGCGAAGTGCAGCATCGTCAGCCCGATGCCGGCCAGACCGGTCCCCAGGGAGTGGTCGGTCGTCTGCTCGACGAGCCGCGCGGACGAAGCCAGCAGCTTGCCGGCTTGGTCGTGGTACCCGAAGTTCTCCAGGACGTAGGCGATGCCGGAGCTGCCGTCGTAGAACCCAGGCCGGGTCGGCGGCTCCCGGCGGACCGCTTCGATCAGCCAGCCTTCATGCTCGGGGAAGCGGCCGGCCCCAGCGACGTCAAGCGCGTGCAGCACACCGGCGGCACCGACGCCGAAACTAGAACCGCCGACGCGAAACTGTTCGATGTCCCCCGGGAACAGCCGGTCCTGGCGCGAGGGCGTGGCGCTGGCCAGGATCGCCTCGACGACCTGCTTGCGAACCAGCGGCCAGTCCGGTTTGTCGTGGTCGAGCTCCGTGTGAGCCGAGGTGGGCTCAGCATCGACGTCACGCTGGGCCAGCACAGCGACTGCGGCATCGGCGTACCCCTCGGGCAGCGCGAACCGGCGTTGAGCGAAGTCGGCGATGCGGCGCAGCTTCGCCGGAGCGAGCTCGGCCAGCGGCGTCAGCGGAAGGAAGAGCCACAGCCGCAACGCAGCGAGCGCGTGTTCGTCGGCCTCGAAACCGCTGCGGTCGGCCGGCGCGCGGAAGCCGGGCGTGCCCTGAGCGGGACGATCGCCTGACTCGACGTCGAACGCCGTCCCGAAGTCGGTCAGGGCGATGCGGTCTTGGTCGTCCTCGTCGATCAGGATGTTCGAGGGGTGCAGGTCTCCGAAGACGATGCCGCGAGCGTGGATGTCCGCGAGCGTCTTCTCTACCTGTGTGGCGATGTCCAGCGCGCGCCGCGCGTAGGCCGCGAGGTCAGCGGTTGACGTGTTGCTGCTGGTCAGCGGGTAGTTATGGGACAGCCAGTCGGCCAGCGAGGTCCCTGGCAGGTACTCCGTGGCCAGGTAGTGGCGCTCCGAGACGGTGAACTGCTCGACCACCTGCGGCACACTCGGGATACCGGCGAGCCGGACGAGCACCTCGTGCTCTCGGCGTAGCCGTTCGACGGCGTCGGTCCCCGCCTCGTCAAGACCCGCGTGCGGACGGGCCTCCTTGAGGACGACCGGGTCACCGCCCGTCTTGGGGGCGGCCACGAAAATTCTCGTGCTGTGCGAGGTGCGGAGCGGGCGCACCGTCCGGTAGGGGAACTGAGCCAGAGCACCTTCCTTGCGTGCAGCGAGACTGCTACGCAAACAGGTCGGCAGCTTGACCCAGTCGGGTACCGAGAACGTCAGTTCTCGCTTCTCGGGTACCAGCCGTCCATCGGGCTTGCGGACCGCCGGGACGCGGCTGCCATTGTGTTCGACCCACTGGTCCGCGAATCCGCCATAACGTACGTAGAGTGGACACTCGCCGTACTGCAAGGCGCCGGGAATGCCGGGTCCTGTCTCACCTTCCAAGCTGGTTGAGAGAGCTACGAGGACTCGCTCGAGTTCGCTGTCGTCGACCGGGTTAATGGTGGCCAACTCGACGCCGCCGTCGCCGGATGCATATTTCGAATTCCGTGTGAGCAAAGTCATCAGCGAGCGGAGGTGCTTGAACGCGACTCGGTGCTCGAGGCAGCATTCAGAGACCCGCGCGAGTACCCGGCTCGCGTTGTCCGGGCGAGCCGTGACATGAACCTGCCAGCCCTGCGCAGGAAGAACACTGCCTTCAGGGTGCAGCTCGCGCCACGCTCCACGTTCGGTGGTCACCCAACCAGGGCCCGACACCGGGAAAGCCGTCGTAAGATCGTCGGCCGGAGCGCCGTTTTCCGGCTGTTCGTCGTAGAACAGCCGGTCGGCGAAGCAAAAAGCTTCGTGGCGCAGATCCATCCGAGATACCCCTCCGTACGATCCCCCGGACATCACAGTCCTGGGACGAGGATATTTCCCCATGCCGAACAGCTCTGGGCCAATCCGCCAACCCGGCGGTTCAGCTGGGCTATCCGAGGTAAGTAGAAACGACGTCTACCGGCCGATAGACGAACCCAGGGTGATTTGTCCAGTCGGACCATCACACCATAGTGGTGTAACGTGAAGATCTTTCCGCCATTTCCGCAGGTCCACCCATGGAACGCCTCGAATGACCCCATCGAATTGGCAGAATGCCATCAAGACCGGCTTGTGATCGATTTTCGGGATAGGCACCATTCTCGTCGGCCCAGACGTAGAACACAGGAGCACCGCGGTGGTCCACGCCACGCCCGACACCTCGCCGGACGGACCCGCCGGTACCACGGAGTAAGTTGACGACCGGCGGACCGGAAGGAGGAACGGGTGATCTTCGGATTCGCCGTGACGGTCGCCGTGGCTGCCACGCTCGTCGCGCTCTGGAGCTTCGTCCAGTCGGCCAGGAACCGGCTGCCGGACAACCCGCTCCTGATCGGAGTCGCGGCCGTCGAGGCGCTGCTGGTCGTCCAGCTGGTGATCGGGATCGTGCTGCTCGCCGGCGGTGACCGGCCCGGCAGCCTGGCCACCTACCTGGCCTACCTGATCGGCTCCCTGGTCGTACTGCCCGTGGGCGCCGCCTGGGCGCTGGCCGAGCGGAGCCGGTCGAGCACCGTCGTGCTCGGTATCGCCTGCCTGGCCATCCCGGTGATGGTGCTGCGACTGAACGAGGTGTGGAGTGGAGCAACAGCGTAAAACGGCCTCCGGCCCCGGACGGGTGCTCGTCGCCGTGTACGCGATCTTCGCGCTGGCCGCGACGTCGCGGGCCGGCGTCCAGATCAGCACCAAGTTCCACGAAGCTCCGCTCGCCTACCTGCTCTCGGCGTTCGCCGCGGTCGTCTACATCGTCGCGACGATCGCGCTGGCCCGGCGCGGGGACGGCTGGTGGCGCGTGGCCCTCGTCGCCTGCTCGATCGAGCTGCTGGGCGTCCTGACCATCGGCACGCTGAGCCTCGTCGACGCGGCCGCGTTCCGGCACCCGACCGTCTGGTCGGTCTACGGCGAGGGCTACCTCTTCATCCCGCTGGTCCTGCCGGTCATCGGGCTGTACTGGCTGCGGAAGACCGCCCCGGCGAAGGTCGCCGCCTAAGACGGACGGCCCCCGCTCACGAGCGCGGAACAGTACGGGAACTGCACGTACCCCACTCCGGGAAATAAATACGGATTCCACCGGCGACTTTCGTCGGTTCCGGACATTCGCCGGCAACTCGGACAATCTTCGAGTTCGGTCCCCACCGGCTTTCCCCACGCGGTTCTCCCCCGCGTGAAAAGGAGTGAGCGTGAAATTCGGCAAGTTCGTCCTGCTGGCCGCGAGCACCGCGCTGGCCGTCGTCGGCCTCGGCGGTCCGGCGGCCGCCGACAGCACCCCGCAGGCCCAGCCGTCGATCATCGGCGGCAGCACCGCCACCAGCGGCCCCTGGGCGGCCCGGCTCTTCGTCAACGGCCAGCAGAACTGCACCGCGACGATCATCGCCCCGCAGTACATCCTCACCGCCAAGCACTGCGTCAGCAGCTCCGGCACCTACACGTTCCGCATCGGCAGCCTGGACCAGTCCAGCGGCGGGACGACGGCCACCGGCTCCACCATCACGCGCTACCCCGGCTCAGCCGACCTGGCGATCGTCCGGCTCACCACCTCGGTGAACGCCACCTACTCGCCGCTCGGCAACGTCGGTGACGTCTCGGTCGGCCAGAACGTCTCCGTCTACGGCTGGGGCGCCACCAGCCAGTGCGGCTCCGAGATCAACTGCCAGTCGCGCTACCTCAAGGTCGCGACCGTGCGGGTGAACTCGATCAGCTGCAGCGACTACACCGGCGGCGTCGCGGTGTGCGCGAACCGCGTCAACGGCATCACCGCCGGCGGCGACTCCGGCGGCCCGATGTTCGCCTCCGGCCGCCAGGTCGGCGTCGCGTCGACGAGCGACCGGTCGAACAACACCGCCTACACCAACATCACGCGTTATCGCAGCTGGATTTCGCAGGTGGCGGGCGTCTGATTCCGCCGGAAAAGGGCCCGGCCGCGAAAGGCCGGGCCCTTTTCCCGCACACTCAGGACGTCGAAATGTCGTCGAGCTGTTCCGCGGCCGGCCGCACCGGGTAGAGGTCTCCGCCCGGCTGCACCGGCACCCGCGGCAACGCGGATCGAGCCGCGGGATCACCCGCGTCGGCCGCCGCGTGCAGGACGTCCAGCGCCGCGTACGGGCGGAAGTCCAGCTCGGGGTACGGCCACGCCGGCTGCCCCTGCGTCGCTCCCGGGATCAGGAAGTCGACCGCGGCGAACAGTGTCGCGCCACTCGGTGCCGTGTAGTGCCACAGGTCGACGCCGACGTGCTTGCCGATCTGCGCCAGCCGGGTCAGCGCGACCAGGTTGAACGCCGAGTAGTGCCAGCTGCGGGTCCGGCTCGTCTCCTGCGGCTGCAGACCACCGGCCTGGATCTGCGGCGCGATCCGGTTCGGCCCGGCGTCCCGCGCGATGGCCGCGGCCAGCTCACGCTGCCCCGTGCCGAGGGCGAGCGACGCGGCGAGCATGTCGTAGAAGCTGCCGTGGTTGTTCTGGGCCTTGGCCTCGTCGGTCCCGTTCTTGCTGGTCCGCAGCCAGTCCAGGAACTGCGTGTACCAGCCGGTCATGCCGGCCTGGTCGGTCTTCGTCCAGCCGGGCGCACCGGTCGCCAGGATCGCGGTGGCGTCGAGGACCTGGCTCAGCGTGTAGGAGAACTCGATGATGCCGATGCCGCGGCCGTCCACTTTGCACGGGATGCCCTGGGCGAAGTTCATGTTCGGGTTCATCTTCGTGGCCGTGTCGAGGAACCACGTGCGCAGGTCGAGCGCCGCGCGACGGGCGTACCGCGCGTCGCCGGTGTAGTACCAGGCGAGCGCGAGCCGGTAGATCGCGGCGAATGCCTGGCCGCGGTAGGCGTGGTCGGTGATCTCGTCGACGATCGGGTTGCGCTGGCCGTCGCGCTGCACGAACGGGCAGCCCCACGGGTTTTCCGCGGTCGGCTGCGTCGTCGGCCACCAGTAGGGCGCCAGGCTCAGGTAATCGTGCTTGTCCCCGCTCGGTGGGACCTGTTTCTTCGACGTGACGCTCCACGGCCCCGCCGTGAGGTCGGTCTTCGCCGCGGTGAGCAGGTTGTTCAGCGCGGTGCGGGATGTCTTTTCGCCGACGAGCGCGGCGAACTTCGTGCGAAGCAGCTGATTGCCGTCGAGGACGGCGGTCTGCGGCGCGCACACCGGCCCGATGACCGGGACAGCGCAGCCGGTGGGTCGCGACGCGGCCTCAGCCGGCGTAGCAAGCGAAGCGACGAGGCCGACAGCGGCGAGCGCGGCCACGACGGTGTGGCGGAAAACCATGTCCGCTCCATTCACAAATATGAACATCAGACCTGTGAGTGAATGGAGCGTACGCATGTGAACGTGGCCGAGGCAATGCCTGGTTCAAACCAGAGACCGTCAGCCGGCGAAGTCGCGCGGCCGGAAGAAGGCGACGAGCCGCGTGGTGCGAAGAGCGTCCCAGGGATCCGTGGTGGCGAGCACGGCCGCGGCGCCGGTGGGGAACTTGGTCTGGACCGCCAAGGTCTCTTCACCGAGGCCGGCGAGGTGCAGGGTCACGTCGCTGACCCCGGGCTCGTGCCCGACGAGCGCGAGCCTGGTGACGCCGGGCGGCGTCCGGCGGGCGGCGTTCAGGAACTCGGGGACGTCGCCGCCGTAAAGATCGTCGTCGTATTCGACGGGCGGCGGCGCGGGGAGTTCGTCGCTCACGCGCAGCCACGTTTCGCGCGTGCGACGCGCGGTGGAGCAGACCGTCAGCTCGGGAACGTGCCCCTCTTCCACGAGCCACCGGCCGAGCCTGGGCGCGTCGCGGAAACCGCGCGGCCCCAACGGCCGCTCGTGGTCGGGCAGGCCCTCCGACCAGTCCGACTTCGCGTGCCGGACAACGATGAGCCACCTGGTCGCGTCCATTCCGCCACCCTAACGGTTTCCGGAACAACAAAATCGGGGCCGGAAGCAGCTGCGCTTCCGGCCCCGATCATGGTGTTTTGGTGCTACCCGCGCTTGAGCGCATCGGTGAGGCCGCCCTGGGTCAGCGGCGTGTTACCGGCCAGCTGGGTCAGCCCGCCCAGCGAGAGCAGCTGCGTCACGTCGGGCAGCCCGTTCAGCGTCGGGAGACCGCCGGTGCTCGGCACCAGCCCGCCGACCAGCGGAAGCCCGGTCGCCGACCGCTCGTCGGTCTGCTGGAGCGGCGCCGCGGCGTCGGCGGAGGCCTGCAGGCCGGTGACCCGGGTGCCCGCCTCGGGGTCGAGCGGTTCGGTGGAGACGTTCCCGTGCAGCGGCAGCCGGTCGTCGACCGGCGTGATCGTGGCGCGCCCCTGCTCCGTGTCGGCCGTCGCCGCCAGCGGCAGGGCGGCCGGGAGGGCAGGCAGGTCGGTGGCCGAGAGCTCACTGCCGAGCGGCGCGTTGAGGTCGTGCTCGGGCGAGTCGCCGTCGGCCTCGGTGCTCGGGGCGACGTCCTGCTGCAGCAGGTGCAGCGGCACCACGTGCAGGACCGGGGCGAGGCTGCCGACGACCGGCTGCTGCACGGCGGGCAGCGCCGCGGCGAGAGGCTGGTCGGACTGCTGCAGGTCCTCGCCCGTCGTCTCGGTCACCGCTTGGAGCTGCTCGGGGGCGCCGTTGACCGTGTTCGCGAAGTGGTGGATCCCGGGGTTCGTGGCGAGCTGCCCCAGGACGGCGTCGGAAACGCCGGGAACGATGGACTCGGCCGACGCGACACCGGAACCGACCGCCAGCAGCCCGCCGCTGGCCAGTGCAACCTGCAGGATCCGCTTCGTCTGAATACGCATGACAAATACTCCTTTGATGAATACTGGAAAAGTGATTTCTGGATGAAGGTTCAGCGCAGCCGAAAGTGAGATTCACTACCGCTCCGGCAGCACCTCATGCGAGCCGGCGAAATACCGGCTCTGTTCGAAGGTGGCCGTTCGTCAGTCCGGCGTGACGCCGGGCTGGATTTCCGCTGCCACCACGGCGTGCTGCTGCACGCGATTCCGACGGCCCGAGGACTGCAGGCGAGTTTCGGAACGGGGCTGCGCGACATCACCGCAACCGCGATCGCCGCCGGCGGCGAATGCCGCCGTCGCGGGGACCACGTATGCCTGCAAGCCCGATCGTCCGCCGAGCCCGCCCAAACCGTGGTCGGCGCCGAGGTCAGCGTGTGCCTCACCGAGCGCGGAAGCCGCGGCAGGCCGAAGCGGGAACGCGGCGGAGGGGGCGGTTGACGCCTCCGGCGAGCCGGTTTTCGCCGGCGCAGACCGGACGTCGTGCGACTCGGCGGCGACGGGGTCGGCGGGCGGCTTTCCGACGTGCTCGACAGGGTTGTCGGGCGACTCGAGGTTTCCCGTCAGGTCGGTCAGTGTGAGAACGGCAGCAGGAATTGTCGTCACTGCAGGGATTGCGTGGGCGTGCAGCACGTCAACGCGAGTGGCGGCCTCAGAAAGACCGCGTGCGACGTCATCGACACGTTCCACCGCTTGCGGCAGCACAGACGGCTTCGGGTCGCTCACGGCCGACACGGCAGTCTGAACGCCGGCACCGATCGGCTCGTTCGTGATGTCGGTGAGCGTGCTGGCCGACGCCGTGGCCGTCAGCCACGCGACGGCGGAGACGGCGGCAGCGCCGCCGACCACGACGAGCGCACGAACCAGGGCACGGCGGGCATTGACCATGCCGCCCTCCCACCCTGTCCCGCTCGTCACGTTCGCGATCCCGCCTGTTCGCCGATTCCCTGTGCCGCCGACGCAGCCGTTCCACCATAACCACACTCTCATTCCCCGGTCGCGCAATACCCCACTCTCGTGGCCGATTAGCCGAAATCGGGCCGATTCGAGCACGACGACCACGGCGCCGACCAGGGGAAATCGGTGGGCAAGATCGCCTTTGCGCGTCTCGAATGATGCGTCGCCAATTCACCCGATGCAGCTACAACGACCGCGGATTTCGCGAATGTTCGGGTACACGATCGGGGGCCTGGGACGCCGTCCACGCCCAGCCAGCCACCGCTGGTGCGCCCTCGGCGTACCTACCCTGCCGCCGGGCGGCCGCACTGCTAGTGATGAGAGTTCGTACAACTGTGCCGCCGACGCGCTCACCAACGGCGGCGCCGGCCAGGGCTTCTGACAGTCGTGCAGCCGTACTCCACTGACGAGGGAGACGACTGTTCGTGGTGGGCCGCCTGGGGCTCGAACCCAGAACCTACGGATTAAAAGTCCGCAGCTCTACCAATTGAGCTAACGGCCCGTACCCCCAGTTTAGCCAGGCCCCGGTCAGCCGGTCGCACGCCGGGTGCGGCTGACCGTCCTGGGAAGGTCGGCGCTGGTCCGCGACCTGTGGACGTGGACGCGCGGGGCCCGAGCCCCGCGCGTCACGCCGTCAGCACTGGACGAACAGCCCTGTGTAAGCCGTGCACTTCGTCGACGCCTTGTCGTTGTCCGCCGTCGGGTCGGCCGGCGTGCTCGCCGCTCGCTGGGCCGTCGCCGTGAACGCCCCCCACGCGAAGAAACCGCCCTCGGACGTGAACTTCGCCGTTGCCGACGCTCCCGAGGCCAGGGTGCCGATCGCGCAGTTCAGAGCCGTGCCCGCGCGGGTGCAGCCCGTCGTCGAGACGATCGTGCGGCTCGCGCCCGGGTTGGCCGTCACGCGGACGCCGGTCGCGGTGGCCGGGCCGGTGTTCGACACCTTGATCACGTAGTCGACGCGGGCGGCCAGGCCGATGCGCGGGGTGGCGGTCAGCGCGACCTTGACGTCGGCCTCGTCCGGCGGGGCGATCGTGACGGCCGGGCCGTCCTCCACGCTGAACGCGTAGTTGTCGCCGGCGAACTGGTGCTGGAGCGTGAACTGCCCGGGCTGGACGTCGTCCTTGACGCGCAGGGTGAACGTCACCGTCCGGCTCTCGCCCGCGCCCAGGTCACCCACGCCGCCGCGGAAGCTGCTGAGGTACGGCGCGCACGGTGCGATCGCCCCGGTGCAGGAGACCAGGTCCACCACGTCGGCGATCGGCTTCTCCTTCACGTAGAGCGCCGCCTTCGCGCCCGTGACCGTGAAGTCCGTCGGGTTGGTCAGCTGCTCGGTGACCGTGAACGTGGTGCTCGCACGCACAGTGGTCGCGCTGACGTCGATCGTGCTCGCGGGCGGAGCCGCGGACGCGACGGCGGGAGCCGCGCACAGGACCGCCGTCGTCAACGCGGCCAGAACGGCGGTTCTTCGTCCGGTTCGCTGCATATTCGTGATCTCCTGGTTCCGAACCGAGGGTGCGCTCCGACCGGTCAGACTGGCCTGCGCAGCGGGGGTGACGAAGATCAGATCGCCGCACCCCGAGATTCGTTACCGGGTTCTTCAAACCGTACTTGAACTGGGGTTTTACCGCGGTTGCCCGGTCACCGACCGCCCACGTGATCCGAAACTGTCGGACCCCTGTGGGACGCTCCGCGCATGACCGAACACACCGCCCCGGTGGCGTCTCCGCCCCGCCTGACCGGCCCCCGAACCGACCCGGCGCCGGTCGCGGACGAGCGGCAGGCGCTCACCGAGAGCCTCGAGTACTACCGGCGCACCTTCGAGCTGAAGTGCGCCGGCCTGAGCCCGGCACAGCTGTCCGAACGCTCGGTACCACCGTCCACATTGACCCTGCACGGGCTGCTGCGGCACCTCACCGGCTGCGAACGCTGGTGGTTCCGCATGCAGTTCGCCGGCGAGGACGTCCCGAACCTCTACTACTCCGACGACGACCCGGAGCAGGACTTCACGGACCTGGGCGGCGATGTCGACGAAGCGTTCTCGTTGTGGCACGAGGAATGCGCGCGCTCCCGCGAGATCGTCGCGGCCAGCGCGATGGACCAGACGGGCACCCGGCGCAGCACCGGCGAACCGTTCACCCTGCGCTGGCTGATGCTGCGGATGATCGGCGAGTACGCACGGCACATCGGCCAGGCCGACCTGGTCCGCGAGCGGATCGACGGCGCGACCGGCGAGTGACGGCTCAGGCGTCGGCCGTCCGGCGGCGGAAGCGGAAGAGGAGGTTGGCCACGAGCGGGACGACGATCCAGCACGCGTAGGCCCAGTGCGTGAAGAACGCGACCGGGATGGAGACGGCGAAGGCGGCGATCATCGCGCCGATGCCGCGGTGGACCGCGCCGAAGAGCTCCGGCGGGGTGTCCGCGCGGCAGAGGTGGTTCCGCTGGATCTGCCAGGCCATGAGGAGGAACAACGTCAGCGCGATGACCTGCACGACCGCGTAGAAGACGAACCGGAACTCGAACCCGCCGTCTTCGGCGAGCACCTTCGTGGCGAAGGGCATGACCACCTGCATCAGGAGCCAGCCGAAGGTGAGGCGGGCGAGTCCGCCGCCGAGCGTGGTGACGTAGTTGAACAGGCGGTGGTGGGCCCGCCAGTGGCCGCCGATGACGACGAAGCTGATCAGGAAGGAGACGTATTCGGACTGGTGATGACCGAGTGACCGGAGCAGTTCGGCGCTGGTGGCGCCCTCCGGCAGCGGCAACTCGAGCGCGAGCAGCGTGATCGCGATGGCGACGACAGCGTCCGAGAAGAAGGTCAGCCGCTCGGCGGCGATGGCCCGGGATCCGGAGCCTGCGGTGTCCTCGGCGGACGGAGCGCTGGTCATGGCGGATGAGCGTGCCAGACCCCGGTCGTGGAACGGCCGCCGAGGTGGGGCGCGTGCGATGCTGACGCCATGACCGTCGACCCCGATTCCGGACTCCTGTCCCCAGTGCGGGCCGGTACGCCGGCCGAAGCGTCGACCGGAGACGCGGCCTGGCTGCGCGCGATGCTCGACGCCGAGGCGGCGCTCTCGAGGGCGCAGGCACGGCTCGGGACGGTGCCGCCGGAGGCTGCGGACGCGATCACGGAGGCCGCGGGCAAGGCGCGGATCGACGTCGCCGAGCTGGCGCGCGGGGCGCGGGCGACCGCGAACCCCGTCGTCGGCCTGGTGCAGGCGCTGACGTCGGCCGTCCGGGAGCTCGAGCCCGATGCCGCCGAGTACGTGCACCGCGGCTCGACCAGCCAGGACATCTTCGACACCGCGATGATGCTGGTCGCGGACCGGACGCTGCGGCCGCTCGCCGCCGACCTCGACGCGACCGCCGAGGCGCTGGCCGGGCTGGCCCGCGCGCACCGGGACACGACCATGGCCGGCCGGACGCTGACGGCCCACGCGGTGCCGACGACGTTCGGGCTCAAGGCCGCGGGCTGGCGGCAGCTGGTGCTGGACGCGGCCGTCCGCGTCCGGCGCGTGCTGGACGGCGGGCTGCCGGTCTCGCTGGGCGGCGCGGCCGGAACGCTGGCGGCGTACGTCGAGTACGCGCGCCTCGCGGACGAGACGACCGACGGTGACTACGCGGAACGGCTCACGGCCGCGTTCGCGGAGGAGGCCGGGCTGGCCGCTCCCGTGCTGCCGTGGCACACGCTGCGGACGCCGGTCGCGGACCTGGTCGGCGCGCTCGCGTTCGCCGCCGGGGCGTTGGGGAAGCTGGCCGTCGACGTCGAGACGCTCAGCCGGACCGAGCTGGGCGAGGTCGCCGAACCGGCCGCCGACGGGCGGGGCGGGTCCTCGGCGATGCCGCACAAGCGGAACCCGGTGCTCGCGACGCTGATCCGGTCGGCGGCGCTGCAGGTGCCCGTGCTGGCCGCGGGGGTCACGCAGTCGATGCTCGCCGAGGACGAACGGGCGGCCGGGGTCTGGCACGCCGAGTGGCAGCTGGTGCGCGAGTGCCTCCGGCTGACCGGCGGCGCCGCGCACACCGCCGCCGAGCTGGCGCGCGGGCTCACCGCGGAGCCCGCGCGGATGCGGGCGAACCTGGCGTCGACGCACGGGCTGATCGTCTCGGAGCGACTCTCCGCGACGCTCGCGCCACTGCTCGGCAAGGCGGCGGCCAAGGAGCTGCTGGGCGAGGCGTCGCGGCGGGCGGTGCGCGAGGACCGGCCGCTGCGGGAGGTGCTCGACGAGCTGCCCGCGATCACCGGGGTGCTGACGCCGGCCGCGCTGGACGGGCTGCTCGACCCGGCCGGCTACACGGGCGCGGCGGGCGCGTTGGTGGACCGCGCCCTCGGCGACGACGGACCGGCGGGCGGCGGCGCTCAGGAGTAGCAAGCTCGCGGCGGGGAAGCAGGCAGCCCGGCTCGCGAGAGAAGCTCGGCCGCTCGGCGAGGGCCGCTCAGCCCGCCCCGCTTCGCGGGGGCCGCGCAGTCCGGCCGCCCCGGAAGGGCCGCCCAGGCACGGCGCCGCCCACAACGGGCCGCTCAGCCCACCCCCGCCCACGAGAGCCGCCCAGCCCGGCCTCCCCGCGAGAGGAGGCTGGAGCGCGCCGTCGGCACCGGGCAACCCCCTCGCCGATGTCGGCGAAAATTCTTTGAACCGCCTCCGCCGGGGGTCCGTGTAGTGGGTATCAAGCAGCCGCACCGAGCGGCGGGAAAACCCCAACGGACACAAGGAGAACTTCCATGCTTCGCACGCGCATCGCCGTCTCCGTCGCCGCGGCGGCAGCCGGGCTGGCAGTGCTCACCGCTTGCTCGGGTGCCGAGACTGCCCAGCCCGTTGTCGCTCCTGCGGCGGCCGGTGGCACCGGTGGCGGTCAGGCCGCCAACGGCCAGGTCGGGAACGCCGCTCCGGCGTCGAACGAAAGCAAACTGGTCGTCGCGGACGTCGCCGATCTCGGGCAGGTGCTCACCGACCAGAACGGCATGACCCTCTACCGGTTCGACAAAGACACCGCGAAGCCGCCGAAGTCCAACTGCGACGGTGACTGCGCCAAGGCCTGGCCGCCGGCACTGGCCACCGGGGACGTCCAAGTCCAAGGGGTCGACAAGGCACTGGTCGGCAAGGTGACCCGCTCCGACGGGACCGAGCAGATCACCGTCGGCGGGTGGGCGCTCTACCGCTACGCCAAGGACACCAAGCCCGGCGACGCGACCGGCCAGGGCGTCGGCGGCGCCTGGTACGCGGCGAACGCCAAGGGCGGCAAGGCCGGGCAGGCCGCCGCGGCTGGTTCCGAGGCCGGGGCCGTCAAGCTCAGCGCCAGCAACATCGACGGCCTCGGTGAGGCGATCGTCGACCAGAACGGCATGACGCTCTACCTGTTCACGAAGGACACCAAGAAGAAGGCCTCCGCCTGCAACGGCGACTGCGCCAAGACCTGGCCGCCGGTCCTGTCGAAGGGCAAGGTCGAACTGCAGGGCATCGACTCGAAGCTGCTCGGCAGCATCAAGCGCCAGGACGGCACCGAGCAGGTCACCGTCGGCGGCTGGCCGGTCTACACCTTCTCGAAGGACCTGAAGCCGGGCGACGCGAACGGCATGGGCGTCAACGGCACCTGGTTCGTCATCGAGCCCAACGGCTGCAAGGTCGGTACCACTCCCAGCACTGCCGCCAACCAGGCTCCGGCGGCCAACAGCAACACTGGGAGCAGCAACGACACCTCCGGTGGCACCGGCACCACCTACTGAACCTCCTAGTGGGCGAGGCCCGGCGGACGCTCCTCGCGAGCGACCTCCGGGCCTCGCTCCTTGTGGTCACGACGCAGGAACGACCGGCGGCGCGGTTCGTCGGTGCGGTCGGTGGTGCGGTCGACGACGTCCGTGCGGCGGTCGCGGGCGGCGACGTCCGAGCGGTCGATGACCTCGGTGCGCTGCTCGGCGACGACCGGCTCGTCGGCCGTCTCGTCCTCGGGCAGCAGGATGGTGCGGCGGGCCGGCAGGACCGCGATCAGCAGGCCGAGCGCGGCGACGCCGAGGTGCAGCCACGTGTCGGCGGGGCCGAGGTCCATCGGGTTGCCGGCGTTGGCGAACGGGTTGGTCGAAATGAGGCCGTCGATCATCAGGCCCCACACGAACAGCAGGCCGTAGCCGATGAACAGCAGCCAGCCGAACGTCCGCGCCCGGCCCGAGCCGAACGCCAGCAGCAGGCCGACGACCCCGGTCACGACGCGGACCAGGCTCATCAGCGGGTTCCCGGAGAACCGCCAGAACCCGGCGTCGTGGTGCCCGGCGAAGTCGCCGAAGCCGGTCCTTGAGAATCCGATGATGCCGACGACGAGGAACGCGAGCCCGGCCAGTCCGGCCAGCACCTGCGCCGGCTGCAGGCCTCGGACCCGGATGCGTGCGCCTTTCGCGTGAACCATGACTCCAGTCCTTCCCAGCGGGTGGTGACAACCGTCACCGCGCTGAGGTACCCCGCGACCACGGGGAGCGAAACGATGGTGCTTGCCCGCAGCACCGGTTCGCGTTCCCGATCCGGGCCCCCTTCGAGACCTATCCCACAAACCGCCCCCGATCGGCGAACAGCGCGCGGCCTTCCCGGCAATCCAGGTCATGCGCAAGCTGAGCGGGATCTTCCTGGTGGGGCTGTGCCTGGGGGCGATCGGCGCGGTGGTGGTCACGGCGGGGCACAGCACCGCCGCGGCACCCCGGCCGATCGCGGTCACCGAGATCGCCGCGACGACGTCCGCGGCGCCGGCACCCACGCCGGCCCCGGCACCCAAGACCGAGCCGAAGCCGACGCCCAAGGCCGCACCGGCCGAGGTGGACGCCGCCGAGCTGGACAAGGTCGTGCGCGACGGCACCGTCAGCGCCGTGGTCTTCGACCGGGACAGCGGCAAGACGACCGTCTCCGTGCGCCCGGACCGCGGGTACACCTCCGCGTCGGTCGTGAAGCTGCTGATCGCGCTTTCCGTGCTCGACCGCGGCGGCCCGGTGGCGGACGTGCAGCGGATGCTCTCCCGCAGCGACGACGACCTCGCGAGCCAGTTCTGGTCGGGCTACGGCGGACCGGCGATCGTCACGCGCTGGGCGACGAAGCTGGGCCTCACCGGCACCCGCCCGCCGGCGGACCCAGGCCGCTGGGGCGACACGCGCATCACCGCGGCGGACGTCGTGAAGATCTACCAGTACCTGCTGGACCGCAAGGTGACCGCGGTGCTGAACGCACTGGGCAACGCGACCGAGCGCGGGTCCGACGGCTTCCGCCAGTACTTCGGCATCCCGGACGCCGCCAAGGGGCAGGACTGGCTGGTCAAGCAGGGCTGGTCGTGCTGCCGTCCGACGCGGACGCTGCACACCACGGGCGTGGTCGGCCACCTCATCGTGGTGGTGCTGTCCGAGTACCCCGCCAAAGTGGACTACGCGACCGGGTCGAGGCGGGTCACCGAGGTCGTCTCGAAGCTGCTCGGCTGACCCGGCTCACTGGTCGGTGTCCGCCAGCGCCCCCGGCGCACCGCTCCGCGGCAGCGGCCACGGCTGGACCCCGCCGGTGGTGTCGACCTGGCGGCCCACCGGCGCCGGCGGCGTCGTGTGCGCCCCGATCCAGCTCAGGATCTCGGGGATCTGGGACTTGAAGGTGTTCATGTTGTGGCCCGCGTCCGGCACCCGCCACGACTGGAAGCGGACCGGCGGCCGGACGCCGGCGCGGATCAGCTCGGCGGCCGCGCCCTCGAACTTCTCGTTCTCGCCCCAGATCGCGAGGATGTCCACCGGGGAGGGGTGCAGGCGGACCGTGATCCCGACGTTGTTGGCGTCGTCGACGTCCTGCCTGCCCTTGTAGAGGTTCTCGGTCTCGGCGTCCATCTGCGCGCGGTCGTAGCCGCTGACGCTGACCGCCTGGCCGTACCACTGCGGGTGGCGGGTCACCAGGTTCATCGCGCAGTAGCCGCCGGACGACCAGCCGGCGAAGGTCCAGGCCTTGCGGTCCGCGGCCACGCCCAGCTTCTGCAGCGCCCACTCGCGCAGGTCCGCCGTCAGGTACGTGTCGTTCGCCGTGCCGTTGACCTCGTCGACGCACTCGGTGTCGTGACCGATCTTCGGGACACCCGTCGGGTCCGGCATGATCACGACCACCGGGGGCAGCACGCGCTTGGCGATCGCCGCGTCGAGCTGTTGCGGGAGCTTGTAGCCGTCGGTGACGACCTCGGGCCCGGACGGGTAGTTCGGGATCCACTCGACGGCCGGGAACTTCAGGTTCTTGTACGCCGGGTCGAAGTACTGCGGCGGGAGGTACACCGTCACGTCACGGGTGAGCTTGGTGCGCCGGCCGGTCACCTTCATGTGGGCGACGGTTCCCTTGCCCTCCTTGGCGTGCGCCGCCCCGACTTCCCGCACCACGTCGAGGTTTTCGCCGTTGGCGCTCGACTCCGCGTCGATGCTGTCGGCCGCGTAGACGCCGGTGCCGAGCAGCGAGCCGAGCGTCGGGAAGAACCCGCCGATCAGGTTGCCGGCCAGTCCGGTGGTGACGACGATGGAGACGACCGCGCAGAGGATCGTGAAGGTGCGCCACAGCAGCTTCCGCTTCCACCGGTCCCAGAACAACGGGATCGCGATGATCGCCAGCAGCGTCACCGCGATCACGATGGCCATCGTGATCGGTGAATCGAGCCGGATGCGGCTGAGGTGCATGGAACGGTCCTTCCGGGCGGGCAACGCATGCGCACCCGGACCCCCCGGGACTCGCGTATATATCACGTTTGACCCGGCTTGCACGTTGCGGACCTGTGAGTTGGCTCATAGGCCCGCAACGTGCGGCGCACTCAGCGTTTTCTCAACTACTTCGCCAGCGCACGCGCGAGCACGGTGACGGCCTGGGTGATCGCGGCCTCGGCGGCGTGCGTCTCGCGGAGCGCGTTCACCATCACGAAGTCGTGGATGATCCCCTGGTACCGGACGGCGGTGACGGGCACGCCGGCCTGACGCAGCTTCGCCGCGTACGCCTCACCTTCGTCGCGAAGCACGTCGGCTTCGCCGGTGATCACCAGCGCCGGCGGCAGCCCGGCGAGCTCGTCGAGCGACGCGCGCAGCGGCGACGCCGTGATCTCCGCCCGCTGGGCGGGGTCGGTCGTGTACTGGTCCCAGAACCACTTCATGCCTTCGCGGCCGAGGAAGTAGCCCTCGGCAAACTTCAGGTACGACTCGGTGTCGAAGGAAGCGTCGGTGACCGGGTAGAAGAGCACCTGCTGCTTGAAGGTGACGTCGCCGCGCTGCTTGGCCAGGATGGTCAGCGCCGCGGTCATGTTGCCGCCGACGGAGTCGCCCGCGATCGCGATGCGCGAGGTGTCCAGCCCCTGCGAAGCGCCGTCCGTGGCGATCCACTTCGCGACCGCGTAGCTCTGCTCGATGGCGACCGGGTAGCGCGCCTCGGGCGAGCGGTCGTACTCGGGGAACACGACGGCCGCGCCGGCACCGGCGGCGAGCTCGCGCACCAGCCGCTGGTGGGTGTGGAAGTCGCCGAACACCCAGCCGGCGCCGTGGATGTAGAGGATCACCGGCAGCGGGCCTTCGACGCCGGCCGGCTTCACGATCCGGGTCTCGACCTCGCCGGTCGGGCCGCCCGGCACCTTGATGACCTCGATCGACGCGTCGGCCATGGCGACCTCGCCGTCCTGGACGCCGTCGACGGCCTTGCGGCCCTCTGCCGGCGGCAGCTGGAACAGGTACGGCGGCTGGTCGGTGGCCTCCGCGAACGCCTGCGCGGCCGGTTCGAGGGCCAGGTTGTGCGGGTTGGCGGTCATCTCGTCCTCCTCGGGGTGGAAGCTGATGTCACGAAGGTAGCTCGCAACTCAGTTGTGCACAACTAATTTGAGCTCAATGAGATGCAGGGCACTTAAGTTGCCACCCAGCCGGATGGCGAGGACCATCGACGGGTACGAGAAGAAGGAGGACGCCATGGCATCGCTGCGGCTGGACGACCAGCTCTGCTTCGGGCTGTACTCGGCGTCGCGCGCCGTGACGTCGCTGTACCGGGTCGTCCTCGAGGACCTCGATCTGACCTATCCCCAGTACCTCGTCATGCTGGCGCTCTGGGAGCGCGACCACCGCCTCGTCAAGGAGCTCGGCGCCGAGCTGAACCTCGACTCGGGCACGCTCTCGCCGCTGCTCAAGCGGCTGCAGACGGCAGGGCTGGTGACGCGGAACCGGCAGGCCGACGACGAGCGCTCGGTCCGCGTCAGCCTGACCGAGGCCGGCCGGGCCCTGCACGAGAAGGCGCGCGGCATCCCCGACGTGATCGGTGCCGCGATGAACCTGGACGAAGCCGGGCTCGCCCGGATGCGCGCCGAACTGGACCGGTTGACGGAGTCGGTCAACGCCTATCGGGAGGCGCTGTCCCCCGCGTGAGAAGTTCACGTGGCAGCATGGGCCACGGAGGGGTGGCCATGATCAACCACGACGACGCGCTCAAGGCCGTCGAAAGCAGTCTCGACCGGCCGTCGGCCGCGCGGATCTACGACTACTTCATCGGCGGGAACACCCACTACGCGATCGATCGCGACTTCGCCGAGAAGGTCCGCGCCCGGCTGCCGCTGATGGGTGACTACTGCCTGACCAGCCGTCAGTTCCTGGGCCGGGCGGTCCGGCAGTGCGTGCGGGAGGGCATCCGGCAATTCGTCGACGTCGGCTCCGGCCTCCCGACGGCTGGCAACGTGCACGAGGTCGCCGACGACGCCCGCCCCGAACTGGACACGCGCGTGCTCTACATCGACAACGAGCCCATCGCGCTGGCCCACTCGACGCTGCTGCTGGCCGACACCGCCGACCCGGACCGCCACCACGCCATCGCCGCGGACTTCCTGCAGCCGGACGATCTCTGGGAGCGGGTGAAGGCCTCGGCGATCATCGACGTCCGCCGTCCGGTCGCCCTGGTGATCAACGCGGTCATGCACTTCGTCAAGGACGAGCAGAACCCGGACCAGCTGCTCGAGTACTACCGCAGCCGGCTGGCGCCCGGGTCGCTGCTGGTGCTGTCGCAGATGACCAACGAGAACCCGGTGAACGAGGACGAGCGGCAGGCGCTGCTCGACCTGCTCGAGTACTACGAGACCACGACCAACCCGGGTTTCCTGCGCACGATGGCCGAGTTCGAACGCTTCTTCGGCGGCTGGCCGCTGCTGGAGCCGGGGCTGGTCTACGCCCCGGCGTGGCACCCGGACGAGCGCACGGTGTTCGCCGCCTCCCCGTCCGAGTCGCGGGTCATCGGCGGTGTCGCGCGCAAGCCCTAAGAGGCTTCGCGCACATCTTCGAGCACGTCGAGAACGGCGCTCTTGCCGAGTTCGACGGCTTTGCGCAGCACTTCCGGGTCGCGTTCCAGCACCGCCACGTCCGGCGCACCTGCCGGCGGCCGGATGCTCAGGATTCGCGGGTCCGACGCCAGGGTTTCCTCGTCTTCGACGTCTCGGCGGTAGGTGTCCTGCCAGGCCGGGATGGCGCCGGGGGCTTGGCGGCGCAGGAATCGCGGCACGACGACGTCGTGCACCCGCGGCGGCCGGACCGGCAGCTCGTCGGCGCGGCGGGTGCGCAGCACCAGGACGTCGGTCGCGCCCTGGGCGAGTGCGGTGCGGTACGGGATGGGCTCGGCCACGCCGGCGTCGACGAAGCGGCGGCCCGCCATCGGGATCGGGGGTCCGGCCAGTACCGGCATGCAGGACGACGCGGCGAGGGCGACCTTGATCGCGTCGACGTCGTCGAGGAAGGGGTGCAGGTCGGTGGACTCGCCGGTGTCGGCGTCGGTGGCCAGGGGGTGGAACGTCACCGGGTTGGCCAGGATGGCCGGGAAGTCCATCGGTTCCAGGACCGAGTAGACCTGGTGGACGAGGTATTCGAGGTCGATCACCGCGCGGCCGCGCAGGGTGTGGAGCGGGTTGATGATGCGACGCATGACGACCGGGTTCCACCAGGTCCGGACGCCGGTGGAGGACCGGCCGCAGAGCAGCCAGGCGCCGTTCAGCGCGCCGGCCGACGAGCCGTAGACGGCGTCGAACGCGGGGGTGACGCCGAGTTCGTCCAGGGCCAGGACCATGCCGCTGGAGTAGGTGCCGCGGCTGCTGCCGCCCTCGATCGCGAGCGCGAGCCGCCTGTCGTCGGTGCGTTCGCCCGGGACACTGCCCGCCGCCATCCGTTCGGAGATCAGTTCGAGTACCGGGTGCACTCCTCCCATCCTGGTCTTTTCCCGGACGAAGTCGACCCGTTTTGCCTGACCCAGGGGGGTGAAGTGATGCGCGCCTCGTTGCACTGCAACTCGTTGCATAGCACCCTTCGACCATGGCACTGGAGCACGCGATCCTCGTCTCGCTGTCCGAGCGCGCCGGTTCGGGCTACGAGCTGACGCGCCGGTTCGAGAAGTCGATCGGGCTCTTCTGGAGCGCCACCCACCAGCAGATCTACCGCGTGCTGAAGCGGATGGAGGAGGCCGGCTGGGTGGCGGTCGACGTCGTCGCGCAGTCGGGTCGGCCGGACAAGAAGGTCTACACGGTCGGCGACGGCGGCCGGGCCGAGCTCGTCCGCTGGCTGGCCGAGCCGGATCCGACCGCCGGGCCGGTCGAGCTGGCCGTGAAGATCCGCGGCGCCACCTTCGGCGATCCGGCGAAGGTGGCCGAGGAGATCGTCCGGCACCGCGCGCGGCACGCCGAACGCCTCGACGTCTACCGCCAGATCGAGAAGCGCGACTTCCCCGCGCCGGCCGCGCTGACCGGCCGGCACCTGCACCAGTACCTGGTCCTGCGCGGCGGCATCCGCGTCGAAGAGGGCCAGGTCGAGTGGTTCGACGAAGTGCTCGCCGCCCTCCGACCGAAGGACGCCCGATGAGCCCGTACCCGCACCTGCTCTCGCCGCTCGACCTCGGCTTCACGACGCTGCGCAACCGCGTCCTGATGGGGTCGATGCACACGGGCCTCGAAGACAAGGCCGCGCACTTCCCCGCGCTGGCCGAGTACTACGCCGAACGCGCCCGCGGCGGCGTCGGCCTGATCGTCACCGGCGGCTTCGCGCCGAACCGCACCGGCTGGCTGCTGCCGCTCGCCTCGAAGCTGACGACGTCCGCGGAGGCGAAAGAACACCGGAAGCTGACCGCGCCGGTGCACGAGGCAGGCGGCAAGATCGCGCTGCAGGTCCTGCACGCGGGCCGGTACGCCTACCACCCGCTGAGCGTGTCGGCGTCGAGCATCAAGGCGCCGATCAACCCGTTCCGCCCGCGCGGCCTCACGGACCACGGCGTCCGCAAGCAGATCGACGCCTTCGCGAAATGTGCCGCTCTCGCGCGCGAAGCGGGTTACGACGGCGTCGAGATCATGGGCTCCGAGGGCTACCTGATCAACCAGTTCCTGGCCGAGCGCACCAACAAGCGCACCGACGCCTGGGGCGGCACGCCGGAGAAGCGCCGCCGGTTCGCCGTCGAGATCGTCAAGCGCACCAGGCAGAAGGTCGGCGACGACTTCATCATCATCTACCGGCTCTCCATGCTCGACCTCGTCCCGGGCGGCCAGCGCTGGGAGGGCGTCGTCGCGCTCGCGCAGGAGGTCGAGGCGGCCGGTGCCACGATCATCAACACCGGGATCGGCTGGCACGAGGCCCGGGTGCCGACGATCGTCACGTCGGTGCCGCGCGCCGCCTTCACCTGGGTGACCGGGAAGCTCAAGCCGCACGTCACCATCCCGGTCGTCACGTCGAACCGGATCAACATGCCGCAGGTGGCCGAGGAAGCGCTGAGCAGCGGCGACGCCGACCTCGTGTCGATGGCCCGGCCGTTCCTCGCCGACCCCGAGTGGATCCGCAAGGCCGAGGCCGGCCGCGAGGACGAGATCAACACCTGCATCGCCTGCAACCAGGCCTGTCTGGACCACGCCTTCAAGCGCAAGCTCGTGTCCTGCATGGTCAACCCGCGCGCCGGCCACGAGACGACCCTGACGCTTTCGCCGACGCGGCGGTCGAAGCACGTCGCGGTCGTCGGGGCCGGGCCCGCGGGCCTTTCCGCGGCGACCGCACTGGCCGAACGCGGGCACAGCGTCGAGCTCTTCGAAGCCGACGACGAGATCGGCGGCCAGTTCGGCATCGCGCGGAAGATCCCCGGCAAGGAGGAGTTCGCCGAGACCATCCGCTACTACCGACGGCGCCTGGAGGTGACCGGGGTGA
Source organism: Amycolatopsis sp. Hca4 (assembly GCF_013364075.1). Classification (GTDB taxonomy): domain Bacteria; phylum Actinomycetota; class Actinomycetes; order Mycobacteriales; family Pseudonocardiaceae; genus Amycolatopsis. The sequence continues at coordinate 5,847,487 of NZ_CP054925.1, forward strand.
AGCTGCACCTCGGGAAGCGCGCGTCCGCGGCCGAGCTCACCGCGTTCGACGAGGTCGTGCTGGCCACCGGCGTAGCTCCGCGCGTGCCGTCGCTGCCCGGGATCGACCACCCGAAGGTGCTTTCCTACGTCGACGTCGTCAAGCACGGCAAGCCGGTCGGCGAACGGGTCGCGGTGATCGGGGCCGGCGGCATCGGAGTCGACGTCAGCGAGTTCCTCACGCACGCGGCGTCGCCGGCGCTGGATCGGGCCGCCTGGATGGCCGAATGGGGTGTCACCGACCCGGAACTGGCCGCGGGCGGCCTCGCCACGCCGCAGCCCGAGCCGTCGCCGCGGCAGGTGTTCCTGTTGCAGCGCAAGAAGTCCGGCATCGGCGCCGGGCTCGGCAAGACGTCCGGCTGGGTGCACCGGGCCGCGCTCGAGGCCAAGCGCGTCGAACAGCTCACCGGCGTCACCTACGAGCGGATCGACGACGACGGCCTGCACCTCACCGTCGACGGCGAGCCGCGGGTGCTCGACGTCGACACGGTGGTCGTCTGCGCGGGGCAGGAGCCGGTGCGCGACCTCGCCGACGAGCTGCGCGCGGCCGGGCTGCCGGTGCACCTGATCGGCGGGGCCGACGTCGCCGCGGAACTCGACGCGAAACGCGCGATCGACCAGGGAACGAGGCTCGCCGCCGCGCTGTAGCCCGTAACCCGTCCGGCACTGGCAGGATGGGGCCCGTGCGAGACGTATGCGTGATCGGGCTCGGGCTGATCGGCGGGTCACTGCTGCGCGCGGCGGCCGCCAGCGGCCGCACGGCGTGGGGTGCCGCGGTATCCGAAGTGGACGCCGACGCGGCCAGCAGAGCGGGCTACGACGTCACGACCGACGTCGAAGCGGCCCTGCACCGGGCCGCGGCCGAAGACGCGATGGTCGTGCTCGCCGTGCCGCTGCCTGCCGTCGAAGACCTGCTGCGGCTGGTCAACCAGCACGCGTCGCACTGCCTGCTCACCGACGTGACCAGCGTGAAAGCGCCGGTGCTGGACGCGGTCCGGCGTCGCGTGCCGTACACGCGGTACGTCGGCGGGCACCCGATGGCGGGGACGTCGAGCTCCGGCTGGCTGGCCGGGGACGCCGCACTGTTCCGGGGTGCGGCGTGGGTGGTCGCCGTCGAAGAGGACACCGACCTCGAAGCCTGGGCCGAGGTGGCGAAGCTGGTGCTGGACATCGGGGCGCACGTCGTCCCGCTGCCCGCGGAGTCGCACGACGAAGCCGTCGCCCGGATCTCGCACCTGCCGCACCTGTTCGCGGCGATCCTGGCCACGATCGGCGCCGAGGGCGGCCCGCTGGCGATGTCGCTGGCCGCCGGGTCCTACCGCGACGGCACGCGCGTCGCCGGCTCGAACCCGCAGCTGGTCCGCGCGATGACCGAGGGCAACCGGGACGCGCTGCTGCCGATCGTCGACGAGGCACTCGGCCGGCTCGGCGCGGCGCGCGGTTCGCTGGCGTCCACCGGCGGGCTAGCGGCCACCATCAACGCCGGGTACGAAGGCGCGCAGGCGCTCGCGGCCAACCTCGACGTCGAACGCGCCGGGGTCCGGATCAGCCTGGCCGCGCCGGACGCGCGGCAAGGCCTGATCGCCCTCGGGGAACGCGGCGGCCGGATCACCGGCCTTTCGGACGGGATCGCGACCGGCGAGGTCCAGTAGGAGCTACCGGTCCGGCGTGTCGTCGAACTTGTTGAGGAAGTCCTTCGCCTTCTCGACACCGGTGTCGATCTGGCTGTCGTGGCCGCTGAACTTCGACTTCGCGAAGTCGGCGGCCTTGTCGAGGCCTTCCTCGATCTTGTCGTTGTGCTCGCGCAGGGCCTCTTCGGCCTTGCCCTTCAACGCTTCGAAGTCGATTCCCATGGGTGCATTGAACCGCACGAACGTCACGAACGCCTGGGGTAGGGCAGGAACCGCCGGAGCGGGCCCGGCGGCGTGCGTTCGGCCAGGTCGGGGCCCCGGACGGCGTCGAACGCCGACTCCAGCTGGTCGACAACGCCGGACAGCTGCGGCGCGTCCGGCAGCGGCACCGGCCGCGGCTCCCGCTGCTCCCGGACGGCCGCCGCGAGTTCCCCCAGCGCGGCCGTGAGCAGCTCGACGTCGGCCGGGTCCGGCGGCGGCACCCCGCGCCCGATCGTCACGCCGACCTCGGTGACGGCGTCCGCGACCCGTTCCTGCGCGGCGATCACCGGCCACCAGGCCACCGCCTGCCTGCCGTGCGCGGACGGCTCGACGACCGCCTGCTGGAACGCCGTCCGCAGGTCGGCCAGGGCCCGGTAGGCCCCGCGCCGCGCCCGCGACCGCGTCAGCCGCGCCTCCCCCGAAGACGCCTCGACCAGCGCGCGGGAGACGTACGTCGCGACCGCGTCCAGGGCGTCGGCCAGCCGGCCGCCCACCCGCGGGCGCCGGCTGCCCGGCCACAGCAGGTAGCCGAAGACGAGCACGATCACGCAGCCCAGCACGGTGTCGACCAGCCGCGCCAGCACCACGCTCCAGTTCCCGGTGTGAGCCAGGCCCATCTGCAGGATGATCAACGGCGTCACGAAGGCGCTCTGGATGCCGTAGTTGCGCACCTTCCCCACCGCGATGCCGCCGGCGAAGACCGCGCTGAGCACCACCAGCACCCAGCCGTTCGCGCCGAGGCCGAGCACCGCGGCGCCGATCCCGACGCCGATGACCGTGCCGATCCCGCGCAGCAGCGCGCGGCCGAACACGGACCCGAAGTCGGGCTTGAGCACGATCCCGACGGTCAGGGTGATCCAGTACGACCGCTCCAGCGGCACGAGCAGGCCGACGACCTCGGCGATCGCGACGCACAACGTCAGGCGCAGCGCGGCGATCCAGGTCAGCGGTCCGGACGCGAGCGAGCCCGCCCACGCCCGCAGGCGGCGGTGCCACGGTGTCGGCTCCCGGCGCTTGCGGTCGTCGCCCTTGCCGATCCGGACCAGGCCGGCGTAGAGCGCGGCGAGGACCGGGTCGGGGTCACCCGGCGGCGCGGGCGGCGGGGGCGGCAGCGGCTGGCCGGCCAGCACCGACGCCGAGAGCGCGACGAAGTGGTCGACGACCTCGCGGGCCGGGCGGCGGCCGGCGTTGACCATCGCCACCGACGCCTCGACCGCGGGGGTCGTCGCCGAGAGCAGGTTGAGCAGGTGCCGGTAGGCGGCGTCGCGGCCGGAGAGCCAGGAGCGAGCGGTGAGCAGCTGGTCGTAGGCGGTGTTCATGGCCGTGGTCAGCCGGTGGCGGGCCACCCGCGAGACGGCTTCGTCGGTCGCCGACAGCATCGCGGCCAGCTCGACGTAGACGTGCGCCACGGCGGTGCGTTCGGGACTGGTCGCCCGGACCGTCCAGGTGGCGAGCGCGACCAGCAGGCTCCACGCGGCGCCGAGGCAGAAGCAGCCGAACAGGATCTCGACGCGGACGCCGGTCGCGTGCTGCCCGGTGGCGAGCACGCAGAACACGAGCATCTGCAGCCCGGCGACCGAGGCGTTGCTGCCGGCCGCGCTGATCACCGCGGACACGGCGGCGACCAGGATCACCGCGGGCACGGACAGCGCCGGCGTGCCGCCGGTGAGCAGCCCGACGAGGTAACCCGCGGTCGCGGCGAGCGTCGCCCCGCCGAGGCGGCGGGCGCGGTAGCGGTAGGGCCCGGCCGATTCGGACAGCACGGCGGGCAGGGCGCCGGTCGAGATGAGCGCGCCGACGGCGATGTCGCCGGCCGCGTACGCGATCCCCAGCGGCACGGCCAGCGCGACCACGGCCCTGGCGACCATGTTCCACGGGATCGGCACCGGCGTGCTGCGCAGGAGCTGGACCAGCCAGTGCGGCGCGGCGAGGTCGGGGCGCGGCGTGCTCACCCCCTCATCTTGACCTACGCTCCCGAACACGATTAATTATCAACCTGTCAACAACGCGGGAGGTACCGGCGGGTAGGAAGTACTCGTACGAGGTCAACCGCACGAGCACCGCGTCGCCGGAGGCCCTGTTCGCGCTCGAAGCGGACGGGCCGCGCTGGGCGGAGTGGGGAAAGCCACTGATCGTCCAAGCCCGCTGGGCGCGGCCCGGCACCGGTGAGCCGGAGGGCGTCGGCGCGGTCCGGGAAGTCGGCCTGTGGCCGGTGCTGATCCGCGAGGAGACCCTCGAGTACGAGCCCGGCCGCAAGCACGTCTACACCTTCGCGGCCGGCAAGCCGCTCAAGGACTACCGCGCCGAAGTGCTCTTCACGCCGGCCCCCGGCGGCGGCACGCACCTGCGGTGGACGGGGTCGTTCACCGAGCCGGTGCGCGGCAGCGGACCGGTCCTGGCGGCGACGCTCCGGGCCACGATCCGGCTCTTCTCCGCGAAGCTGGTCAAGGCGGCCGAAACCGGGCGCTGACCTGGGTGGTTCCGGTCACGGAAGATCGTCCGGCGCAACTTTTCCCCGCCTCCCCGCGTCACCCTTTCGAGCAGTACACGAAAGGGGGAAAGCGTGAGGAAGCGCTTGACAGCCGTGGTGGCCGCGGCGGCACTCGCACTGACCGCGTGCTCGGGCCACGACACGGACCAGCGGGAGCCCGGCACCAGCCAGCCGAACCCGGCGCCCCAGGCCGCCCCCGACGTGCAGACGTCCGGGCCGTACCCGTTCGGCACGGTCCAGCAGAAGGCGCCCGCGATCGAGAACGGCCAGGTCCCGGTGATCCGCCGGATCACCACCGACAAGCCGTACGTGTTCCTCACCATGGACGACGGCGCCGTGCAGGACCCCGACGCGCTGAAGCTGATGCAGCAGAACGGCACCCACCCGGTGCTGTTCCTGAACCAGAAGTACGTCAAGGGCCACGAGGCCTACTTCAGGCAGATCCTCGACGCCACCGGGGCCACGCTCGGCGACCACACGGTCGACCACCCGAACCTCAAGGGCAAGCCGTACGAGTTCCAGCGCAAGGAGATCTGCGACGACGCCGACGACTTCGCCAAGAGCCTCGGCGTCCGCCCGTCGCTGTTCCGCCCGCCGTTCGGCAACTACGACCAGAACACGCTGAAAGCGGCGGCGGCGTGCGGCATGCGCGCGTCGGTGCTGTGGACGGCCGCGGTCAACGACGGCGTCGTGCAGTTCCAGTCCGGCGACAAGCTCAAGCCGGGTGACATCGTGCTGATGCACTTCCGGAAGACCTTCAAAGAGGACTACACGGCGTTCGTGGAGCGGGCCGAGAAGGACGGGCTGACTCCCGTCCCCCTGGCCGACTTCCTGGGTTAGAGCACCACCGTCGGCGTCACGACCGTCCGGCGGCACGAGACGTCACCGAGGTGCACGAGGATCTGCGTCGTCCCGCGCGGGACGTTGTCCAGCACGAACCGGCCGCCTTCGTCCGCCGTGGTCGACGTCGTCCCGTGCTCGGCCACCCGCACCTCGACGCCGTACTGGCCGGCCGGGACCAGCCAGCCGTCGATCCGGTGCAGCTTGCCCATCTTGGTCAGGTTGATCATCACCGTCAGGTCGCTGACGGTGAACGTGATCGTGCCCGTGCCGCCGCCGCGGACGCCGGCGAGGTTGTCCAGGCGCTCCCAGCGGGCGACCTCGACGTCGAGGTCTTCGAGGGCGAGCGCGAATTGGACCCGCTGCACCAGGTCACCCGGTGGCGGGTCCAGCTCGTCGAGGAAACGGCCGACATCGGCCAGCAGTACGTCGTCGCCGTAGGAGGATTGGCCCCCCGGCGCCCCGAGGTTGTTCATCGGCTTCCCCCTTCACTGGCGAGGAGATCGCGCATCTGGTCGAGGCAGCGACCCCTGGTCGGGCCGACACTGCCACGCGGCATGCGCAGCGCCTCGGCGACGAGCTGGTACTCCGCGCGGCCCGCGAGCACGGTCAGCCGGAGCAGTTCCTGACAGCGGTGGGGCAGCCGGACGAAGGCGCGCCAGACCCGGCGGTCGCGGTCGGCGCGGACGGCTTCGTCCTCGGGTGCCGGTTGGGTGCTCGGCATGGCTTCGGCCACCTCGTCGCTCAGCGGCACCGGCTGCATGCGGCGGCCGAACGGGTGGGTGGCTTCGCGGCGGGTGGTGGTGATCAGCCAGGCGGCGAGGGCCTTCGGGTCGCGGAGCTTGCCGAGCTGGCTGAACAGCGCCAGCCAGACGGTCTGGACGACGTCCTCGGCGACCGCGCGGTCGAGCCCGTTGGCCCGGGCGACGTGCCAGACGAGCGGGGTCAGCTCTTCGACGAGGCGGGCCATCGCCCGGCGGTCACCGTCCCTGGCGGCCTGCATGCAGGCAGCGTGCAGCTCGGCGCCGGTCAGGCCCTCCCACGGCGGATCTACCTCTGTGGTTTGCACGTCGGTCACCGTATCTGCCCCTCTTCGGAAGAGTCTTCGAGTCGGCGTTGGCAGTATCGCGGGTCCTTCGGGGGGAAGGAGCGTGCAGGTGGATCTCGGATACATCAAGGTCACTTACTTCGTCGGTCGTGCACTACCGGTCAGTGGCAAGTCGGTGAGGTACCGGCCGGCGCGCGTGGACTCGCACCGGCCGGCACTCCCCTCCCTCAAGGACCCGCTCCCCAACGGGCCCCGCCGGATGTCCCCTCCCCCGAAGGGCACCCGGCCGACGGTGTCCGGCAGCCCCCTCGGCTCCCGGTCACCGCGTTCAATCCGAACGCGACACCCCCTGTCGTGTTCCTCCGTGCTTGGCTGCTCCACAGGACGCAGTGGGGGCGCCGCCAGATACACGAACCGGCGACTTTTTTGAAGATCTACGGAGAGCGGCTAACTGATCACCACGCGTGCCAGCGTCCCGGCCCACCGCGCGTAGCCCGCCGGGCCCGGGTGGAACCGGTCGCTCGCGAACGCGGCCGGGTCGAGCAGCGCGGGATCCATCGGGACGTGCCGGACGCCGGGGAGCTTGCCGAGCGTCGCGGCCGCGCGGTCGAGAGCGGTGGAGCGGGCCGAAAGGACGTCACGCAGCGGCCGCGGCAACGCGGGGAAGCGGGACATCGGCGGCACGCCGGCCAGGAGAACCTCGACCGGACCCAGCCGGTCGCGCACGTCGAGCACCAGGCGCAGCAGGTCGCGGCGGTAGGCCGGAGCCGTCCGGAGCTCGATGGTGTCGTTGACGCCGAGGGCGATCACGACCAGGTCGGCCGGGCGGAGCAGCGGGACGAGCTCGGCGCGGGCCACCCGGGCGTTGGCGCCGGTCCGGCCGGCCGCCTGCCAGCGCACCGCCCGGCCGTCGCGGGCCAGCTCGCGGGCGAGGCAGCCGGTGAGCGCTTCCTCGTGGTCCGCCGCGCCGACGCCGTCCACCGTGGATTCGCCGAGGACGGCGAGCCGGAAGGGCTCGCCCTCGCCCGGGACGAGTCCGTCCGTCGGTCCCGCCGCGCCCGGGAGCCGCGGGGTCTTGCGTTTGACGTAGAGAGCCTGGGCGAGGAGCACCATGCCGGAATTAGAACAGGGGCGCGAAGCGCCTCCGTTGAGGGCGGTGGCGGGGAGGAAGGCGGAGGCTAGCCGTGGGCGATGGAGACCTTCCGCCTGATCAGCGTGGGGTCGGCCACGGCGTCGAGCAGGTACGCGGCGACGTCGGCGCGGCGGATGGTGAACGTGCGGACGTTCCCGTCGAGCCGGCTCGCGACCTTGCCCGTGCGCGGGCCGTTCAGCAGCATCGGCGGCCGGACGATCGTCCAGTCCAGGTCGCTCGCCGCCACCACGGCCTCCATCGCGAGCATGTCCGCCCAGCCGTGCTTCAGCACCCGGCTGAGCAGCGGCTTGACGAGCGAGCGGGTGAAGAAGCCGTCTCCTTCGGTGTGCATGCCGCTGGCGCTGACGACGAGCAGGCGTTTCGCCCCGGCTTCGATCGCCGCGCGGGCGCCGTCCACGCAGACGGTGGTCGGCCCGCGATCCCGGGAGCCGACGGCCGAGATCACCGCGTCACGGCCCTCGACAGCAGCCGCCAGCTTGTCGCGGTCGGTGAAGCCGGCGACCACGACTTCGGCGGGCAGCTGCAGCTTGGCCGGGTCGCGGACGACGGCCGTGACGTGCCAGCCGCGGTCGAGTGCCTGCCCGACGACCTCGCGGCCGACGCCGCCGGTGGCTCCCAGCACGGTGATCCTCATGGTTTCCTCCTCGGTTAGTGAACACTCACCAGGTAGGGTGAGTGTTCACTAACCAGGCTGAGAACGCACTCAGGGAGCCGCCATGGGAAGCCGCGAAGAGATCGTCGCCGCGGCCGCGAAGGTGATGCGCGAGCAGGGCTACGCCCACGCGACGACGAAGGTCATCGCGCAGACCGCGGGTTACTCGGAGGCGATGCTCTACAAGCACTTCCGCGACAAGACCGACCTGTTCCGCAGCGTGCTGGCCGAGGAACTGCCCGCGCTGGGCGCCACCCTCGCCGAGCTGACCGCCGACCCCGGGCGGGCGCCGCTGCGGGACAACCTCGTCCGCGTGGCCCGCCTCGGCCTGGCGTTCTACGTCGACAGCTTCCCGATCGCCGTCTCGATGTTCTCGTCACGGGAACTGCTGCGCTCCCACCGGGAACGGTTGCGCGGACACGGCCCGCACACGCCGCTGAAGGGTGTCACGGACTACCTGCGCGCCGAGCGGGAGCTGGGCCGGATCAAGGCGGAAACCGACGTCGAAGCGGCGGCGGCCCTGCTGCTGGGGGCGTGCTTCCAGCAGGCGTTCCTGGCCACGTTCGAAGAGAGCGAGCCCACCGACCACGCCGAGCGGCTCGCGGACGTCCTGCTCGCCGGGCTCTAGGCGTTCTTCTCCTCGCGGAGCTTGTGCCAGCGCTCGTACATGCCGTTGAGCTCCTGGAGCATGAACGACAGGAAGTCCCGCATCTCGGCCAGCCGCTTGCCCGATGCGGTGTCCTCGCCGAGGGCCTCGATGCCGCTCTCGGCCGCGTCGCGCCACATGATGATCATGCGGTCGCGCTTGAGGAAGGTGGCGTACCAGAGGTCGTCGTAGAGGCGGTAGTGGTCGCGGCGCTCGCCGGGCTCCCGCTCCTTGGCCACCAAGCCGATCTGCTCGAGCCAGCGCACCGCGCCGGAGACCGCGGCGGGGCTGACCGACAGCTGCGAGGCCAGCTCGGCGGCGGTCAGCCTGCCCTCGTCGGTGGTCATCAGCGCGGCGAACACCCTGGCGGGCATGCGCTGCATGCCGATCTGCGAAAGCACGAGCCCGAGGCTCTCGACGTACCGGCGGACGGCGTCTTCATCTCGCTTCGTGTCAGGCGTCGTCATCGGCCCATCCTTTCGCACCCGACCCCCATGATCACTCGATCTAGACATTTTCTTAACTTCACAACTTCGTGAAGCAAGTGTAGCTTCCGAACCATGGAAAACGCCATTTCGGTCATCGACCTGCACAAGTCGTTCGGCCGGACGAAGGCCCTCGACGGCCTCGACCTGCAGGTGCCCGCTGGGGAGGTGCACGGCTTCCTCGGCCCGAACGGCGCCGGGAAGTCGACGACCGTCCGGGTCCTGCTCGGCCTGCTCCACGCGGATTCGGGGGACGTCCGGCTGCTCGGCGGCGATCCCTGGAAGGACGCCGCGAGCCTGCACCGCCGCCTGGCCTACGTGCCCGGCGACGTCAACCTCTGGCCCAACCTCTCCGGCGGCGAGGTGATCGACCTGCTCGGGCGCCTGCGCGGCGGCCTCGACGAGAAGCGCCGCGCCGACCTGATCGAGCGGTTCGACCTCGACCCGAAGAAGAAGGGGCGGACGTACTCGAAGGGCAACCGGCAGAAGGTCGCCATCGTCGCGGCGCTGGCCTCGCGGGTCGACCTGCTGATCCTCGACGAGCCGACGTCCGGCCTCGACCCGCTGATGGAGGCGACGTTCCAGTACGCCATCCAGGAGGAGCGCGAGCAGGGCCGCACGGTGCTGCTCTCCAGCCACATCCTCGCCGAGGTCGAGGCGCTGTGCGACAAGGTCAGCATCATCCGCAACGGCAAGACGGTCGAGTCCGGCACCCTCGCCGAGCTGCGGCACCTGACCCGGACGTCGATCACCGCCGAGCTCGCCGGGCCGCCGAACGGGCTCACGAAGCTGGCGAACATCCACGACCTCAAGGTCGACGGCAACCGCGTCCGCTTCGACGTCGAAACGCGCTCGCTCGACGAAGCCCTGCGGCAGCTGACCGAGGTCGGCGTCCGCAGCCTGGTCAGCCAGCCGCCGACGCTGGAGGAACTCTTCCTGCGCCACTACACGACCGAAGCGGGCGCGAAATGACCGCGACGCTGGACCGCCCGGCCGTGGTGGCGCCTGCCCACGAGCTGGCGGGCACCTGGCACCTCACCCGGCTCGCGCTGCGCCGCGACCGGGTGATCCTGCCGATCTGGATCGTGCTGCTCAGCGTCGTCCCGGCGAGCTCGGTCAACACGTTCACGCAGTTCTACCCGACCGTCGCCGACCGGCTCGCCCTGCAGGCGGGCGCCAGCGCCAACCCGTCCTACGCGCTGCTCTACGGCCCGCCGTTCGACCTGACCACGGCCGGCGGGTTCATCGCCTGGCGCATGTGCGGGTTCCTGGCCCTGCTCACCGGGCTGATGGTGGTCTTCACGGTCACCCGGCACACCCGCGCCGAGGAGGACACCGGGCGCGCCGAACTGCTCGGCTCCGCGGTGGTCGGGCGGTACGCGGCGCTGACGGCCGCGCTGCTGGTGGCCGGCGGCGCGAGCGTGCTGACCGGGCTGGTCCAGGCGGTCACGCTGATCGGCGCCGGCCTGCCCGCCGCCGGCTCGGTCGCCTTCGGCGCGTCGGAAGCACTGGTGGGCCTGGTCTTCACCGGAGTCGCGGCGATCGCCGTCCAGCTGGCCGAATACTCCCGGACGGCCAACGGCATCGGCACCGCCGTGGTCGGCGCCGCCTTCCTGCTGCGCGGCGCCGGGGACTCCACTGTGGACGCTCGCTGGCTGTCCTGGCTGTCGCCGATCGGCTGGGTGCAGCAGATCAGGGCGTTCGCCGGGGAACGCTGGTGGGTGCTCGTGCTGCCGGCGGCACTGGCGCTGGTCGCCGGCGCGGCGGGCTACTGGCTGCTGCCCCGCCGCGACGTCGGCGTCGGGATCCTGCCGCCGCGGCCGGGCCCGGCGCGGGCCGCGGCGGGCCTGCGCACGCCGCTCGCGCTCGCCTGGCGGCTGCACCGGGGACCGCTGCTCGGCTGGATCATCGGCACGGCGGTGGTCGGCGCGGTGTTCGGCTCGATCGCCAGCGGCATCGGCGGGCTCGTCGGGTCGAGCCCGCAGGCGCAGCAGATCTTCGAACGGCTGGGCGGCAGCCACGCGCTGACGCAGGCGTTCCTCGCCGCGATGGCCGGGATGTTCGCCATGGTGGCGTCGCTGTACGGCGTCCAGGCGGTGCTGCGGATGCGCGGCGAGGAGACCGCGCTCCGGCTCGAGCCGGTGCTGGCCACCAGTGTCGGCAGGCTGCGCTGGGCGGGCAGCCACCTGGTGTTCGCCTTCTTCGGCACGGCGGCGCTGCTGCTGTCCGGCGGGGTGTTCATGGGGCTGGCCAACGGGCTGCGCACCGGCGACGTCGGCGGCTCGCTCGCGGACACCCTCGCCGGGATGCTGGTCCAGCTGCCCGCGGCCTGGGTGGTGGTCGCGCTGGCGGTGGCGATCTTCGGGCTGCTGCCGGGCTTCTCGGCCGCGGCGTGGGCGATCGGGGCGCTGGCCCTGCTGGTGAGCCTGTTCGGCCCGATCGTCGACCTGCCGCAGGTGGTGCTGGACGTCTCGCCGTTCCAGCACCCGCCGAAGCTCCCGGGCCAGGAGTTCACCGCGACGCCGTTGGTCTGGCTGCTGGCGGTCACCGTCGTCGCGCTGGTCGCCGGCCTGGCCGGCTGGCGGCGCCGGGACGTCGGCTAACGCGCACGCAGCTCGTGGTCGCGACCGGCCACGAGCTGCGCCTGCGGGCCCGCCTTCCCGCAACCGGGGCCGTTCGGCTCGCTCATCGCCGGCGTGACCTCGATGGTGTGCGGCTTCCCGTCGTCGAACCGGACGGTGACTTCGACCGGCTCGGCGGGCAGGCCGGGGACGTCCGCGAAGCCGTGGAGCCCGCCGGTCGGGACCATCGACGTGCCGCACGAGCTGTCCGGGCCGGTGCCCGTGCAGGTCGTCGCGCCCGCCGACGTCTCGGGGTGGAGGCCGACGTCGCGGGTGACGCACTGGCCGCGCCAGCAGGCCTCGAGCGTCGCTTTCGAGATGCCGGCCGGCGCCGGGATCGACAGGCCGATGCCGATCGGGAACCCGATCGCCGTGCAGGCGATCTCCGGCCCGGTGCACCCGGCCGTCACGGCGGCGAACACGGCGATCCCCAGTACGTGGCGCATGCCGACCAGACGGGACCGGTGGCCGCCGGGTTGCACCGCCTCAGTCACGCCAGATCGAAGTCGGCGGGAAGGTCGGGGTCGGCGAGGTCGGCGTGGCCGAGGTGGTCGGCGGAACGGTGACCTCGACGACGCTGGTCGTGGTCGTGGGCGACGGCGTCTCGACCGAGGTGACGGTGGCCGGCGTCTCGACCGAGGTCACGGTGACGGGCACGGCGGAAACGGTCCTGGTCGGCGGCACGGTGATTTCGGCGGGGCGCGGCGCCGCGGGCCGTCCGGCCACCAGCAGGGCGGCCACCAGTAGTCCGGTGGCGAACCCCGCGAGCCCGGTGACCGCGGCGGAGCCCCAGGTAGGTCGGCCACTCATCCCGGGCACCCCCTCGCCACGCGCAGCGCAGGTTCGAGGACTAACTCGCGTTGATCTTACGTCTTGTTACCCGACGTGCACCTGGAGCGGATAAGACTCAATTTTCTTGCGTCGGGTGCGCGCATGTGCCAGCTTGGAACCATGGGGGTACTGAGCAACCGGGACTTCCGGCGCCTTTGGCTCGCCGACCTGGTGAGTCAGCTCGGCAGCCGGATCGACGTGCTGGCGGTGCCGCTGCTCGCCGTCACCGCGCTCGGCGCGCCGGTCTTCGAGGTCTCCCTGCTGCGGACCGCGCAGACGCTGCCGTACCTGGTGCTCGGCCTGCAGGTCGGCGCCTGGTGCGACCGGATCCGCCACCGCCCGGTGCTCATCGCAGCCGACGCGGGGCGGGCCGTGCTGATCGCTTCGGTGCCGGTCGCCGCGCTGTTCGGCGTGCTCGGGATGGCCCAGCTGCTCGCGGTGGTCTTCGCCGTCGGCGTGCTCGGCGTCTTCTTCGACGTCGCCCACCAGACGTACGTCCCGCGGCTGGTGCCGCGCGGGCAGCTGCCGGAAGCCAACACCCGGCTGCAGACGAACCGGTCGACGGCGGCGGTCGCCGGCCCGGGGCTGGCCGGGCTGGTCGTGCAGGCGCTCGGCACGGCCGCCGCGCTGGCCGTCGACGCCGCCAGCTACCTGTGGTCGGCCCTCTGGCTGCGCCGCATCGAGACGCCCGACGTGCGGCCCGAGCCGCGTGAGCGGCGGCTGCTGCGCGAGATCGGTGAGGGGTTGCGGCTGGTTCGCGGCGACCGCGTCCTGCTGGCGATCAGCGCCCACGGGGCGGTGTCGAGCTTCTTCCAGTCGGCCCACCTGGCGATCGTGGTCGTCTTCCTGGCCCGCGACCTCGGGCTCTCGGCGTGGGTGATCGGGGTGCTCGGCACCGCGTCGCTGACCGGCGCCCTCACCGCCGGGCTCACCGCGCGCCTGCTCGGCGAACGGGTCGGCCAGGCGCGGGCCCTGTGGGGCGCGGCGGTCCTGTTCGGCCTGGCCTACCAGCTCTACCCGTTCACCGGCCGCGGCTGGGCCCTCGCCTGCTACGTCGTGGCCGGGTTCTTCACCAGCTACAGCGTCATCGTGCTGAGCGTGTTCGGCGTGAGCTTCCAGCAGGCCGTCACGCCGCCGGAGCTGCTGGGCCGGGTCAACGCCATCTCCCAGACGCTGGTGTTCGGCGTGGCCCCGCTCGGCAGCCTGCTCGGCGGCACTCTGGTCGGCGTGCTCGGCATGCGGCCGACGCTGCACGTCGCGGCGGCCGGCGTGCTGGCGTCGGCGGCGATCATGGTGTGGTCGCCGCTGCGGAAGCTGCGGGACCTGACGCCTTCAGGCCGTCGATGACCACCCGGACCAGGTGCGCGCTGCCCGGCGCGTACCGCTCGACGGCGAGGCAGCCGACGATGAGCGCCCGCAGGTCGTCGCCGTCGATGTCGCGGCGGATTGCGCCGGCCGCTTGGGCGCGGGCGAGCAGCTCGGCCAGCGCGGCGCGGAACTCGTCACCCGCGCCGGCCTTGAAGGCGTGCCCGCTCGACTCGGCCAAGGCGTCGCAGATCGCCCGGTTCAGTGACGCCTGTTTGATGACGCGGACGAAGTAGTCGATGAACACCGCGCCGGGATCTTCGGCTCCGGCGAGCGCGCGGGCCTCCTCGGCGAACTGCTGGATCCGCTCGAGCACGACGGCCTGGAAGAGGGCCTCCTTGCTGGGGAAGTGCCGGTAGACGGTCCCGGCCCCGACACCGGCGAGCCGCGCGATGTCGTCGAGCGGAACGGCCAGGCCATCGAGGGCGAAGGCCTCCTCGGCGGCAGCCAGCACCTTGGCGCGGTTGCGCCGCGCGTCGGCGCGCATCTTCTCCATCACGTCTCCTCGTTGACAACCGGAGCGGGAGCTCCGTATCGTCCTAAGCGGGCCCACCGTTCCGATTCAACGCCCAGTCTCGCAGGAGCATTCCGATGCCGCCCACCGTGCCCGAAATCGCCACCGCCGTCCGAACGGGAATGTCCGCTTTGGACGTCACGCCGTTCGCCGCCCTCTTCGCCGCCGACGCCGTGTTCGAGGTGCCCTTCCTCGGCCGGCGGATCGAAGGCCGCGAGGCCGTGGTGGCGGAGCTGACGGCCGGCGGCGACCGGGCGCGGGCGGCCGGCCTGTGACCGTCGCGGACGGCGAGATCACCTCGTACCGCGACTACCCGAACGTTTCCGCCGCTTCGGAGCTCACGCGTGCCGTGTTCGACCGGTTCCTCGCCGCCTCCGTGGAGAACCGGTGGGACGACCTCGCCGACCTCTACGCCGAAGACGTCACCATCGAGATGCCGTTCACCCCGGCAGGCGTCCCCCGGGTGACGAAGGGCCGCGAAGAACTGAGAGCTTCGTGGCCTCCTACGTCATGGTGCTGACGATCGAGGACGGCCGGATCGTGCACTCCCGCGACTACGCGGACACCGCCGCGGCCGCCGAGCGGATCCGGCGGTTCACGGAGTCGTTGCCCGCTGGGACGCCGGAGGGATGAACAACCGCTCGAACGTGCTCACCGTGTGACCCCAGACCCCCGGCACCAGCAGCACGCCGAGCAGTGCGAACACCGGGAAGATGAGCCGCTTCTCGACCTTCTTGCCGGTCCGGAAGCGCAGTACGCGCGGCGGCCGGATCTCGTACCACGTCTCGCCCGCGATCGGGATCGGGAAGAGGAACGGGCAGCCGGCTTCGGTCAGGGCGTCACCCAGGCAGTGGGTGAGGCAGCCGGCCGCCACCGCGATGCCGAGCCAGCCCGAAATGGCCGCCAGCTCACCCGCGCGGTCGGGCGGGGCGGTGAAGAACCACCAGGCCACCGCGGCTCCGCTGACCGGGAGGAGCCAGTCGCCCAGTGCGCCTTCGGCCAGCATCAGCCCGAAGACCACGACGCCGACGACCGCCCACGGGCCGCCTTCGGTCGTGCCCCACGACGTCAGCAGGCCGAGGCCGGCCGCGAAGAGGACCGTGTGGGAGAGGTGGCGGTGCTTGCCGGAGACCTTCTCGTCCCGCGGGCCCTTCGTCAGCGCGTAGAAGCCGGCCGAGACGCGGCGGAGCACCCAGGACAGGGCGCCCGTCAGCCAGCCGAGCAGGCGGGACGCGCTCGCTCCGGGGTGGTCGAGGTCGGGCAGCAGGGCGAACCCCGCCGTGGTCGCCGCGAAGACGACCGCTTGGTGCACCGAACCCGCCCCCACCGCGGGCGCCAGGGCCAAGCCCGCGCACCAGCCGGTCAGGGCATGCGTCCGCCCCATCATCGTGCGCCCCCAGGTCCACGCGGAAAAATCGGTCCGCGGAACCGTAGCGGGCGGTCAGGCTTGGGGGTCTTCCGACACGCTCAGGTGTTCGGCCACGCCGGTGAGCTCGATCACGCGGCTCACCGCGGGGCTCGGGACGACCGCGAGTTCGACGTCCTGCTCGCCGGCCTGGCGTTGTGCGCGGAGCACCACGTTCAGCGCGGAGGAATCGAAGAAGGTCACCCCGGTCAGATCGGCCACGACCCGCTGCGCGCGCTTGTCCGCGATCAGCCCCGCGAGGGCCTCCTGCAGCTGCGGGCTGGTGAGCAGGTCGAGCTCGCCGGTGACCACCACCCGGGGTTCCGTCGCGTCGGTGTCCAGCGTGATGCCGAACCCGGGCGGGGTGGCGTTCTGGTCGGCTGCGGGCATGCAGTTTCTCCTCGTCAGGCGCTGCTCCTGCGCCGGGTACGCGCCTGTTGTTTCAAGCGGCAACCGTGTCACCGTGCCTTCCCAAGCTCGCGCCGGGCACGGTCAAGGCAACTCCGGGGCCAACCCTAACCCAGGAAGCGGCCGCGCCCGCCACGGCCGCCGTCCTTTCGCGTGTACTGCTCACCCGCGATCAAATCCTGCCTGCTCAGCGCTCTGCTCAGTGCGCACTCATGGTCTTCCGCGCCGCCCTGCGCTGGCGCAGGAAGAGCTGCCGCCGCTCGATCTCGCCGAGGCCGCCCCAGATGCCGTACGGCTCCTGTACGGTCATCGCGTGCGTGCGGCACTGGGCCAGGACCGGGCACGACTGGCAGATCGCTTTGGCCCGCGCCTCCCGCCGCTCCCGCGCCGAACCCCGCTCGTTGTCCGTGTGGAAGAACAGGCTGCTGTCCGCACCCCGGCACGAGCCGTGCAGCTGCCAGTCCCACTCTTCAGCAACCACGTTGGGCAGCCGGCTCACGTCAGCCATGTCGTCCCCGCCTTTCCCAGGATCAGCACGTCGACCGCTACATGCCCGCCGGTGGAGCGGATCAAACCCGGGTTTGGTTTGCTCACCCCACGGGCATCTCGCTGACCGGGCGTGGCAGAGACCGCCGATCCCCGGCAGCGCGAGTGCGGAGAAAGGAACAAACGTGGAGGACAACGCCCCGCTCGTCCCGGAAGGCGCGCAGGTCATCGAGGTGCGGACGGCAGCGATCCCGCACGTCGTGCCCACGCTCCGGACCATCGTGGCCGACATCGCGATGCGCCAGGACTTCGACCTCGACGCCGTCGAGGATCTGCGGATGGCGGTGGACGAAGCCTGCTCGCTGCTGCTCCCCGCCAGCGCGGACGGCCGCCTGACGTGTGTCTTCTCCTGGAGCGGGCCGCGCATCGAGGTTTCGGTGTCGGTGCTGTCCGACAGCGCCGACCACGAGGACGACGCCGGCCTGTCGTGGCAGCTGCTGACCGCGCTCGCGACGTCGGCCGAGCGCACGATCACGCCGGAGAACGGACGTTACGTGTCCCGGGTGGACCTCGTCCGGGAGAGCCAGGCGGCGGACTCGTGAGCGATCCCGCCGGGAGCAGCGGGGACGACCTCGACGTCGGCGCGCTGTTCAACCGTCTTGCCGAGCTGCCCGCGGACTCGCCGGAGCGCGAACGCGTCCGCGACACCCTCGTGCGCGCGCACCTGGAGCTGGCGCGCAACCTCGCCCGGAAGTTCCGCAACCGCGACGAGGCGATGGAGGACCTGGTCCAGATCGCCACGGTCGGGCTGATCCACGCCGTCGACCGGTTCGACCCCGCGCAGGGGACGGACTTCCTGGCCTTCGCGGTGCCCACCATCTCCGGTGAACTGCGGCACCACTTCCGGGACAACAGCTGGTCGGTGCGGGTGCCGCGGCGGCTCAAGGAGCTGAACGCGAACATCTCCGCCGCGCGCGAAGAGCTCACCGTGCAGCTCTCGCGGGCCCCGAAGCCCAGTGAGATCGCCGCGCGGCTCGGGGTGCCCATCGAGGACGTCTACGAGGGTCTCCGCGCCGGCCAGGGCCGCTACGGCGCGTCGCTGGACCACCTGCTGGAGAACGCGGCGCACACCCGGTTCGGGGCGCCCGACGCCGAGCTGGGCCAGGCCGAGCTGCGCGAGGCGCTGCGCCCGATGCTGGAGAGCCTGCCGGAGCGGGAGCGCAAGATCGTCGCGCTGCGGTTCGGCTCGGGGATGAGCCAGTCCGACATCGCCCGCCGTGTCGGGGTGTCGCAGATGCAGGTGTCGCGGCTGCTGGCCTCGACGCTGAAGAAACTGCGGTCCGGGCTGGACGAATCCGAGCTGGCCGACGGCACCTGATTAGGCCATCCGGCACCTGGGTACTTGGCGGGCAGGACCGAACTCACTGGGAGGGGGACCGGATGACGACGTCGAAGATGCCGCAGCGCACCGCCGCGGCCGCCGCCCCGCTGAGGGTGCTCCTCCCGGACGACGTCACCGCGCCGGCGATCGCCCGGCA
The DNA here is from genome assembly GCF_013364075.1 of Amycolatopsis sp. Hca4. Taxonomy (GTDB): domain Bacteria; phylum Actinomycetota; class Actinomycetes; order Mycobacteriales; family Pseudonocardiaceae; genus Amycolatopsis. The sequence goes on from NZ_CP054925.1 coordinate 5,865,900, forward strand.
CGAGGTCCGGACGGCGCTGCTGCGGCTCGGCGTCCGGGAACGGCAGCTCGACGACGTCCTGCTGGCGACCTCGGAGCTGGTCACCAACGCCTTCGAGCACGGTGAGCGGCCCCAGCGGCTGGAGATGGAGTACGCCGGGGGCCGGCTGACGCTGCGGGTGCACGACACCGGCGGGCGGCTGCCCGAGCTGCGGGCGCCGTCGCCGGCCGAGGCCCGCAGCCGCGGGCTCGTCCTGGTCCAGGCGCTTTCGGTGGACTGGGGCTTCGAGCGGTGCCCCGGCGGCAAGTACGTCTGGGCCGTCTTCCAGCTGCCGGACGCCTGAGTCAGCGCTCCAGCAGCTCCCGGGCGGCGGCGGTCTCCGCGATCCGCTGCCGGAACGGCTTCCGCTCCAGCGCCTCGACGATCGCCGCCAGCACCCCGCGCAGCGGGTAGGGCAGCTCGGCCTCCAGCGCCTCGGACGCCTCGGTCGTCGCCGTCCACTCCGCCTCGATCAGCGGCAGCAGGCCGTGCGTCTTCTCGGTGAGCGACACGATGCGCTGCCGGGCGTCCGCGCCCGGTTCGAGGGCGACGAGCCCGGCCCGGTTCATCTGCGCGACGGTCTGGCTGGCCGCCGAGTGCGTCACGCCGATCTCCGCGGCCAGGTCGCGGATGGCGAGCGGGCCGCGCCCGAGCAGCGCCCGCACCACCGGGGAGTACCGCGGGCGGTAGTCGTCGAGGCCGATGTCGGCGAGGAACTTCGCGATGTCGGTCTCGAAGATCTCGAGGACGTGTCGCATCCGGGTCCCCAGCCCGTCCGGACCGGATGTCATGGCCATGACGGCGAATCATAGGCGCCGGGCGTGTGCTTGGATCGCGACATGGAGAACCGGAAGATCGCCCGCCTGGGCCGCGAGGTGTCCGTCGTCGGGCTCGGCTGCTGGCAGCTCGGGGCGGACTGGGGCGAGGTCGACGAGAACGACGCGCTGGGCGTGCTGCACGCGGCCGCCGACAACGGTGTCACCTTCTTCGACACCGCCGACGTCTACGGCGACGGCCGCAGCGAGCGGCTGGTCGGCCGGTTCCTCGCCGAGCGCGGGGACGTCTTCGTGGCCACCAAGATGGGCCGCCGGGTCGAGCAGGTGCCGGAGAACTACGTCGCCGCGAACTTCCGCGAGTGGAACGACCGGTCGCGCCGCAACCTCGGCGTCGACACGCTCGACCTGGTCCAGCTGCACTGCCCGCCGACGCCGGTGTACTCCTCCGACGCGGTGTACGACGCCCTCGACGAGATGGTCGAGGAAGGCCGCATCAAGGCCTACGGCGTCAGCGTCGAGACCGCCGACGAGGCGCTGACCGCGCTGGCCCGGCCGCACGTGGCTTCCGTCCAGATCATCCTGAACTGCCTGCGCCTCAAGCCGCTGGAGCGCGTGCTGCCCGCGGCGGCCGAAGCGGGTGCCGGGATCATCGCGCGGGTGCCGCTGGCGTCCGGCCTGCTGTCCGGCCGCTACACCGCGCAGACGACGTTCGCCGAGAACGACCACCGCAACTACAACCGCCACGGCGAAGCGTTCGACGTCGGCGAGACCTTCTCCGGCGTGCCGTACGAGGTCGGCCTGGAGGCCGTCGAGCGGCTGCGCGGGCTGGTGCCGTCCGGCCAGACGCTCGCCCAGTTCGCGCTGCGCTGGATCATCGACCAGCCGGGCGTCAGCACGGTGATCCCGGGTGCCCGCAACGCTGCGCAGGCCTCGGCGAACACCGCGGCGGCGGCGCTCCCGCCGTTGACCCCGGAGGCGCTGGCCGGCGTCCGCGAAACCTACGACGAGCTCATCCGGCCGCTGGTGCACGATCGCTGGTGAGCCCGGCATGATGGGCCGATGATGACGCCCGAAGAGCTGCTGACCACCACCCGGACCGTCCGCAAGCGCCTCGACCTCGAGCGGCCGGTGCCGCTCGACCTGGTCAAGCACTGCATCCAGGTCGCGCTCCAGGCGCCGAGCGGTTCGAACACGCAGCGGTGGCAGTGGCTGGTCATCACCGACGCCGGGCAGCGCGCCGCGCTCGGCGGCATCTACCGCCGGGCGTGCCAGGAGTACCTGGAGTCGTCGCGGGCGGCGGGCAAGCTGTTCGCCGACGACCCCGAGCGGTCGAAGGTGCAGCAGCGCGTCGGCGACAGCGTCGCCTACCTCGCCGACCGGATGGGTGACGTGCCGGTGCTCGTGGTCCCCTGCCTGGAGACGGACTCGCCGGAGCTGCCGCCGGGCAACCAGGCGGGCCTGTGGGCCTCGCTGCTCCCGGCGGCGTGGAGCTACATGCTCGCGGCGCGCTCGGTGACGCTGGGGACGGCGTGGACGACGCTGCACCTGAAGTACGAGCTGGAGGCGGCGGAGGTGCTGGAGCTGCCGAAGAACGTGCACCAAGCGGCGTTGATCCCGACGGCGTTCTACACGGGCGACACGTTCAAGCCGGCCGCGCGGCAGCCGCTCGAGGAGGTCCTGCACCTCGACCGCTGGTGACCCGCGAAGACCTCCTTGCCGGGGCAGTTGGGGGACGTCGGCAAGGAGGCCGTCACGGCCTTTCGGCGGTCAGGTGGCCTACCGCACGGTGAGGGTCAGTCGCTGGATGCCCCAGGCGTCGGCCTGGCCTCCGGGCAGCCAGACATCGACGATGTCGTCCTTGATCCAGCTGCCGATGTCCGCCGCGTAGCACTCGCCGTAGCCGGGGACGGAGAACCGGGTGCCCCACGGGATGATCCGGGCGTCGACCGCGCAGAAACCCGGCCCGGCCTGGTAGCCCAGCGCCGTCTGGGCGACGTCGTTGTAGGACGTGACGCGGTAGTTCAGCGTGGTGCCCGCCGGGATGCGGTAGCCGGCGAGCCGGTTCGCGCCGTCGAGGCGGTAGGCCGTGGAGATCCGGCCGAGTGAACCCGGGGAGTTGTCCTCCGCCGTCATCGCGTACAGCTGGTAGTTCGCGTTCTGGCAGGGACTGGCGTCGGTGACGGTCAGCGTCGGCTGGCCCCAGTCGCTGATCCACTGCAGGGCTTGACCGTTGCGGAAAGCCCGGTAGGCCTTCGCGCCGGCGACCCTGGCGAAGGTGAAGGTGACCTTGCCGTCGCTGCCCAGTCCCCCGCTGACCGAGCCGGGTGCGGGCAGGCGGTTGCTCACGTCCACGGCGCCGACGAGCGTGCCGGGGCCGTGCCCGCCGGTGACCGGGCGGTCCGGGATCGGGCCGGGGTAGAAGTGCTGGCAGGCGGGCAGGGTGGCGGCCGAAGCCGCGGGGGCGGCGAAGAGACCGGCAGCGAGCGCCGCCAGCACGAAGACGGGTGCGAAGCGCATAAGACCTCCGTGGTGGGGACCGGGTGGAGGTGACGCGAGCGGGTTCGCCGCTGGTCAAGACCGTAAGTGGCCTGGACCACACAGTCAATAGGTCTAGACCTTTAAGCGCCGATCGGCGCAGTCAGAGGTAGCTCACCAGCCGGTCGGCCAGCGCGGCCGGGTGGCTGAGCGGCACGCAGTGCGGGCCGTCGAGCTCGTCGGGCTCGATGCCGAGCCGCTCGCGGGCCACCCGCCGCTGGAAGTCCGGGACGAAGAACCGGTCGTCGCGGGCGAGGAGCACCTTGGTCGGGACGTCGGGGTGGGCCAGGAGCGGCCACGGTTCGTCCCACTCCTTGCTGACCTGCTCGCGCCCGTGCGCCTGGCACGCTTCGGCGAGTTCCGCCGGGACGCCGTTGAAGAACTGCTCGGTCTCGGTCAGGCCCTTCGGCGATGCGAAGCCGGTGTTGCCCCACCACTGCCCCGGCTGCTCCCCCGGCGCCGGGACCATCCCGGCCAGGTACACCAGCAGCCGCGCCCGGACCTTCGCCGCGACCAGCGGCGCGGTGAACCCGCCGTACGAATGGCCGACGACGGCGACGTCCGTGCGGTCGCCCAGCGCGGCCAGGACCGTGCCGGTGAACTCCGCCAGCCCGGCCGTGCGGTCGGTGATCGGCAGGTCCGGGGCGACGGCGTCGTGGCCGCGGGCCTCGAGCTCCGGGATGAGCAGGTGGAAGTCCCAGCCGCTGCCGCCGCCCCCGTGGATCAGCGCGAAAGTCGTCACGCGGGCCAGCTCAGCAGCGGCGCAGCATGTCGGTCAAGGCGGTCTTCTCGGCCTGCGTGATCGTCAGCCCGTAGTAGTGCTTCACGACGATCCAGTCGGTCGCGTAGGTGCACCAGAAGGCGACCAGCGGCGGCTTCCACTGGTCGGGCGCCTTGTCACTCTTCTGCTGGTTGACGTTGTCGGTGACGGCGAACAGCTGCGGCCGGGTCAGGTCGTTGGCGAACTGCTCGCGCTTCTCGGTCGTCCACGACTTCGCGCCGCTCGCCCACGCCTGCCCGAGCGGGACCATGTGGTCGATGTCGAGGTCGGTCGGCTTGGTCCAGGTCTCGTCGTCGTAGACGCTGGTCCAGGTGCCGGACAGCGCTTTGCAGTCCTTGTCCGTCTTGACGTCCTTGCCGTCGCGCTTGAGGACGACTTCGCGGGTGTCGCAGCCGGCCCCCTGGCTGTCCCAGTGCGGGAACTTCTCGCGCGAGTAGCCGTCCATCGAGGTCCTCGCGGCGATGGTCAGCTCGTCGAGCTGCTTCTGGGCGTCGGCCGCACTGACCGGTACCGGCGCCCCCGAGGTCGACGGGGTCGCGCCCGCGCCCCTCGTCGCCCAGTACCCGAAGAGCGCGACGGCGAGCACCACGATTACCAGCAGAGTTCGCTGCGTCACGCTCAGCCGAAAGCCCCGGGCCGCCACGATTTTCTCCTCTCACCTGCGCGGTCGCGCGGCGTAGTCTCACCTCTGCCGGCCCGGGACAACCGCGCCGACACGACGACCTGGCGCGAATGTGACGTCGCCCACCCACGGCGGAGCTGTCACACGGAGCCGATCTTCTGCGACTACCGGAGCAGGACCCATCCGGAGGGAGCAGCCGATGCCCGGCCGGCTCAAGAAGTTCGACGAGTTCTTCCAGCGCAAAGCCGCGGAAGGCGGCAACGTCGTCGCCATGGCCCGGATGGGCTTGGCCATGCGCGAGCGCGGCGAGCTGGCCGAGGCCGAATCGTGGTACCGCAAGGCCGCGATGGGCGGCGACCGCGTCTCGATGACGGCGCTGGCCCACCTGCTCGCCGACCGCGGGGTACTGGACGAGGCCGAGCGCTGGTACCACGAAGCGGCGCTGGCCGGCGAGCCGCACGGGATGCAGTACCTGGCCAAGTCCTACGAGCGGCGCGGCAAGCGCGAGGACGCCCGGCACTGGTACGGCGAGGCGGCCCGGACCGGCGACCTGCCCTCGATGGCCGCGCTCGGGCGCCTGCTGCGTGAAGAGGGGAAGAACGAAGAGGCCGAGTCGTGGCTGCGGCAGTCCGCCGAGGCCGGCTTCACCGGCGCGATGATCGACCTGGGCATCGTGCTGCGCGACCGCGGCCAGGCGGCCGAGGCGGCGCGCTGGTGGCGCTCCGCGGTCCAGGCCGGCGACCTCTCGGCCACCTGCCAGCTCGGCAGGCAGGCCGAGCGCCTCGGCCGGCCGAGCGACGCCGAATCGTGGTACCGCCGGGGCGCGGGCGGCGGCCACGTCGAGGCGATCACCCGGCTCGGGCTGCTGCTGCACCGCCGCGGCGACGTCGAAGAGGCGGAGAGCTGGTACCTCGACGCAGCCGAGCGCGGCGACCCGGCGGCGATGACCAACCTGGGCGTGCTGGCCCGCAACCGCGGGGACGAGGGCGAAGCGGCGGCCTGGTACCGCAAGGCCGCGGAGCACGGGAGCGTCCCGGCACTGACCAACCTCGGTCACCTCGCCGAGCACCGCGAGGACCTGGCGCAGGCCGAGCAGTGGTTCCGCCGCGCCGCCGAGACCGGCGACGTCCAGGGGATGCTCAGCCTGGCGCGGATGCTGCGGGCCCGGGGAGCTGCCCACGAAGCCGAGTTGTGGCTCGCGCGCGCGGAAACCGCGCAGGACGAGCGGGAGCACCAACACTAGCTATTGTGTGATCCACTTCACAGTTCTAGCCTGAAGGCGCACCCCAGGAGGTTGCGCAATGAGGCCACGAGTCCTGGTCGCGAGCATCGGCAACGTCTTCCTGCACGACGACGGCTTCGGCGTCGAAGTGCTCCGGGAACTGGACCGGGCTGGTCTGCCACCGTGGGTGCAGATCGCCGACTACGACATCGCCACGGTCCACCTGGCGTACGACCTGACCGGCGGCTACGACACGACGATCCTCCTGGACGCGACCCCGCACGGCGTCCGCCCGGGAACGCTGTCCCTGACGTCGGCAACCGACACGCACGACCTCCCGGGCGACGCGGTGGTCCGCCTGCTGCGCCTCCTGGGCGGCGACGCGGGCCGCGTACTGGTCTTCAGCTGCGAACCGGCGTGCGTCGACGGCGGGATAGGGCTGTCACCGGAGGTCCGCGCGGCCGTCCCGGCGGCGGTGCGGGTGGTCACCGAACTGGCGTGGGGCGCGAACCCGGAGCTGCCGGTCAGGGAGAAGACGGAAGTCTGACCAGTTCCGGCAGCTCCGGCAGCTGCCGCAGGGCTTCCAGCACCACGTTCACGCCCGCGCGCAGCGGGGTTCCGCTCCGGACCACCGCCGCGATCGTGCGGGTCACCGGGGTGGCCAGCTCGCGCGTCGCCACGCGGTAGTGGCGGTCGACCGCCAGCCCGGGGAGCAGTGCGATCGCCAAGCCGGCTTCGACGTGCTGCAGCGTCATCAGGTAGTTGCTGAAGCGGCACACCACCCGCGGCTCGAAGCCCGACTCGCGGCACAAGCGCAGCGTCAGGTTCGCCATGTACGACTGCGGCATGTCCAGCGCCCACGGCTCGTTCGCGTACGCCGACAGGACGGCCGGGCCGCGGGGTGCGTCCGGCGGTGTCACCAGCACGATCGGGTCCGTGGCCAGCGGGACGATGTCGAGGTCGGGGCCCAGGGGCAGCTCGACGAAGTCGGTCGTGGTGATGATGACGTCGGCGTCGCCGCCGCGCAGGGCCGGGATGCTCTCGTGTGGCTCCAGCTCCAGGAGCTGGACCTCGAGGTCCGGGTGCGCCAGCCTGCTCACCGCCGGGACGGCGAGGGTGTGGATGGCGCTCTGGAACGCGCCGAGCCGGACCAGGCCGGCCGGCTCCTCGTTCAGGCTGCGCAGCTCCGCCTCGACCGTCTCCATGTGGTCGAGGATCACCCGCGCGCGGCGGGCCAGCATCAGGCCCGCCGGGGTGAGCCGGACCCGACGGCCGGTGCGTTCCAGCAGCTGGGTTCGGGTTTCCGCTTCGAGGACGGCCAGCTGCTGCGACACGCTGGACGCGCTCAGGTTGGCGTCCTGCGCCACCGCGCGGACGGTGCCGAGGGTGTCGAGCTTGCTCAGCAGCCGCAGGCGCCACGGGTTCAGCATGCCGTCATTGTTGTTCGGCAGAACCGAACAGGGAAGCCGGAATTGTGAGATGGACGTGTCGCTCGCCGCGACCTAGCGTCGAAGCCATGGCTGACTCCTTCTGGGCCGACGTCGACCGGCACCTCGTGCGGTACGGCGGCGCCTTCACCCGCGAGATCATCGACCACGCCGAGGGCAGTTTCGTCTTCACCGAGGACGGCCGCCGGATCCTGGACTTCACCTCCGGCCAGATGAGCGCGATCCTCGGGCACGCGCACCCGGAGATCGTCGAGACCGTCCGGCGGCAGGTGGGCCGGCTCGACCACCTGTTCAGCGGCATGCTGAGCCGCCCGGTCGTCGACCTGGCTCGGCGGCTGGCCGAGACGCTGCCGTCACCGCTGGAGAAGGCGCTGCTGCTCACCACGGGCGCCGAGTCGAACGAGGCCGCCGTCCGGATGGCCAAGCTGGTCACGGGACGGCACGAGATCGTCTCGTTCGCCCGCTCCTGGCACGGCATGACGCAGGCGGCGGCGAGCGCGACCTACAGCGCGGGCCGTCGCGGGTACGGACCGGCCGCGCCCGGCAACTTCGCCATCCCGGCGCCGAACGCGTACCGGCCGGACTTCACCGACGCGGCCGGCGAGCTGGATTGGCGCCGCCAGCTGGACTTCGGGTTCGAGCTGATCGACGCGCAGTCGGTGGGCAGCCTGGCCGCGTTCCTGGCCGAGCCGATCCTCAGCTCGGGCGGGATCATCGAGCCCCCGCCCGGCTACTTCGCCGCACTGGCCGAGAAGTGCCGTGAGCGCGGGATGCTGCTGATCCTCGACGAAGCCCAGACCGGGTTGTGCCGCACCGGGAACTGGTACGCGTTCGAGCGCGACGGCGTCGTCCCGGACATCCTGACGCTGTCGAAGACGCTCGGCGCGGGCCTGCCGCTGGCCGCGGTGGTGACGAGCGCGGCCATCGAGCAGGAGGCCCACGACCGCGGGTTCCTGTTCTTCACGACGCACGTGTCGGACCCGCTCCCGGCGGCGGTCGGCAACACGGTGCTGGACGTGCTGGCCCGCGACCACCTCGACGAGCGGGCGCTGCAGCTCGGCTCGGTGCTGCGCCACGGCCTCGAGCAGCTCGCGTACCGGCACGAGGTCGTCGGCGACATCCGCGGCCGCGGCCTGCTGGCCGGGGTGGAACTGGTGGTGGACCGGAAGACCAAGCGGAGTTCCGACGAGCTGGGCGCGCGCGTCACCCGGCGCTGCCTCGAACTGGGGCTGCACATGAACATCGTGCAGCTGCCCGGGATGGGCGGGGTGTTCCGGATCGCGCCGCCGCTGACGGCATCCGAAGAGGAGATCGCCCTAGGATTGTCCATTTTGGACCAAGCGATCGGCGACGCCGTCAAGCTGATGTGAAAGGGCCTCCTTGCCGGCCCGGGGAGCCGGCAAGGAGGCCGTTCACGACAGCGTCAGAAGCCCGCTGTCACCTTGGTGAAGTCCCAGTCGTTCTGGGCGATGCCGCTGCACGCCGACTGGACGCCGCCGCCGGGGCAGCCCCGGTCGCGGTTGACCGACCAGAACGCCAGGCGGGCGATCTTGTTCGACTTGGCCCAGTTGGTGATCTGGGTCCAGGTCGACAGGTCCGTCAGCTCCTGCTGGTCGGACAGGCCGTTCATGCCCGAGATGCCGAGGTGGGCGTACGCCGTGGCGTCCGACCACCCGAACGTCGACTTCAGCTTGTCGCGCAGGCCGTTCGCCGCGCTCACCGTGCTGTTGTACATGTTCGCGCCGCCGCCGAAGTCGAACGGCATGATCGTGTACACGTCCACGTTCGCGCCCAGCGCCTTCGACTGGTCGATGAGCCGGTTCCCGTAGTAGTTCGGGCCGGTCGTCGACGTGCCGAAGGTCAGGATCGTCTGGATCCCCGGGTTGTTCTGCTTGACGATCTTCAGCGCGTTCAGGATGCGGTCCTGCACGGCCTCGTTCTCGAACTCGTCGGAGTTCTCGATGTCGATGTCGATCGCCTTCAGCCCGTAGGCGTTGATGACCTGCTGGTACGCGCCGGCCAGCGCGGCAGGCGTCGAGCAGTTCGGGCCCAGCTTGTTGCCGCTCCAGCCGCCGAACGACGGGACGACCTGGCCGCCCGCCGCCTTGATCTGCGAGATCGCGGTGGCGTCGGCGCTGCCCGACAGCGGACGGCTGCTGTCCCACGCCGGGTTGCAGCCACCGGAGGCGTTGATGAACGCCATGGTGAACCACTTGATCCCGGTCGCGGACATCACCGTCTGCGGGTTCGGCGGGCTGCCCCAGCCCATGTACAGGTAGGGCGCACCCCGGCCACCCGCCGGCGGCGGCGTGGTGGTGGTCGTCGTCGGCGGGGTCGTCGTCGTAGGAGGCGTCGTGGTCGTGGGGGGTGTGCCCCCGGCGGCGCACGAACCCCCGTTCAGCTTGCAGTTCGACGGCGCGGCGTACGAGCCGGAGTACGCCACGTTGAACCCGAAACTGGCGCTACCGCCGTTGGCGACGTTGCCGTTCCAGGTGTTCTTCACCGTGACGTGCTGGCCGGACGCCGTGTAGCTGCCGTCCCACAGCGACGAGATCTTCGCCCCGGAAGGCAGGTCGAACTCGACGGTCCAGGTGGCGAGCGTCGAGCCCGAGCCGTTGGCGATCGTGTACTTGCCCTCGTACCCGGTGCCCCAGTCGGAGCCCTTCGAGAAGGTCGCGGACACGCCACCCGCCGCGTTCGCCGGCGCGATCACGAACATCGCGCCGATCGTGGCGGCCGCGGCCGCCAGCCCGAGTGCGGGCAACCACCGGCGGCTCACGACAGGCCGTTCTTCATCGCGGTGATGAGCTCGCCGCCCGTGGTGTCACCGGTCAGCTCCCAGAAGAAGGCGCCGCCGAGACCCTGCTGCTTGGCGTAGGACATCTTGCCGTTGATCGTCGCCGGGGTGTCGTAGCTCCACCAGTTGCTGCCGCACTTGGCGTACGCGGTGCCGGCGAAGGTGCCGGTCGACGGGCAGGTGTTCTTGAGGACCTTGTAGTCCTCGATGCCCTGCTCGTACGTGCCCGGCGCGGGGCCGGTCGCCGTGCCGCCCGGCGCGTCCTGCGTGACGCCGGTCCAGCCGCGGCCGTAGAAACCGATGCCCAGCAGCAGCTTGCTCGACGGGACGCCCTTGCTCTTCAGCTTCTGGATCGCCGCGTCGGAGTAGAAGCCCGGGGTCGGGATGCCGGTGAAGTTGGTCAGCGGCGAGTGCGGGGCCGTCGGACCCTGCGCGGCCCAGGCACCGAAGTAGTCGTAGGTCATCACGTTGTACCAGTCGACGTACTGCGCGGCGCCGCCGTAGTCGGCGACGTCGAGCTTGCCGCCGCTGCTGCCGTCCGCGGTGATGGCCGAGGTGATGAGGAACGACGAGCCGAACTTGGCCCGCAGCGCGGACATCAGGTTCTTGTAGGCCGCGGCACCGCTGGTGTCACAGGACAGGCCGCAGGCGTTGGGGTACTCCCAGTCGATGTCGATGCCGTCCCAGATGTCGGCCCAGCGCGGGTCCTTCAGGAGGTTGTAGCAGGACTGCGCGAAGGCGGCCGCGTTCTGCGAGGCCTGGCCGAAGCCACCCGAGTAGGTCCAGCCGCCGAACGACCAGATGACCTTGAGGCCCGGGTGCAGCTTCTTCAGCTTGCGCAGCTGGTTGAAGTTGCCCGCGACCGGCTGGTCCCAGGTGTCGGCGACCCCGTCGACGCTGCCCGCGGCGTCGTAGGTCTTCTGGTAGTCGGCGTACGGGTCGTCGTTCGCGGTGCACTGCCCGTTCTTGACGTTGCCGAACGCGTAGTTGATGTGGGTCAGCTTGCTGGCCGAACCCGACGTCTCGATGTTCTTGACGTGGTAGTTGCGGCCGTAGACGCCCCACTGCACGAAGTAGCCGACGTTCTTCAGCCCGCCCGGCGGGGGCGGCGTGGTGGTCGTCGGGGTGGTGGGCGTGGTCGGCGTCGTCGTCGGCGTCGTCGGGGTGGTGGTCGGCTGGGTCGGGGTCGTCGGCGTGGTGGTCGGGGTACCGCCGCCGGCGTCGCACGAACCGCCGTTCAGCTTGCAGTTCGCCGGGGCCGAGTAGGTGCCGGAGTAGGCGACGTTGAAGCCGAAGCTGGCGGTTCCGCCGTTGCCGACGTTGCCGTTCCAGCTGTTCTTGACGGTGACGTGCTGGCCGGACGCGGTGTAGCTGCCGTCCCAGAGCGACGAGATCTTCGCGCCGCTCGGCAGGTCGAACTCGACGGTCCAGGTCGGCAGCGTCGAGCCGGAGCCGTTGTTGATCGTGTACTTGCCCTCGTAGCCGGTGCCCCAGTCGGAGCCCTTGCTGAAGGTGGCGCTGACGCCGCCGGCGGCGTTGGCCGGCACGGTGACGAGGCCGACCGCGAGCGCGCCGACCGCGGTGAAGAGACCGAGGAGGTGCCATCTCTTTCTGGACATCGCTCTCCCTTGAGCCAGGTGCAGGGTGGCGGAAACCCACACCGCCGGCGGGGACCAGGGCGGTGTTTTGCGCCGTTTGCGCAAACGGTACGTGGTCCAGACCAATTACGGAAGTGTCACCACGAAGAGTGATAACGGGTCAGGACCAGTCCTCGTGCACGCGGCTTACTGGTCCAGACCGGTTACGCAGAGCAGTGGATCCTGCGCGATCCAGGACCGGACGCGGTCTGGCCCAACCGAGTGAAACCAGCGGGTCACCAGACACATTGCTTGACGGGCGTACCGCAAAGAGTCCACAGTCGGAGCGGCAACTGGGAGCGCTCCCAAGATGGCCGGTCACTCAGCGAAGAGGAGATCATCTTGCGCGCAACGAATTCCCGGGTCCGGCGGACGATGGCCGTCGTGGCGGCCATGGCGGTGACGACCGCGCCCGCCGTGACCGGCACGGCAGCGGCCGCGGGCGGATGCCGGGTCGACTACGCGATCGGTTCCCAGTGGCAGGGCGGGTTCGGCGCCGCCGTGACGGTGACGAACCTCGGCAGCCCGGTGAACGGCTGGCAGCTGACGTGGACGTTCTCCGGCGACGAGCGGATCACGCAGCTGTGGAACGGGACCCACACCCAGTCGGGCGCCCAGGTGTCGGTGACCAACGCGTCGTGGAACGGCGCCGTCGCCACGGGCGGAACGGTTTCCTTCGGCTTCAACGCCACGTCCAGCGGCAGCTCGGCCGCCCCGTCGGCGTTCACGCTCAACGGCGTCGCGTGCACCGGCTCGGTGCCGAACCCACCGGCGGGCGGCGAACCCGCGGTGAACAACAACTTCCCGGTCACCCGGGAGGCCGCGTACGGCGACAACCGGTACACCGTGTTCCGGCCGTCGAACCCGCAGGCGGTGGGCGCGCCGATGCCGGTGCTGGCGTTCGGCAACGGCGCCTGCGCGCACACGGACAACAGCGAGGTCACCCGCGCGTTGACGTTCATCGCGTCGAAGGGCTTCGTGGTGGTGGACACCGGATCGGCGAACGGTTCGGCCAACGGCGTGCCGAGCGGCTCCCCCATCCCGTCCCTGCTGACCGGGGCGATCACGTGGGCGGAGCGGGAGCAGAACCGGTCCGGGGCACCGCTGTCGCAGCGGCTCGACCTGACGAAGGTGGCCACCGCGGGCCACTCCTGCGGCGGCATCGAGGCCTTGGTCGCCGCGCAGGACAGCCGGGTCTCCGCCGCCGTCTCGCTCGATAGCGGCTTCTTCGCAGACGGCTCCTTCGGCTATTCGAGAGCCGAGCTCGCCCGCCTCCACACACCGACGTTGTTCATGGCCGGCGGTCCGTCCGACATCGCCTACGACAACACCCGCGCCAACTACGACCTGGTGACCGTTCCCGCCGTGCTGGCGGTGCACCCGCAGGCCGGGCACGTCGGCTTCATCACCGGGAGCCAGCTGACCGACGGCATGACCACGGTCGTCCAGTTCCTGGACATGGTGCTCAACGGCAACGCCACGGCCCGCACCTACATCCTTGACCCGTCCGGACTCGCGTCCCGGTACCCGTGGACGGTGTCCAAGAAGAACTTCTGAGGGCCGCAAAGGGCCGGAACAGCAAGGAACCCCCTGTTTCCAGGGGGTTCCTTGTACTGCTGTCTCAACCAGACGTGCGCCCGAAGGGATTCGAACCCCTGACCTTCTGATCCGTAGTCAGATGCTCTATCCAGCTGAGCTACGGGCGCGTGTTCAGTTGTAACCTAGCACCCGGCGAACCGGGTACCAGCGGAGGCTCCGGGATTTGAACCCGGGAGGGGGGGTTACCCCCAACCGCATTAGCAGTGCGGCGCCATAGACCAGACTAGGCGAAGCCTCCTGGGCCCAACGACCACTGCTCAGATAGGTTACACACCCCCGGATCACCCCCGAACGCGGCCCCCCTTATGCCCGCTGCAGCAGCCTGAGCAGGCGCGGGGAGCGGCCGCCGAGGCCCTCGGCCTCGAACGTCGCGATGCCCACCCGGGGGAGTTCGCGCACCCCCGGGTACACCAGGTACCTCGGTACCCAGCGCGGCTGGAACTTCGCGTTGAACCGGTAGAGCGTCTCGATCTGGATCCAGCGCGAGAAGAAGTGCAGCACCTTCGCCGACATGCGGGCGACCGGGCCCGCGCCGATGCGGCGGCCCTGTTCCATCAGGGCGCGGAACGCCGCGAAGTTCAGGGACACCTGCTCGACGCCGTGGCGGCCCGCCGCCAGGAGGAGCTCCGAGATCATCAGCTCGTTGACGCCGTTGTCGGCCGCGCGGTCGCGGCGCATGACGTCCAGCGACAGGCCCTTCGTCCCCCACGGCACGAACTGGAGCACGCCGCGGACGCGCCCGCCCTGCTCGGCCGTCACCAGCACCGAGCCCGGGTCGCCCATGCGGCCGAGTGCCATCGAGAAGCCGCGCTCGGTGTCCGTGCCGCGCCAGTTGGCCGCCAGCACCTCCAGCTCGGCCAGCTCACCCGGGCGCAGGTCCTCGGCCCGGCGCACCAGCACCTTGTAGCCCGCGCGCTTGGTGCGGGACGCCGCCTGGCGGACGCCGCGCATGGTGCGGCCGTCCAACGTGAACCCCGCCGCGTCGACGACCGCCTCGTCGCCGATCTCCAGGACCTCCAGGCCGAACCGGGCCCACACCGTCGCGCCGAGCTCGGAGACGCCCATCGCCGCCGGCGTCCAGCCGTTCCTCCGGCAGACCTCCAGGTACTCCTCGATCGCGCCCGGCCAGGCCTCGTGGTCGCCGAGCGGGTCGGCCGAGCACAGCGCGACCCCGGCGATCACGCGGTAGGTGACCGCCGCCTTGCCCGTCTTCGAGAACACCGCGAACTTGTCCCGTCGCAGCGCGAAGTAGCCGAGCGAGTCACGCTCTCCGTGCTCGTCCAGCAGCCGGCGCAGCCGCGCGACCTCCTCGTCGGTCAGCCGTGGCGCCGGCTCGGCCGAGCGCAGCAGGAAGTACGCCGACACAAGCACCGCGGCGAGGCCGAACAGCGCGCCGACGGCGGCGGTGAGGTCCTCCAGCCACATCTGGTGGAACACGGCGGGCCCGCTGGCCGCGACCAGCGCGAGCGCCGACTCCGCGAGCCGGTCGCCGAACCCCATCGGCTCCAGCGCCGCGCGCGGCGCAACGGAGAGCAGGATGACGTTGATCACGAAGCCGGCCAGCGCCAGCTGGACGAACACGCGCACCGCCCGCCAGCGCCCGACCACCGGGTCCGGCTTCGCGACGAAGTAGCGCCGGTTGGCGATCAGGCCGATCAGCAGCAGCACCGACACCAGGCCGGCGCCGAAGACGTGCTTCAGCCCCAGGTGCGACATGGTGAGCAGCACGGTCGCGCCAACGGCCAGCTGCCAGGCCCGGCGCTTGCGGCGCCGGAGCCCCGCGGCCAGCAGCACCAGCAGGACGCCCATGACCAGGGCAACGGTCGCCGCCGCGACCGTTGCCTCCTGCGGCAGCTCCAGCCACTCGGCCAGGTGCCCGCGCAGGCTGCGCCGGCCGGCCGGGACCAGGATCGAGCCCACGGTCAGCAGCCCGGCCAGCCGGGTCACCCAGGTGATCACCCCCACGGTGGTGGCTCCCGCCACCTTCCAGGTGATCTGCGCGCGTGTCCCCGTCACCACCCGTTCAACCCAGCGTGGCTGATCATGCTTCCCCCATCTACCCCCCGGCGAGCTCCACGAACGGCGCGAGCGCCGCCGGGTTGGCCAGCGCATCGCGGCTGACGGCCCGGTCAGGAGCCACACCGGCGAGGATCTTCTTCACCGGTACCTCACACTTCTTACCGTTCAAGGTACGAGGTATCTCGGAAACCACGACGAACCGATCGGGTACATGGCGCGGTGACAGCGCGCTACGGAGCTCCTTGCGCAGCCGCGGCTCGACGTCTTCGAGCGCGACACCACCGGCCAGCACCACGAAACAGATCAGCTGCCCGTCCTCGTTCCCGGCCGCCGAGGTGTCCACGACCAGGGAATCCGCGATCTCGTCGTAGCCCTCGACGACCCGGTAGAACTCCGCCGTGCCCATCCGGACGCCGCCGCGGTTGAGCGTCGAGTCGCTGCGGCCGTAGATCACCGCCGAGCCGCGGTTCGTGATCCGGATCCAGTCCCCGTGCCGCCACAGCCCGGGGTACATCTCGAAGTAGGCCTCACGCAGCCGCGAGCCGTCGGGGTCGTTCCAGAAGAACACCGGCATCGACGGCATCGGCTTGGTGATGACCAGCTCGCCGACCTCCTCGACGACGGCGTTGCCGGCTTCGTCGAACGCGTTGACCGCGGCCCCCAGCGCCGGGCAGGACAGCTCACCGAGCCAGACCGGCACGTCGGGCGCCGACGCGACGAAGGCCGCGCACAGGTCGGTGCCACCGGAGACCGAGCAGATCTGCACGTCCTTCCCGACCTCGTCGACGATCCACCGGAAGCCCTCGACGCTCAACGGCGCGCCCGTGGAGCCCAGCGCGCGCAGGCCGGAGAGGTCGTAGCGCCCCGCGGGCTTGATGCCGGCCTTGAGGCAGCTCTGGATGAACGGCGCCGACGTGCCGAAGTAGGTGACGCGGTGCTGCTCGGCCAGGTGCCAGAGCGCGTTCAGGTCCGGGAAGCCCGGGCTGCCGTCGTAGAGCACGATCGTCGTGCCGACCAGCAGGCCGGAGATGAGGAAGTTCCACATCATCCAGCCGGTGGTGCTGAACCAGAAGAACCGGTCGCCGGGGCCGAGGTCGGTCTGCAGCGCCAGCGCCTTGAGGTGCTCCAGCGTGATGCCGCCGTGGCCGTGCACGATGCCCTTCGGCAGGCCGGTGGTGCCCGACGAGTAGAGCACCCACAGCGGGTGCGCGAACTCGACCGGCTCGAACAGCAGCGGCGCGCCTTCGTGCTTCGCGAGCAGCTCGTCCCAGTCGAGAGCGCCGTCCATCCGGCCCTCGCCGACGTACTCGACGAGCACGGTCGCGGCCAGCGACGGCAGCTGCGCCTGCAGGTCGGCGACCGTCGTCCGGATGTCGAACTGGCGGCCGTTGTACGCGTAGGCGTTGACCGCGAAGAGCACCTTCGGCTCGATCTGGACGAACCGGTCGGCGACCGCGCGGACGCCGAAGTCCGGCGAGCACGACGACCAGATCGCCCCGATGCTCGCCGCGGCGAGGAACGCGACCAGCGTCTGCGGGCAGTTCGGCGCGAGGGCGACGACCCGGTCGCCCTTGCCGACGCCGAGTTCGAGCAGCGCGGCCCGGGCGGCGGCGACCTGCGCGCGAAGCCGGCCGTACGTCAGGTGGCTCGCGAAGCCGTCTTCGCGGTGGAAGATCACGGCCGTCTCGTCGTCGGCCTTCACCGCGCCCGCGACGCCGGGGGTGAGCGCGTGCTCGGCGTAGTTGAGCGTGCCGCCCTCGAACCAGACGGCGTCCGGCATCTCGCCGGAGAGCACCTCGCCGGGCTGGTCGTGCCAGCGGACGCCGAGGAAGTCCGCGACCGCCGCCCAGAAGTCCGGGCCGCGGTCGACCGAGAACTCGTGCAGCGCGCGGTAGTCGTCCACCTCGACGCCGCGCTCGGCGCGCAGCCACCGGCGGAAGGCTTCGATCTTGGTGTCGGCAACGTGGCCCGGCTCGGGGCGCCAGAGCACTTCGGGGGCGTCGGCGGTGTGCGTCACGCCCCGAGCCTAATCCCTCGGATCCGGAAGTCACCGTGGTCGGAACCGACACGGAAACCCGGGTAAGCATGTGGCCCGGCCACACTCACCGCAGGTGCGCGTCGAACCAGTTCAGCGTGCGCTGCCAGGCCTCCGCGGCCGCGCCCGGATCGGCGTCGAAGCGGTGGTTCGCGCCCGGGTAGTGGACGACGTTGGTGGCGACCTTCGCCGACGCGGCGGCGTCACGCAGGCGCTCGACGTCGGCGCCGCCCGCCTCGTCGCCGGCGTCGCCGTACATGCCCAGCCACGGGCTGGTGAGCTTCCCGGCGATCTCGACCAGCGCGGGCAGCTCCGCGGCCTGCTGCCCGCCGACGCTGACCGCCGCACCGAGCTTGCGGTGCGACGCGACGACCAGCGCCGCGGTGCCGCCGAGGTCGAAGCCCATCACGCCGAGCAGGTCCGCCTGGACACCGCGCTCGACCAGCCAGGCCAGCGTCAAGTCGGTCGCGTCGAGCAGGTCCTGCTGGGTGAGGCGGTCGTTCTCGAGGTGCGGGGTGACGGTCAGCCAGCCCTCGGTGGCGAGGCTGGCGAGCAGCAGTTTCACGCCGTCGGTGACGCCGTCGGCCTCGTGGAGCACCACCAAGCCACCGCGCAGCGCGCCTTCGGGTTCCGAAAAGGTCAGGCGCAGGGTCCGGCCGTCGGTGCGCTGGTAGTCCACGGTGGAGGTCGACGTCATTGCTTCACCCAACCACCTGGAGGTGAACGGGAGGAAGCCCGGTGACGCAGGTCGCCGCGATGGGACCGCTTGAAGGGAGTCGCGGGGCGGCGGGCGGAAAAGATACGGTGAGCGGGTCGTCCCGTCGATTTCCAGGAGCGCCGAAGATGCCGTCCGTGTCCCCGCGTGCCGATCTCGAATCGTTGCCGAAATACGTCCCCGGCCGGACGATCGAAGGCGCGATCAAGCTGGCGAGCAACGAGGTGCCCGGCGGCGCGCTGCCGAGCGTCGCGCAGGCGATCGCCGCGGCCGCGGCCGGGATCAACCGCTACCCGGACACCGGCTCGCAGGCGCTGCGCGAACGGCTGGCGCGCGAGCTGGACGTGCCGGTGGAGCGGGTCGCGATCGGCTGCGGCTCGGTGTCGCTGTGCCAGCAGACGATCCAGGCAGTGTGCGCGCCCGGCGACGAGGTCATCTTCGGCTGGCGCTCGTTCGAGGCGTACCCGATCGTCACGCAGGTCGCGAACGCCGTCTCGGTGAAGGTGCCGATCACCGAGGGCCAGGAGCTCGACCTCGACGCGATGCTCGCGGCGATCACCGACCGGACGCGCGTGGTCTTCGTCTGCAACCCGAACAACCCGACCGGGACGGCGGTCCGGCGCGCCGAGCTGGAGCGGTTCCTGGCCGCGGTGCCCGAGCACGTGCTGGTCGTGCTGGACGAGGCCTACAAGGAGTTCGTCACCGACCCCGAGGTGCCCGACGGTGTCGAGTACACCCGCAGCCGGCCGAACGTCATGGTGCTCCGCACGTTCTCGAAGGCGTACGGCCTCGCCGGCCTTCGCGTCGGTTACGCGGTCGCGCCCGAGCCGATCGCGGACGCGCTTCGCCAGGTGTACGTGGCCTTCTCGGTGAACATGCTGGCCCAGGTGGCCGCGCTGGCATCGCTCGACGCGGCCGACGAGCTGCTGGCCCGCTGCCAGGACATCGTCGCCGAGCGCGGGCGGGTGCGGGACGCCCTGCTGGCGGCGGGCTACCGGGTGCCGGAGACGCAGGCGAACTTCGTCTGGCTGCCGCTCGGTGACCAGGCCGTCCCGTTCGCCGAGCACGCGCTGGACCGCAAGCTCGTGGTCCGCCCGTTCGCCGGCGACGGTGTCCGCGTGACCATCGGGACGCCCGAGGAGAACGACCTCTTCCTGGCCGCGGCCCGCGAGTTCAGTTCGCGAACTGCTTGACCACGAGCTGGACGACGGCGGCGACGCCGATCACCACGATCACGCCGCGCAGCACCGCCGGCGGCAGCTTCCGGCCGATCTTCGCGCCGAGGAAGCCGCCGGCGGTCGAGCCGACCGCCAGCCACAGCACGACGGCCCAGCTGACCGGCGCGACGAACGCGTAGATGAGCCCGGCGACCAGGTTCACGACGGCGGCGAGGACGTTCTTGACGCCGTTGAGCTTCTGCAGCGGCTCCGACAGCAGCATCCCCATCACGGCCATCAGCATCACGCCCTGCGCCGCGGTGAAGTACCCGCCGTAGATGCCGATGAGGAAGATGAGGAACATCAGCAGCGGCCCGGGTTTGTGCTCGGTCCCGTTCTGCTCCCGCCGCTCGGCGACCCACTTCGAGACCTTCGGCTGGATGATCACGAGGATCACGGCCAGCCCGACGAGCACCGGGACGACGGCTTCGAAGGCGTCCTTCGGCAGCGAGAGCAGCAGGATGGTGCCGCCGATGGCGCCGAGGAAGGACGCGACGGCGAACTTCGCGGTCTGCGGCCAGTAGCCCTCGAGCTCGTGCCGGTACCCCCAGGCCCCGCTGAGCGTGCCGGGCGCCAGGCCGATGGCGTTCGAGGTGGTGGCGGTCACGGGCGGGTAGCCGAGCGCGACGAGCACCGGGAAGGTGACGAGCGTCCCGGAGCCGACGACGGCGTTGATCGTCCCCGCCCAGATCCCGGCGACCACGATGATCAGCGCGTGCCACCACGTCATGAAGCAATCACGTGCGGAGCCTAAGCATCATGGGCCGCTCCCGCGCGGCAGATGTGTCAGGTCAGACACTCACGGCGATGCAGCGCTTCGGCCGGCCGCCGCGTAAGAAGCCGTACCTGAAGTGAGGGAGGCCCGATGCGGGCAGCCGACGAGGATCGGTTTCGCGAGTTCGCCAGGGACAACGCCGTGCCGCTGCGCCGGTACGGCTACCTGCTGTGCGGCGACTGGCACCTGGCCGAAGACCTCGTCCAGACCACGCTGCACAAGCTGTACGGCGCGTGGCCGCGGGTCCGCGGCACCGACCGGCCGGTGAGCTACGCGCGGCAGACGCTGACCCGCTGCTGGCTCGACGAACGGCGGCGGCCGTGGCGGCGGTCCGAGCGGCACACCGGCGCGGTGCCCGAGGTCGAGGACGCTGCGGCGGATCCGGCCGTGCTCCAGCAGCACGCCGGCCTGCGTGCCGAACTGGCCACGGCGCTGGCGGCGCTCGCGCCCCGGCAGCGGGCGGTGCTGGTGCTGCGGTACTTCTGCGACCTGCCGGTCGCCGAAGTGGCCCGTGAGCTGCGGTGTTCGGAGGGCACGGTCCGGAGCCAGGCCACCAGGGCGCTGCGGACCCTCCGCGGCGCCTTCCCGGATGCGCTGGCAGAAAGCGAGCTGTGATGGACGAGCAGATGCTGGCCCGCGAGTTCACCGCGGCCGTGCGCGCCGAACCGCCACTGGGGTTCGACCCCGACGAGGTCGTCACCCGGGTCGCCCGCCGACGGCACCGACGGCGCACGATCCTGCTGGCCTGCGCCGGTGTCGTCATCGCCGCGGCCGCCGCCGTCGCCATCCCGGTCACCCGGCCCGTGCCCGGCGTCCCGGTCCAGCCGGCGGCACCGCCCCGGCCGTCACCACCCGCCGGGGAACGGTGGTGGCCGCCGGGCACCGGCGAGCTCCCCCAGCCGACCGACGCGCGGATCGGCGCCCGGGCCCCGCAGATCGCGGAGCACCTCGAAGCGGTCCTGCCGGAGATGCTGCCCCCCGGCGAGCCGATCCGGCGCGACTCCCTCACGACCGGCCACTTCGGCGGCATCATGCCGACCAGCCAGCGCGGGGTGGGCATCACCGAGCACGGCGGGCCGGAGGACACCGGCTACTACCTCGCTGTCGACGTGTACGTGCCGACCAACCCGGTGAAGCGGTTCCAGCCCCGGCAGCTGTGCGCGGCGATGAAGACGCAGATCAGCCCCTCGACGACCTGCCGCTACACCGCCGTCGGCACCAGCGGGATCCTGATGACGTCCGAAGCGGACACCACCGACCGGGAAGGCACGCTGCAGCACAGCATCACGGTGACCGACTTCCGGGCGGACGGCAGCTACGTCGTGGTCCACCTGGGGGGCACGATCGGGGTCACCGGTCCGCTGCCGTTGACCGCCGAGGAGCTCGCGACCTTGGCCCAGGATCCGGGGCTGAACTTCTAGCGCTCTGGAAGTGACTGCGGGGTGAAGACGCAGAACTCGTTGCCCTCGGGGTCCGCCAGCTGGTCCCAGTCGACATCACCTCCCCGCGCCCGGATCAGGGTGGCCCCCATCGCCACCAGCTCCGCGGGGTCGCCGAAGACGTCCAGGTGCATGCGGTTCTTCACCGTCTTCCGCTCCGGCACCGGGTTGAGCCAGATCAGCGGCCCCTCGCCCGCGGGGTCGACGATCGGGACCGGCCAGTCGTCCGGGCGCGTGTCGCCGGTCAGCGAGTCGCGGCGGACGTAGCCGAGCGCCCGGCACCACCAGTCCGCCAGCGCCTGGTGGTCGTTCGCGTCCAAGGCGAGGTCTTTGAACCGCGCTGTCATGCCGCTCCTTCCGGGACGTGCGCCGGGACGACGTCGGACACCACCCGCCAGCCGAGCGCGGTGTACAGCCCGCGCCCGGCTTCGGACGCCAGCAGCGCGCTCGAGCTCGCGGCCGCCGCCTCGCCCAGCCGGTGCATCACCAGCCGGCCGAGGCCACGGCGGCGGTGCGCCGGCTCCGTCTCGATCTTGTCGAACACCGCGACGCCGGCCGCCACCCCGACCTGGCCGTGGGCCGCCGGTTCGCCGCCGGACGACACCAGCACCCGCCACACCGGCCCTTCGCCGGTCACCGTCACCGCGTACCCCGGCGGGACCGCCACCGGTGGCAACGGACCCTCGACGGCCATCAGGTACTCCGTCTCCCCCGCCGTCCACGCCGGGGTCAGGCCCGCCAGCACCTCGGCACGCGAGCCGCACGTCTTCAGCCACGTGCCGGGCGCGGCCGCCGCCCGCGCCCGGGCCGGCACCGCCGCCGGCGCGCGCAGCAGGTACCGCACCCGGTGCCCGGGCAGGCCGACGTCGACGCGGTAGCCGTCGGGCTCGGCGACCGGCGGCGACGTCGCCCGCGACACCGCCCAGCCCTGCACCCACG
The DNA here is from genome assembly GCF_013364075.1 of Amycolatopsis sp. Hca4. Classification (GTDB taxonomy): domain Bacteria; phylum Actinomycetota; class Actinomycetes; order Mycobacteriales; family Pseudonocardiaceae; genus Amycolatopsis. The sequence goes on from NZ_CP054925.1 coordinate 5,888,474, forward strand.
CCCCCAAGATGTCCATGCCGGTGATCATGGCAGGCACCCCCGACAATTCCGTGGGCTGAGAGGATGGGCGGGTGGACACCGAGCAGGTCTGGAGCGCGACCGTCGACCGGCTGCGGGCGCGGATCGACTCCGGCGACCTGCCGCCGGGCAGCAGGCTGCCCGCCGAACGGGTGCTCTGCGAGGAGCTCGGCATCAGCCGGGGCTCGCTGCGGCAGGCGCTGCGGGTCCTCGACTCCATCGGCTACGTCCAGATCCGGGCCGGCTCCGGCACCTACGTCCGCGAACAGCAGGAACAGCCGCTGCGGACCTGGTTCACCGAGCACGACCAGCTCGTCGAGAAGCTCTTCGACCTCCGGGCGACCGTCGAGCCCACCCTGGCCGAGCGGCTGGCCCGGCACGCCACCGCGCGGACCGTCAGCAGGCTCGAGGACAACGTCGCCGAGATGGCGCAGGCCGCCGAAGACGGCGACATGCTGCACGTCATCGCCGCCGACGCCGAGTTCCACCGGGTGATCGCACAGAACGCGGGCAACGACGACGTCGCCGGGCTCCTGCGGTCCGTGCTCGCCCTGGTCGGCGAGGAGCGGCGGGCAGCGCTGCGGCTGCCCGGGCAGATCCGCAAGGCCGTCGCCGACCACCGCGCCATCCTCGACGCCATCCGCCGCTCCGACCCGGCCGCGGCCCGCGAGCTGACCCTCAAGCACCTGGTCGAGGCCAAGACCTACGCGCACGACTTCGCCGCGCACCCGGAAACGCGCTAGAATTTTCACAACATTGTGAAACTTCTGGGGGTCGTGATGGAGAAGGTCCACTTCACCGAAGAGAAGGCCACCAACCTGGCCACGCTCTACGGCCGCGCGCTCGACTACCGCAGTGCCCACCCGATCCTCGGCGACAAGGCGGCGGACGACGCCGTCCGCCGGATCGACTACGACTTCTCCAGGATCGGCATCTCCCCGGACCGCGCGGTGTCGGTCGTCCTGCGCGCGAAGCCGATCGACGACTGGACCGCGGAGTACCTGCGCGCCCACCCGGACGCGATCGTGCTGCACCTGGGCTGCGGCCTGGACACCCGGTTCCAGCGCCTCGCGCCGCCGGAGAGCGCGCACTGGTACGACGTCGACTACCCCGAGGTCATCGAGCTGCGGGAGAAGCTCTACGACAAGGCGCCGAACCAGACGCACATCGGCACGTCGGTGACCGACTTCGCGTGGCTGGACCAGGTGCCCTCGGACCGGACGGCGCTGATCGTCGCCGAAGGTCTCACGATGTACCTGAAGCCCGAGACCGGCACCGAGCTGTTCCGCCGCCTGGCCGCGAAGTTCCCGTCCGGCGAGCTGATCTGCGACCTCTTCAGCCGGATGGCCATCAAGAGCCAGAAGATCAACACCCCGGTCCGCCGGGCGGGCGCGACGCTCTACTGGGGTGTCGACGACCCGCGCGACCTCGAACCCTGCGGCCTCACCCTCGAGTCCTCATTGGACGCCGCACACTGGGCGACCCCGGACGTGCTGGCCAAGATGGGGCCGATCACCCGGTTCCAGCTGCGGTTGCTGAAGGTCTTCCCGCCGCTGGCGCGGACCGCGCACATCGTGCGGTACCGCTTCTAACGCGACTCCAGCACGCGCGCCACGAACTTGTGCAGCTTCTCTTCCAGCCGCGCGACGCGCTCCTCGAGCGTCAGCGTCTCGAACGGCTGGGGGACGTCGGACTTGAGCTCGCCCCGGACGTACTGGCAGCAGCCGAGATTCCCGCAGGCGTAGATGCCCAGCGTGTTGCCGTCACGGCCGGACTTCCCGGCGCGCTTGCCGGAGAAGAGCGTGATGTCGGCGAGCCCGTGCGTCGTCGTGCAGAAGCCGCAGATGTTGCTGCGCAGGCGTGACTTCGGCGGCGGTGCCGCACGCAGGGCGAGCCCGACGACTTCACCGCCGTGGGGCAGCACGAGGTAGGCGCGCCCGGGTGCCTTCGGGTCGCGCCAGCCGAGGAACTCCCGCCGCTCCCACGGGATTTCCGAGGGCTGGGCGGGCAGCGTCACACCCTTGGCTTCGCCGCGCGTGCAGTTGACGAACGAGGCCCGGATCTCGTCCTGGCCGAGTGGTTCCATGATCGGACGGTAACCAGCGGGCACGGGCGGTGGCCACGCATTTTCGGCCGTACGATCGACGCCGTGCGCAAGATCGCCGTGAAGAACGTCCGCGTGGTGTTGCGCACCAGCCTGGGCTTCGCCGGGCTCGGCATCGGCTCCAGTGTCGCCGGTTCCGGTGTGGTCGCCCTGCTGCTCGTGCTGCAGGGCCTGCCCGGCGACGTCGGCGACCGGGGCTGGGTGCTCGGCCTGACCGCGGCCGGCATCGTCGCCGCGGCCCTGCTCGCCGGGACGCTGTGGACGGCGTGGCTGCAGCGCCGCACCGCGATCTGGTTCGTGCTCGGCCGCCCGCCGTCGGAGAGCGAGGCGCGGCGGGCGTTGCGGCTGCCGGTCGACATGGCCGTGGTCAGCGGCACGCTCTGGCTGATCGGCACCGTGATCCTCACCGCGCTCGCCGGCGCGCTCGGCTCGGCCGACGACGCCGTCGGCATGGCCACGGTGATCGGGCTCGGCGGGCTCACCACGGTCGGGCTCACCTACCTCGCGGCCGAATGGGTGGCGCGGCCGGTGATGACGATCGCGCTGGACGTCCTGCCGCCGCGCGGCTCGCTGCCGGTCACCGTGCTGTCCCGGCTGGTCGTCTCCTGGGCGCTGGCCAGCGGCGTCCCGCTCGTCGGCGTGCTGCTCGTCGCCACCCCGCCGGAGCTGGGCTCCGGCGACCACACCGCCAGCCTGATCATGCTTTCGGTGATCGGCCTCGCTCTCGGCGCGATCGGCACGGCCCTGCTGGCCAGGGCGGTGGCGGCGCCGCTGCACCGGCTGCGTGTGGCGCTCGACGAGATCGCGCGCGGCAACAACGACATCGCCGTGGACGTCGACGACGCCAGCGAAATCGGCAGGCTCCAGACGTCGGTGAACCAGCTCGCCGCCGGCCTGCGCGAGCAGGCGCGGATGCGGGACCTGTTCGGCAGGCACGTCGGCGCCGAGGTCGCCCGGCACGCCCTCGAGTACGGCGCCTCCCTCTCGGGGGACGTCCGCGAGGTCACGGCGTTGTTCGTCGACGTCGTCGACTCGACCGCGCTCGCCTACCGGACCCCGCCGGAGGAGCTGGTCGGGAAGCTGAACCGGCTGTTCGCCGCGGTCGTCTCCGCGGTCAACGCGCGCGGCGGGCTGGTCAACAAGTTCCAGGGCGACGCCGCGCTGTGCATCTTCGGCGCCCCGACGCGGCTCGCGGACGCCCAGACGGCCGCGCTGGCCGCGGCCCGGGCGATCCGGGACGCGGTGCGCGAGGCCGGCGAGCTCGACCTCGGCATCGGCGTCTCCAGCGGCCCGGTGTTCGCGGGGCAGCTCGGTTCCAGCAGCCGGCTCGAGTACACGGTGATCGGCGACGCGGTCAACGAGGCCGCGCGGCTCACCGAGCTCGCCAAGGCCGTCCCGGCACGGGTGCTCGCCAGTGACGCCGTCGTCTCCGCGGCCCTGCCGGGCGAAGCCGCGCACTGGGAGAAGCACGGTGAGCTGGAGCTGCGCGGCCGCCAGGAGGCGACGCCGACCTGGACGACGGCCGCTCAGAGCTGACCGAGGTCCGGCCAGCGCAACACGGTCGAACCCCAGGTCAGGCCAGCTCCGAACGCGCTGAGCAGGACGCGGTGCCCGGGCACGAGGGTGCCGTCGGCGCGGGCGTCGGCCAGTGCGAGCGGGATGGACGCGGCGCTGGTGTTGCCGACCCGGTCGATGTTGGCGACCACGGCGTCGGCGGGCATGCCGAGCTGCTTCGCCGTCGCCTGGAGGATCCGGATGTTCGCCTGGTGCCCGACGAAGCGGTCGACGTCGCCGACCATCCACCCCGCGCGGTCCAGGACCGTGCGGGAGGACTCGGCCATCCGCGCGCAGGCGTGCCGGAACACGGCCGTGCCCTGCATGGCGAGGAAGCGGTCGCTCGGCTGGTCGGACAGCCGCCGCCGGGCGCCGCCGGCCTCGACCCAGAGCAGTTCGGCGTGCTCGCCCTCGCTGTGCAGGTCGAACGGGCCGAACGCGCCGGGCTCGTCCGGGTCGCCGGCCCGCAGGAGCACCGCGCCGGCGCCGTCGCCGAAGATCGGCACGGTGGTGCGGTCGCCGGGGTCGATGAGCGTGGTGAAGGTGTCGGCGCCGATCACGAGCACGCGCTCGGCCAGCCCGCCCGCGATGAAGCCGGCGGCCGTGGCGAGGGCGTAGACGAAGCCGCTGCAGACGGCGTTGACGTCGAACGCCGCGGCCGTGCCGAGCCCGAGCCGGGCGGCGACCTGCGGCGCGCTGGCCGGGCAGGGCTGGTCGGGGGTGGACGTGGCGAGGACGACGGCGTCGGCGGAGGTGCCCGCGAGCGCTTCGCGACCGGCCCCCACCGCGAGGTCCACAGTGGACTCGTCCGGGCCCGCGACGCGGCGCTCGCGGATCCCGGTGCGGGTCCGGATCCACTCGTCCGAGGTGTCGAGCCGGGCGGCGATTTCGTGGTTGTCCAGGACTTTCGTCGGCAACCACGAACCGAGACCGGTCAGCACGGCGGCAGGTGCGGGCACGGGAGAGCCTCCCCACGCCGGCGGGTTGGCGGAGCGACCGGCTGGTCTTCCACTTCTATGGGCTACCCCCTGGTAGACCGGTCAGTTGTGTTCCAGCTCACGGAAAAAGTTGTTTCATCTTCCCCTCGAACGGAGTAGTGAGCGAGGTCACCCGGAAGTGATCACAGGCGGACTGTCGGGGGTGCCGGTTAGCCTGCTGAAGTGCGGACACCTGACCTCGACCAGCTCGACATCGCCATCCTCGCCTGCCTCCAGTCGGACGCTCGCACGATCGCCGAGACGATCGGCGCGAAGGTCGGCCTCTCGGCCGCGGCGGTGCAGCGGCGGATCAAGCGGCTGCGCGAGGCGGGCGTCATCGAGCGCGAGGTGGCGGTGCTCTCGCCGGAGGCGCTCGGGCTGAGCATGACGTTCGTGGTGACGGTCGAGATGGAGCGCGAGAACCTCGCGGTCTTCGACGGCTTCCGCCGCCAGGTGCTGGCCGAGGACGCCGTCCAGCAGTGCTACTACGTCACCGGAACGGCGGACTACGTCCTGATCGTGACGTGCCCGGACATGGCGGGCTTCGAGGCGTTCACCCGGCGGATGTTCTTCGACAACCCGAACGTGCGCCACTTCACGACCAGCGTGGCGATGGATCGCGTGAAAGTGGGGCTGGAGCTGCCGCTCGAGCCGTAGGCTGTCCCGCCGGGGGACGCATGCTTCGGATCTTTCCGGCCGCGACGCTGATCGACGCGCTGGGCAGCGGGCCGTGGGCCGGTTCGCGGGAGCGGGCCTCGGCGCGGCGGCGATGGCGGCGATCATCAGCCGGTGGGCGTTCCACCTGCTGGCGTACGTGAACGCGGCGAGCTTCGCGGTGGCGGCGGTGCTGGTCCGCCTCCTGCCGCGCGAGGGCCGGATCGCCTCCGCGGCGGCCTGGCCGGACCCGCACGGGACAGTTCCGCGAACGCGGGCCCGACCGGGGCCATCCCGGCGGAGGCGCTCGCCGAAGCGGCGCATCTGCCGTTCCCGCGCTGTTCGTGCTGCGGAAGAAGCTGCCCGTCGCGCTGCGGGAACCGTCACCACCGGTGGCCGCCTGAGCGCAAGGGGTAGGTGGCCGGCGTTACACCACAATGGACGGATGCAACCGATCAAGTGAACGTGAGTCTTTCTCCGTCATGACCGTAAGCCCTGGTCATCTCCTTGCCGAACAGTTCGCGCCGCGCGAACCGACCGCGAGACTCCAGGAGGGGCCGTGCACACCGACGCCGTACACCAGAGCCAGTTCGTGCTGCTGAACGAGAGCACCACGCCCGTCCTGTCCCGGCTGTCCTACCACTCCCACGAACCCTTCGCGGTGACCGTGGCCTTCCGGACCGAGCGCGGCCGGTGGATCGAGTGGACCTTCGCCCGTGACCTCCTCGTCGCCGGGCTCGACGAGCCGGCCGGCCTCGGCGACGTCCGGATCCGCCCGGACCTCTCCGAAGACGAAGACTTCCTCACCCTGGAAATCGAGTCACCGGACGGCTATGCGTCGTTCGAGCTCGAGGTCGAAGACGTCCGGACCTTCCTGGACGCCTCCATCGAACTGGTGCCGCTCGGCGAAGAGAGCGCGCACTTCGACGTCGACGGGCTGATCGAGGAGATCAGCAACGTCTGACCCCTGAACCTCCCATTCCCGCGGCGAGGAACGGAGGGCGGGTTTCGGGCGCGCTGGAGGCGCCCGAAACCCGCCCTTTCGCTGTTCCTGCGGAAGACTCAGCTGGTCTTCAGCGTGGTGCCGGTGCCGGAAAGCGCGCCGGCGATCGGGTAGAAGTACGTCACGGACGTGTTGCCGCCGGACAGGACGCCCTGCGCGTAGTTGCCGGCGATGAAGCCGCCGCCCGAGTCACCCGCGGCCGAGCGGACGTTGGTCGCCGTCATGCCGTTGACCGTGCCCTCGGCGTAGCGGACGCTCTGGTTCTTGGCGCCGATGGTGCCGCAGGTCCAGCCGGTGGTGGAGCCGGCCTTGCAGACCGACGAGCCGGTCGCCGCGTTCGACTGGCCGCGCACCGCGGTGCCGTTGTTCATCTGCGCGACCGGGGTCCAGCTGCTGTTGGTCCGGACCGCCGCGTAGTCGACGCTCGGGAACCGGTAGGTGATCCAGCTGCCGAGCGCCGCGCCGTTCGACCCGGTGAGCGAGCCGCCGCCGGTGAGCGCGCCGCAGTGGCCTGCAGTGACGAAACCGGTCGTGGTCGCGAAGCCGACCGAGCAGCGTGAAGACCCGCCGATGTAGTAGGCGTCGCCACCGCGGATGTTGGCGTAGGTGGTCGGCTTCGAAGCCGTTTCGCGGATCGTCACCGCGGCGGCGTCCACACCGGACTTGGCGAGGAACGCGTCCGCGGCGGCGCGCTGGCCCTGCAGCACGTCGAGGGTGACGCGGTTGGTGGCGTCGTCGACACCCCAGCCGGTGATCGCGGCGGGAGCCGCCTTGTCGGCCGCGTTCAGCTTGTCCACAGTGGAGTTGAGCTGGCGGGCGCTGAACCGCACGACTTCCGCCTCCGCGCCTGCTTCGCGGATCTTGCCGGCCAGCGCGGCGTTCGTCGTGGTGACGTGCGCCTTGCCGGTGGCGGCGTTGTAGGTGGCGCCGCCGAACGCGTCACCGAGTGCCGCGGTGAGCGATTCGGTGACCCTGGTCGCGACGTCCTCGCTCTTCAGCCGCGCGATCGCCTGGTCGTGGGTCAGGCCGAGGTCCCGCTGCATGGCGGGCACGATGTCGGGGTTCAGCAGGTCCAGGCCCGACGCAGGGACGGCGGTCGCGGCCAGCGCGCCCGTCGCCATGACCGCGGTGGCAGCGGCACCGAGAAGTCTCGCGATCTTCATGCTTCTCCCTAAGGTGGTTACGCGCGGCTCCGCACCGGCCACGCAGTGGTACTCCCGTGGTGAGCGTCCCCGCAGTGGGCGTTACGGTGCAATCCGGGCGCCCGGCGAATGCGTATACGCATTCACCGCGGACGTATCCCCTGCTCCAGGCGGGCCGAGGCGCTCGATGTCACCCAGTCGGACAGGTCCGTAAGTAGGGTTTCCGTGAACTACTTTCAGTAGTTACCCGAGCCACTCGAACGCGTGAAGCGACGATCGAACGAGCGATAAGCCCCCGATTCGCACGCTCGGTGACCCGATGCCCCCGGTTCCCCCAGCAAACCGGTGACAGGGCGTAGGCGGACGTGTGACGACAGCACCCACCACGTATTCGGTGAAAGGTTTACGGACGGTTGAGCGCTGCTTAGGCTCCGCGCACCAGTTCTTCGGTGCGCGTCGAGGAGGTCATATGTGGCTGACCGCCCCCCGCCCCACCTCGGTGTCCGTCCGGTCGGGACCCGCCCGGCTGACCGGCCGCGACACCGAGCTCGACGCCATCGTCGCCGTGCTGCGGAGACGCCCGGCCGCCGTCCTCATCGAAGGCGAGCCGGGCATGGGCCGCACCCGGCTGCTCGCGGAGATCGGGCGGCGCGCGGAGTTCGACGGCGGCCGCGTGCTCACCGGCGCCTGCCAGCCGCTGCGGCACCCCTTTCCCTACGGGCCCGTCCTGGAAGCGCTTCGCGCGGTCGCCGACGCTCCGCTCGGGCCGCTCAGCCCGGTCGCCGGCGTGCTGCGGCCGTTGCTCCCGGAACTCGCGGAAGCGCTTCCCCCGCAGCCCGAACCACTCGCCGACCCGGTCGCCGAACGCCACCGCGTGTTCCGGGCGGTCCGGGAACTCCTGCGGGCCTGCGGACCCACGCTCGTCCTGATCGACGACCTCCAGTGGGCCGACGAGGACACCCGTGACCTCATGCGGTTCCTAGCCGGTTCGATGCCGCCCGAGCTGGCGGTGGTCGCCACCTACCGGTCGGCCACGGACGTGCGACCCGGCCCGCTCGGGGCACCCTTCCGCACCGACCCGGCGGTCCACTCCGCCCGCGTCGCCCTCGGCGCGCTCGACGTCGCGGCCGTGCGCGCGCTGGCCGTCGACATCCTCGAACTCCCCCGGGTCACCGACGACTTCGCCGCGAAGCTGCACGAGTGCACGGCCGGGATCCCGTTCGTGGCCGAAGAAACGCTGCGGGCGTTGAAGGAGGCGGCCGAGCGGCTGCCGGTCGGCGAGGTCCTCTCCGACCGGCTGCTGGAAAACCTCGAAGTCCCGGTGCTGCTGCGGGAAGCCGTCACCGAACGGCTCGCCACGTTGCCCGGGCCCGCCGTGCGGCTGGCCGGCGCGGCCGCGGTGCTCGGCGTCGCCGCCGAAGCCGCCGTGCTCGGCGAACTGGCCGAGCTGTCCGGTGAGACCCTCCGCACCGCGCTCCTCGACGCCCTCTCCGGCGGCGTACTCGGCGAAGCGGGCGACGGCAAGTACGGCTTCCGGCACCCGTTGGCGCGCAAGGCGGTCTACGACACGGTGAGCGGGCCCGAACGCGCGTTGCTGCACGCGCAGGCGATCCGCGTGCTCGCCGCGCAGCCGTCGCCGCCGCTCACGCTGCTGGCCCGGCACTCCCGCGCCGCGGGCCGCGTCGACCAGTGGCGGCACTACGCGGAAGCGGCCGCCGACGAAGCGATCACCCGCGGCGAGACGTCCCGCGCGATCGACCTCCTGCAGTCGGTGCTCGCCGAGCCCGGGCCGGCGCAGGCCGACGTCGGGCGCGTGGCGGGCAAGCTGAGCCAGGTCGCGCTGCGGGGGTTCCGCCCCGACGTGCTCGGCACGCTGCAACGCGTCCTCGAAGAGGTGACGCTCCCGCCGTCGGTCCGCGGGTCGATCCGGCTGAGCGTCGGCATGCTGCTGGTCCGGACCATCGGCGGGCTCGGCCGCGGCCGGCTGGAGGTCGAGCGCGCGGTCGGCGAGCTGACCGACCGGCCGGACCTCGCCGCCCGCGGGATCACCCTGCTCGCCCAGCCGATCGACGGGCTGACGCCGTTGTCGTGGCACGAAGCCTGGCGCGCCCGCGCGGGCGAGGTGTACGAGCGGCTCGACGACCCCGAGCTGCGGCTCGCGCTGACCGCCGACCGGATCGCGGCCGCGTCGCACGTCGGCGACGGCTCCGCGTGGGCGGAGTTCGAAGCGCTGTCGGACACCGTCGGCACCGTCGCCGAGCGCGTCCAGCTGGCCCGGCTGTGGTGCAACCTGGCCGACGGCCAGTCGTGGGCCGGGCACCTCGACCGCGCCGAGCGGCTGGTGACCGAGGGCGTCCGGCGCGCGACCGACGCCGGCGCGCTGTACGCGATCGGCCTGATCCAGGGCACCCGCGTCCGGCTCGACTGGGTGCGCGGGCGCTGGACCGGCCTGGCCGAAGCCGCCGAGCAGCTGCGGGACAGCTACCCGGAGCTCGGCCCGATCGTCATGGAATCGTCGCTGGTGCTCGGCGGGCTGGCGGCCGTGCGCGGGGAGTTCGCCGCGGCGCAACGGCACCTGGCCGCGGCGAGCGTGCACGCGCCGGACCGCGGCCCGATCCCCGTGGTCCTCTCGGCGGCCGGGGTGCTGATCTCGGTGCTGCTGGCGACCGACGACGTCGACGGCGCGTGCGCGGCGGCCGACACGGCGGTGGCCGCGGCCGGGCGCAAGGGCGTCTGGATCTGGGCGGCCGCGCTGGTCCCGGCGGCGGCGCAGGCGTACGCGCGGGCCGAGCGCTGGCCGGACGCCGACAACGTGGTCGAAGCGTTCGCGCGGGGTATCGAGGGCCGTGACGCGCCGGTCGCCGCGGCCGCGCTGGTGGCGGGCCGCGCGGTGCTGCTCGAAGCGCGCGGCAAGCACCTGGCCGCGGCGGCGTTGTTCGACGAAGCCGCGTCCGGTTACACGGCCCTGCCGATGCCCTACCCGGCGACGGCCATGCGCGAACGCGCGTCGATGTGCCGGCTCGCCGCGGGCAACCGGTCGGCGGTGGACGAGCTGACCGCGGCGGCCGAGGCGTACGAACAGCTCGGCGCGACCCGTGACGCCGGCCGGTGCCGTCACCAGCTGCGCGAGCACGGCGCTTGGGCACCCTCGCAACGCGGACGGCGGGGGTACGGGAGCGAACTGTCCCCGCGGGAGCGCGAAGTGGCCCGGATGTTGGCGGAGGGCCGGACGAACCGGGAGATCGCGGACGGGCTGTTCCTCTCACCGCGCACGGTCGAACAGCACGTGGCGAAGGTGCTGCGGAAACTCGGCGCCCGCTCGCGGACGGACGTGGCCCGCAAGCTCCCCGGCGAAGTGACGACCGCACCGGCTGGCTAACCGGACGGCGTCGTCCTACCTTGGGCGCGTGACAGAAGAGGCACTTCCCGCCTGGCGCAGGCGGACCTCCGGGGAGACGCGCTGGCCCGCGATGGGCGTCGTCGTCGCGACCCTCGTCCTGCAGGTCATCCTGCCCGAGGACATGGCGCTGCACCCGCGGTGGCTGCTGCCCGCGGTCTCGGGGCTGCTCGTCGTCGCGCTGCTGCTGGTCAACCCGGGGCGGATGTCGCAGTTCAGCGCGGTCGAGCGGGTCATCTCGCTGCTGCTCGTCGGCGCCGTCACCGCGGTGAACGCCGGGTCCGCGGTGACCCTGGTCTACAACATCGCCACCGGGACGATCGGCGACCACGCCGGTGCCGTGCTGGTCACCGGCGCGATCGTCTACTGGACGAACATCGTCGCCTTTTCCCTCTGGTACTGGGAGTTCGACCGCGGCGGCCCGGGCCGGCGGGCCGCGGGCCGGGCCGAGTACCCCGACCTGCAGTTCCCGCAGATGGCCGACCCGGGCCTGGCGAGCCAGAACTGGGAACCGTCCTACCTGGACTACCTGTACTTCTCGTTCACCAACGCGGCGGCCTTCAGCCCCACCGACGTCATGCCCCTGCGGATCTGGGCGAAGATGACGATGATGCTGCAGGCCGTCGTGTCGCTGGTGCTCGCGGTGATGGTCGTCGCCTGGGCGATCAACAACCTGAAGTGAGTCAGTGGCGCGCGATGGTGAAGCTCTGGCCGTCCGAGCCGATCGCGCCCGGGATCCACGTGTAGGTGCCGCGGTCGTCGGCGTTCAGGCCGGACGGGCTGGTCGAGGCCAGGTTCGTCCCGTTGAACTTGACGCCGGTGAACTTGACCCCACCGGAGATCGACGGGTACGAGTCGGTCGGCGACTCGATGATCGCCTCCGCCGAGGCGTGCTTCGAGGTCAGCGACTTGGTCGTGGACTTGGACCAGCCCTTGGTGGTGTCGGAGAGGTCCAGCCGGTAGGTGTTGGTGGCGGTGCGCGTCACCGTCGCGGTGATGTGGTCGCCCGCGCTGACCGACACGCTGTAGTACACCGGCGCGGCCGGGTACATCTCGTACCAGGCCGAGTACACCGGACGCCCGCTGGAGCAGTCCGTCTCGACGCCGGTCTGTTCCACAGTGGACGATCCGTCGCCGTCGATGCCGACCCAGGGCGCGAACAGGTCGTTGGTGGAGTTGCAGGTCACCGACGGTTCGGTCCAGCTCGCCGTCGCCGTGGTGAAGCTGCCGAAGCTGACGTAACCGCCCCAGTTGCCGCCCGAGAACTGGTGTCCATGGAAGTGCGAGCCGTACTCGACGGCGGCGTGGGCGGTGCCCGTGACGGCGAGACCGGCGGCAGCGGCGGCGATCGCCGTGAGGACGCGAAGGGTTTTGGACATGCGGGGACTCCGTTCACCGATGGGGACCGGGAAAACCGTGTCCCCAAGTGTTGGAGCCGCACCGAAAAGAAGGTAGCTACTTTCGAAGGGTCTTCACATTCCGGGAAATACTCACCAATTTGCCGGAATTGCGCGGAAAGACCCGTAAAGGCCTCCGCGGGGGAAAGAGGCCTTTACGGGTCCATGTCGCTCACCTACCGCCCGGTCAGGTGAGCGGGGCTACTGCTGGTTCTGCGCGTGCGCGGCGTCCACGAACTGGGTCGTGTACGTCTTCGACAGGTCGATCTTGTCCTTCTTCGGCTTGACGTTGCTCGACGATTCGCCGAGCACCTTGAGCACGTTCTGCGCCCCGGCGGGGTCCATCCGGCCGTCCTTGGTGAACATCGGCAGGCTGTCCCGCAGCGACTTGACGTACAGCGCCTTGTCCCCGCCGGCGAACGACGGCGGCATCATCGCGGCGACCTGTTCCGGTGTGTGCGAAGAAATCCACTTCAGGGTCTCGACGTACGCATTGGCCAGTTTCTGCACGATGTCCGGATACCGCTTCACGATTTCGCAGCCCATGTACAGCGAGCTCGCCGGGTACAACCCGCCCAGTGCGGCTTTCGTGCCCTCGACCGTGCGCATGTCGTAGAGCACCTTCGCCTGGCCCGTGTTCGTCAGCTGCGCGATGGTCGGGTCGGTCGTCATGCCGGCGTCGATCGAGCCCTGGTTCATCGCCGAGATGAACGTCTGCCCGGCACCGACCTTGACCGGCGTGTACTCCTTCGACGTGACGCCGCCGCGCAGGGCGAGCGCCTTGGTCAGGAAGTCCGTCGACGAACCCAGCGACGTGACGCCGAGGTTGCGGCCCTTGAAGTCCGCGCCCGACTTGACTTCGCCCGCCTTCTTCGTCGCGACCATCTCGGCCTCGCCCGGCACGTTCGCGAACTGCACCACGCTCTCGATGCACTGCTCCTTGGCCTGCAGGTCGATCGTGTGGTCGTAGAACCCGACCACCGCCTGCACCTCGCCGGCCAGCAGCGACGTCTCGGCGTTCGCGCCGGACGGCTGGTCGAACAGCTCGACGTCCAGGCCCTGTCGCTGGTAGGCGCCGATCTGCTGGGCCAGCTGGCCGGGCAGGTAGATCACCTTCGACAGGCCGCCGACCATGATCTTGATGTGCGGCCGGCCGCTGGTGCCGAGCGCGATCTCCCGCGAGTCGCGGCAGGCGGTGAGCCCGGCCGCGGCGACCGCGACCGCGGCCAGCACCCCGACTGTCCTCATCAGACGCATGTCAGACCGCCTTGACCGCGGCTTCGGAGGCGGACGGCGGCCGCCACCGCAGCAACCTGCCTTCCAGCGTGCTGATCCCCCACTCGGCCAGCAGCGCGACGACGGTGATGATCAGCATGCCGGCGTACACGCCCGCGGTGTCGAACGTGCCCTGCGCGTTGGCGATCAGGAAGCCCATACCGGCCTTCGCGCCGGTGTACTCACCGACCACCGCGCCGATCAGCGCGAAGCCGAACGCCACGTGCAGCGAAGACAGGATCCACGACGTCGCGCTGGGCAGCACGATCGACTTCAGCACCTGGCCGCGGGTCGCGCCGAGGATGCGGGCGTTGTCGATCAGGTTGCGGTCCACCTCGCGAGCGCCGGTGAAGGCGTTGAAGAACACCGCGAAGAACACGAGCACGACGACGGTCGCGACCTTCGACGAGAGCCCGAGCCCGAACCAGATGACGAACAGCGCGGCGAGCACGATGCGCGGCAACGCGTTGGCGGCCTTGATGAACGGCGCCAGCACCTGCGCGAGGTAGGCGCTGCGGCCGAGGATCACGCCGAACACGACACCGGCGATGGCGCCGATGACGAACCCGATCGCCGCCTCCTCGACGGTCACCAGGATCTGGTACCAGATCGAGCCGAAGTCGGTGCCGGCGCTGAACCACTCGACCAGCCGTTCCCAGATCTTCGACGGCTTCGAGTAGAAGAACGGGTCGATCCAGTACGTGGCGGTCAGCTCCCAGCTGCCCAGCCACACGACGACGATCGCCAGGCGCAGCAGCCAGATGTTGCGCTTGCGGCGCGCGGTGGCCTGCTTCGCGCGGGCCAGGATGTCCTGCTCGGTCTCGAGCACGGGGAGGGGTGCGGCCGGGGCCGCCGGGGTCTCAAGCGACATTGCTCGCTCCCTTCTCACGGGCCTTGTCGACCTCGCTGCGCAGTGATTCCCAGATGTCGGCGTAGAGCTTCCGGAAGTCCTCGGTCAGCCGCAGCTCCTCCACCTTCCGCGGCCGCTCGAGCGGGATCTCGAAGACGTCCTTCACGGTGGCCGGCGACGTCGTCAGCACGACCACCTTGTCCGCCAGCGCGATGGCCTCGTCGAGGTCGTGCGTCACGAAGATCACCGCGGCCCCCGAACCGGACCACAGCCGCAGCAGCTCGTCCTGCATCAGCGCCCGCGTCTGGACGTCGAGCGCCGAGAACGGCTCGTCCATCAGCAGGATCTTCGGCTTGGTGACGAGCGTCTGGGCCAGCGCGACGCGCTTGCGCATGCCGCCGGAGAGCTGGTGCGGGTAGTACTTCTCGAACCCGGCGAGCCCGACCCTGGCGATCCAGTCGACGGCCTGCGCGCGGGCCTCGGCCTTCGGCACCCCGCGGAACCGCGGGCCGGAGGCGACGTTCTCCAGCACCGACCGCCACGGCATCACGGCGTCGGTCTGGAACATGTAGCCGACCCCGTCCGGGATCGACTTCACGTCCTCGCCGTTCACCCGCACCCGGCCGGCCGACGGCGGCTGCAGGCCGGAGACCAGCGAGAGCGTCGTCGACTTGCCGCAGCCGGTCGGGCCGACGACCGCGACGAACTCGCCGGGCTGGACGGTCATGGTCAGATCGCGGACGGCCGTGTGCACGGAACCGGACCCGCTCGGGAACCGTTTGGTGGCTCCGGTGAGTTCGATCAGTGGGGTAACCATGGCGGGGGTGACTCCTTCGTCACGTGGTGGGGCTCACGTTGGGAAGGGACGTTAAGTACGGGTGGCGCCCAGGTGAAGCTTGTCGACGTTCTCCGCGCGAGCTGCGCGTTCTGAATGTTTTGCTCATTTAGCGCACTGCCGTGACCTGGGGGTATGGTCCCGGCCATGCCAAAGTGGGCGCTCTTCCCGCGGATGCGGTTCAGCAGGCAGGTGCTGCTGCTGCAGATCGGCGTGGTCCTCCTCGTCGTCGGGATCGGCGTCGCGCTGGTCAGCGTGCTCCTGTCGCGGACGCTCACCGAGCAGTACGGGCAGCGGGCCCTCGCGATCGCGAAGTCGGTGGCCGCGGACCCGGTGGTCGTCGCGAACGCCGCGGCCAAGATCCCCGGCGGCGCACTGGAGGAGCGGGCGCTGGCGGTCAACGCGGCCAACGACGCCCTCTTCGTGGTGATCACCGACGACAAGGGCATCCGGCTCGCGCACCCCACGCCGAGCGAGATCGGCAAGCCCGTCAGCACCCCGCCGGACCGGGCGCTCGGCGGGGAGGACGAGGTCAGCGCGGTGCAGAGCGGCACGCTCGGGCTGTCCGTCCGCAGCAAGACCCCGATCTGGACGCCGGATCACCGGCGGGTGGTCGGCGAGGTGAGCGTCGGCTTCGACGTGGCCGACCCGACCGGCGCGTTCAACCGCCTGCTGACCATCACCCTGTTGTTCGCCGGGGGCGCGCTGCTGCTCGGCGCGGGCGCGTCGGCACTGCTGAACCGGCGGCTGCGGCGCGTCACCCACGGCCTCGAACCCCACGAACTCACCGAGTTGCTCTACGAACGCGAAGCCGTGCTGCACGGGATCGGGGAAGGCGTGCTCGCCGTCGACGAGGCGAACCGCGTCTCGGTGCGCAACGACGAAGCCGAACGCCTGCTCGGCACCGAGCTCCCGATCGGCGCGGCGATGGCCGAACTGCCGCTTTCGCCGCGGGTCCACAAGGCCGTCGAAGAGGGCCGCCCGGTCGACAACCTCCTCGCCGTGGCCGGGAACCGGGTCCTGGTCATCAATTCCCGCGCGGTCCGGCTGGACGACCGGCCGATCGGCACCGTGCTCACCTTCCGCGACCGCACCGACCTCGACACCCTCACCCGCGAGCTCGACGGCATCCGCGCGCTGTCCGACGGCCTTCGTGCCCAGCGGCACGAGTTCGCCAACCGGCTGCACACGCTCTACGGCCTGCTCCAGCTCGGCCACCACACCGAAGCCGTCGAGTACCTGCAGACGCTGACGGACTCGTCGTCGGCGCGGCCGAGCGAGCTGGGCGACGCGGTCGCCGACCCGTACCTGCAGGCGCTGCTCGTCGCGAAAACCGAGCAGGCGCAGGAAAAGGGCCTCACGCTCAAGCTCGCCGAGGACACCTGGGTGCCCACGACCGTGACCGACCCGATCGCCGCGAACACGGTGATCGGCAACCTCGTCGACAACGCCCTGCACGCCGCCCGGATGGGCCCGCGGCGGCCGGCGACCGTCGAGATCAGCCTGCTCGCCGAGGGCGGCACGCTACACGTGTCCGTTGTGGACAGTGGGCCGGGTGTTCCGGCGGACCTGCGGCGGACGTTGTTCGACGAAGGCGTCTCGACGAAGATCGCGCCCGGCCACGGCCTGGGCCTGGCGCTCGCCCGGCAGGCCGCCCGCGCCCGCGGCGGTGACGTCTGGCTGGCCGACCCCGGCGAAGGCGAGACGGGCGCCCTGTTCGTCGCCAAGCTGCCCGGAATGCTGACGGAGGACGGATGATCCGCACGCTGATCGTCGACGACGACTTCCGGGTCGCCGGGGTGCACGCCGGGTTCGTCGAGGAGGTCGAGGGCTTCGCGGTGGTCGGCACGGCGCACACCGCCGCCGAGGCGCGCGCCCGAGTCCGCGAGCTCGCGCCCGACCTGATCCTGCTCGACGTCTACCTGCCCGACGAGTCCGGTCTCGCGGTGCTCCCGGAGCTGCAGACGGACACGATCGTGCTGTCCGCGGCGACCGACAGCGCGTCGGTGGCCGCGGCGATCCGGGCCGGCGCGCTGAACTACCTGATCAAGCCGTTCACCACCCGCCAGCTCGCGGAACGGCTGACGTCGTACGCGCGCTTCCGCGGCCTGCTCGCCGAGGACCGGGCGCTGGCCCAGGACGACGTCGACCGCGCGTACCGGGTGCTGCACGACCAGGACCGCACGAGCGCGCCGAAGGGCCAGTCGACCGCGACCTCTCGGCTCGTCTCGGAGCAGCTGCGGCGGGCCGGGCGGCCGCTGTCGGCCGCGGAGGTCGCGGGCGAGCTGGGCATGGCGCGGGCGACGGCGCAGCGCTACCTCACCGCGCTGGCCGAGTCGGGCACGGTCCAGA
Source organism: Amycolatopsis sp. Hca4 (assembly GCF_013364075.1). GTDB lineage: Bacteria > Actinomycetota > Actinomycetes > Mycobacteriales > Pseudonocardiaceae > Amycolatopsis. Next base: position 5,906,032 of record NZ_CP054925.1, read on the forward strand.
TGCGCCTGCGCTACGGCGCCACGGGCCGCCCCGAGCACGAATACCGCTGGTCAGGGGCCTGAGTCAGCGCCCGTAGTGCTGCATCATGCTCTCGGCGACGTCGACCCACGCCTGGATCGGGTTGGCGGTCGACGGTGTGGCCGACGACGGCAGGTCGACCCGCGCCTCGCTGTCCTCACTCGGCGCCGGCTTCTTCGGCTGCGGCTTGGCCAGCGCTTGCGCCTGCTTCGGCACCGGCTTCGCGGGCACCGGCACGTACACGGTCTTCGGCGCGGGCGTGACGACGACCGGCGCCTGCGGAACCGGCGGCGGTTCCGGCGCGGGTGCCGCGGCCACCGCCGGGCGCGAGTCGAGCTGGGCGACGTCGCGTTCCGGCTCCGGGGTGAACAGCCCGCCGGTGAAGAGGCCGCCGCCCAGCCAGCCGGCCGCGACGAGCAGCACCGCGGCCCCGCCGCCGAGCCACGTGCGGGCGCGGCGCCGGATCACCACCGACTTCTCGCGCAGGTCCTGGTCGCACACCGGCGGCCGGGTGAAGATCGGCGTCTCCGCCCGGGCCGCTTCGTCGTCGGTGCGACGGCGCCGGGGCAGGCTCGCCGCGACGATGCCGGTGCGATCCAGCAACTCCACCGCGGTGCGGTCGCTGGACTTGCGGGTCGCACTGCGCGGTGCGGTGCGAAGCATCGGGGACCTCCGGAACGGGGCTGGGGGACCCCACGCATTCTGGACCATTTCGGACGGTGCTGTCCGAAACGCAACTCCATTGAGTGACACGACGGCGGGAAACTGCAGGGCGTGACGGCCGCCGTGAAACCGATTCGGCTTTCCTACGGCTTGAGCCCGAGCCGCGCGAGCGCCGCCAGCGGCCGCTGGTAGGCCGAGCCGAGCACGCGCGGAATGGCGTCGATGACGTAGGCGTCCGGTCCGATGAGGATCCGCGCCGACTTCCGCTCGATCCCGCGCAGGATCGTCTGCGCCGCCTTCTCCGGTGTGGTGCGGGCGATCCGCTCGAAGCCCTGCGCCGCCTTCTCCTGGTCCTCGGCCCCGCTGCGGGAGTTGCGCACGATGTTCGTCTTGATCCCGCCCGGGTGCACGCAGCTCACCGCGACCGGGTGCCGCGCGATCAGCATTTCTTCGCGCAGTGCTTCGGTGAATCCGCGAACCGCGAACTTCGCCGCGTTGTAGGCGCTCTGCGTCGGCACGCCGACGAAGCCGAAGACGCTGGAAATGTTGACCACGTGCCCGTCGCCGGAGGCGATCAGGTGCGGCAGGAACGCCTTCGTGCCGTTCACCACCCCGCCGAGGTTGATGCCCATCAGCCAGTCGTAGTCCTCGAACGACATTTCCTCGACGGTCGCGCCGAGCGCCACGCCCGCGTTGTTCACGACGACGTTGACCGCGCCGAACTCGTCGGCCACGTCTTCGGCGTGCGCGAGGACGGCACTGCGGTCGGCGACGTCCAAGGTGTACGCGCGGGCGTTGTCGCCGGCGAGCTTGGCCGTCTCCTCCGCGTTCGCGGTGACGACGTCGGAGAGCGCGACGCGGGCGCCGCGGCGGGCGAACTCGCACGCGAGCGCCCGGCCGATGCCCGAGCCCGCTCCGGTGACCACCACGACCTTGTCCGCGAACTGCTTCATCGGCCCTCCCGACCGTCCGGTGTTACTACCGAGTAGGGAATCGTAGCGGCTGTGAGCTTGCTGTGGGTGTGCTCATTGTGTCGGTGCGTCGCCCTATGGTGGTCTCGTCGACAGCACCGCAACCAGGGAGGCGATGATCGTGCGGCGGCCGGCCGTCCTGCTCACCCTCGCCGCGATCGTGCTGCTCGGCGCCGCTTTCGTCGTGGTCGTCGCGGCCCGGCCGGCACAGCTCGCGGACGCGACGACACCGGAAACGGCCACCGTCGAGGCGGCCCCGGTGGCCAGCCTGCCCGCGGTGTCGAGCCCGGCGGTCGGGGCGCTGTTCGCCGAGGGCGGGCACTACTGCACGGCCAGCGTGGTGCACAGCGAGCGCGGCGACGTGCTGCTGACCGCGGCCCACTGCATCCACAACGGCGAGGGCGGCGGCTACCTCACCGGCGTCACGTTCGCGCCGGGCTACCACGACGGGATCGCCCCCTTCGGCTACTGGACGGTGTCGGACGAGCTGGTCGCGCCGGGCTGGACGGCGTCGTCGGACCCGGACCTGGACGTGGGTTTCGCCACCGCGCACCAGGCGGGCACGACGAAGACCCTGGAGAGCCTGGTCGGCGCGAACCTGCTGGCGACCGGCACGTCGTTCGAGCAGCAGATCACGCTCACCGGCTACCCGGACGACTCCGAGGTGCCTGCGGTCTGCCAGAACACCACGAGCAGGCAGGACACGTTCCAGTTGCGCGTGGACTGCGCGGGTTTCCCGACCGGCACCAGCGGCGGCCCGTGGATCGCCGGCCAGAACCCGCAAACCCGGCTGGGCACGGTGATCGGCGTGATCGGCGGCTTCGAGCTCGGAGGCGACGACGCGGACACGAGTTACTCGAGCTACTTCGACACCGACGTACTGGCGCTCTACCGCCAGACAACGGCCCGCACCTGAGGCGGCATGATGCGGGCATGAGCGAGCCCGTCGACGTACCCATCACCGGAGAGCCGATCCGGCTGGGCCAGTTCCTCAAGCTGGCCGGCCTGGCCGAGGACGGCGCCCACGCCAAGGACCTGATCGAGGCGGAGGAGGTCAAGGTAAACGGAGAGGTGGAGACCCGCCGAGGCCGCCAGCTGACCGACGGCGACATAGTGGCGGTGGGCCCCGACCAAGGCAAGGTAGTCCTGGTCAGCTGACCGCTGGTCAGCAAGCTCAGGCGATCTGAGCAGCCCCCGATTTCCACGCTACCGGAGAGCACCGACAAAACCGCCGCCCGAAGGACCGACAAACCGCCAGCCGAACCCACGCGCGAACCGCCAGCCAAACGAACGGCACCAACCGGCAGCCGAACGACCATCGAAAACCGCCGCCCGGCAACGCAAGGCAACCAACGACGTCACCAGACCTCCCCGCCCCTCATCCCAGCGTCCCTTCAGCCGCCGGTCGGGTTTGTCAAGGCACGCTTTCCCGCCTTGACAAACCCGACCGGCGGCTGAGAATCCCAACGGAGGGGCGGGGGAGGTCGGACCCGCCCAAGCCACGGCAGAGCCAACCCACGGAAGCAGCAAAACGGCAGACCTACCCCACACTGGTCAAAGCAGGCAACCCAAGCGAACCAGCAAGAGCATCAAGCTCCCGCCGAACCGGCCCAGCCAACGGCACCCCAAGAGCCCGGCACTGCTCAAGGTGCTGAGCCTCCCGCCACCCCGGATACCGAATCGGCGCACCCCCATCCCACCCGAGCATGCTCCCGAACAACGCACTGGCCGCACGGTAAAACCCGTCGGCACTCCGAAGCGTGGTAGGCGCAATCGCCAACACGAGCAGGCCGGTGTCATGTTCATGGTCGGCAACCCCGGACAGCACCCCGGCAAGCACCTCGACCAGCAACGTCAACCCGGCCGCATCCGAACCAGGCCGGTCCATGTCGAAGACGAACTCGGGGTAGGCCCCGCCAGGCGCCGCCATCCCGAGCGGGTTCACCGGCTGGCCGGGCTCCCCACCGGCAGCCAGCACCAGCCCGATCATCGCGTGCGGCAGGGCCCGCGCGGCGTGGTGACCGGCCCGGCCGAACGGCCCGACCCCGCGCAGCGACACGAGCCCGACGCCGAACCGGCCGGCCCGCGTGACCGCCCTGTCCATCGCGTCGCCGACGGCCCACAGCCCGGGCCCGCGGCGGTAGTCGATCAGCGCGGCGGCCCCGCGGTCGGCGATCATCAGCGGCTCGGCGTGCGGCACGACGAGCCCGTTCTTCAGCAGCGGCAGGTGCACGCGGGTCAGGTCGGCGACCCCGGTCTCCGGCGAGCCGGTGAGGTCGCCGTGGCAGAGCGCTTCGGCGGCCATCCTGGCGCGTGGTTCGGGGAGACCGTGCGCGGCGAAGACGTGGGCCACGAGGGTGACCAGTTCGTCGGCCCGCACGCGGGGCCAGGCCTGTTCCGGGATCGGGGTTTCCGGGACCTCTTCTTCGAGGGTGCCGGGTTCGGGGCGGGCGGAGCGGAACGGGCGCGGTCTGAGGGGCACTTCCCCGACCTTGCCCAGCGGCGCTCCGGCCGTCAACGACGGCGGCGCGGGCCTACCCGACCGTGTGATCGAAAGCTCCCGAGCGACGTACCCTGGGCGGCATGTGCCGAAACATCACCACCCTGCGGGGGCTGCAGCCGGCCGCGACGGGCGAGGAGATCGAGGCCGCGGCCCGCCAGTACGTCCGCAAGGTCACCGGCGTGCAGTCGCTCTCGCCCGCGACCCGCGAACCCTTCGAGGCCGCGGTCGCCGAGATCACCGCGATCACGGCGAGGTTGCTGGAGCAGCTGCCCGAGCGCCGCCAGCCGCCCGCGACCGTGCCGCCGCTGCGCCGGCCCGAGGTGCAGGCGCGGATCGCCGCGAAGGCGTTGCGACAGCCCTGAATCAGCTCGCCGGCTGCGCGTAACCGCGTTCGCCGGTGTGGTCGACGCCGTCGTCGTCCGACACGCTGTAGAGCCGGATCTCGGTGCCGTCGGGGTCGTTGAAGCGGACCATCCAGCCGGTGGTGGCCTCGAACAGCGGCGGGTGCTCGACGCCGAGCTCGTCCAGCCGGGCGATCCACGCCTCGGCGGCCGCGCGGTCGGCGATCGAGAAGCAGACCGGGTCGAACCCGGCGAGCCCCGCGGCGGCCGTTTCCTGCACCCGCAACGCCACCGGCACGCCGTCGATGCCGCCTGCCACCCCGCGGACGACCCCGTCGGCGTCGGGGAATTCGTGGGTGACCTCGAGCCCGAGCACGCGCTCGTACCACTCGCGGCTGCGCGCCAGGTCGCGCACGGGGAACTTGACGTGGTGGAAGCCTTCGATCTTCGCGGTCATCGCCGCCCCTCTCGCTGCGCCGACCAGGAGGGTAGTCCGCGGCGCCCCGAAACTGTCGTACCTCGTCGATAGGCTGCCCGTATGGGCGGACAAGCATTGGTTTTGGGTGGCGGCGGGGTCGCCGGGATCGCGTGGACGACGGGGCTGCTGGCGGGGCTGGCCGAGCACGGCCAGGACCTGACGGGCGCGGACCTGTTCGTCGGGACGTCGGCGGGCTCGGTGGTGGCCGCGCAGGTGGCGAGCGGCCACCCGCTGGAGGACCTGTACGCGCGCCAGGTCGATCCGGCGCGCCAGACGGCGGAGATCCCGGCCGACATCGACTTCGAGAAGTTCGCCGCCGAGTTCGGCGGCGCGGTCACCGGCGCGACCGACCCGGCGGAGGTCCGGCGGGCCGTCGGGAAGCTGGCCCTGACGGCCGAAACGGTGCCGGAAGCGGATCGCCGCGCGGTGATCGAGGCGCGCCTGCCGGTGCACGAGTGGCCGTCGCGGCGCCTGGTGATCGTGGCGGTGGAGGCGGAAACCGGCGAACCCCGCCGGTTCGACAGCGAGTCCGGCGTCCCGCTGGTCGACGCGGTGGCGGCGAGCTGCGCGGTCCCGGGCGTCTGGCCGGCGGTGACGATCAACGGCCACCGCTACGTCGACGGCGGCGTCCGCTCGGCCGAGAACGCCGACTACGCGGCGGGCTACCAGCGCGTGACGGTGGTCGCGCCGCTGGGCGTGGACGCGCCCCTGCCGATGGAGAAGCCGCTGCTGGAGGTGCTGGAGGACCTGCGCCGGGCGGGCGCGGAGGTCACGCTGATCACGCCGGACGAGGCATCGCAGGCCGCGGTCGGCGAGAACCCGCTGGACCCGGCCACCCGCACACCGGCCGCCGAAGCGGGCCGCGCGCAGGGCGCCGCGCTCACGCTGAACTGGACCTGACCGGCAACCCGGCGATCCCGGAACGCAGCCGGGCTTCGCGGGCGGCCCGGCCGCCGGTTCGGCAGGCCGTGGAGAACGCCGTCACCGGGCGCGCTCGGGGCATCCGGGCGCCCCGGATGCCACCCGCGTCTTCACGCCGGAGGCGCGGGCCCCGGGTCGCCTTGGGTCGTCGGCTACCCTCGTGGAGCGAGGTAGCGTGTCCGAGCGGCCGAAGGAACATGTCTTGAAAACATGCGAGGGGGCAACCTCTCCGTGGGTTCGAATCCCACCGCTACCGCTCTGATCCGCAGGACCCGGGCGCCCGCCGCGCCCGGGTTCAGCTTTCCGGCTCCAGCAGGTGGGCCTGCACGCGCTCGAACGCCGCGGCGATCGTCGCCTGCTCCTCGGGGCTCAACAGGTCGATGAGGTGCTCCCGCACGCCGTCGACGTGCGTCGGCGCGGCCTTCTCCAGCAGCACCAGGCCGTCGTCGGTCAGCTCGGTGATCACGCCGCGCTTGTCCTCGGGGTCACGCGCCCGCCGGACCAGGTTCGCCTCCTCGAGCTTGGCGATCTGGTGCGAAAGCCGACTCTTCGTCGAGCCCATCATGAACGCCAGCTCCGACATCCGCATCCGGCGGTCGGGCTGCATCTGCAGGCAGACGAGCACCTCGTAGTCGACCAGTGACACCTCGTGCGCCTCGGTCAGCTCGCGGTGCAGCCGCTGCCGGAGCAGGAGGGTCGAGACGACGTAGGAGCGCCACGCCGCCATCTCGGCATCGTTCAACCACCGCACAGCACGCTCCTCGGTCATAAGGCAGCGTAGAACGTTGATCAAGGGAACGCGCGCTCCGAGTCCGATCCGTCGGCCGGTGAAAATCCGGTCGCAACATCGCCCGAAGGTGGGGTTACGAAAAGGTTGAGACTCGGCGGGGAAAGGCGCATTCTGCTTGTGGCGGAAGGTCGGCCAGGGTAGACGGCGCGGCGACGGCGGCGTGCCGGCCCGGCTCCCCGCCGGGAGAGGTCAGGTGGTTGTGTGGCGGGTGATTCTCGCGGTTGACCGCCAGCTGCGTCCCCGCGACCGGAACGGACTTCTACCGGGCCGATCGCGATTGTGAACAGCTACTGAGCGGGCTTCCATGCGCATCACGCATACGGCGTCGGTCGGGCCTGGCTCCGGTCACGGCCTCGGAAGCCGTGACGACAGCGCCTGAACGCCGGCCCCGGAAGCGGCCAACCGCTCGACCAAAGACATACCTCGGTACGAGCCTGGGTGCGCCGTCAGCGCGACGGTCGCGCCCAGGCTCGTTAACATTTGCGGGGTGAGATTCGACGACGACGCCGGCCTGGACGCCTCCGAGGTCCAGGACCTGCGCGGAAGCGGTGGAGGCGGCGGGATCGGCGGCCGCGTGGCGCTCGGCGGCGGTGGGCTCGGGATCGTCGGCGTGATCATCTACTTCGTGCTCTCCCAGCTGGGCGGGGTGAGCACGGGCGGCAGCGGCAGCGGCCTGAGCGGCGGGCTCGGTGGCGTCGGGTCCGGCCAGGCGGTCGACAACTCGAAGCTCGCCAGCGAGTGCCGGACCGGCGCGGACGCGAACAAGAACCACGACTGCGCGATCGTCGCGGTCGTCAACTCCGTCCAGGACTACTGGACGCAGCAGTTCGCCCGCTCCGGTTCGACCTACCGGAAGGCGCCGACGAACTTCTTCAACGGCGGCGTGCGCACCGGCTGCGGCAGCGCGACCTCCGACACCGGCCCGTTCTACTGCCCGGCCGACTCCGAGGTCTACATCGATCTGTCCTTCTTCGACGAGCTGAAGACCCGCTTCGGCGCCCAGGGCGGGCTCTTCACCGAGGCGTACGTGCTGGCCCACGAGTACGGCCACCACGTGCAGAACCTGCTCGGCACGTCCCGCAAGGGCACCGGCACCGGCCCGACGTCCGGTTCGGTGCGCCTGGAGCTGCAGGCCGACTGCTACGCCGGCGTCTGGGCCAACCACGCCTCGACGACGCCGACCGAGAGCGGCAAGCCGCTGATCACCGACGTCACCCAGGACGACATCAACTCCGCATTGGACACCGCGTCCCGCATCGGCGACGACTACATCCAGGAGAACCTCGGCGGCGGCCAGGTCGACCGCTCGAAGTTCACCCACGGCACGTCCGCGCAGCGCAAGAAGTGGTTCACCACCGGCTTCCAGACCGGCGAGCCCGCCCGCTGCGACACCTTCGGCACCAACAACCTGGGCTAGGCAAGCACGACGAAGGGGCCGCCCCGCTCGCCGGGACGGCCCCTTCGGTCTGTCGTCAGGCAGTCAGTGCGTGCGGGTCACCCGCGACGGCGCGGGCGGAGAAGTTCCGCTGCGCCTTGCGCTCGACGGCCTTCTGCTTGGCCGCCTTGGCCTTGCCCGGCTGGACGCCGTTGATGCTCTCCGTGCTCGTCGCGTAGACGCCGAGGGCCCATGCGACGCCGTCGGCGTTGCGGTCCAGCGCGACCCGGTCGATGTTGCCCAGGTTGTCGCAGGCCTGGTGGTAGCACGGGTCGAACGCGATGCCGGCCGTGCCGCCCCACTTCGCCGCCTGCGCCGGGGTCTTCAGCACCTCGGCACCGGTGTCGAGCCCGCCCGCCGGGATGCCGACGGCGATGAACTCGCCGTAGTCCGACCGCCCGGTGAAGTCGGTGCCCTCGACGGACACCCCGCGCGCGGTCTTCATGAAGTCGACGAAGGTCTTCTCGATCTGCGCCGAGCCGTACGGGCCGGCGCCCGCGCCGACGCCGTCGGAGTTGTCGCCGTCGTAGGCGAAGTAGCCGGCGTTCGGCGAGCCGATCATGTCGAAGTTCAGGTACAGCGCGATGTCGAGCTGCTGCTCGAAGGTCAGCTGGTCGACGTAGTAGGTCGAGCCGATCAGGCCGAACTCCTCCGCGCTCCAGAAGCCGAAGCGGACGCCGTTGTTGACCTTCGGGCTGCTCCCCAGCTGCAGCGCCGTCTCGAGCAGGGTCGCCGAGCCGGAGCCGTTGTCGTTGATGCCCGGGCCCGCCGGGACGCTGTCGAGGTGCGACCCCAGCATCACGACGTTGTCCTTGCGGCCGGTCTTGGTCTCGGCGATGACGTTGTAGCTGGTCCGCGCCTCCTGGAAGGCCCGCAGCTCCAGGGTCACGTTCTGCCCGCCGAGCGTGGCCAGCTGCGCCCCCGCGGCCGCCGTCACGCCCCCGGTCGGGATCGCCGCGTTCTCCGGGCCCCCGAGCGTCCCGTTGAGCGCGCCGTCGGTGTTGTTGTAGACGATGGCGCCGACCGCCCCCGCGGCCGCGGCCGTCTGCTGCTTCTGCGCGAACGAGCAGCCGCCGCGCTTGATCAGCGCGATCTTGCCCGCGACGTCCGCGGTGTAGTCGGTGGCCTCGCAGCCACTGGTGTCGTCCACGGCGACCACGGCGAGCGGCGCGGTGATGCCGCCGACCGGCGTCGACTTCGTGTACTCCATGGCGATGACCGGGACGCTCTGGCCACCCGCGGTCAGCTTCTCGGCCAGGGTCTCGGAGTAGGTGAAGGGGAACTCCTGGCGGGTGACCTGGAAGCCGGCCGCCTCGAGCTTGGTGGCGATGTACTCGGCCGACTTCTTGTGGCCGTCGGTGCTCGCCGCCCGGGTCCCGCCGTTCGTGTCGGCGATCCGCTGGAGGGCGATCAGGTGCCGGTTGACGCCGTTGACGTCGATCTTCTTGACGAGCTGCTTCGCCAGGGCAGGACCGTCGGGGAGGGTGTCCGCGGCGGCGGCCGGGGTCAGGCCGAGCACCAGCGTGGCCCCGGCGGCCAGCGCCACCGGTGGGAGGAACTTCGATCTGAAGAGTGACATGGTTGCTCACCTTTGTTCCCTATGCGAAGTCCGTCAATGCGCCTTTCGGCGGGACATTTCCCGGCGGTATACGGTCGACGCATGTACGCGATCACCATCCGTGAACCAGGTGACCCGGACGTTCTCGAGTGGGCGGAGGTCGCGGATCCGCGGCCCGGCCCCGGCGAGGTGCTGCTGGAGGTCGCGGCGAGCGCGGTGAACCGCGCGGACCTGCTGCAACGCCAGGGCCACTACCCGCCGCCACCCGGAGCGAGCGAAACCCTCGGCCTCGAATGCTCCGGCACGATCGCCGAACTCGGCGAAGGCGTCGAAGGCTGGGCGGTCGGCGACGAGGTCTGCGCGCTGCTCTCCGGCGGCGGCTACGCGGAGAAGGCCGTCGTGCCCGCCGGGCAGCTGCTGCCGGTGCCGGGCGAGGTCGACCTGCTCACCGCGGCCGCGCTGCCCGAGGTGGCCTGCACGGTGTGGGCGAACGTCGTGATGCACGCCAACCTCACCGAGGGCGAGGTGCTGCTGGTCCACGGCGGCGCCGGCGGCATCGGCACGCACGCCATCCAGGTCGGCAAGGCGCTCGGCGCCACCGTCGCCGTCACCGCGGGCTCGCCGGACCGGCTCGAAAGCTGCCGCCAGCTCGGCGCCGACATCACCATCAACTACAAGACGGCCGACTTCGTCGAGGTGCTCCGCGAGGAGACCGGCGGCGCGGACGTCATCCTCGACAACATGGGCGCGTCCTACCTGGGCCGCAACGTCGACGCGCTGAAGCAGGACGGCCGCCTGGTGATCATCGGCATGCAGGGCGGGGTCAAGGGCGAGCTGAACGTCGGCGCGCTGCTCGGCAAGCGCGCATCGGTGTTCGCCGCGGGCCTGCGCTTCCGCCCGCTGGACCAGAAGGCGGCGATCGTGGCCGACGTCCGCGAGCGGCTGTGGCCGCTGGTCGCCGAGGGTCTGGTCAAGCCGATCGTCGGCCAGGTGGTGCCGATGGCCGAGGCCTCGACCGCGCACCGCGTCCTCGAAGAAGGCAGCGTCTTCGGCAAGGTCCTGCTGGCAGCGAAGTCTTAGCGCAGCTCGTCGAGGACGCGCACGAGCTGGTTGATCTCGAAGACGTTGGAGTAGTGGGCGAGCCCGATCCGCACGGCGCCGCCCACTTCTCCGACGCCGAGTGAGGCGAAGACGCCGCTCGTGCCGTCGTCGGCGAAGGCGCACAATCCCTGCGTCGCCAGGTACTCGGCGACTTCGGGCGCCTTCTTGCCGGCGACGGCGAAGGCGAGCGCGGGGATGCGGCGCATGGCGTTGCCGATGACCATGATGTGCCGCAGCGACAGCAGTTCCGTGGACAGCTGCGCGAGCAGCCCGGCGTGGTAGGACTTCGCCGAGCCGAGCGAAGTGACCAGCCGCTCGCGGCGCGAGCCGGTGGCGGCGTCGTCGAGGCCGGACAGGTAGTCGATCGAGGCGATCAGCCCGGCCAGCAGCGGGTAGGCGTGCGGGCCGAGCTCCAGCCGGGCGGCGCCGCGGGCCATCGGGTCGAGCGAGGCCGACGGGATGCGTTCGATCAGCTCCGGGTCGCGGAAGACCAGCGCGCCCACCGACGGGCCGCCCCACGCCTGCGCGGAGACGACCATGACGTCGGCGCCGAGCGCGTTGATGTCGAGCGGCAGGAAGGGCGCGGCGTAGGTCGCGTCGACGACGACGAGCGCGCCGACCCGCTTGGCGAACTCGATGATGGTCGGCACGTCCGGCCGGGTGCCGACGGAACCGGACGCGAGCGTGACGGCGACGGCCTTGGTGCGCGCGGACACGAGCTGCTCGTACTGCCACGCGGGCAGCTCGCAGGTCTCGATGTCGATTTCGCCCCACCGCACGACCGCGCCCACGCGCTTCGCGGCCCGCTGCCACGGCGCGAGGTTGGCCTGCTCGTCGAGCCGGGACACGACGACTTCGTCGCCGATGGTCCACCGCTCGGCGAGCGCGTCGACGAGCCGGCGCAGCATGACGGGCGCACTCGGCCCGAGCACGACGGCAGCCGGGTCGGCCCCGACCAGGTCGGCCACGGCCCGGCGGGCCGCGGTCACGATGCTTTCCGCGCGTTGTGAGGCCGGAAACGCTCCGCCCGGCCCGGACACCGGGGCTCGCATCGCCGTGGAAACGGCCGAAGCGACCTGTTCCGGGACCAGCATTCCGGCGGCGCCGTCGAAGTGAATCCAGCCGTCACCCAGCGCGGGAAAGAGCCCACGGATACGAGCGACGTCGAACGCCATGGGGACACCGTACGGACGTGCGGTTTCGCCGTGCGTCCGGGGTTGGGTGGAGAGCCACCGGGAACCCCGTTTACGGCTACGCTCGGAGACGGACACCCCCTGGGTGTCGCGGAGCGTGTCGAAGGCAAGCCAGGATGGAGCACATGACCGAGCCGAACTTCACAGCGGGTGACCCGGGCCAGGAATCTTCACCCCACGTGGTGGTCGTCGGACCGGACGGCACCCCGGTGGGCACCACCCCCGCGGACGCCGACCACCCGGAGTCGGTGGGCGACCTCGTCGAGGAGCCGGCGAAGGTGATGCGCATCGGAACGATGATCAAGCAGCTCCTGGAGGAGGTCAGGGCGGCCCCGCTCGACGACGCGTCCCGCACGCGGGTCCGCGAGATCCACCAGACGTCGATCCGCGAGCTGGAAAAGGCACTGGCGCCGGAGCTGCAGGACGAGCTGGAGAGGCTGGTCCGCCCGTTCACGAACGATTCGACGCCGTCCGACGCGGAGCTCCGGATCGCCCAGGCCCAGCTGGTGGGCTGGCTGGAGGGGCTGTTCAGCGGTATCCAGACGGCACTGTTTGCCCAGCAGATGGCGGCCCGGGTCCAGCTGGAGCAGATGCGCCGCGGCCTCCCGGCAGGCCCTTCGGGGGCGGCTGGGCTCGGTCACGGCCATGAGCACGGGCCGGGGATCTCGGGGACCGGGCAGTACCTCTGAGGGTGGTTGTCCACAGACCGGAGGGCCTGTGGACAACCTCTGTGGACAACTCGCTTTCGGCGAGGTTTGTCCGGGGGCGGCGATAGACTGGACTTGGGCACGCCCCCCAGGGAAGGGCGGGGGAGTCTGCGGGGGCCGTCCTGGGCGGGATGCAAAGCCGGGTCGCCGTCAGCGGTGCCGGGAACGGGCCCTGGGGTGCCCTCCAACCGCGCTTAACGGCCACCGCACACACACGACGGGCCCGAAAGCCAGGCTCAGCCGGCCACCTGGCGCCGTGCCGCCAAGTCCTCCTCCAAGCGCGCCAGCCGCTCTTCGTACTTCGACACCGCAGCCAGGCGAGCTCGGATCCGGGCGTGCTCGGCGCGGACCTCTTCGACCTCGTCCGGGGCGTACTCGAGCCGCTCGGCGAGGCGGGCCACCGAGCCCGGCCGTTCGAACGCGGCGATGCGGGCCTCCAGGGCGGCCAGGTGCGGGGCCAGCCGGCGCTGCTCGTCGTAGAGCCACTTCACGTGGCCGTCGAGTTCTTTCGTGGCCTGCTCGACGTCACGGCGCAGGTCGGCGATGTGCGTGTGCAGCCGGTCGAGTTCGGGCTGGATCCGGTCGGTGGCGATCTGCTCGATGCGCGGCCGCAGCCGTGCCATCACCGGTCGCCAGGCCAGGCCGGCGAGCGCCTTGGCCCGGGGAACCACCACTCCGCGAATGTCACTCACTGTATGATCTCGATCCTTCCGGAGTCACGCCAAGTGCTCAGCAGCTTCGATTCCGCGTGCAGCCGGTGCTCCGCCGTCACCCCGACCTTGCTGCCCCAGGCGTGCTCGAAATCGGTCTGGTCCGGCCGCTCGATGATCGACACCCCGGTGAGGCGCACCAGCGCCTCCGGGAAGAGCTGACGGCACAGGTACGTCACCAGGGTGCCGGTCGTGGCCCAGACGTGCTCATCGGCCGAAAGCCCCAGCAGTTTCGACAGCGGCAGCACGAACTGCCGGTTCGAAATCGGCACGAACCCGAGGTCGGCGGGCCACCAGTCGGGCAGGGTCTCGGGTTCCCAGAACAGGCGGCCCGGCTCGGCGAGCAGGTAGAGGCGGGACGTGTAATCGGCGAACGTGTACGGCGAGACCATGACCCCGCGGTGGATCACGACGACGTCGGTGCGGCGGCCGTATGCCGGCTCTGCGTCCGGCTCGTCCAGCGCGAACGTCGTCATGCGGAAGACCAGGTCGCTGCCGTCGATCAGCGCGGCACGCTCGGCGCTGGGCGCCATCGGCGCGTTCCCGACCACCGCGATCGACTCGACCCGCTGACCGCGGGCGTAGGCGGTGAGGAGGTCGCGGAGCATGCTACCGGTGTCGCCTTCGTCGAGTTGCCCTGACGCTTCGCCCACGAGCTGAGTTCGACTCATCGCTCCCCCAAGGCATCGGTGTCCGGGGCCGCCGACGAGGGGCAGCCGAGCAGACGGACAATAGCCGACAGACCACTGTCGTGACCCGGAAGGGGTGTCTGTGACCGCGCTGGCCGTCGTCCCGGCGAGGGGTGGCTCGATCGGGCTGCCGGGCAAGAACCTGGCGCTCTTCCGGGGCCGTCCGCTGGTCGCTCACACCGTGTACACGGCCCTGTCGGCCGGGATCGCCGACGTCGTCGTCACCACCGACGACGCTGACATCGCCGCCGCTGCCCAGGCCGAAGGGGCCCGGACCGTCGCGCGGCCCGCGCACCTCGCCGAGGCGACCAGCCGAACGCTGCCCGCGGTCACGCACGCGATCGACACGCTCGGTGTCCCCGACTCGACGCTCGTCCTGCTGCTGCAGCCCACTTCGCCGCTGCGGACGGCCGAAGACATCGCCGAGTGCCTCGATATCCACGCGGACCGGCCCACCGGCTCGGTCGTGCAGATGTGCCGGTCGGCCGACCACCACCCGCTGAAAGTCTGCCTGGAGACGCCGGACGGCGGGATCGCCCCGGTGCGGGACTGGGCCGACCTCGAAGCACCCCGGCAGACGCTGCCCGTCGTGCTGCGGCCGACCGGTGGCATCTACCTCGTCCGAGCCGGCGACCTCCGGCGGCACGAGCGCTTCTTCATCCCCGAGGTGCGGCCCCAGTTCGTGCCGGTCGAGCGGGCGATCGACATCGACTCCGCCGCCGACCTCCTGCTGGCCGAGCAGCACACGGCCGGCTAGCGGTCCACGAACGCCTTGTAGAGCGAAGGCCGCCAGATCTCCTCGCCCTCGAGCAGGTCGATGATCCGGCGGTGCGCGCCCGGCTCGCCGAACTCGGTGTGCGGCTCGCACCGGCCCATCGCGCGGGCCTTCCCGATCCCGGCCGCGACGGCTTCCGCGGTCGGTTCGACCGACAGCACGCTGGGTGCCATGGCCCGGTTGCGCTGCCGGGTGCCGACGGTCACCGACGGGGTGCCCAGCACGGGCGCCTCCCGCACGCCGGCGCTCGAGTTGCCCAGCACGACGGCCGCGTTCTTCATCAAGGTGATGAAGTATTCGAACCGCATCGACGGCAGGCGGACGAACCGCGGGCCGTCGAGCCGGTCGAGTTCGCTCCGGATCTCGCGGCAGCCTTCGTCGTTGTTCGGGTCGATGACCACCCAGTTGCCCTCGGCGAGCACGGCGTCGACCACGGCCGCCGCGTTGCGCCGGTTCAGGTCGCGCTCGGTCGTCACCGGGTGCAGCGCGAGCAGGCCGTAGTCGGTGAACGGGATCTCGTAGTGGCGCCGGACCTCATCGAGGTCGGGCAGCCGTTCCGACGTCAGGACGTCGACCTCGGGGCTGCCGACGACGAAGATCCGGTCCTCCTCCTCGCCGAGCTGCAGCAGCCGGCGCCGAGCGGTCTCGTTGGCGACCAGGTGCACGTGGGCGTGCTTCGACAGCGAGTGCCGGATCACGTCGTCGATCGTGCCGCTGACCTCGCCGCCCTCGATGTGCACGACCCGCACGTTCGCCAGCGAGCCGACGATCGCGCCGGCGAGGGCCTCCACCCGGTCGCCGTGCACGACGATCGCGTCCGGCTGCTCCTCGTGCACCAGCCGGGCCAGCGCCTGCACGGTGTTGGCCAGCACGAGCGCCATCGGCTCGTCCTCGATCTGGTTCGGGATCAGGTGCAGCCGCTGCAGCCCGGCCAGCTCGATCTCTCGCACGGTGTAGCCGTAGCTGCGCAGCATGTGCATGCCGGTGACGACGATGCGGGCCGACAGCACCGAGCTGTGCTGCACGGCGAGCATGACGTCCCGCAGCTTCCCGAAGTCGGCGCGGGTCCCGGTGAGGAACAGGACCTCACGCCGCCCGGTCTCAGCCAAGGTCCGCCCAGCTCACCTGCGTGTTCGCCGGCAGCGCCCTGGTGACCGCCCGGCCGAGCAGGGTCTCGTAGTCCTTCGCCTTGATCTCGCCGGTGCCCGGCCGCTTGACCCAGATGTTGTCCGTGGTCAGGGTCTCCCCTTCGGCGACGTCCTTGGTGGTGACGACGCAGGCGTACGCGAAGTCGATCGTCGGCTGCTCTTCGGCCAGGATCTGCTTCGACCCGCCGCGGGAGGCGTGGATCAGCCGCGAACCCTCGACCAGCTGCTTGAACTCCGCCGGCGTCGACGAGACCGGGATGTCCGGGCCCGGCCAGCTCATGTCCGAGGTGAAGTGCCGCTCGAGCACCGAAGCACCCAGCGCGACCGCCCCGAGGCACGGGTAGATCGTGGTGGTGTGGTCGGAAAGTCCGAGTTCGGCGTCCGGGAACGCGGCGTGCAACTCCGCGATCGCGCCGAGCCGCACCTGCTCCGGCGGCGTCGGGTACAGCGACGTGCAGTGCAGCAGCGCGAACCCGACCCCCGCGGCCCGCAGGATCTCGACGGCCGGGGTGATGGACGCGATGTCGTTCATCCCGGTGGAGAGGATCACCGGCTTGCCGAACGATGCGACGTGCCGGATCAGTGGGTAGTTGTTGCACTCGCCCGAGCCGATCTTGAAGCCCTCGACCCCGAGCTCGGCCAGCCGGTCCGCGGCCGCGCGGGAGAACGGTGTCGAGAGGAAGACGAGCCCGCGCTCCTCGGCGTGCGCCTTGATCTCGCGCTCGTCCTCGGCGGTGAGCGCGACGCGGTTCATCATGTCCCAGATCGGCTCGTCGGCGTTGCCGGGCACGACGTCGTTCGGGATCATCTCGTCGTCGACCACGTGGGTCTGGATCTTGACGACCTGGACGCCGGCGTCGGCGGCGTCGTCGACCATCTTGTGCGCCTTCTTGGGGTCGCCCTCGTGGTTGATCCCGATCTCGGCGATCACGAGAGGCGGGTGGTCGGCACCGACCGGGTGCTCGCCGAGCATGAACATGGAGACCTCCGGGTCGCTGCGTGGCTGCGGTCCGTCCCCGACCCTATCCCGTTGGCCGCCGGGCCTGGTCCCGGCCGACGCCACTGCCCTATCAAGGGCGCCGCACAACCCATCGGTACCCTCGTCCACGTGCATGCCACCAGCACGGTTCAGGCCGCGAACTCCTCAGTAGCGACACCGGCGCCGCCGGTGTCGGACAGCAAGACGTTCTCGCGGGCCTTCGCCGACATCAAGGCCGGTTTCCGCGCCCGCGAGCTGTGGGGTCACCTCGGCTGGCAGGACATCAAGCAGCGCTATCGGCGCTCGGTGATCGGGCCCTTCTGGATCACCATCAGCCAGGCCGTCATCGCGCTCGGGCTCGGGCTGCTGTACTCGCAGCTGTTCAACTCGCCGATCCAGGTGTTCCTGCCCTACCTGTCCACCGGGTTCATCCTGTGGGGCTTCATCAGCGGCTGCCTGGCCGAGGGCATGGAGACGTTCATCGCGAACGAGGGGCTCATCAAGCAGCTCCCGGCGCCGCTGAGCGTGTACATGCTGCGCACGGTGTGGCGCCAGACGCTGCTGCTGGCCCACAACCTGATCGTCTACGTCGTCGTCCTGGTCATCTTCTTCAGCGCGCTCGACAACCCGTACTCGCTGGGTTCGAAGGACGGGCTGTGCCACGACGGCCTCTTCTGCCACCCGGGCCTCAGCTGGAACATCCTGCTGGCCATCCCCGGCTTCGTGCTGCTCGCGCTCAACGCGGGCTGGGTGACGCTGCTGCTGGGCATCATCTCGACCCGCTTCCGCGACATCCCGCAGGTGATCAACTCGCTGATCCAGCTGCTGTTCTACGGCACGCCGATCGTCTGGCCGGTCGACCAGCTGATGAACGGCGGGACGCGCGAAGGCATCTCCTGGGTGCTGCCGATCATCCAGGCGAACCCGCTGTACCACTTCATGCAGGTGGTCCGGGCACCGCTGATCGGCCAGTCGTTCACGCCGGGAAACTGGATCGTGGTCGGCTGCATCACCGTCGTCGGCTGGGCGCTCGCGCTCGTCGCGATGCGCAATTACCGTGCCCGCGTCTCCTACTGGGTGTGACACATGGTCAGCATTGACGTCCAGAACGCCTACGTCGACTTCCCGATCTTCGACGCGAAGACCCGGTCGATGAAGAAGAAGGTCCTCGGCAAGGTCGGCGGCAAGATCGGCACCGACACCAAGGTGCCGATCATCGAAGCCCTGCACGACGTGACCCTGAACCTCCGCGAGGGCGACCGGGTCGGCCTGGTCGGTCACAACGGCGCGGGCAAGTCCACGCTGCTGCGCCTGCTCGCCGGGATCTACGAGCCGACCCGCGGGTCCTCGCGGATCCACGGCAAGATCGCGCCGGTCTTCGACCTCGGCGTCGGCATGGACCCGGAGATCTCCGGCCAGGAGAACATCATCATCCGCGGACTGTTCCTCGGCATGACCGCCAAGGAGATGGAGAAGCGGGTCGACGACATCGCGGAGTTCACCGAGCTCGGCGACTACCTCCAGATGCCGCTGCGGACGTACTCGACGGGTATGCGCGTGCGGCTGGCGCTGGGCGTCGTCACCTCGATCGACCCCGAGATCCTCATCCTCGACGAGGGCATCGGCGCGGTCGACGCGGCGTTCCTCAACAAGGCGCGCGACCGGCTCAAGGACCTCGTCAAGCGCTCCGGCATCCTCGTGTTCGCCAGCCACTCCGACGAGTTCCTGTTCGAGCTGTGCGACTCCGCCCTGTGGATGGACGAAGGCCACGTGAAGCAACGCGGCTCGCTGCGGGACGTCCTCACGTCGTACAAGGGGCGTGACCCCTTCGAGAACATGAGCCAGGAGACCCTGGACCGCTTCGGCATCGAGCCGGTGGCGACGACGAACGGCGGGGAATGATGGCGAGCGAGATCCGGCAGCTGCCCGACGGCGCGGTCGTCGGCGTGGTCGTCACGCGGCACCGGCGCGAGCTGCTCGCGGACTCGCTCAAGGTCATCGCGACCCAGACCCGGCCGGTCGACCACCTGGTCGTCGTGGACAACGGGCCGGACGACTCCGCGCGCGAGGTCGTCGAGAACTACCCGCTGCCGTACACGTACCTGCCGTCGCACCGGAACCTCGGTGGCGCCGGCGGGTTCGCGCTGGGCATGCTGCACGCGCTGTCGCTGGGCGCGGACTGGATCTGGCTGGCCGACGACGACGGCCGCCCGGCGGACGAGAACGTCCTCGCGATCCTGCTGGAGGAAGCGGAAAAGCGGAACCTGGCGGAGATTTCGCCGGTGGTGTCGAACATCGAGGCGCCGGACCAGCTGGCGTTCCCGCTGCGCCGCGGCCTGACGTGGAAGCGGTCGCAGTCCGAGCTGGGCACGGACTTCCTGCCGGGCATCGCGTCCCTGATGAACGGCGCGTTGTTCCGCGCGTCCACTTTGGACGTCGTCGGCGTGCCGGACCTGCGCCTGTTCTTCCGCGGCGACGAGGTCGAGCTGCACCGGCGGCTGGCCCGCTCGGGGCTGCCGTTCGGCACGTCGCTGAAGACGAAGTACCTGCACCCGGACGGCTCGGACGAGTTCAAGCCGATGCTGGGCGGCAAGTTCCACGCGCAGGACCCGGAGAACGAGGTCAAGCGGTACTACACGTACCGCAACCGCGGATACCTGCTGTCGCAGCCGGGCATGCGGAAGATCGGCGCGCTGGAGATCGTCCGGTTCGGGCTGTACTTCGTGGGCGTGAAGCGGGATCCGAAGGCGTTCCTGCAGTGGCTGAAACTGGTGCGGCAGGGCCGCGCCGAGAAGTTCTACCGATACTGAGAAGGGGCCCCCGGCGGGGGCCCTTCTTCGTGCTATTCGCCGATGACCGGCGGCGCGGTGCGCATGTCGGTGCCGAAGACCTCGTCGGGGTCACCTTCGACCAGGTAGGTCGGCCGCGAGTGTTCGGTGTCCTCGTCGCCTTCGCCCTTCTGGCCGCGGCCGAGGCCACCGCCGGGGCTCATCCCGCCACGACCGGCCGCACCGGCCCCGAGGCCGCCCATACCGCGGCCGGCGGCCGCCTCGGCTGCACCGATCCCGCCCGGCCGGGCCGCCCCGGACGCGGCGCCCGCACCGGTCGCGTTGCCTGCCGCGCCGGAGCCGCCGGGGCCGAACCCGCCGCTGCGGCCACCGCCCCCGCCGCCGACCTTGGAGTTGTAGGCCTCGTCGCCGCCGAAGTTCATCCCGCCCATCGGCATCGGGCTCATCGGAGGCATCCCGGTGAACTGCTGGTTCGAGTTCTGCGACGACGCGACCGGGACCGAGCTGGGCGTGAAGCCGGACGGCGTGGTGGTGCCGGCCGGGACGAACCCGGACCCGGTGGTCGACCCGGGGCCGGAGACGGTGTGCCCGGCAGGCCCGCCGAGCGACCCGGGGGTGTTGCCGGGCACGAAGCCCTGGGCCGTGCCGCCCGGCGTGTTGACCGAGTGCGAGCCCGGCGTGTTCACGCTGGAGGGGTTGTTGATGCCGTTCTTCTCGCCGGTGCCATCGGTGCCATCGCTGCCCCCACCGGTGCTGAAACTGGGCGGCGGCGCGAAGGCGGGCTGCTTGGAGGCGGCCTCGTAGAGGTTCTTGTCGTAGGTCGCCATGACACTGGCGGCCTCGTCGTGCGCGGCCTGGCTGTCCTTCTGCTTCTGGATTGACTTGTCGACGTTGTCGGGCAGGTTGAAGGGGTTCGAGGTGGCCCAGCCCTTGAACTCTTCGGTCCAGCTGAAGGGGATGGGGGCAGGCATGGAGTTCTTCGCCGTGGAGGCGGCCTGGCTCTGCTGGTAGATCGTCTCGGAGGCGAGCTTCGCGTTCTGGGAGTTGGCGTCGGACCACTTGCTCAGGCTGGTGAAGTACTGCTGCGCGTTCTCGGCCGCGCTGCCTTCCCAGCTGCCCTTGGACGCGTTGACGGCGGTGGTCATCGACTGCGCGAACTTGTCGAAGACCTGGTGCACGTCGTGGTAGGCGGTCGAGACCTGGGCCACCTGGTCGACGTCCAGGTTGCTCTGGAGGAACGCCTGCAGCTGGGCGTGGTCGTTGCCCCTGTAGTCGGCGTTCGGTGCATGCAGGCCCTCGACGTATTCGACGTCCCGGCCCTTGGTGGCGTCCTTGACGTTCTCGGCGCCCACCTGCTGCGACCGGTCCTTCGCCTGGGCCCGCGCCATGTAGTCCTGGACCCACCCGAACAGCCAGTTGTCCGGGTCGACGCCCTCTTCGGCCTTCCGCTGCAGGTAGGCGTCCCGATCGGCGGGCGCCATGTCCTGGACTTCCTGCGGCGACTTGTCCGGCGTCTTGGGCGGCGGCGGGCTCTGACGCGTGCTCATCTAACTCCCCTTACGCCTTGGGCAGTTTCGGCTCGACGATCTTCGTCGCCATGTCTTCGGCGATCTGGCAGGCCTTGGCCACGGTCTTGAGACCCGTCGCGTTCACGTCCACCCGCGCCTTGTCCCCCACCCCGAGGGCGACGGTGCAGCCCAGCGGCGCGTCGCTCGACGCCTCCTTGGCCGAGCGGCCGTTGACCGGGAGGTCCTTCACCCCGTTGCCCGTGTCGTTGACCGAGTCGAGCGGGGCGGTGTCGCGGATGGCGACGCTGAGAATCATGCCCTCTTCGCTCGGATCGGCGATCTTGTGCTGGTAACTGCAGACCCGGGCACCGCCGAGTTTCCTCTCGTTGGCCGGTTCGAACGAGGAGGCGTAGCTGCTGAGGTCAGCCGGGGTGAGCAACTCGCACGGCTGCAGGTCGGCGGTGGAAACACCGCCCGGGTTCGCGGAACTCGAGCCCGCGCCGGACGGCACGGCAGTCTCCGAGCCGGTCGGCAGGGCGGTTCCGGGCTGGGTGGTCGTGCAGCCGGCCAGCATGACGGCACCGGCAGCGAGGGGCAGGACTGCCCGTGCGAGGAGTTTCATCATTCCCTAGCGCTTGTACTTCAAGGCGTCGAAAGCGGCGCTGTCGGACTCGTTGTACTTGGCGACGGCGATGTCGAGAGCTTGGCCCGCCTGCTCGGCCAGTTTCTTGAGCTCTTCGATCGCCGTGCTCGCGGACCCCTCGGCTTCCGCCGCACCTTTGTGGTCGTGCGCGGCCACGGTGTGCCCGTACGGGTGGTTCCCCAGCTGAGGTGACTGGTTGAGGAGGTAGATGGATTCGGATTTGCCGTTGAGGTCGTTGATCAGGTCGGTCAGTGCCTTCTTGATCGGCGCCACCCCCTCGGGCGAAACCCGGAAGCCGCCGCCGTTGGCCGCGGCCAGCAGCTTCTGCGTCTCGGCCGTGGCCGCCTTCACGGCAGTGTCCATCGAGCCCGAGGAGAACGGGTTGACGATGTCCGACATCGATCCGCCACCGCCGTCGGCAATCAACATCGCATTCCACCCCGAATCGCTTCGCCCATACCTACGCACCCGGGAGTCTACTAGCGGGACACCCAGCGCAACGGCCGTTCACCGATCTTCACTTCCGACGCACGCCGCGCCCGTACGGTTCCCCGGTGCTCAGAACTGGCCTTCGAGCTGGGCGTACAGCTGCTGGGCCAGCCGGGCGTTGTCCGCCGGGGCGTAGGTGATCCAGCGCTGGCCGTCCGCTGCCGCTCGTGATGACATCAGCCAGCGGCCGTTCGGGGTGTCGAACCAGGCCAGTGGGGGAACGTGGCGCTGCGGGTCTGGGCGGTGAACTGGCCCACGCGCTTCTTCGGCTCCTGGAACACGCGCTCGATCATGCGGACCTGCGGGCCGCCGCCACCGCTGTGCGACCGCGGGGCGCTCACGCCCGCGAACGGGTCGTACGCTTCGTCGCGGCGCTGGTGGCGGGGCTGCTGGACCGGCCGGGAGATCGTCACCGACTGGCCCGGCGCCGCCGGCGTCAGCGGGAGCAGGTCGACGATCGCCGGGACGATGCCCGTCGGGCGGACCTCCTCGAAGACGATCAGGTTCTCCTCCTGGCGGGCGAGGACCGCGAACTGGCCGTCGGTCGCCACGCGCGCGAACAGGTGGCGGTCGCCCAGCTCGGCTGCCGCGTTGATCGTCACGCTGCCGCGGACGAACGTCGCCAGCGCCAGCTCGGCGTCCGCGTCCAGGCGCCCCCGGCTCCACAGGCCGCGGCCGGTCAGGTCGCGGACGACGGCGTCGCGGATCATCGCGCGCTGCTCGATCGTCGTGCCGACGTGCGGGACCTCGAACGGCGTCGGCGCGCGGCCGAGCCCGAGCTGTTCCAGCAGGATGTCCACCGCCGCCAGCGACAGCGAGAACGAGTGCGGCATTCGCTTCCAACCCCCCGCGGATGAGTCCGGCTTCCCGGGAAAACCGTAGCTCCGCCCTCAGCGAACCCGCTTGCCGGGGCAAGATCGCCGCTGGTCCGATGGACGCATGGCCGACACGAAACCCGCCCTCGTCCTGCACCTCGCCACCGGCGGCGAACCGCTGCTGTTCGCGCTGACCACCGAAGAATCCGGGAAGCTGGCCGGCAGGCTCGCCCAGCTCGTCAAGGCGGGCGCCGTCGAATCGGTGACCACCAAGGACGAGTCGGTGGTCGCGGTCAACTTCGCGCACGTCGCCGCCGCCTACATCGACGACCTCAACCGGAAGAGCAAGGTCTTCGGCCTGCACGCGTGAACGGCGAAGGCCGCCTCACGAGTGCGTGAGACGGCCTTCGCCACGGAACGCTCAGAGCTTGTACAGGCGCTTCCAGTTCTCCCGCGAGGTGAGCTCCGGCATGGCCCGCTTGTACTGCTCCTGCACAGCCGCGCCTTCCTTGCGCAGCCGCTGGATGACCCGCGCGCCCTGCTTGGCCAGCGCGAACATCTTCACCCGGTCGTAGGAGCGGACGCGGACGCCCTCCTGGCTCGCGTCGGTGACGACGGCCGTGTCGAACAGCGCGATGTGCCACCAGTTGGCCTCGTCGATCGGCACCGCGCCGAGCCCGAAGCGGCTGCGGCCGAGCACCCGGTCGAGCACCCGCTTGATCAGCACCAGGCGCTGCATGCTGGGCCGCGGCGCGCTGTTGATGATGCCGATGTCGTTGGACGCGATGCCCGGGACGTCGGTCGCCTTGTGGCGCTTGGTCTCCGGGTAGTCGTCGCGGATCCGGCGGATCTCCTTCATCGCCTCGACCCCGCCGTCACGCAGGACTTCCGGGCCCTTGAGGAAGTCCTCGACGGCCTTGATCAGCGTCGCCGACAGGCCGTACTGCATGCCGAGCAGGTAGCGCACCAGCTGCGCGATCAGCACCCGCGAAAGCAGGTTCAGGTTGAACGGCGAGTGCAGCGCGGCGGTGATGATCGAGTTGCGCAGGTTGAAGTACCGGTGCCACTCGTCCCAGTCCTTCATGTGGAAGTCCGCGTGCCACACGCCCGCACCCGGCAGGGTGACGGTCGGGAAGCCGTGCGCGCGGGCCCGGTAGGAGTACTCGGCGTCGTCCCACTGGAAGAAGAACGGCAGCGGGTAGCCGGTGGCCTGGACCACCTCGTAGGGGATCAGGCACGACCACCAGCCGTTGTAGCCGGCGTCGAGGCGGCGCTCCTGGCGGTTCGGCTTCAGCGTCTCCTCGTCCACGCCGAGCAGGTCGGCGGTGGACAGCGAGTGCTCGACCGGCTGGCCGGGCTCGAGCGTGTTGAGCCGCGCGTACTCGGCGCCGACGTGCAGCTGGTTCGGGTGGAACAGGTTGAGCATCTGGCCGCCGACGATGATCGGGTTGGCGGCGCGGTTCGAGAACGCCGTCATCCGGATCACCAGGTCCGGCTCGAGCAGCACGTCGTCGTCCATGAACAGGACGTTCGCGTGCTCGGTCGCGGTGTGCCCGGCCACCTCGAACAGGCCGCGGGTGAAGCCGCCGGCGCCGCCGAGGTTCGGCTGCTTGATGTAGTGCAGCTTGTCGCCGAGGTCCTTGGCGACCTGCTCGAAGCCGTCGCGGGACTCGACGAGGTCGGTGCCCTGGTCGGCGACGTAGATGGCGTCCAGGGTCTCCAGCGAGGAGACGTCCGCGGCGAGGGCCTGCAGGTTCTTCAGGCAGTCGTCGGCGCGGTTCATCGTGCAGATGGTCACCGCGGTCGGGCGGATCTTCTCCGGGGCCTCGACCGTCCAGCGGACCTGCTCGACGCGCAGCGTCTGGCCGCCCTCGGTCTCGAGGTCGAGCCAGAGCGCGCCGCCGTCGTAGAACTTGTCCAGCTTGCCGGTCAGCGACACCTTCGCCTGCTTGGCGTCCTTGACCTGCTCGGCGGCCACCACGCGGGGCTCGCCCTCGACGTCGGAGGCGCCCATGGACAGCAGGCCGGTACCGGTGACGACCGCCTCGACCGAGACCTCGGTCACCGTCGTCCAGCGCTGCCAGTAGCTGGCCGGGAACCGGCCGAAGTACGTGTTGCCGGACACCTTGGAGGCGGGCTCGAGCGTGATCGACGCACGGTCCCGCACGGCCGCGCCCCACTCGAGCTCGGCGTACAGGTCCTTGCTGACGATCGGCGCCGGGCCGGCGTAGAGCCCGCGCTGCGCCGTCAGGCGGCCCTGCGGAGTGTGCTCGGTGAACCGCGTCTCGGCGGCCGCGCCGGTGGTCGGCGCCGGGGTGGCTGTCTTACCGGGCATGGTTCCTCAGTTCTCCTTGGTCGACGGCTCGCGGAAAACGACCCACTTCAGCATCACGAAATTGATCACGGTGGCGGTGGCCTGCGACACCGCCCAGCACAGTGTGTGCTGCCACGCGGACTCCGGCAGCACCTGCAGCGCCAGCTGGTTCACCCCGACCGCGACGAAGAACGTCACGGTGTAGAGCAGGACGAACGAGCCGATCTGCGCCTTCCCGTCGCGGCGCCCGCCGGCGAAGGTGAACTTCCGGTTGAGGAAGAACGCCGTGGTCGTGCCCACGATGAAAGAGATAGCGCGGGCGATGTCGACCCACGGTGAGGTGGCCATCCCCGCCACCTGCGTCAACAGCGTGTAGGTGCCCAGGTCGACGAGGGCGCACAAGCCCCCGATCAGGGCAAAGCGGATGAGCTGGCCCAGCAGTCCCGGGGAGGACTGCGCAGCCGCTACGTCGGCTTGCGGATCGGTCGCCACCACTGCATTACCTCGATACCTGTGTCACGGTCACCCGCGCGGGCGCTTGTGCCTTGATGCGCAAAGTGTAGAGATGAGCACTTCAGGGTCACGTCTCGGGCGGTCAACGGCGTGGCTACCCTGGTCGGGTGACCCACGTACCCAACACACAGCGTCGCACGCTCATGGGCTGGGCGCGGACCGCACCGACCACGGCCGACGTGCTGACCACCGCCGACGTCGAGGAGATCGCGCGCGCCGTCGCCCACGCGGGTGCACGCGGCGTGATCGCGCGCGGCCTCGGCCGGTCCTACGGTGACCCGGCGCAGAACGCCGGCGGCCTGGTCGTCGACATGACGGCGCTGAACCGGATCCACTCGATCGACCCGGACAGCGCGCTCGTCGACGTCGACGCCGGGGTCAGCCTCGACCAGCTGATGCGCGAGGCGCTGCCGTACGGCCTGTGGGTCCCGGTGCTGCCGGGCACGCGCCAGGTGACGATCGGCGGCGCGATCGCCAACGACATCCACGGCAAGAACCACCACAGCGCGGGCAGCTTCGGCAACCACGTCGTGTCGATGGACCTGATCACCGCCGACGGGCAGATCCGCACGCTGACGCCGGAGGGCCCGGACGCCGAGCTGTTCTGGGCGACCGTGGCCGGCATCGGCCTGACCGGCATCATCGTCCGGGCGAAGATCCGGATGACGAAGACGGAGACCGCGTACTTCCTCGCGGACAACGAGCGCACGAACAACCTGGACGAGACGCTCGAGCTGGTCAGCAACGGCTCCGACGACAACTACACGTACTCGTCGGCGTGGTTCGACACGATCTCCACCGGCGCGAAGCTGGGCCGCGCCGCCTTCGGCCGCGGCTCGCTCGCGAAGCTGGACGAACTGCCGCCGAAGCTGCGCGCGAACCCGCTGAAGTTCGACGCCCCGCAGCTGGCAACGCTCCCGGACGTCTTCCCGAACGGCCTGGCGAACAAGCTGACGTTCGGCGCCATCGGCGAGCTGTACTACCGCAAGACGCCGAAGGCGGCCCGCGGCGTGATCCAGAACCTGACGGCCTTCTACCACCCGCTCGACATGTTCGGCGAGTGGAACCGGGCCTACGGCTCGAAGGGCTTCCTGCAGTACCAGTTCTCGACGCCGCTCAACGCGCACGAGCCGCTGCGGAACATCGTGAAGAAGATCGCCGAGTCGGGGCACGTGTCCTTCCTCAACGTCTTCAAGCGGATGGGCGAGGGCAACGCGGCGCCGCTGTCGTTCCCGCACCCGGGCTGGATGGTCTGCGTCGACTTCCCGATCAAGGACGGCCTGAGCCGGTTCTGCCAGGAGCTCGACGAAGACGTCCTGGAACTGGGCGGCCGGCTGTACACGGCGAAGGACTCGCGCACCTCGCCCGAGACGTTCGCGAAGATGTACCCGCGCCTCGAAGAGTGGCGCAAGGTGCGCGCTTCCATCGACCCCGAAGGCGTTTTCGCCTCTGACATGAGCCGGAGGCTCGAACTGTGATCGACGCGGTGGGCAACCCCCAGTCCCTGCTCCTGCTCGGCGGCACGTCCGACATCGCGCTGGCGATCGCCGAGAAGTACCTGGCCGAGAAGCCGCTGCGGGTCGTGCTCGCGGCCCGGCCGTCGCCCCGCCTGGAGGCGGCGGCCCAGCGCCTGAAGGACCGCGGCGCCGAGGTGTCCACAGTGGACTTCGAGGCGGCGGACACGGCATCGCACCCGGCTGTGCTGGCCAAGGCGTTCGAGGGCGGCGACATCGACGTGGCGGTGGTGGCGTTCGGCCTGCTCGGCGACCCGGAAGAGGTCTGGCAGGACCACGCGAAGGCGGTGGAACTGGCCACGGTGAACTACACGGCGGCGGTGTCGGTCGGGGTCGCGTTGTCGGAGAAGCTTAAGGAGCAGGGTCACGGCACGGTGATCGCGCTGTCGTCGGTGGCGGGCGAGCGCGTTCGCCGGTCGAACTTCGTGTATGGCTCGACGAAGGCCGGTTTCGACGGGTTCTACCTGGGTCTCGGTGAGGCGCTGGCGCCGTTCGGGGTGAAGGTGACGGTCGTCCGGCCGGGGCACGTGAAGACGAAGATGACCGAGGGGCTCAAGGACGCCCCGCTGGCGCAGACGGCTCCGCAGGTCGCGGAGATCGCGGTGGGGGCGGCTCGGGCTGGTAAGGAGCTGGTGTGGGCGCCGGCGCAGTTCCGGCTGGTGATGTCGGCGCTGCGGCACGTTCCTCGGCCGATCTTCCGGAAGCTGCCGATCTGAGGCTGGCCGGGGTGGGCGGGGCCGGCAACTCCCCCGCCCTTCCCCAAGGTGTGCTTGACCATCAGGTTGGTGCCGCCGGTTGGCGGGTGAGTGCGCTGCGGCGGCGTTGAGTGTTCTCTGGCGGGTGCGCAGCGCTCTGGTGTGGTCGGTGCTGCTGCTGAAGACAGCTTGCCGGGCTCGACCACGAGCTGCCGCCACCCACGTCACGGCCGCCGCCGGCAACTCCCCACCCTCCCTGGGGGGCGTGCCCAAGTCCAGTCTATCGGCCAGGGGCGACGGAACCCGCCGGAAAGGCGTCTGCTGCGGTAGCTGTCCACATCGGCCGGCGCTTGTGGATAGCATCAGCCGCCGGTGGCGTGGGCGGGGACCAGGTACAGGTTCTGGCTGCCCACCCACGGTGAGTCGATGTGCCAGCTCGCCAGGGCCGTCCGGGGTGGGGTGCGGCGGGTTGTCGCCAGGACCAGGTCTGGGCTGGTCGGGGCGACGCTGTGGTCGAAGTTGTGGAAATTCGCCTCCAGCAGCGCCCGGCCCAGTTCGCCGCTGCGGCGCTTCGTCTCGGCGATTGCCGGGTCGACCGCGCCGCGGTCCGAGAACTCGTCGACCAGCTCGCAGTCGCACGCGTACGCCAGCGCGCCGACTTCGCCCGCCGTCTCGACCTTGCGGCCGTGGGCGATTGCCGCCAGTTCCTGGCCTATCTCGCGGTACTCCGTTGTCGATGCGTGGTTGCTCGTGATCGGGGCGAACTGGCGGGGCAGGCCCGGCAGCAGGTACACCGCGACGCTCGCGACGAGCGCCGTTCCGGCCAGCGTCCACGTTGCCCGCCGCATCGGTTCCGGGACCGCGCAAGCGCAGGCCGACAGGAAGATCGTTGCGCCGATGATGCTCGGCGCGTAGTACCAGTGGTACGGCGGGACGCCCAGCTGGCTGTACGCCAGGTAGTGCAGCGCGCCGGCGACAGCGAGCGCCGCGAACGGTGTCAGGCGGCGGGCCGTCTCTGAGCCGCGGCGGTACTGGACCAGCCATGCCGCTCCGGCCATCGCTGCCAGCAGGAGCGGCAGGAACGACAGCGTGGCTGCGGCCGGGAAGTTGCGCCAGTACAGGAGCGGGCCGTTGGTGAAGCTGAACGGGCCCCACGACTGCTGGCTGATCTTGATCACGAGCGTGTCCGGCACCGCCGAGCCGAGCGCCACCCAGCTGAACGCGAACCAGGGCAGCGTGACGGCGAGCGCGGCGAAGACCGTCCGCCAGATGCCCACCCAGAACTCGCGGCGGGCGGCGAACAGCACCGCCGCGATCAGCACCAGGTCGATCCGGACCAGCGCGAGCAGGCCGATCACGACGCCGAGCCGCCCCGCGTGGCGCTCCCCCGCGTACACCAGCGTCCACACCACGCCGGTGGCGCCGAGCGCGACCTCCAGGCCGATCGACGACAGCAGCAGCGGGTTGACCAGCAGCAACGCGAACGTCAGCGGCGCGAACGCCGTCGGCAGGCCGGTGCGCTCGCCCAGCCGGCGCAGGCCCAGCACGAGCAGCACCTGCGCGACGACGAACACGACGCCGGCGGCGAGCACGGCGTCGCGCACCAGGAACGTGACCGCGCCGAGGGCCAGGACGTTCAGCGGGGACGTCGCGGTGTTCGCCGTCCCCTGCTCGATCAGGCCCCAGTGGCCGTGGAAGGCGAGGTTCTTCGCGTAGGACAGCGTGATGTACGTGTCATCGATGAGATGGCTGCTGACCAGGGCGAACACGGCGGCGGACGCGGCCGCGGCGCCTGCCGGCAGCGCCCACGAACGGGTGATGGGGATGGCCGCCGGCAGCGCGCGGGCGACGTTGGGGAGTTCTGCGGAGGCGCTTCGCATCCACGACACCGTACCCCGCTCGTGATGCTTCTGTGATCTGAGCGGGGTAGGCGTGGCCGAGGCCACAGGGATGGATCAGATGCCGTCGCCGCCACCGGGGGCGGCGTGGCCACGGCCGCCGAAGCCGGGACCGCGGCCGTCGAAGCCCTGGTCGGGGCCGTTGTACTGGCGGTGGACGCCGGGGCGGCCGTCCCGCGGGCCGTGGTGGCTCGCGGCGGCGATCCCGCCGACGATGCCCGCGCCGACCAGCATGCCGAGCACCCCGACGGCGACGAGCTGGGTGGCCCGGTGGCCCACGAACCGCCGGAAGCCGCCGGGCTGCCGCGGGGGCGGGCCCCAGGCCGGGTAGGGCTGGCCGGGGACGGGCGGGGGCCCGGGTGGGGGTTGCTGGCCGTGGACCGCGGTCTGGTCGGCCGGGGTGGTGCCGGCTGGGGCTTCCGCGGGACCGGCCGCGCTCTGCGCGGCGGCCGCTCCCGACGCGGGTGCGGCGGCCGGGCGGCCCGGCTCCGCAGGCTCGGAGGCGAATGCGGCCGTGGGCGAGGCTTGTGTGGCAGCGTCTCCCTGGCCGGAACCTGGCGCCGCGGGCCCGGCCGCGGCAGGAGAGGCTTCCCCCGCTCCGGATGCTGGGGCCGCGGAGGTAGCCGCGGGCTCGGGAGCCGGCGGGGTGCCGGCGGCTGCCGCTGTCGGGTGCTCGACTGTCGGCTGGTCCGCTTCGTCCGGAACCTTCTTCTCGCGCGGCTGGTCGTTCATCGTCGCTCCTGTGGTCACGGGGGCGGGCGCAGTGCCCGCCCCCACCACCTCAGGGTGCGCCGGTCAGCTGTGCGTCAGCTGAAGCGAACCTGTCGATCCGCCATGAGAACTCACAGGTAGAACGCCAGGAACAGGGTGATCACCCAGGTCGCGCCCAGCACCTGCAGGATGCGGTCCTTGAGCGCGATCTCCTCCGGCTCGCCCGCGATGCCGCCGTCGACGTCGACCGCGTAGCGCAGGACCGCCACCAGGAACGGGACCATCGAGATCAGCGCCCACACCGAGTTGTGCTCGGTCTGGCGGATCTCGAACGCCCACAGGCAGTACGACATGATCAGGATCGCCGCCGACGTCGCCCAGACGAACCGCAGGTAGCTCGCCGAATACTTCTTCAGCGACGAGCGGATCTTCGCGCCGGTGCGCTCGAACAGCATGATCTCCGCGTAGCGCTTGCCCGCCACCATGAACAGCGAGCCGAACGCCGTGACCAGCAGGAACCACTGGGACAGCGCGATGCCGCCCGCCACGCCGCCGGCGATGGAGCGCATCAGGAAGCCCGAGCCGACGATGGCCAGGTCGACCACCGGCTGGTGCTTCAGGCCGAAGCAGTAGCCGAGCTGGACCGCCTCGTAGACGCCCAGCACGACCGCCAGCTGCCAGCTCGCCGCGAACGACACGGCGAGGCCGGCCAGGAAGAACACGACCGCGGCCCCGTACGCGACCGGGACCGGGACGATCCCGGCCGCGATCGGGCGGTTGCGCTTGGTCGGGTGGGCGCGGTCGGCCTCGACGTCGATGGCGTCGTTGATGAGGTAGACCGAGCTCGCCACCAGCGAGAACGCCACGAAGGCGATGATCGCGTCGATCAGGAGACCGGTGCGGTCGGTCGACTTCGAGAACGCGAAGAACGGGGCCGCGAAGACCAGGACGTTCTTCACCCACTGCCGTGGCCGCGCCGTCTTGATGACGCCGCCGACCAGGCCGAACGGCCCCCGGGACGCCGTCGTCTCGACGGCGGCGCCGGCCTCGGGAGTCACGGCAGGTTCGTCGCTGCTGCGCTGCTCGGTCGTTTCGCTCATCGGCTCTTCTTCAGCTTCCGTCGTATCAGACCACCGACGAGCCCCCGAGAGCTGCACCGGCCAGGACGTCTGTCGGATAGTGAACGCCGAGCACGAGCCTCGAGGCCAGCATCGGCGGTACCAGGGCGGGCACCAGGTTACGCCCGGTCAATCCGGAGTAGAGCACCGCCGCCGCCGTGGTGGACGTCGCGTGCGACGACGGGAAGCTCAGCT
Source organism: Amycolatopsis sp. Hca4 (assembly GCF_013364075.1). Lineage (GTDB taxonomy): Bacteria > Actinomycetota > Actinomycetes > Mycobacteriales > Pseudonocardiaceae > Amycolatopsis. The sequence goes on from NZ_CP054925.1 coordinate 5,938,214, forward strand.
TGCTCGGTGTGCCGACCAGGACCTCGACGCTCGGGTGGTCCGGCCGCGGCCGCCTGACCACGCGTTTCACCGCGATCGAGGCGGCGTGCGCGCCGACCACACCCACCGACGCGACCAGCCAGTCCTTGCGCCGCTCCTTGTCGAGCGCGGCGCCGACCAGGCCGATGGCGAACCACCCGGCGCTGTGCTCGCCGAAGTGCGAAAGGCCGCGCGCAGCCTTCACCGAAGCTTCACTCTTCAGAAAGCCCTGCGCCTTCGACAGGACTGCCACCTCGCCGGCGGGCTGCCCCTTCTCAAGCATCGAGGGACCCGTCGAGCGGCGCACCGTCGGTCAGATGCGGGGCGATCTTGTTGTCGAACGCCGACAGCGCCGAACCGATCGCCATGTGCATGTCGAGGTACTTGTAGGTGCCCAGCCGGCCGCCGAACAGCACGTTCTTCTCGCGCGCCTCGGTCTTGGCGAGCTCGCGGTAGGCCTCGAGCTTCTCGCGGTTGTCCGGCGTGTTGATCGGGTAGTACGGCTCGTCGTCCTCGCCCGCGAAGCGCGAGTACTCGCGGAAGATGACCGTCTTGTCCTTCGGGTAGTCCCGCTCCGGGTGGAAGTGCCGGAACTCGATGATCCGGGTGTAGGGGACTTCCTGGTCGTTGTAGTTGACGACCGAGGTGCCCTGGAAGTCGCCGGTCTCGGCCACCTCGGACTCGAAGTCGACGGTGCGCCAGGTGAACCGGCCCGCCGAGTAGCCGAAGTAGCGGTCCAGCGGCCCGGTGTAGACGGTCGGCGTGCCCGCGGGGATGTGCTCGCGGACGTCGAAGTAGTCGACGTTCAGCCGGATCTCGATGTTCTCGTGCTCGGCCATCTTCTCGAGCCACGCGGTGTACCCGTTGACGGGCAGGCCTTCGTAGGTGTCGTTGAAGTACCGGTTGTCGAAGTTGTAGCGGACCGGGAGGCGCGTGATGATGTTCTCGCCCAGGTTCTTGGGGTCGTTCTCCCACTGCTTCGCGGTGTAGCCCTTGATGAACGCCTCGTAGAGGGGACGGCCGATCAGCGAGATCGCCTTCTCCTCGAGGTTCTGCGCGTTGGCCGTCTCGAACTCCGAGGACTGCTTCGCGATCAGCTCGCGCGCTTCGTCCGGGGTGTGCGACTTGCCGAAGAACTGGTTGATCAGGGCCAGGTTCATCGGGAACGAGTAGACCTGGTCCTTGACCCGCGCGAAGACGCGGTGCTGGTAGTTGGTGAACTCGGTGAACCGGTTGACGTACTCCCAGACGCGCTTGTTCGAGGTGTGGAACAGGTGCGCCCCGTACTTGTGCACCTCGATCCCGGTCTCCGGGTCGGGCTCCGAGTACGCGTTGCCGCCGATGTGGCTGCGTCGCTCGAGGACGAGGACCTTCTTGCCCAGCTCGGCCGCGGCCCGTTCGGCGACCGTCAGGCCGAAGAAGCCGGACCCGACGACGACGAGGTCGTAACCTGCGAAATCGTCTTCAGTAATCTTGGCGGGGTTCGTGTGCGCGCTCACGGGCGTCGAGGGTACGGGGGTCGCTGACCCGCCCCGCACCCACCTATCACATTTCGGCCTACGACACACCTGGAAAGCAGTGCCTGCACCCGAGGACTTCTGGAGCTACTTCGGCGCGGTGGCCACCTACCTGGCCGTGCTGGCGGTCCCCGGCGGGGTCGTCGGGTGGGCCGCCGGCCTGCGCGGCTGGGCCCTGGCCGGCCTCGCGCCGCTGCTCAGCTACGCCATCACCGGTCTCGCCGGGCCCTGGCTCGCCATCGCGCACGTCCCGTACGGCCCGCTCAGCGTGGCCGCGGTCACCCTGCTGCTCGCCGCCGTGCTCCACGGCCTGCGCCGCCTGGCCACCGTCCGCGGCCGGCTCACGCCGGACGCCGGAGGACCGCCGTGGACGCGGCGGGCGCACCTGGCCGTCGCGGCCTGCGTCACCACCGCCGTCGCGGTGTCGATCGTCGTGGTCGTCTCCGGCCGCGGCGGGACGACCGCGGTGTTCCAGCGCTGGGACACCGTGTTCCACGCGAACGGCATCCGCTACATCGCCGAGACCGGCGACGGCTCGCTGACCGGCATGGGCACCATCAACTGGTACCCGGACGGCTCCTTCTACCCGAACGCCTACCACCTGGCCGGTGCCCTGGTCTACCAGCTGTCCGGGACGTCGATCCCGGTCACGCTGAACGCGGTCACGATGCCCATCGCCGGGCTGTTCGCCCTCGCCATGGCCGCACTGGTCCGCCAGCTCGGCGGCCGCGCGGTGTTCGCGGGCAGTGCCGCGCTCGTCGCCGGCGGGGCGACGACCGGGGCGTACGAGTCGGTGTCGAGCGGCCTGCTGCCGTTCGCGCTCGGCATCGTCCTGACGCCGCTGGCGGTGGTCGCGCTGCAGCGGTTCCTCGCGCGGCCGGGCGTCGACACCGGCGCGGTGCTCGCGCTGAGCGCGACCGGCCTGCTCGCCGCGCACTCGAGCGCGCTGTTCGGGGCGCTGCTGTTCGCTTTCCCGTTGGTGGTGCAGCGCTGGTACCGGGTGGTGCGCGGCCGCCGCGTCGACGGCGCCGGAGAGGGCACGCGGGCCTGGCGGGTCGTCGGCGGCGACGTCCTGCGGATGCTGCCGGTCATGGTCTTCGCCGGGCTGCTGTCCGCGCCGATGATCCTCGGCGCGATCGGCTTCACGTCCGGCTCGTACCCGTACTACGCCTGGGGCTCGCACATGCCGGTGTGGAAGGCACTGGCCATGCTGGCGACGTTCAAGCAGGTGCTGCCGGTGCCGCAGGTCTGGCTGACGGTGTTCCTGGCGATCGGCGTGCTCACCCTCACCGCGCTGCGGCGGATGCGCTGGCTGGTGCTCTCGGCGCTCGGGCTGTCCGCGCTGTTCGTGCTCGTGGCGTGCTTCGGCGGCGAACACTGGGTGATCAGCCTCTCGCGGCCCTGGTGGAACGACCGGTTCCGGCTGATGGCGCTGGCGTCGATCCCGCTGTGCCTGCTCGCCGCGCACGGCATGAGCGAGACCCAGCGGTGGCTGGCGAAGCTGGCGAGCGGGCGCGCGTGGGTGCGCGCGCGGCCGTGGCTGACCGGCCGGGTCGGGCTGGCGACGGCGGTGCTGCTGGTGGTCGCGATGGGCGTGCTGACCGGAGGGTTCTACCGCGCGGCCAACGCCAAGACGGTGTCGCTGCTGTACTACAACGGCCTGCCCGGCGAGGTGGTCCCGCCGGTCAGCCAGGACGAGATCGACGCGATGGACCACCTCGGCGCGCTCGGCATCCCGGCCGACCAGAAGGTGCTCAACGACCGGCTCGACGGCACGGCCTGGATGTACGCACTGACCGGGGTGCACCCGGTGGCCGGCCACTACGACGCCGGCGTCGCTCCCCCGGACGCGCTCTACCTGGCCAAGCACTTCGTGGACTACGACAGCGATTCCGAGGTGCGCGCGGCCGTGCGGCGGCTGAACATCCACTACGTGCTGGTGGGCAGCGGCACCATCCGCCGGGACACACCCATCGCGTGGGGCCTGCAGCACCTGGACGGGCACGACTTCCTGCAGGTCGTCTACCGGAACCCGGGCGCGGTCATCTACCGGATCGTCAAGTAGAACGCCCTCGTGGCCGCGGCGCCCCACCGCGACCACGAGGGCCCCCGCACCCCCGGGGTGGTCTGCAAGTACCGACGCCCGAGGGGCGGCAATCGGTTTCCCGATCACCCCGATGTCACTCGTTCGGACTAGTGCAGCTCCGGCAGGACGTCGGCCGCGACCTGCTCCAGGACGGCTTCCCGGCCTTCGTAGGGCGACGACGACCGCGGCCAGTGCGAGATGACGTCGGTGAAGCCCAGCTCCCGCGCCCGGCCGACGGCGTCGCGGAACGCCTCCACGCTGGTCAGCGAAAACACCGGTGACGAGTCCAGGCTGAGGTGCCGCTGGATGCTCGCGCGGTCGCGGCCCGCCTCGTCCAGCCGCCGGTCGAAGATCTCGGTGAGCTGCTTGATGCCGGCCCACCACTCGTCGGCGGTGTCGCCGCCCTTGCCGGTCGTGACCCAGCCCGCGCCGAACCGCGCGGCGAGGGTCATCGTGCGCGGGCCGTTCGCCGCGACGACGAACGGCAGCCGCGGCCGCTGGACCGGGCCGGGCAGGTTGCGGGCCTCGCGGGCCCGGTAGTACTCGCCGTCGAAGCCGAACTTGTCGGTCATCAGCAGCCCGTCGAGGGCCTCGACGAACTCGGTGAAGCGGTCGACGCGCTGCTTGGCCGTCAGCTCCGGGGCGCCGAGCACCGCGCCGTCGTAGTGGTGGTGGTCGACGCCCGCGCCGACGCCGAGGACGAACCGGCCGTCCGAGACGTCGTCGAGGGTGTTCAGCTCGCGCATGAAGGGCACGGGGTGCCGGGCGACTGGCGAGGCCACGAACGTGCCCAGCCGGATGCGGGACGTGACCATCGCCGCCGCGGTCAGGGTCGGGATCGCGGAGAACCACGGGCCATCGACCAGGTTCTTCCAGCCCAGGTGGTCGTAGGTCCAAGCGTGGTCGAAGCCGTACTCCTCGGCGGCGCGCCACTTCGGCTCGGCGGCCCACCAACGATCTTCAGGGAGAATCACGATGCCAACTCGCACAGATCCGGACGCTATCGGTAACCGCCGGAGGTCGCACGGACGGGGACGGTCCCACCCGAACGTGTCAGGGACAATGGTCGGGTGGAGAGACCCCAGTTGATCGCGTCCGACGTCGACGGCACCCTGCTCGGCCCCTCCGAATCCCTCACCGGCCGCACGATCGCGGCCGTCCGCCGGGCGATCGAGGCGGGTGTGCCGTTCGTGCTGGCCACCGGCCGTCCGCCGCGCTGGATCGCGCCCGTGGCGGGGCCACTCGGGCTGACCGGGTACGCGGTGTGCGCGAACGGCGCCGTCCTGTACGACTGCGGCCGCGAGGAGGTCGTCGCGGTGCACGGCCTGCTGCGGCCCGAACTGCTCCACGACATCGCGCACGCGCTGGACAAGGCCCTGCCCGGCTGCCGGCTGGCCGCCGAGCGGGTGAGCACCGGCGCCGACCACGAGATGCGCAACTTCGTGATCGAGCCGGACTACCACAACCCGTGGGGTGACGGCGAAGGCCGCACCGCCCCGCGCGCCGAGGTGCTCGGGCACCCGGCGATCAAGCTGCTGGTCAGCCACCGCGGGATGTCGTCGGAGGAGATGGCGGACGGGGTGACCGCGCTGTTCGACCGGGACGTCGACGTCACGTACTCGTCGTCGGGTGGCCTGGTCGAGCTGTCCGCGCACGGCATCACCAAGGCGACCGGGCTCGCCGACGTCGCCGAGCGGCTCGGCGTCGGGCCCGAGCGGGTGATCGCCTTCGGCGACATGCCCAACGACGTCGAGATGCTGCGCTGGGCGGGCCACGGCGTCGCGATGGAGAACGGGCACCCACAGGCGCGGTCCGTCGCCGACGAGATCACCGGCCCGGCCGGTGAGGACGGCGTGGCGCAGGTCCTGGAGCGCTGGTTCTAGCCGTCTTACGGGTCCGGGTGGCGGAGCCCCCGGCCCGGGGCGAAGCCCCGGGTGTCACCGCCGGTCGAGTTCCGCGGCTTCCTCCGGGGTCGGTGCGGTGCCGCCCAGGTGGGCGGGCAGCCACCAGCGTTCCTCGTCGGAGGCGGGCTGGTCGGGGTACTCGGCCTGGGCGCGGTCGAGCAGCGCGCTCATCCGGGAGCGCAGCTCCTTCGTGACGACGTCCCAGTCGTCACCCTTCGCCGGGTGCATCGGCTCGCCGATGAGGATCGAGATGGGCACGTGCCGTCGGGTGAGGTCCTTCGGCCGTCCCTTCGTCCAGAGCCGCTGGGTGCCCCACAGCGCCATCGGCACGACCGGGACGTCGGCGGCCGCGGCCATCCGGACGGCCCCCGACTTGATCTCCTTGACGGTGAACGACTGGCTGATGGTGGCCTCGGGGAAGACGCCGACGACCTCGCCGGCCTGCAGTTTCGCGAGCGCTTCGCGGTAGGAGGCCAGCCCGGCCGACCGGTCGACGGAGATGTGGTGCATGCCGCGCATCAGCGGCCCGGCGATCTTGTTGTCGAAGATCTCCTTCTTCGCCATGAACCGCGTCAGCCGCTTGGCCGGGCGCGCGCCGAGGCCGCAGAAGATGAAGTCGAGGTAGCTCACGTGGTTGCACGCGATGACCGCGCCGCCGCGGCGCGGGATGTGCTCCGCGCCCTCGATCCGGATGCGGTTGTCGAGTACCCGGAACATCGTCCGGGCCGCCGCGATCACGGGCGGGTAAACCAGGTCAGCCATCCGGCAAGGTTACGGGACCGTAGGTTCTTGACCGCTGTTCAGCGGGCAAGAACACAATGTGACGGCGACCAGGAGCGCGAACAACGCGACGGACTGGTGCTTGATCCCCTCGATGCCGTCCCCCAGCGCCGCCGTCCCGAACTGCGTCACCGAGACGGCGAACAGGAACGCGACCACCACGCCGAGGGCGGTCCGACGCCGCAACCAGGCCCTGACCAGTACGAACAGCCAAATCGGCACCAGTGCGAACAGCCCCAGCGGGGCGAGCAGGCCGGTCAGCCAGGACACCACCGGCACCCGGTGCTCCTGCGCGTGCGGCGGGAAGCCGGCTTCCTGGTCGAAGCTGCCGAGGTAGTCCGGCCGCGCGGTGAGCTGGTCGGTGGCGGCGCGGTCGAGCACTTCGAGGGTCCGGCCGGGGTGGTGCGCGAAGTACGCGACGACGTTCCCGCGGCTCATCCGGTCGCGGTAGCGCGGGTACAGCGGGTCGATGCGCGCCGGGTGGGGGTGCCACCAGCCGTTGCCCGCGTACTGGGCGAACGACAGCGGCAGCCCGAGCTCGGCCAGGTCGGCCTGGGTGTCGTGGCGCCCGTCGACGATGTTGAGGAAGATCGAGTTGAAGACGTTGATCTCGCGGGAGTCGTCGCCCGGGAAGTCGCTGTACGTGCCGTCGGGCGCTCGCGCGGGCTCGACGCTCTGCTGCGCGTAGAGCGTGACGGCGCCGATCGCGCCGATCACCAGCACCGCCGACGCCCACCGCTTGGCCCCGCGCAGCGGGCCCGGCCGGGTGAACAGGATCGCCAGCGCGAGGATCGGCAGGATGGTCAGCGTCTGGACCTTGGCGTTGACCGCCAGGACGCCGCCGGCGAACGTCACCGCCATCCCCGCGTAGCTCCACCGGCCTTCGCGGGCGGTCAGGAGCAGGCCGCCGACGGCGAGCAGCAGGCCGAGGAAGGCCGCGCCTTCGCCGAGGATCGCGGCGAAGTAGCCGAAGACCGCCGAGTCCGCGACCACCAGCAGCAACGCCGCCGCCACGAACAGCCGGGTCCGGCGCGGGTGCGGCAGGCCGAGCACGATCGCCGTCACGGCCGCCGCGGCGATCACGCTGCTCAGCAGGCCCAGGATGACCAGGCTCAGGGTGCCGTGGAGGCCGATCAGCCGTCCGATCCGGACGGCCAGGTCGGCGAGCCAGCTCTGGGTCAGCAGGTACGTCGGGCGGCACGTCTCCGGCGTCGGCGGGTAGACGAGGTGGACGAACGGCTCGGGCAGGCCCTTCCAGGTGATCCCGGCCCCGCACAGCACGCGGCCGCCGTCGCCGTTGTTGGACATCGCGATCGGCCGCGGCACCAGGAACCGCACCACCAACAGGGCCAGCGCCGTGCCGAACACCCCGAGCCCGAGCCGCGCCTCGGCGCCCAGCTGCCGGTCCGGGGCCTCGAGCTTCACGAAGGACAGGGTACGTAGCGGAAGTCCGGGCCCTGGTCGAGGTCGGCGACCAGCGACTTCGCCTGCTCCGCCCGCGGGTACACCGAGACCCAGTACGGCGTGCCGACGCGGCGGAAGGTCGCCACCTGGTACTTGCCCGCGTACACCGGGTCGATCGCGCAGTGCTGGCGGTCGGCGTATCCGCCGTCGGCCGGCAGGGCGACCGTCGGGCGGCGGCCGTTGACGACGTAGTCGTAGTCGGTCGCGACGCCGCCGTCGTGGCGTCCTTCGCGGGCGATGTGGTCGTCCGTGCGGCCGAGGACGTCGATGATGAGCAGCTGCCCGCCGTGGGCGGCGAGCGCGCCGGGCGCGGCCGCGCTGACCACCGATCCCGGCGGCAGGTAGTCGCCGAGCCAGCCGCCGATCTCGGCGAGCTCGACGCCGTGCGCGTGCCAGTTGCGGACGCGGTCGAGCATCTCGGGACTGAACACCGAGACGAGCACCGCGATGCCGGCCAGCCCGCCCGCGGTCACCGGCACCAGCCGCGTCCCGACCGGCCACGGCTTCTGCCGCGGCGACGGCTTCCCGGCGACTTCCGCGGCCAGCACGCCGTACGTCCCCGCGGCGGCGACGGCCAGCAGCGGCGGCACCGGGGCCAGCAGCCGCCACGACGGGCCGGGGTCGCCGCCGATCAGCACCGCGGCCGCGGACAGCCCGGCCGCCATCGCGAACAGCAGCCAGATCAGCGCCCTGGCCTCGACCGCTTTCACAACCGGGGCTTCGCGGTGCGCCTCGGACTCCGCCGCCCGTGTCCCGGTGTCGGAGCGGCGCAGCACGAGCGCGACCGCGGCGACCAGCCCCAGCAGCAGGAAACCCTGGTGCGCCAGTGCGAACCCGGACAGGTACGGCCAGCCGGTGGCGAGGCGGTCGTTCAGCGGCCCGCCGAGCTTCGCGGCCAGCGGGGCCGGGACGAAGTGCTGGTAGAACGTCGCTCGCCAGGCCAGGCGCGGGATCAGGAAGACCAGCGCGCCCAGCGCGTACCCCACCGGCGCCCACCAGCTGTGCTTCGCCCGGAGCGCGGCGCCGGCCAGCCACAGCCCGGCCAGCGCGGCGACCACCAGGCCTTCCGGGCTGGTCATCACGGCGAAGGCGACGAGCACCCCGGCGACCACCGGGCGGCGCGCGGCCAGCGCGTACCCGACGGCGAGGACGATCAGCACGAACAGCGGGACTTCGGAGCCCGAAGCGCCGTAGACGGCGAGGCCGCCGGCGCTCGCGGTGAGCACCGCGGCGGCCACCCCGATCGCGGGCCGCGGCAGGGCGCCCTCCGGCGCGGCCGCGGCGACGATCCGGTTGGCCAGGAAGCAGGACACGAGCACGCAGCCGAGCGCGGCGAGGACCCCCGAGACGACCGCCGTGGTGCGGATGTCGGCGCCGAACGCGGCGCGCGGCAGGGCGACCAGCACCACCCAGAAGAAGTTCGTGTACCCCTCGACGCGTTCGCCGGGGTTGAAGACCGGGCCGTTGCCGTCGGCGATGTTCTGCGCGTAGCGGAAGGTGACGAGGGCGTCCTCGGTGACGGTCGCGAACAGCAGCTGGTGCAGCAGCGACAGCCCGAGGGTGAGGGTGAGGACGCAGGCCCGCCAGCCACGGTCGACGTCGAGGCGGTGCCAGGTCAGCACCACGGTCGCGGCGACGACCAGCCACGCCACCACGACCGCGTAGACCACCCGGCCCCCTCCGCCTCGGCACCGCACCCGCCCGGGCCCCCGCCCAGGTTATCGATCATCGGCGGCGAAGCGTTTCCGGTGGACCGATCACCGGTCCGAATGGGGGTGGATCACTTCGCCGGCGACAGTCAATCAGGGAATTCCACTACCCAGAATAACCCGATCGGGTGTCGGTTCGGCCGGCGGAACTGACGTCTTGGGAAATCGCCGATCGGGGTATCGGCAGGCGTGGCTTGGCTGCTTCGACGGGAATTCGAACGGTCGCCGGGCATTTCGGCGAACTTCTCCGCCGTCCGACGCGGCGGTGACGGCGAATCGCTTTCGAAACTGTTCGACGGATCCGGCGGGTGCGCCGGGTTGGCCATCCATTGGGTCATTTCGGGAAAGCCGTCCGCCGGCCCGGCCCCGCCTTATCAGCCGGGGCTGACCGGATTGACGGGCGAACCGTTCTACCGGCTGCCTCCGAGTTGTCCACAGGTGGGCAAACCTGTGGACAGCCTGGGGACAACCCCCGGTCAGGCGGGGGTGGCCGCGGGGCGGGCCGAGCGGGCCGCGACCGCCGCGATGCCGGCCGTCAGGAGGTCGGCCACCGTGAACATCACCCGGGAGGCCACCGCGAACGCCGTGGCCTGGCCGACCGTCAGGCCGCTGGCCGTCAGGACCGCGACCTGGGCCACCTCGCGGACGCCGACACCGCTCGGGAGGATGAACGCGAACGTGCCCACCGTCATCGCCACGGCCATCGCGCCCACGCAGAGCACGAAGCCGCCGATACCGGGGGTGCCCACCGAGTTGGCCAGGAGCCACAGGTGGACACCCTGCAGGCACCACGCGGCCGTCGAGGCCCCGAAGACCTTGCCGATGACCGCCCAGCCCAGCGGGTGCGCCAGCGGCGGGCGGCGGAGGATCCGCAGCACCAGCGACGTGCCCCAGGTGAGGATCTTCGGGTGCAGCATCGCCAGGCCGAGCGGGATCAGCACGAACAGCCACAGCGCTCTCGGGCTGTTGCTGAACACCGCCGGTGCCGCCAGCAGCGACACCACCAGCGCCGACACCACGCCGACGCCGAGCTGGATCAGGGAGCCGGTGAAGATGCGGGCGCGGGCCAGGCCCGCCTTGCGGCCCAGCTCCATCTGCAGCAAGTAGGCCCAGACCGAGCCCGGCACGTACTTGCCGAGCGAGCCGACCAGGCAGATCTGCGCGCCGCGGGCGTAGCCGATCGGCGCGCCCAGGTCGTCGACCATCACCTGCCAGCCCCAGGTCGAGACCAGGATCGCCGCGACCAGGGCGACCAGGCTCAGCAGGGACGACTCCCAGGCGACGTCACGCAGGGTGTGCCAGAACTCGCCCCAGTTGGCCGCCAGCTGCTTGGCCGCGAAGCCGATGACCAGCAGGATCGCCACCCACCGGACGACGTCGAGGATCTTCGCCCGGGTGGACTTCGGCTGCTTTCCGGCAGCCGGCAGGTCCTCAACTGTCGTCATCGACGGCTCTCCTCAGGCCTGGACCGTGACCAGGCGGCTGAACTCGGAGAGCAGATCGTAACCGTCCCACACCGCGGAGAAGGTCAGGGCGGAGCCGAACGGCACGATCCGGTCGACGCCGCGGCCCGCGAGCTCGTGCGCGAACGCCGTCAGCTCCTCGGCGGTGAAGCCGAACTGGCTGACCGTCTGGTCCTTCCGGAGGACGATCGGCACCAGGTCGGACAGCGACGAAACCCGCGCGTTCGCGAACGTGCCGGCGCCGAGCCACTCGCGCGGCAGCACCGCCGGGTCGGTCAGCTCCAGCGTGGCCAGGCCGTTGCCCCGGAACTCGATCTCCTTGACCAGCCCGTCGACCGCCGCGCCGTACGCCGAGACGCGCTTCTGGACCGCCATCGCCGGCTCGGTGACGTGCTCCTTCGCCGAAAGCACGGCCGCCAGCAGCGCGCGGAACTCGCTCCCGGCCGCCACGGCCCCAGCCTCGTCGCCGACCCAGAACACCGCGCGCGGCGAGGAGCAGGCGGCCTGGTCGAACCAGTACGAGTCGTTGTAGAAGCCCTCGGCGGCCGCGCGCCGCTCTTCGGCGGACGCCCGCTGCCAGCCCGCCACCGAGGCGACGGCGAAGGACGAGCGGTCCGGGAACGTCAGGTCACGCGCGTGCGGGGCCAGCGGGTACTTCCGCAGGGCCGCGACCGAGGCGTCGCCGCCCCAGATGACGCGCAGGTCGGCGGCCAGCGACAGGGCGCCGCTGACCTCGTCACTGCGGTCGTAGGTGACCATGCGCTGGGTCGCGGTAATGGCCTCCGCCACCGAAGCGTCCACTTCGGACAGAGCCGCGTTCAGCGCTTCCAGCACCGCTTCGGCGGCCCCGGCCGAGCGCGAGGAGACTCGCACGACGTTGTGGTTGCCCGCCAGCGCGGACAGCGCCCACGAGTAGACGAAGATCGTGTCGACGTTCGCCGGCGGCACGTGGAACACCAGCCCGCGCGGGAACCGCAGCGCGTTCCCCGAAGTGTCCAGGGTGGACAGTGCCTTGGCGATCTCGCCCTTGCGCAGGAAGAACCCGAGGGACGCCAGCTCCGGGAACCGGCGCGCGGTGGCCGGGGCCAGCAGCTTGCGCGCGAACTTCGTGATGAACTCGACAACCCGCGGGTCGCCGACGCGCAGCCGTCCGCCCGGCGGTGCCGCGCGGAGCTGATCGACCAAATCGCCGACGGAAACCGCGTCCGACGAGGGGAAACGCTGGGTCAGAGAAGTCACGCCGCCGCTCCCGAGAACGTGTCGGAGCACCCGCGGGCCTCCGCCTTCGGCAGCCGGCCGAGCACCGAGAAGTGCTTGCCCGGCCAGTCGCCGTCGTCGATGCCGTTGTAGACGCCGAGGTCTTCGGTCAGCAGCACGTGCCCCGGGTACGACCGCGGCAGCGTCGAGACGACCTCGATCACGCCCGGCTCCCCGACCGGCTGCTCTTCCCACGTCTCCGGGTTGCGGATGACGACGTCGGCGAAGTCCGGGCAGTACAGCGAGTTCCCGGACGGGCCCTCGAGGAACACCGTGCCGATCTGCTCGATCATCCCGTAGTAGTTGTGGATCCGGGTGAGCCCGGTGTCTTCCTTGAACCGGCGGCGGAACTCGGTGTTGTCCACCGCGCGGTCGATCAGCTTCTTCCAGCCACCGCTGTGGATCAGGATCCCGTTCGACAGGTCCAGCCCGTGGTCCCGCGCGACTTCGTACAGGTACAGCCAGACCATGAACGTGAAGCCGAAGATCAGGAAGGGCTTGTCGCCGTACTCGGCCAGGAACTTCTTGACCGCCTCGACGTCGGGCTGGTCGTTCTCGTCGAGCACGTACGTGTGCTTGCGGCCGAAGTTCGCCATGCCGAGCACACCAGCTCCCCGCGCGGAGAACGACCGGCGGTTCTTGATGATGCCGATCGTGTCGACCATCAGCATCGGCAGCCGCTCGCCGCCGAGGACCTCCTGCAGCGTGGCGCCCAGCTGCTTGGTCTGCGCGCCCGCCGCCTCCTTGTCCAGGTAGATCCGCGACGCGCCGGCACCGGTGGTGCCCGACGACGTCAGCGTCTTGAACACCTCGCCGTCCGGCACCGACTTCAGGTCGTGCGTCTTGAACATCCGCACCGGCAGCCACGGCAGGTCGGCGATCGAGCCGAAAGCCGCGCCGGGCTCGATGCCCAGGGAGGACAGGATCCGGTCGTAGCCTTCGGAATTCGCCCGGTGGTGGGCGGTGAGCGCAGCCAGCTCGGGCAGCAGCAACGCTTCCCGGTCGGCCTGCGACCGCGTGAACACACTCATACCCGCCCCTCCAAGGTCCGGTAGTCGATCTTGCCGCTGGCCAGCAGCGGCACGGTGTCGATCGGGCGGACGTCGAACCCGCTGGCGTGCAGGTGCAGCCGCTCGGCCAGCGCCCGCGACGCGTCCTTGCAGATCTCCTTGTCCGCCCCTTCGGCGAACAGCACGACCTTGTCGCCTGCCGCCACCGCGGCCACCACGTCGATCCCCACCGCCGCGGTGCGCACCGCCTGCTCGAGGTCGTCGAGGCTGACGCGGTTGCCGAAGACCTTGCCGATGCGCTTGAGCCGTCCGGTGATGAACAGGTAGCCCTCTTCGTCGAGGTACCCGAGGTCACCGGTGGCCAGCACGCCACCGTATTCGTCGCCCTTGGCCAGCCCGGACTCGTCGTCCGCGTAGCCCATCATCACGTTGGGCCCACGGTAGACGACCTCACCGACGATCTTCGGGTGCGTGGTCTCCGAGCCGTCGTCCCGGCGCACCGAGAACTTCCCGCCGGGCAGCGCCGGCCCCGCGGAACCGAGCTTTTCGGCCAGCTTTTCGGCGGGCACCGTCGTCATCCGCGGCGCGGCCTCGGTCTGGCCGTACATGACGTACATCCGGCCGCCGACGGCCAGCATCTTCTCGTTGAACTCGGCGACCAGCTCGTCGCGCAGCTTCCCGCCGGCCTGCGTCAGCGTGCGCAGCGTCGGGTACTTCGCGGGGTCGAACTTGAGCCGCCGCAGCATTTCGTAGTGGTACGGGACGCCCGAAAGGGACGTGACGCCGTAGGTGTTCACCGCGTCCCAGAAGCCGCGGCCGAGTACGCCGGACGGCTCGATGACGATGGTCGCGTCCCGCACCAGGTGCGAGTTCAGCACCGAGAGGCCGTAGCTGTAGTGCAGGGGCAGGCAGGTGGGCGCGACCTCGTCGGCGTCGATGCGCAGCACCTGCGCGATGGCGTCGGCGTTGGCCAGGATCGCCTGCCGCGAGAGCCGCACGAGCTTCGGGTTGCCGGTCGAGCCGCTGGTCGGCAGCAGCACGGCGAGGTCGGGGTGCGGCTGGACGCCGTCCGCGGACGAGCGGATCCAGTCGTTGCCCTGCGTGGTGTACCCCTCGGGTGCGGCACCCGAAGCCGCCAGCACGGCTGCCGGGCGGAACCGCGAGACCAGCCCGGCCAGCACGTCGGCGTCCAGCGCCGGGTCGATCAGCGCGATCGCCCGCCCGGACTCGAACGCGCCCAGGTAGGTCAGCACGCTGTCGAGGTCGACCGACATCCGCGCGAAGACGACGCCGGTGGGCAGCGCCGCCAGCTCCTCCACCGCGCGGCCGACCTCGGCCGACAGTTCCGCGCCCGCCAGCGTGCGGCCCCCGGCCACATCGACCAGCCGGGCTCCCGCACCCAACAGCGTCACAGCACCAAGCCTCCGTCGATCCCCAGCACCTGGCCGGTGATGAACGACGCTTCGTCGCTCACCAGGAACCGGATCGCGTTCGCCACTTCTTCCGGCCGGCCCAGGCGCCCCAGCGGCGTCTTGCCGGCGTTTTCCACCTTCGCGTCTTCGCTCAGGGCCGCCGTGAGATCGGTCTCGATCACGCCGGGGGCGACCGCGTTGACGCGGATGCCGGACCGGCCGAGCTCCTTCGCCGCCGACTTCGCGATGTTCGCCACCGCCGCCTTCGAGGCCGCGTACACGGTCTGACCAGCGCTTCCGTACTCGCCGACGATCGAGGCGAGCACGACGATCGAGCCGGACTTCTTGCGCATCATCGCCCGGGCCGCGGCCTGGACGGTGTGCAGCGTGCCGGCGACGTTCGTGCTCAGCGTCGTGTCGACGAGGTCTTCCTTGATCATCCCGAGGAGCGCGTCCTCCATGATCCCGGCGTTCGCGACCACGACGTCGAGCTTGCCGTGCTCCTTGGCGACCCCCCGGACCAGCGAAGACACCGCTTTCGCGTCGGTGACGTCCAGCGCCAGCCCGGAAGCACCCACGGAGGCGGCGGCCTCCTTGGCGCGAGCCTCGTCGCGGCCGGTGAGCACCACGGTCGCGCCCGCCTCGACGAGCGCGCGGGCGGTGGCCAGACCGATCCCCCGCGTCCCGCCGGTGACGAGCGCGACGCGACCGGAAAGATCAGTCATTCTTCGACTGCAGCTCGGTCACCATGTCCACGGCGACCTTGAAGCTCGACATGTCGATGACCTGGTCGGTGTCGAACTCGACGTCGAACTCGTCCTCGATGGCCGCGACCAGCGCCATGTGGCCGACCGAGTCCCACGCCTCGATGTCGCGGTACTTCAGGTTTTCGACGTCCACACCGCCGTCGAGGTCCAGCGCCTCGACGAAGACCTCGCGCAGCTTGGGGGCGACTTCCGACATCAGACAGCTCCTAGTGCTCTTCGCGCGGGCGAGCGTCCCACGCCTTTACCAAGGTAGAGAGGTCGCCGGGCAGCGTGACGTCCGGGAGACCTTCCTTGCCCTTCAGCCACGGCCCGAGGGCTTCGATCGTCTCCTCGTCGAGACCGCGGCGGGACAGGCCCACGACGTTGACGCCGGTGACGCGGGCCGGGTTGCCGACGGCGATGGTGAACGCGCCGATCTCGCGCCGCACCGCCGAGCCCATCCCGATCATCGCGCCGGGCCCGATCACGACCTTCTGGTGCAGGATCGCGCCCATGCCGAGGTTGGCGCCGTCCCAGATGTGGCAGTGGCCACCGGTGACGGCGTTCGAGGCGATCGTCACGCCGTCGCCGACCAGGCAGTCGTGCGCGATGTGGGAGTTGCGGAGGTAGTAGCCGTCGCTGCCGACGGTCGTCGTCCGCCAGGTCCCTTGGTGGACACTCACGTACTCGCGGATCCGGTTGCGGCTGCCGATGACGACGCCGTGGCCGTCGTGATCCGGGTCACCGGTAGGCGCGTCTTCCCAGGCGGCGGGGTGGGGACGGCCGCGGTCCTCGCCCGGCGTGCCGATCGTCACGTGCGGGCCGATCCAGTTGCCGTCCCCGATCCGGGTCGGT
The DNA here is from genome assembly GCF_013364075.1 of Amycolatopsis sp. Hca4. Taxonomy (GTDB): domain Bacteria; phylum Actinomycetota; class Actinomycetes; order Mycobacteriales; family Pseudonocardiaceae; genus Amycolatopsis. The sequence goes on from NZ_CP054925.1 coordinate 5,954,435, forward strand.
CCGGCGATCACCGCGAACGGCCCGATGACGTTGTCCTCGCCGAGTTCGACACCTTCGCCGATGACGGCGGTCGGGTGGATGCGGTTGGCCACGGGTGGTCGTCCGTTCGTCGGCGGCTGGGTACTGGGCGCGCTGCCGCGCCCGGTAACGTGTGGCCCGCGTTGCTGCAGGGCGGCCGGGCGCAGAACCGGCGGCTCACTGTACCGGACGCACCGAAATCGCCTGCCGAGAGAGACTGCCCATGATCCCCATCACTGTGGTCGACGTCCGCGACGCGGAGGACCTCGTCGTCGAGGTGCTGCGCTCCGGCGCCATCGCACAGGGACCGATGGTCAAGCGCTTCGAGGACGCCTTCGCGGCGGTCTCCGGGACGAAGCACGCGATCGCGGTCAACAACGGGACCACCGCGCTGGTCGCCGCCCTCCAGGTGCTGGACCTGCAGCCGGGTGACGAGGTCATCACCTCGCCGTTCACCTTCGTGGCGACGCTGAACGCGATCCTCGAGGCCGGCGCGACCGTCCGGTTCGCCGACATCCGGCGCGACGACTTCGCGATCGACCCCGACGCCGTGGCCAAGGCCGTGACGGACCGCACGAAGGTCCTCATGCCGGTGCACCTCTACGGCCAGACCGCGGACATGGGCAAGCTCGCCCCGCTGGCCGCCGAGCGCGGGCTGCAGGTGATCGAGGACTCGGCGCAGGCCGTCGGGGCGTCCTTCGAGGGCAAGCCGGCCGGCTCGTTCGGCATCGGCTGCTTCTCGCTGTACGCGACGAAGAACATCACCACCGCCGAGGGCGGGGTCATCACCACGGACGACGACGCGCTGGCCGACAAGCTGCGCGTGCTGCGCAACCAGGGCATGCGCGCCCGCTACCAGTACGAGGTCGCCGGGCACAACTACCGGATGACCGACCTGCACGCGGCCGTCGGCATCCCGCAGCTGGCGAAGCTCGACCAGCTGACCGCGGCCCGGCAGGCGAACGCGAAGCGCCTCTCGGAGGGCCTGGCCGGCACGCCGGGCCTCGACGTCCCGCAGGTGCTGCCGGGCCGCGAGCACGTCTGGCACCAGTACACCGTGCTGGTCGGCCCGCACGCGTTCCTCTCGCGCGACGAGCTGGCCGCGGCGCTCACCGAGCGCGGCATCGGCAACGGCATCTACTACCCCAAGATCGTCTTCGACTACGACTGCTACGCGGGTCACGACCTGATCCCGGGCGCGCGCGTCGAGGACTTCCCGGTCGCGAAGTCGGTCGCCGAGCAGGCGCTTTCGCTGCCGGTGCACCCGCACCTGACCGAGTCCGACCTGGACACCATCATCGAAACCGTTCGCGAGGTACTGGGCGCATGACGCATCGGATCGCTCTTGTCGGTACCGGGAACATGGGTTCCCTCCACGCCCGCGTGCTCGCCGCCAACGAGCGCGTCGACCTGGTCCGCGTGATCGATCCGCGCGAGGAAGCGGGCAAGCTCGTCGCCGACCGGTACGAAACGCGGTGGACACCGGAGATCGGCGAACTGTCCGATGTGGACGCCGTGGTGCTCGCCTCGGCCACCGAGGTGCACTACGACCTGGCGCAGGAGATCTTCCGCCAGGGCAAGCCGATGCTGGTCGAGAAGCCGGTCTGCAACAGCTTCGAGAAGTCGCAGGAGATCGTCTCGCTGTCGGCGAAGAACGACATCCCGCTGATGTGCGGCCTGCTGGAGCGCTACAACCCGGCGGTGATGACCGCGCGGGCGCTGGTGAACGAGCCGGTGCACCTGATGGCGCGCCGCCACGGCCCGTACGCCCCGCGCATCAAGACCGGCGTGGCGTGGGACCTCCTGGTGCACGACGTCGACCTGGCGATCCAGTTCTTCGGCGGCGCGACCCCGGCCCGCGTGACGTCCGGCGCGGGCTACTTCCACCCGTCGTCGGTGGAGGGCGCGGAGGACACGATCGAGACTGTCCTGTCGTTCCCGACCGGCCTGGCCACGGTGTCGGCTTCGCGGCTGGGCCAGCGGAAGGTCCGGTCACTGGTGGTGTCGGAGCTGGACCGCCTGATCGAGATCGACCTGCTGCGCCGGGACGTCACGATCTACCGGCACGTCTCCCACGACTCCGTCACCCCGGACGGCCTCGGCTACCGGCAGCAGACGGTCATCGAGATCCCGGAGCTCGTGACCGCACGCGAGCCGCTGGCCACCCAGCTGGACCGGTTCTGCGACCTGCTCGAGGGCAAGATCGACGCCGACACCGAGCGCGACCTGATCCTGCCGTCGCACCACGTCGTCGAGCAGGTCCTCACCCAGGCCGCGGCCTAGAGCCTGTTTCGATGTGCTGACCAGCGGGAGCTTCTGGCCTGCATTGTCAGTGCGGCGTGTCCTGGATCAAATAGGCGAGGTCTCCGGTAGATCGATCAACGACCAAGAAGATCGAGAACACCGGAGACCTCGTGGCCAGCCTAACGGCGACGGGGCGAGCCGACCTGACCGACGCGCAATGGGCGATCCTGGAACCGCTGCTGCCTGTCGGCAAGAAACCTGGCCGCCCGCCGACATGGACAAAGCGCCAACTTCTGGACGGCATCCGCTGGCGGGTCCGGGTTGGCTCGCCCTGGCGTGACGTCCCACCCGTATATGGCTGCTGGCAAACCGTCTACGGCTTGTTCCGGCGCTGGCAGCGAGCCGGTGTCTGGGCGGTGATCTTGGCCGGGTTGCAAACCCGGGCTGATGCTGCCGGGTTGATCACCTGGGACGTCAGCGTCGATTCCACGATCAACCGCGCCCACCAGCACGCGGCGGGCGCCCGCACTGACAGCGAACGGCAGAAGGAACCGCCTGGCGGTGTCGGCCAGCCCGAACCGGCCGACCACGCGCTGGGCCGGTCGCGGGGTGGCTGGACCACCAAGCTGCACCTGGCCACCGAGCAAGGCCACAAACCACTCTCACTGCTGGTGACCGCGGGGCAGCGAGGTGACTCGCCGCAGTTCGAGGCTGTCTTGGCCGGGATCCACATCGCCCGCGCCGGGGCTGGACGGGCCAGGACCCGACCGGATCGGGTCTTGGCGGACAAGGCCTACAGTTCCCGCGCCAACCGGGCCTATCTGCGGCGGCGTGGGATTACCTGCACGATTCCCCAGCCATCCGACCAGATCCGGCACCGCCGCAACCGCGGCCGGGCAGGTGGCCGGCCGCCAGCGTTCGATCCGCAGATCTACAAGCAACGGCATGCAGTCGAGTGCGGCATCAACCGGCTCAAACGCAACCGAGGCGTGGCCACACGGTTCGACAAACTCGCGGTTCGGTACGAGGCAACGATCCATATCGCCGCGATCAACGAGTGGCTACGCCATTGAAACAGGCCCTAGACCGCTCAGCCGCAGCTGCCGGGTCTGCCGCGGCTTCAAAGACAAAAGCGTCCTCGCCGGACGGGCAGGCTCTGGGATGACCCCGGCTCCCGCTGTCGCCTCACCTTCTGGAGGTGGGCCGCTGGGTGGTCATCCCGTCGCCTGAACGAGGCCTATCACTTTGAGCCGGGCCCGCAAGCTCGCGTCTCCTGGTCGCGTTGCGCTGTGGGTTGCGGGCCCGGCTCAAAGTGATTTCGACGGCCTCAGGCGACGGGATGACCACCCAGCTCCGTCATGTGAGGGGGCATCACCCGACCACCGACCGAGTCACGCACTACTCGTCTAGCTCGCCGGCACCGGGAACGCGGCAGGGCTCCGGTGGCCACCGGGGCCCACCGCGCGGACGCCGAAGAAGACGTTGTCCTTGGACAGGTCGATCTTCGCCGTCAGCGCCGGGCCGACGTCGATCGCGTGCGTCCAGTCCGGGGCCGTCGTCTCGCGCCAGACGACCTCGTAGCTCGTCGCACCCGGGGTGGCGGTCCAGACCAGCTCGGAGTCGTTCGCCAGCGCCGCCGTGCGGATCTTCACGCCCTTCGGCGTGCCCGGTGCGGTGGCGAGCGACCACAGCGCGGCGCCGTTGACCCGCGCCACCCGGGCGATGAACGGGAAGTCGCAGAACTCCGGCAGGTCGCCGTACTGGACGCCGTTTTCTACGCGGACGTCCTGGTGCTGGTGGGCGAAGTCCTCGTTCGGCTCGGTGAACCGCGCCGCCGGGTAGCCCTGCTCCAGGAAGCCGATGTGGTCGCCGCCGCGCAGGTAGCGGTCACGGCGGTAGATCACCCGGACCGTCATGCCGGTCGCGTCGTTCTCCGCCACCGACTTCACGAACCGGGACAGCTGCCGCGGCGGGGAGTCGTTCTCGCCGCCGATGCTGCGGCGCAGGTTCGCCTCGGCCGGGGTTTCCGCCGTCGGGACCCCTTCGGCGAAGAGGCGGATCGTGAAGGGGTCGCGCGTGCCGTCGTCGGCGCGGCTGGAGCCGACGATGTCGTCGGTGAACATCGCCTGGACGTCGGTGCCGGCCGCCTTGAACTGCTGCGCCATGAACCGCGAGCCGTACAGGCCCTGTTCTTCGCCCGCGACGGCGGCGAAGACGATCGTCGCGGCCGGTTGCCGCGTCGAGAGCACCCTGGCCAGCTCCAGGGCGACCGCGACACCCGAAGCGTCGTCGTCGGCGCCCGGTGCGTCGCCGGTGAAGTCCATGACGTCGGTGCGGCGCGAGTCGTAGTGCCCCGAGACGACGTACACGCGCCCGGGATCGGTGGAGCCGTGCAGCGTCGCGACGACGTTGGTGATCGTCGTCGGCACCGGGATCCGGTCGGCGGGCGGCTGGACGTACGACTGCAGCGCGACGCTCAGCCGTCCCCCGGAAGCCGCCGCGACCTGCTGGAACTGCGCGAAGAGCCAGTCGCGGGCGGCGCCGATGCCGCGAGCCGGGTCGTCCTGCGCCGACAGCGTGTGCCGGGTGCCGAACGCGGCCAGCCGCCGGACGGTCGCTTCGATCCGCCGTTCGTCGACCTGGCGGAGCAGGGCCTTCAGTTCCGCGTCGGGCCGCTGCGGGCGGACCGGGCCACCGGGCCCGCGGTCGCCGAGTTCGGCGGCGCCGGCCGGAGCCGCGGCCACCAGGCCGAGCGCGGCCGATGCGGTGAGGAACGCGCGTCGAGAGGTCACGATCCACGTCTTACGCCCGCACCGGGTGAGCGGGTACCGCCTACTTGGTGAGCCGCTTGCCGTCGGCGTCGTAAGCGATCAGGGGGGTCAGGACGGCCGAGTTCGGGACCTCGTCGGGGTTGAACCAGAAGAACACCACGCCCGGGTCCGCCGACCACTTGGCCAGTTTCGCCTCGACGGTCCGGCCGTGCACCGTGGTCGTGACCCTCTCCGCCGGGCCGGCGAAGTAGCCGAAGACCGGGATGACCTGGTTGCGGATCACCTCGCCGCCGTCGGTGGCGTGGAAGCCGAACGAGCGGTCCGAGCCGCGGAACTCGTTCGTCGCCAGCACCGACTGCAGCGACGTCCCGGACCGGAAGCCCGCCACCAGGCCGAAGCGGATGCCCGGCAGCTCCGGCGCGTCGACGGCCCGCGCGTACAGGACGATCTCGCCGTCCGTGGTCCGGATCCCGGTGCCGACGACGTCCCCGATCGGCTGCTCCACGGGCTGTGGTGTGGTCGGCGCCGGTGCCGCCGACGTGGCCGGGGCCGGTGGCTGCGCAACCGGCGCGGGCGCGGGCTGCCGCAGCTGGATGGCGAACACCACGACCAGCACGACGGCGGCCGCGGCGGCCACCCCGGCGGTGCCGGTCAGCAGACGGCGGCGGCGCCGGATGCGCCGCCCGCCTGCCATGATCGCGGCCAGGTCGGGTTCGGCGAAGGGCTCCTCGGGCGGCTGCCGGAGGGCGGCGCGGAAGTCGTCGAGCTCGTTCACCGCCCGCTCCCCCCGATCAGCGTGTCCTCCGGATCGGCCCCGACCCGCAGCTTGGCCAGCGCCCGCGAGTTCGTGCTCTTCACGGTACCCAGGGAAACACCGAGCTCACGGGCCACCTCGGCTTCCGGCAGGTCGAAGAAGTGCCGCAGCACGACGACGGCGCGTTCGCGGTCGGTGAGCGTCTTGAGCATGGCGGTGAGCCACTCGCGCTGGGTGACGGCCTTGCCGACGTCGAGGCGGTCCGGCCGCTCGGGCACGGTCTCGGTGGCGTATTCGCGGAACGGCCGCCGCCAGCCGTCGATGACGTGGTTGACCAGGACGGTCCGGGCGTAGCCGTAGGCGTCCTTGTGCCGCACCCGCGACCAGGCGGCGTAGGTGCGCGTGAAGGCGGTCTGGGCGGCGTCTTCGGCTTGGTGGCGGTCACCGGTGAGCAGGAACGCGGCGTGCGTGAGCCGGGCCGACGACGCGCGGACGAACTCCGCGAACTCCTCGTCGCCCCGCGCCATGCGTCACCTCGCTTCGTCCTCAACCAGCGACGGGCGGGCCCGCGAAAGGTTGCTTCACGATCTTTCCCGAGGTTACCGGGCACGCCTGAAACGTTGTGTAACCGATATCTCGCGCTCGGTCACGGAGGACTAGATTATGTGCTGCGCGCGGGACGTGCGGTTCCGTGCGGAGGGCTTCACCGCCGGGAGGTCCGGGCGGTTTCACGACGGCGGCGCCGGCGCCCGGCGCCGGCGCCGCCGTCATCCAAAGCCACCGCCGTCGAACGGCTCACTCCGAGAAGTCACCCGAGGGCGCGCCCCACCCGGACGCGTCGCCGCCGCGTTCCTCCGCGATCTCCCGCCGCCGGGCGTTCTCCGCGCGCACCCGGTCCACTTCGGACTGGATGTACTCCTCGTCGTAGCGCTGGAACACCCGGGCCGGGTTCCCCGCCACCAGCGTGCGCGGCGGGACGTCCTTCGCCACCACCGAGTTCGGCTGGACCGTCGCGAAGTCGCCGATCGTCACGCCCGCCATGATCACCACCAGGCCGCCGATGAAGCAGCCCTTGCCGATCTTCACCGGCTTGCGCTCGATCAGGTCGCTGCCCGAATGGTTCTGCAGCGTCATGTTCGCCAGCCAGCTCGAGTGCGTGAAGATCAGCGTGTTCAAGCCGATGCTCGTGTGCTCGCCGATCTCCAGGCCGCCGCTCGCGTCGAGGGCCGCGCCCTCACCGATCCAGCAGTGGTCGCCCATCTTCAGGTTCTCGGGGCTGATGATCTTCACGCGCTCGCGGACGCGGCACGTCGGGGGCAGCCCGTAGAACTGCGCGCGCTCGGCGTCGTTCATGTACTGCGAGACCAGCTCGGTCAGGATCTGCGGGCGCAGCCGGTGGCTGCGCTCGTCATCGAAGAACATCGGCTTCCGACACCAGCTTCTCGAAGGTCCTGAGGTGCTCCTCGGCGACGACGTCGAGGCCGAAGTTCGACCGCACCAGCTCGCTCTCCCGCTGCGCGATCAACGCCCGGCGTTCCGGGTCGTCGAGCAGCTCGATCACCGTGCGGGCCACCGCTTCCGAGTCGTCCGGGCGCACCAGCAGCACGTTCTCGCCGTTGCGCAGCTCGATGCCCGGGTAGTTGTCCTCGGTCACCGAAGCGATCGTCGCCGTCCCGGAGAGCATCGCCTCCAGGGACGCCGTGCCGCAGCCGCCGTTGAGGTCGTGCGTCACGATGTCCGCCGCCGCGAAGTAGGCCGGGACGTCCTCCTTCGGCACCGCGCCCGTGACGATCAGCGCATCCGAAACGCCCAGTTCCGCCGCCCGCTTGAGGAATGCGTCGTGGTACACGCGGCCGACGACCACCACCCGCACCCCGGGGTGCTTGTCCAAAATGGACGGCAGGGCCTCGATCAGCGGCAGCCGGTTGCGCAGCGGGATGACGTGCCCGAGCGAGACGATCAGCGGCGCGTCCCCGATTTCGTGCTCCGCGCGGACGTCCTTCGTCACCGGTTTCGCGAAGTGCCCGGTGTCGACGGCGATCGGGAAGTACTCCGAGTTCGCGTCGCTCGTGCCGTACCGGTCGACGCAGTAGTCGACACCGAGCTTGTCGAGGATGACGTAGCGCGGCCGCATGTAGGCGAGGATGGGCCGCACGAGCACCGCGTCCAGCAGCCGGAACACGCCGCCGTACAGCTTGTTGTCGCTGATCAGCAGCGTGTGGATGGTCAACAGCGTCGGCACGTCGTGCCGCCGCGCCCAGATCCCGGCCAGCCACGACAGGTCGAAGAACTGGCCGTGCAGGTGGATCGCGTCCGGCTTGAACTCGTCCAGCAGCTTCCACAGCCGCCGCCAGTTGCCCGGCCGCAGCGACGCGAAGCTCATGTCGAAGTCGATCGACAGGCCGATCTGCGGCATCTTCACCGCGGGCAGGCGCACGACGCGGTAGCCGTCGCGCCGTTCGTCGGCCGGGGCTTCGCCGTACGCTGCCGTGATCGCGAGGACCTCGTGCCCGGCCGCGGCGAACTGACCCGCCAGGGACGCCGCCATGTGCGCGCTGCCGCCCACCCGAGGGGGAAAGAAGTTGTTCACCACCGCGATGCGCATCGCACGTCCTTGGGCGGGCCCGGCGGTGGTGTTCACTCGGTTTCCTTGACCAGATCCCGCATGCCGTCCTCCACGGTGATCCGCGGCTCCCAGCCCAGCACGTCACGCGCCCGGCTGATGTCGGCGGCGCGCCGCGAGACCAGCACGTCACGCTCGTTGAACAGCGGCTCGACGTCGACGCCGACGGCCTCGATGAGGATCTTGGCCAGCGCCGCGATCGACGTGTCGATGCCGGTGCCGATGTTGATCGGCACGTTCGCCTTCTCCGACTCCAGCGCCGCGACGACGGCGTGCGCGAGGTCGGTGACGTGCACGAAGTCCATCGACTGGTCACCGCGGCCGTCGATGATCGGCGGCTGGCCGTTGCGCAGGCGCTGGATGAAGTGGTTGATCACCGAGGTGTAGTAGGCCTCGATCTTCTGGCCGGGGCCGTACACGTTGAAGAACCGCAGAGCGTTCCACGAGAGGCCCTTCTGCCGCTCGTAGAAGCCGAGCAGGTCCTCGCCGGCGCGCTTCGAGATGCAGTACGGCGTGAGCGGCTTGAGCTCGTCGTCCTCGTGCATCGGCAGCCGCTTCGGGTCGCCGTAGACCGAAGCGGTCGAGGCGAACACCAGCCGCTCGACGCCCTCGTCGGCGGCCGCGGCGAACACGTTGTGGTTGCCGATCATGTTGATGTCGATCGACTCGTGCGGGTCGGCGATCGACTTGTTGATCGAGACCGTCGCGAAGTGGATGACGTGCGTGCAGCCGCGCATGGCCTCGCGCACCGCGCCGCCGTACCGGACGTCCTTCTCGACCAGCTCGACCTTGCCGGTGGCGACGAACTCGTTGACCCGGGCGCGGTCGCCGCGGGTCATGTTGTCGAAGATCCGGACCGTGTAGCCGCCCTCGAGCAGCAGCGGGATGACGTGCGCGGCGATGAAGCCACCGCCCCCGGTGAAGAGCACCTTCTTGTCGGACACCAATTTCTCCTCGGTAGGCGGCTTCAGGACAGGGACTGCACGGCTTCGCGCACGACCTCGGCGACGCGGGTGACTTCGGCGTCGGTGAGGTTGGCGTGCATCGGGATGGCGAGCTGACGCGCGAACGCGTCGGCCGAGACGGGCAGCGGGGCCTGAGGCCCGTAGATCGGCTGCAGGTGCGAGGCGTAGGTGCCGAAGTTGCACTGGACGCCCTGCGAGCGGATGCGCAGCGCCAGGGTGTCGCGGCTGACCTCGGGCGCGACCGTGAGCAGGTAGGCCTGCCACGGGTGCTCGCGGTCCGGCAGTTCGACCGGGACGGTCAGCGCGTCGACGTCGGCGAAAGCCTCGTGGTAGCGCTTCGCGACCGAGCGGCGGGTGGCGAGGAGGTCCGGCAGCCGGTCGAGCTGGACGTTCATGATCGCGGCCTGGACGTCCGACAGGCGGAAGTTGTAGCCGAGCTCGTGGAACTCCGGGATGGGCAGCGTTTCCGAACCTTCGCGGCTGATCGCCGGCTCGATGCCGTAGGTGTGCAGCTTGCGGGCGCGGGCGATGAGGTCTTCGCGGTCGGAGACCAGCGCGCCGCCTTCGCCGGCGGTGATGCCCTTGCGGCCGTGGAAGGAGAACGCGGCCAGGTCGGCGAGGCTGCCGGCCGGGCGCGTCTTGTACGTCGCCCCCGCGGCGCAGGCGGCGTCCTCGAAGAGCCAGAGGCCGTGCTTGTCGGCGATCGCGCGGTACTCGTCGAAGTCACCGGGCTGGCCGGCGACGTCGACCGCGAGGATGCCGACCGTCTTCGGCGTGACCAGCGCTTCGACGTGCGCCGGGTCCGCGCTGAAGACGTCCGGGCGGATGTCGGCGAACACCGGCTTGGCGCCCGCCTGCACGACGGCGTGGCCGGTCGCCGGGAACGTGTAGTCACCGACGATCACCTCGTCGCCCGGCTGCACACCGAGGACTTCGAGGCCGAGGAAGAGAGCCGAACCGCAGTTCGCCGTCGTCAACGCGTGCGCCGTGCCGGTGACCTGGGCGAACCGTTCCTCGAACCGGCGGCACGCCGGTCCGGCGCCCGCCAGCCACCCGGATCGGAAGACTTCGGCTACGGCGGCTAGCTCCTCTTCACCTACGGTCGGCTGACCGAGGGCGATGCTGTCTGACGACATACCTCTCCCATTGCGTGGGGACCCGGCGAAGTGTATAGACGCACGCTCAGGTGATTCACAGGACCACGCCGAACTCCCGTTTGGAGTGACGCCCGCCGCAGGTCGGGGACGTCTTAGGCTGGGGTCCATGCGATTCGGGGTGCTGGGGGCCGTCGCCGCGTGGCGCACGGACGGCACGCAGGTGGCGGTGGGCGGCCCGCGGTCGCGGACACTGCTGGCGCTGCTCGCGCTCGAGGCCGGCCGGTTCGTCCCGGCGGAGCGGCTGATCGACGGCATGTACGGCGAATACCCGCCGGAGGGCGCCGCGAACGCCCTCCAGTCGCAGGTGTCGCGGCTGCGGACGGCGCTGAAGGAGCTCGCGCCGGTCGAGTTCACCGCGGCCGGGTACCGGCTGGCCGTCGCACCGGACGAAGTGGACGTTCACCGCTTCGAACGGCTCACCCGCGAAGGCCGCGCGCTGCTGAAGAACGGGGAGCACGCGCGGGCGGCGGAGGTGCTCGGCGAGGCGCTGGCGCTGTGGCGCGGGGCCGCGTTCACGGACCTGGCGGACGCGCCGTTCGCCGCCACGCAGGTCACCCGGCTCGACGAGCTGCGCGCGGACGCCGTGGACGACCACGTCGAGGCCCGGCTGGCCCTCGGGCAGGCCGAAGACGTCCTCGCCAGCCTGCGCGAGACCGTCGCCGCGCAGCCGTTGCGGGAACGGCCGCGCGCGCAGCTGGTGCGGGCGCTGGCCGCCGCGGGCCGTTCCGCCGAAGCGCTCGCCGCGTTCGAGGACGCCCGCCGCACGCTGGCCGAAGAGCTGGGCGCCGACCCCGGTCCCGAACTCGCGGAGGCGCACCTTGCGGTGCTCCGCGGCGAAACCGAGAAGCCGGTGCTCCCGGCGTTGCCCGCGCAGCTGAGCAGCTTCGTCGGCCGCGAAGCCGAGCTGCGGCAGGTTGCGGAGCTGCTGGACCGCGCCCGGCTCGTGACGCTGACCGGCCCGGGCGGCACCGGCAAGACCCGGCTGGCGGTGGAGGTCGCCGCCGGCCAGGCCGGTCCGGTGGCGTTCGTCGCGCTCGCCCCGCACGGCGGCGGTGACGTCGCGGGCGCGGTGCTGGCCGCGCTCGGCCTGCGCGAGAGCGCGCGCGGCGGCCCGCAGGACCCGGTCGAGCGGCTGGTCTCGGCCCTGCGCGACCGGCCGGTCCTGCTGGTGCTGGACAACTGCGAGCACGTCGTCGAGGAGGCGGCCCGGCTGGCCGCGCGCCTGCTCGCCGCGTGCCCGGGGTTGCGCGTGCTGGCGACGAGCCGCGAGCCGCTCGGCATCACCGGCGAGCAGCTGGCGCCGGTGCCGCGGCTGGCCGTCCCGCCGCCCGGGACGCCGACGGCGCACGCGCTGGAGTTCGCGGCCGTCCGGCTGTTCGCCGACCGCGCGGCGGCGAGCGATCCCGCGTTCGCGCTCGACGAGTCGACGGTCGGCGACGTCCAGCACGTCTGCGCGGCCCTCGACGGCCTGCCGCTGGCGCTGGAGCTGGCCGCGGCCCGCGTCCGCACCCTGCAGCTCGGCGAGATCGCGACCCGCCTCGACGACCGGTTCCGGCTGCTGGCCCGCGGCAGCCGGACGGCCGAAGCGCGGCACCGCTCGCTGCGCGGGGTCGTCGAGTGGAGCTGGGACCTGCTGACCGACGAGGAACGCTCGCTGGCCAGGAGACTCTCGGTGTTCTCGGGCGGCGCCACGGCCTCGGCGGCCGCCGAGGTGTGCGGCGCCGACGTCGACCTGCTGCCCGAGCTGGCGGACAAGTCGCTGGTCGAGGCGGTCGGCGGCCGCTTCCGGATGCTGGAGACGATCCGCGCGTTCGGCGGCGAGAAGCTGGCGGAGGCGGGCGAAGCGGAGACGCTCCACCGCGCGCACGCCGAGTACTTCCTGCGGTTCGCCGCGGAAGCGGACCCGAAGCTGCGGACAGCGGAGCAGCTGGAGTGGCTGGCGCGGATCGACGCCGACTACGACAACATCCTGGCGGCGCTGCGCTGGTCGACCGAGCACGACGTCGTGCCGGCGCTGCGGCTGGTCCCGCTGCTGGCGATGTACTGGTGGATGCGCGGACGGCGGTTCGAGGGCGCCGGGCTGTCGCTGGCCGTGGTGTCGCGGTGCTCGCCGGAGCTGCGCGAGGAGTACGTCGAGGAGTTCCTGGTGTGCGTGCTCGGCGCGCTGGCCGGGCCCCCGCACGAAACGCTGGAGCAGTACTTGCCGCTGGTCCGCCGGTTCGCGACCTCGGAGGACTGGACGCCCCGCAACCCGATGCTGGTGATGCTGCTGGGCGTGGTGGCCGGCCCGCCGGGCGACGACGCCGAGCTGCTCGGCCGCGGCCTGCTCGCGGCCGGCGACGCGTGGGGCTGGGCGCTGCTGCCGATGGGCACGGGCCTGCGGGCGATGATGTCGGGCGATCTGGCGGGGGCCGAGGAGGGGTTGCGCGAGGGTGCGGCGCAGTTCCGCGCGCTGGGCGAGCGGTGGGGCCTGTCGATGGCGCTGGACCACCTGTCCCAGCTGCTGACCTGGCGCGGCGAGCACGCGGCCGCGTTGCCGCTGATGGACGAGGCGCTGGCCCTGATGCACGAGATCGGCGCGACCGACGACGTGGCGGACCTGATCTGCCGCAGGGCGTGGACCCACCTGCTGTCGGGCGACCCGGCCCGCGCCCGGGCGGACTACGAACTGGCGGCGGCCACGGCCCGCAGATCGGGAATGCCGGAATCCCGCGCGGCGGCGTACGTCGGGCTGGCGAACCTGTCCCGCTTCGCCGGCGACCTGGCGGCGGCCCGCGAGCTGTGCGAACGAGCGCTGGCGGAGTGCGCGGGAGGCTCGTTCGCGGCGGAGTCCCTCCGCGCGACGGCGATGATTTCCCTGGGCTGGCTGGCATTGGCGGAGGGCGACCGGTCGTCGGCGGCGGCGTTGCACCGCTCGGCGTTGCTGATCGGGCGCAAGTGGAACGCGAGCGACGTGGTGGCGTTCGCACTGGAGGGGTTGGCGGGAGCGGCGGAGTCTGCACAGGCGGCGGTGCTGCTGGGAGCGGCGGCAGCGGTCCGGGGAACGGCGATCACCGGAGACCCGGACGTGACGGCGGTCCGGGGGCGGCTGGTGGCGTCGCTGGGGGTGGGCGAGTTCGAGCAGGCGTACCGGACGGGGCTGGGGATGAGTGCGCAGAAGGCGCTGGAGCACTCGATCGGGGACGGGCGTCCCGCAGGTGGGGACACCTAGATTGCGGCCATGCCGAGGACGGACATCGTCACCCCGAGAACCCGGACGCTGGCGGCTTCGATCCGCGCGGTGCGCAAAGACGCCCGTTTCGGACTACGCGAGCTGGCCCGGCGGCTGGGGATCAGCCCGCAGCAGCTGAGCGCCTGGGAGCTCGGCCTGCGCACGCCGAGGCTGGAAGACGTGACCGCGATCCTCGGTGCGCTCGGAGTGATCGGTGAGCGGAAGGAGCAGATCCTGACGCTGGCGAAGGGCACGGCGGAGGCGGGCTGGCTCACATACGGCACGCCGGGTATTCCGCAGCAGCTCGCGGCGGTGATCGAGTGCGAGAAGGCCGCCGAATCGATCGTGGAGTGGTCGCCGCTGGGCATTCCGGGCTTGCTCCAGACTCCCGCCTACGCACGTGCGCTCTTCAGCAACGGTTCGTCCGAGTACGACATCGAGCAGCGGGTCCGGCTGCGGATGGAACGCCGCCGCCTCATCGTGGGGCGCGAGCCGACTCCTTTCGAGGCGCTCATCGGCGAAGCTGCGCTTCGCGACCGCATCGGCAGCCCGGCGACCATGGCGGACCAACTGCGCTTCCTCACGGAGATCGCTGCCTTTCGCACCATCTCGATCCGAGTGGTCCCAGCTCACTGCGGCTGGCATCCGGGTCTGGAAGGCAGGTTCATTCTGTATTCGCTGGTCGACAAAAGCGCGGTCTTGTACTTCGAGCATTTGAGCTCCGGCGCTTTCGTGCCGGACGACTACGATGTCCGGAAGTACCGCGCGGCGATCAAGGGCATCCACGCGGTCGCGATGGGCCCGGCGGAATCCTCGAGCTTCATCGCCCGGCTGGCGGAGGAGATCGATGGTGCTGAGGGTTGGGGCCTGGCGGAAAAGCACCTATAGCGGCCAGGAAGGCGCCTGCCTCGAAGCAAGCTGGCGAAAAAGCACCTACAGCGAGCAAGAGGGCGCCTGCGTCGAGACGGCGCTCGACCGGGCCGAGGTGCTGGTCCGGGACTCGAAGGACCCGGCCCTGCCCGTCCAGCAGCATCCCGCCGCAGCCTGGCGGGCCTTCCTTAACCACCTGGTGAGACTCGCGTAGCCTGATTCACCGTGCGTAACGTGGTAGTCGTCGGGGGCGGGATCGTCGGTCTGGCTGTGGCCTGGGAGCTGACCAGGCGGGGGCTGGACGTCACCGTCCTGGAAAAGGAATCCCGGTGGGCTGCCCACCAGACCGGGCACAACTCGAACGTCGTGCACGCCGGGCTGTACTACAAGCCCGGTTCGTTCAAAGCGCGGATGTCCGTGGCCGGGAACCGGTCCATCGTGGACTTCGCGCGGCAGTACGGCGTGCCCGTCGAGGTGTGCGGGAAGCTCGTCGTCGCCACCGACGAAAAAGAGATCCCCGCGCTCAACACGCTCGCCGAACGCGCCGAGGCCAACGGTGTCCCGGCCAAGCAGATCTCGCCCGCCGAAGCGCGCGAGTACGAGCCCGAGGTCGCCTGCGTTGCCGCGCTGCGGGTCGAATCCACCGGGATCATCGACTTCCCCGCCGTCTGCCACGCGCTCGTCCGGCTGCTCGACGAGGCCGGTGTCGACCTGCGGCTGAGCTCGCCCGCGCTGGCCATCCGGGCCGGCGGCAACGGCGGGGTCGAGGTCGCGACCGGCGACGGCGTCGTCCAGGCCGACGCGCTGGTGAACTGCGCCGGCCTGCACTCCGACCGCGTCGCGCGGCTGGCCGGGCTGACGCCGTCGGCGAAGATCGTGCCCTTCCGCGGGGAGTACTACGAGCTCAAGCCGGAGCGCCGGCACCTGGTCAAGGGCCTGATCTACCCGGTGCCGGACCCGACGCTGCCGTTCCTCGGCGTGCACCTCACGCGCATGCTCGACGGCAGCGTCCACGCCGGCCCGAACGCCGTGCTCGCGCTGCGCCGCGAGGGCTACCGCTGGCGCGACTTCTCCCCGAAGGACGTCGCCGAGGTCGCCGCCTTCCCCGGCGCCTGGCGGCTCGCGAAGAAGTACGCGTTCCCGACCGGGCTCGACGAGGTCCGCCGCTCGTTCTCGAAGAAGCGCTTCGCCGCCAGCCTCGCGCGGCTCGTGCCGGCCGTCACCGAGGACGACATCGTGCGCCACGGCTCCGGCGTGCGCGCCCAGGCGATGCGCCGCGACGGCTCGCTCGTCGACGACTTCCTCATCGAGACCGCGCGCGACCAGGTGCACGTCCTGAACGCGCCGTCGCCGGCCGCGACGAGCGCGCTGGAGATCGCGCGCCACATCGCCGACCAGGTGGCGAAGGACTAGCCCGGCAGGTTCGCGGTCACCAGCGGCAGGCCCTGCTTCACCAGGTCGCAGGTCTTCGCGTCGTCGCCGATGAACCCGCTGACCACCTGGACCGACGACGTCTCGGTGATCGCCAGGGTCGCGCCGCAGGTCACCCGCAGGCCGCCCATGTTCGGGAAGATGCCCCACTTCTTGCCGCCGACGTCGACGGTCTCGGTCGGGGCGACCCCCTTCGCGCCCGGCCACTCCCCGACCGGCGTGCTCGGGCCGAACCAGACCTCGAACGCCTTCTGGCCGCCGTCGCCGTCGGTGTCGTCCCAGAGGCAGTAGGACGCGTTCGGCACCGTGGAGGAGGTGTCCTTCTCGCCGTTGGGCGAGATGTCCTTCAGCTGGGCCACCTGGTCGGGCTTCAGCATGGCGCACGGGTCGGCGGACAGCAGCGGCCCGCCCGGCTCCGGCTTCGCCGACGTCGACGGCGTCACCGGCGGGGCGTCCTGCCCGCCGGGCAGGTGGGCCGCGACCTGCGGCACCGCCTGCTTCACCAGCTCACACGACCGGTCGAGCTTGCCGGCCGAGACGCCGACGAAGGCGAACGACTTGGCGCCGAGCAGGGTGTAGAGCGAGCAGTCGTCGGGCAGGATCGAGGCGTACTGCGTCCAGCTGAGCCCGCCGATCCGCTGCGGCTCGGACTTCTTGACGGCGCCCGCGATGTACTCGTTGAAGTCCATGTCCGAAGCGACGCCGACGGTGAGGATGGCCGACGGCTCGACGTCGTCCTTGGAGTTCCAGAGGCACATGGGCGGCTGCAGCCGCTCCTTGTTCTCCTTCACCGAACGACCCGGCGTCCGGTACCCGAGGCCGTCGACCTGGGCCTCGTCGAGCAGGGTGCAGGCGTCGACGGCCGTGACGACCGGACCCTGGCCGGGCACCGGCGACGCCGAGCCGCCGACGGTCACCGTGCAGCCGGTCACCACGGTCACGGCCGCCAGCGCCGCCGCGACCTGCCACTTCATCCGCATGGATCCTCCTTCGGCCCGGACACTACTGGGACGAACGGAGCAGCACCGCGGATCCGCCCGATTCAGCGAGGCGTGAGGACTTCCTTGCCGCCGACGAACGGCCGCAGCGCCTCCGGCACGCGGACCGAGCCGTCCTCCTGCTGGTGGTTCTCGACGATCGCGACGATCCACCGGGTGGTGGCCAGGGTGCCGTTGAGCGTCGCGGCGATCTGCGGCTTGCCGTTCTCGTCGCGGTAGCGGACGGACAGGCGGCGGGCCTGGAACGTCGTGCAGTTGGACGTCGAGGTCAGCTCGCGGTAGGTCTCCTGGGTCGGGATCCACGCCTCGCAGTCGAACTTGCGGTGCGCGGACGTGCCGAGGTCGCCGGTCGCGGTGTCGATCACCCGGTAGGGCACCTCGATCTTGGCGAGCATCTGCTCTTCCCAGCCGAGCAGCCGCTCGTGCTCCGCCTCGGCGTCCTCCGGCTTCGCGTAGACGAACATCTCCACCTTGTCGAACTGGTGGACGCGGATGATGCCGCGGGTGTCCTTGCCGTACGAGCCCGCCTCGCGCCGGTAGCAGGACGACCAGCCCGCGTAGCGGTTCGGGCCGTCGGTCAGGTCGAGGATCTCGTCGGCGTGGAAGCCGGCGAGCGGCACCTCCGACGTGCCGACGAGGTAGAGGTCGTCGTCTTCGAGGTGGTAGATCTCGCTCGAGTGCTGGCCGAGGAAGCCGGTGCCGGCCATGATCTCCGGGCGCACCAGCGACGGCGTGATCATCGGCGTGAAGCCGTTCTCGAGCGCCTGCGCGATGGCCATGTTGAGCAGCCCGAGCTGCAGCTGCGCGCCGACGCCGGTGAGGAAGTAGAACCGCGAGCCCGACACCTTCGCGCCACGCTCCATGTCGACGCCGCCGAGCCCTTCGAGCAGCTCGAGGTGGTCCTTCGGCGCGAAGTCCAGCTTCGTCGGCTCGCCGACGTGCTTGAGGACGGTGTAGTCGTCCTCGCCGCCGACGGGCGCGCTCGGGTGGACGAGGTTCGGCAGGGTGCGGAACAGCGTGTCGAACTCCTCCGACGCGGTGTTCTGCTCCGCCTCGGCCGCCTTGACCTGGGCGGCGAGCTCCTTGGCCGTGGCCAGCAGCTGCTGCTTCTCCTCCGGCGGCGCCTTCGGGATCTGCTTGCCCAGTAGCTTCTGCTCGTTGCGCAGCTTGTCGGCGGCCGCGATCGAAGACCGGCGCCGGGAGTCGAGGGAGAGCAGCTTGTCGACCACTCCCTCGTCTTCGCCACGGGCGCGCTGCGACGCGCGCACGGCTTCCGGGTCATCGCGCAGAGTCCTGGGGTCAATCACGGGTCAGAGGGTAGTCCGTACAGACTGTGCGTCCCTACTGGGTTATCCCGACAGTCTGATCGTTGAAGCGCTGTTCACGGCCTCCTCATACTCGCTTGAGACCCCGAGGAGGCGTTCGATGACCGATGAGCTGCTCGCCCGGCACCGCGCAGTCATGCCGTCGTGGATGTCGCTGCTCTACGAGGAGCCGATCGAGATCGTGCACGCGCACGACCGCCGGATGACCGATTCCCAGGGCCGCACCTACCTGGACTTCTTCGCCGGGGTGCTGACCAACTCGATGGGCTACGACGTCGCCGAGATCGGCGACGCGGTCCGCAAGCAGCTCGACACGGGCATCCTCCACACCTCGACGCTGTACCTGATCCGCTCGCAGGTCGAGCTGGCCGAGCGAATCGCCAAGCTGTCGAACATCCCGGACGCCAAGGTGTTCTTCACGAACTCGGGCAGCGAGGCCAACGACACGGCGCTGATGCTGGCGACGCAGTACCGCCGCAGCAACCAGGTGCTGGCGATGCGCAACAGCTACCACGGCCGCTCGTTCGGCACGGTGGCGATCACCGGCAACCGGGGCTGGTCCGCGTCCTCATTGAGCCCGGTGAAGGTCAACTACGTCCACGGCGGGTACCGCTACCGGAGCCCGTTCCGCGACCTGCCGGACGCGGCCTACATCGACGCGTGCGTGGCGGACCTGGTGGACGTCCTGGACACGGCGACGGCGGGCGACGTGGCCTGCTTGATCGCCGAGCCGATCCAGGGCGTCGGCGGCTTCAGCCTGCCCCCGGACGGCCTGTTCCGGGCCATGAAGGAGGTGCTCGACGCCTACGGGGTGCTGTTCATCTCGGACGAGGTCCAGACCGGCTGGGGCCGGACGGGCGAGCACTTCTGGGGCATCGAGGCCCACGGCGTGACGCCGGACATGATGACGTTCGCGAAGGGCCTCGGAAACGGCCTCGCGGTGGGCGGCGTGGTGGCCCGAGGAGACGTCCTGGACTGCTTCCAGGCCCAGTCGTTCTCGACGTTCGGCGGCAACCCGGTCTCGATGGCCGGAGCGACGGCGGTCCTGGACTACATCAAGGACCACGACCTCCAGGCCAACTGCGCGGCCCGGGGAGCACAGCTGCTGGCGGGCCTGCGGGCGGCTGAATCGCCGCTGGTGGCGGAGGTGCGCGGCAAGGGCCTGATGATCGGCGTGGAGCTGATCAAGCCGGGCACGACGGAGCCGAACGTCCCGGCCGCGGCCCGCATGCTGGAGGAGACGAAGAAGCGCGGGCTGCTGATCGGCAAGGGCGGCCTGCACGGCAACGTCCTGCGCCTCGGCCCCCCGATGACGTTGACGGCGGACGAGGCCCAGGAGGGCGTGGACATCCTGGTGGACGCCCTGGCGGCCACGCACGAGGCGCTGGCCGGGTAGCCGCGCGCGGGCTCAGGCCGGCCGGGTGCCGGCCTTGAGCCCGTCCATCAGGAGGTCCAGCAACCGCCCGGCCTTGTCCGCGTGCGCGGGCCGCGGTGCCACGGTGAAGATGCCGATGAGGGAGGCGGCGACGTCTTCGGCGCCGACATCGGCGCGAAGATCACCGGCGGCGCGCCCGGCGTCGAGAATCGCGGTGATGGCCGACAGCAGCTCGTCCCGCGTCTGCGCGTGCGCGATCTCGCCGGACTCGATCATCGCGAGCAGCGTGTCGAGCATGCCGTTCTTGGTGGCGATCCAGTCCCCGAACAGGTCCATCCAGCCCCGCATGGCCGCGGCGGGCGCCAGCCGCCCGAGCAGCTCACGAGCCCCGGCGGTCAGCCGCCCGACCTGGTCCCGGTAGACGGCGTCGACCAGCGATTCCCGGGTCGGGAAGTGCCGGTAGAGCGTGGCGATACCCACGCCGGCCTCCCGGGCGATGGCCCGCATCGGCGGCTCGGCACCCCCCGAGGCGAACATCCGGGTCGCCACCGCGAGCAGCTGCTCACGGTTGCGGCTCGCATCCGCGCGCATCGGCACGTCAGTCAAAACGGATCACGCTCCGGTTCTGGTGTACGGTGGACCGTAGAAACGGAGCATAGTCCGTTTCGCAGCGCCCGGAGGAGACTCATGCGGGAAGACAGAAGCAGGGCGGTCCGCCTCGAGAAGTTCGGCGGCCCCGAGGTGCTCGAAGTCCAGGAGGTCCCGGCCCCAAAGGCGGGCCCGGGCCAGCTCAGGGTCCGGGTCACGGCGGCGGGCCTGAACCCGATGGACTGGATCATGACGGCCGACGCGGAAACGGCGTCGAGGTTCGGCTTGACCCTCCCAGCAGGCTTCGGAACCGACTACGCGGGCGTGGTCGACCAGGCAGGAGTAGGGGTAACGGACTTCCAGCCGGGCGACCGGGTGTTCGGAAGCGCACTGTCCCGAGCGGTAGCGGACTTCGTGGTGGTCGACTTGACCGGAGAGTCGGTGGCGGACGAAGCCCACCACACGCCAACCGGAGTGGACGACCGAACGGCAGCAACTTTGTCGATCGCCGGCCGCACGGCAGCGGCAGCCCTGGCAGTGATCAACCCAGGCCCAAAGGACACGGTGCTGATCGGCGGCGCAGCAGGCGGCGTAGGAGTGTTCGCGGTCCAGTTGGCCCGAAGGGCCGGAGCCCGCGTACTGGGAACAGGCTCGGCAACATCGGCGGAGTTCTTGAGAGAGCTGGGCGCGGAGGCAGTGACCTACGGCGACGGCCTGACCCAGGCCCTCGAATCCGAGGAAATCACCGCAGCCATCGACTTGCACGGAACGGAAACGGCGGAGACCGCCCGCAAACTGGGCGTCCCGGACACCCGAATCTGCACGATAGCGGCCAGGGTGGAAGGAATCCCGGGAGCCAACGGAGCAAACGCCCCGGCCAACACTTCGAGCGAGATCGCAAACCTGGTAGCGGAGGGCAAAATCCACGTACCAATAGCGGCAACATTCCCAATGGAGCAAATCCGAACAGCAGCCGAGGTACAGGCAAAGCGCCACGTAAAGGGAAAGCTCGTCATAGAAATGTGAGCTGGGTGGTCATCCCGTCGCCTGAGGCCGCAAAAATCACTTTGAGCCGGGCCCGCAACCAACAACGCGAAGTGGGGTGCCAAGACAAAGCTTGCGGGCCCGGCTCAAAGTGATAGGCCTCAATCAGGCGACGGGATGACCACCCAGCGACCCAACTCCAGAACCGGCGGCCGAGAGCGGTAGTGGTGGTCATCCCGGAGCCTGCCTGTCCGGCGAGGACGATCTTTAAAGCCACGGCAGACTTCGTGTGCAGCTTCTCGTCGCTACCGCGGCTGAGCTCTGCCGCGGCACGGCAGCGGATCCGACCTCCCCCGCCCTCCGTTCGGATTTTCAGCCGCCGGACGGGTTTGTCAAGGCGGGAAAGCGTGCCTTGACAAACCCGCCCGTCGGCTGAACAGATAGCAGGGATGAGGGGCGGGGGAGGTCTGGTGAGGTGTTTGGTTGCCTCGCGTTACCGGCCGGCGGTTTTCGACGTTCGTTTGGCCGCCGGTTCCGATGTCCTCACCCGCGCACGAACCTCACCACGTGCTCCGCCAGTTCCTCGCCCTTGTCCTCCTGCAGAAAATGCCCCGCGTCCCCGATCACCGGGTGCTCCAACCCCCGCGCTCCCCTCATCGAACGCCGCAACACCGGAGCCATCCCGCCAGTGATCGGATCACCATCCGAAAACGCCACCAGAAACGGCAATTCCAGCTCGCTCAACGTCTTCCAAGCAGCACGGTTGGCTTCCGACGCCGGGTTGTCAGGCCGGTACGGCACCAACCCCGGCATGGCCCTCGGCCCCGCCTTGTACATCTCGTTCGGGAACGGTGCGTCGTAAGCCGCCCGGACCTCCGATGACAGCGATGTGCGGCACCCCGCCTGCACCGACCGGCCGACGTCGAGCACCGGGGCCTTTTCGATCGCTTCACGGAACGCGTGCCACACCGGTGGCATGTCCTGGTCGCCCGTTGGCAGGCCGGTGTTCGAAGCCACCACCCGCGCGAACCGGGATGGCTGCGAAGCGACCAGGCGCAAGCCGATCAACCCACCCCAGTCCTGGCCGACCAGCGTCACCTCGCGCAGGTCCAGTGCGTCGAACGCGAACGCGCGCATCCACTCCACGTGCCGGGCGTACGAGTGGTCCGCCATGTCGGCCGGCTTGTCCGACCGGCCGAAACCCACCAGGTCCGGTGCGATCGCCCGCAGGCCCGCCGCCGCCAGGACCGGGAGCATCTTGCGGTACAGGAACGACCAGCTCGGCTCGCCGTGCAGCAACAGCACCACCGGGCCGTCCGCCGGGCCTGCCTCGACGTAGCCCACTCTGATCCGGCCGCCGTGGGGGTCCGCCAGCTCCGCGTAACGGGGCTCGTACGAAAAGTCGGGCAGGTCCGTGAACCGGTCGTCCGGTGTCCTCAGCAGGCGCACGGACCCCACGGTAGTGGTGAACGTCAGGAGATGCCGACCGCCACCACGAGACCCAGGCCGAGGTGCGCCGCCGCGACCACGATGCTCACCGGGGCGAACTTCTCGCTCTCGATCGTCGAGGCCACGTCGATGCGGGTCGCCCACTCCAGGAGCCGGACCGCGATCACCTGGACCGCGATCCCGAGCAGGCCGTAGACCAGCGATGTGATCAGGCCCTCGGTGAGGTCGCTCGCCGAGTTGAAGATCGCCACGACCACGATGAACGCCATCGAGAGCATTCCGGACGCCGTCACGATCACCGCGTTCGGCAGGCCCTGCGTCACCAGCTTCGACAGCTTGCCCGGTGTGGTCCAGTCGATCGCGTAGAAGCCGGCGAACATCAGCAGCAGGCCGACGACGCCGTACAGCAGGATCGCGCCGATCCCCCGCACGAGGTCGGAGCCGAACGTGTCGGACAGCGCAAGGGTCGTGTTCACGAATTGTCTCCCGGGAGAAAAGAGCTGATCAGCAGCGGTGTTGTATCACGACTCGGGGATGCGGTGTGGGACGAATGCCGCACCGTCGTCCGTCACCAGGCCGCCGGTCTCGCGGATGCCGAGGCCCGCGGAGCTGTCGCCGACGATCCACGCACCCAGCGCCGGCCGGTAGCCGTCGAACTCGGGCAGCGGGTCGAACGCCTGGTAGACGAAGCCTTCCGCGCCGTAGACGCCGTCGGTCTGGGTCTCGTAGCCGGTCGCGACGATCTGGACGTTCGCGCCCTCGCGGCCCAGCTTCGGCTTGCGGACGTACTCGGTGAGGATGCCCGGGTCGTCGGCGAACGCGGGCAGCAGGTTCGGGTGGCCCGGGTAGTTCTCCCACAGGATCGCCAGCAGCGTCTTGTTGGAGAGGATCATCTTCCACAGCGGCTCGATCCACAGCGTCCGCGGCAGCGACTCGACGGCGTGGCGGCCGAACTCCTCGTCGACCACCCACTCCCACGGGTACAGCTTCAGCACGGTCGCCATTTGCGCCTCTTCGAGGTCGACGAACCGCTTGAGCACCGGGTCCCAGCCGATCTCCTCGATCGCCAGGCCCACCGTGTCGAGCCCGGCCTCGGCCGCCGTCTCCTGCAGGTACGCCGTGGTGACGTTGTCCTCACCGGACGGATCCGCCGCCGACCAGGTGAAGTGCAGCTCGTTCGACGGCAGCTTGTCGCGCAGCAGCGACCACCGCTCGACCAGCTTCTCGTGGATCGAGTTCCACTGGTCGTCGTCCGGGAAGACGTCGGTCTTCCAGTGCCACTGCAGCAGCGACGCCTCCAGCAGCGTGGTCGGCGTGTCCGCGTTGTACTCGAGCAGCTTCGCCGGCGACTTGCCGTCGTAGCGCAGGTCGAACCGGCCGTAGACGTGCGGGTCCTGCCGCTTCCACGACTCGGCGATGTGCGGCCAGACCCACTCGGGGATGCCGAAGCGCTGGTAGCCCTCGGTCGTCACGACGTTGTCGACGGCCTCCAGGCACATCGAGTGCAGCAGCTCGACGTCGGCCTCCAGCGAGAGGACCTCGTCCATGTCGAAGACGTAGTGCACCGACTCGTCCCAGTACGGCCGCACCCGGCCGCTGGCGTCGCGGGCCGGCGTGCCGTAGACGAGTCCCTGCTCTTCGACGATCCGCTGCCAGTCGCGCCGCGGCTCACGCCGGTCCCGGTACACCTACGATCCCCCGCTCTTGCCGCTGCCGCCGCTGCCGCTCTTGCCGCTGATGCCGAACCCGCCCCGCTGGACGGACTTGCCGGACTTGGTCGTGACGTTGGTGCGCGACGACGGCGCGTCGAACGTGCCGCCGGAGACGCGCTGGCCGGCCACACCGGTGCCGCCGTAGTTGTAGCGGTAGCTGTTGTAGCCGCCGCCCGGGATCGGCAGGAACAGGAAGCCACCGCTGTGGTAGCCGCCGTGGCTGGTGACGTAGTTGTCGTCGCAGTAGTCGTCGTTCTGCACGACGACGCCGTCCTTGTCGGTGCAGACCGCCGTGACGTTTTCGGTCTTCGCGACCGTGTAGAAGGTCGCGACCAGGCCGACGAGCCCGACCGTGACGCCGCTGCCGATCAGGATCTTGCGCCGGGTCGCCGCCTTGGCGTCGGCCTGGCGGGCCAGTTCGTCGTCGCGTTCCTCCTGGGCCAGCGCCTGCTGGCGGGCCCGCTGCTCGGCCAGCGAGGGCTGACGAGGCTGGGTGTTCGAGTCCTGAAACCTCATCGAGCCGCGCTTCGGCGGCTCGGGGGGCGGCTGGTCCCCAGTATTGTTGTCCTGCGTCATGTGCGCTCCGTAATCACCGGCCACCGCGAAACCTTCATCACCCTAACCACCCGGATCGCGCACGTCATGCGCGGCGCGGGCATCATGGAGTCCGATGTCTTCCAGCGCCGATCGGTTCCCCACCGCCACGCAGACGCTGCGCACCCGCGTCGTGATGGGCGGCATCTTCGCGGGCGCGCTCATCGCGCTCGCCCTCAGCGTCGTGTTCTCCTGGAGCGACGGCATCACCGGCGGGTCCGGCGGGGGCGCCGGCAAGCTGTCCGCGGCCGCCCAGGAGGCGTTCCACTCCCCGCCGGGCAGCTGCCTGACCTGGGACAACCCGGACGCCAGCGACGCGCGCAAGGTGGCCTGCACCGAGCCGCACCTGTTCGAGGTGACCGCGCTGGTGGACATCGGCCCGCAGTTCCCGGAGGGTGCGCCCGTCCCGTCGCTGGACCAGTGGCAGCAGATCGCGCAGCAGAAGTGCACCGCGGACGTGAAGCCCTACCTCGGGCACAAGCTCGACCCGTACGGCAAGCTCACCACCAACCTGCTCCGCCCCACCCCGTCGCAGTGGGAAGACGGTGACCGCCAGCTGCGGTGCGGCCTGCAGTGGGCAGGCCCCGGCGGGAAGTTGCTGCCGACCACCGGGCCGGCGAAGGACCAGGACCAGTCGCTGGTCTTCGAGCCGGGCAGCTGCCTGGCGCTGCTCGGCAAGGGCGTCGGCGACCCGATCGACTGCACGAAGCCGCACTCCTACGAGATCATCGCCACCCTCGACCTCAAGACGAAGTTCAAGGAGGGCTACCCCTCCCAGGACGACCAGAAGGCCTGGCTCGACACCGAGTGCAACAAGGCGGCGGCCGACTACACCGGCGGCGCCGACCTCGACGCGAAGAAGCTGATCCTGACCTGGGACCTGCGGGAGCAGGAGAGCTGGGACACCGGGTCGACCAAGGTCAACTGCAAGGTGGCCTCGGCGCTGCCCGACAAGAGCGGCCTGCAGGCGGTGACCGGCAGCATCAAGGCCGCCCCGGCCGGCCCGGACGGCGGCCAGCCCCAGGACGGCGGCCCGCCGTCGGACGGCGGTGGCGGCCCGGCCACGCCGAGCTCCGCAGCGCCGTCGACGAAGCCGAGCAGCTGATGCCGGTCGAGATGAGCCGCGAGCGGTTCGAGGAGCTGGTCTCCGAAGCACTGGACGAGGTGCCGCCCGAGTTCGCCAAGGCGATGGACAACGTCGTCGTGCTCGTCGAGGAGTTCAACGACGAGGCGCCGGACATCCTCGGGCTCTACCACGGCATCGCGCTGACCGAGCGGACGTCGTCCTACGGCGGGGTGCTGCCGGACCGGATCTCGATCTACCGGCAGCCGATCCTGGCCATGTGCGAGGACGAGGACGAGGTCGTCGAGGAGGTCCTGATCACCGTCGTGCACGAGCTGGGCCACCACTTCGGCATCGACGACGCCCGGTTGCACGAGCTCGGCTGGGGCTGACCCGGCGAAATCCCCCGTCCAGTCCGGACGGTCCACCGAATTCCGCGCTTCCGGCCGTAAACTGTCACGAGTTTCACTGGTGGTGACAACGTGACCACGCGCAGCCATCACCGCGGTTATCCTCGTACCCGGAGTCGTTGGGCGTCGATTCGTGCGGGGAGGCACAGTGACCGAAGCCCGGAACGACGGCGGTGGCCGAAGACTCACCTGGCTGCTGACGTCGAGCGCGGCGTCCCACCTGGGGGACGGCATCGGCAAGGTGGCGCTGCCGCTGCTGGCCACGACGCTGACCCGTGATCCGGTGCTCATCGCCGGGCTGTCCGCCACCCAGTTCCTGCCGTGGCTGCTGTTCGCCGCGGTCGCCGGCGCGCTGGTCGACCGGATCGACCGGCGGCGGGCGATGATCGCCGCGAACACCGCCCGTGCCGTCGCGGTCGGCGCGCTGGCCGTGCTCGTCGCCGCCGGCGGGATGACGATCTGGCTCGTCTACCTGACCGCGCTGATCATCGGGACGGCCGAGACGATCGCGGACAGCGCGGCGAACGCGCTGATCCCGGCGGTCGTCGGCGACGGCTCGCTGGACGCGGCCAACAGCAAGCTGCAGGCCTGCGAGATCGTCGGCCAGACGTTCCTCGGCGGCCCGGTCGGCAGCCTGACGTTCGCGCTCTTCGCCGCCTTCCCGTTCGTCCTCAACTCCGCCGGCTTCGCGATCGCGGCCGCGGTCCTGCTCGGCCTGGCGGGCACCTACCACGCGAAGGCGGAGACGCCGGTCGCGCCGGCGAAGCTCCGCACCGAGCTCGCCGACGGCCTGCGCTGGCTGCGCGGGCACCCGCTGCTGCGGCGGCTGGTCGTCGTCGCGGGGCTGCTCAGCCTGGTCAGCGAGCTCGCGCAGGCCCAGCTGGTGCTGTACGCGCTCGAGGACCTCCACCTGTCCGACGCGACCTTCGGGTTCTTCGCGTTCGTCGGTGGGATCGGCGGGCTGCTCGGCGCGGGCGTCGCCCCGCGGCTGGTGCGGGCGACCGGACGGCTGCCGGTCGTCGCCGGCGGGATCGTCTGCTGCGGGCTGGGCTTCGGCGGGATGGGCCTGGTGCGCTCGCCGGTCGCGAGTGCGGCGCTGTTCGGGCTGTTCGCGGCGGCGGTGGTGGCGGTGAACGTGGTGCTCGCGACGGCCCGGCACACGCTGGTGCCGGGTGAGCTGCTCGGCCGGGTGCTCGGCGTGTGGCGCACGGTCGTCTGGGGCGCGATCCCGCTCGGCGCGCTGCTGGGCGGCGTGCTGACCGAGCGCCTCGGCTCAGCCGCGCGGACGTTCGCCGTCTCGGGTGTGGCGATGCTGGTGATCGCCGCGTTCGCCTTCGTCGCGCTGCGCCGGTTCCCCCTCGGTGACGAATCGGACTCAGCCGCGGCGCTGACCCACCACGACCCCGGATTGTGAGCTGAAATAGCCCCTCACCCAGGTGGTGGTGAGGAGGCCGTCATGCACACCGTCGACCCGGGGACCGGCACCGACGCCGATCCCGACTTCGACGCGTCTTCGTCCGAGCCGGTGCCCACCCCGCCGTCACGCCGGTTGCTCGTGCTGTGCGGGGTGGCCGGGTTCGTGCTCGGCGGCAGCGTGCTCGGGCTCCTGTGGGGACTGTCCGGAGTGCACGCCGGCGCGCTCGAAGACGCCGTCGCGGCGTGCCAGGCGCTCGACCGCGTCGGCGAGCTGCCCGACACGAGCCGGGACGCGCAGCCGAAGCTGACCCCCGCCCTCAGCGGGGAGCGGCTGCACCGGATGGTGGCCGCGCGCGAGCTGTCGGCGGCCGCCGCCCAGATCAACGCCAATTACCAGCCGCTCGCCGACCACATCGACGGCGTCAGCCGGATGGTGCTGAGCCTGCACTTCAACGACATCTCCGGGCAGCGCCACCTCACCGAGGCGAAGGAGATCTGCGGCCGCATTTAGGCGGGGTGGACGGTCTTCACGGCGAGCTGGTTGCCGGGGATCTTCGTGCTCGCGCAGCCGGTGCCCTCGCTCGGCACGAAGTTCGACGCGGTCTCCTGCGGCAGGTAGATGCGCAGGCCCTTGACCGGCGTCGGCTGGCAGGTGCCCGGGTCGAAGTTCTGCACGTTGACGAACTGGATGTCGGCGGCCGCCGTCTGGCCGGGGTTCAGCTTCACCGCGTTGCCCTTGGTGCCTTCGCGGAAGGCGTCCTTGCCGACCTGGTGCCCGTCCGAACCGGCCACGTAGGACACGCCGGGGAACCCCTGGATGGTGCAGGGCTTCGCGCTGGCGTTCTTGATGAGCAGCGGGCGGTACGTCGAGCCGGCCCCCGCGTCGCCCTGGCCGAGCGAGAGCTTGACGTCCCCGGCCTTGCACAGCCCGTTGTCCGCGGGCTGGGCGGCCGGCGGCGGGGCGGGGGTCGAGGCGGAAGGACTCGACGTGGCGGTGGTGACCGTCGTGGTGGCAGTCTCCGAGCTGGACGGCGTCGAACTG
Source organism: Amycolatopsis sp. Hca4 (assembly GCF_013364075.1). GTDB lineage: Bacteria > Actinomycetota > Actinomycetes > Mycobacteriales > Pseudonocardiaceae > Amycolatopsis. Next base: position 5,983,435 of record NZ_CP054925.1, read on the forward strand.
CTCGCCGCGTTCGTGGTGCCGCCGCCACCGCAGGCCGACAGCGCGAGAACGCCCGCCGAGGCCGCGACGACCGGGAACAACCGTGAAAGCTTCATGTCATTCGCCTCCCTGGTGTGGTGCTACTGGGTAGACGTACCGGGGCGCGGCCGGGTTGGCTGCTTTCGTAAATTCCCCACCAGACGTGTTCTAAACGTGACGATCTCACACGTTCGGGTGCTCAAAGGGGCGTGTCGACCCAGGTCAGGCAGCGCCACTGGCCATCCGGCCGGGCGACCAGTTCCACGAGACCGGTGTTCGGGATCAGGGCCGCGTTGGCGACGTCCGCGTGCACGTTCGGGGCCAGCCACTCGGCGGCCAGCCGGATCGCACCGCCGTGGCTGACCAGTGCGACCACCCCGTCCGGATCGGCCTGCTCGTGCTTGGCGCGCAGCCGGCCGACGGCGTCCAGCATCCGGGTGCGCACGCTCGTGCCGCTCTCGCCGCCGGGCAGCGAAGGCGTCAGCTCGCCGAGCGTCCAGCGCCGGACGGTCTCCATGTACGTCCGGATCGACGCGTGGTCGGTCGCCCCTTCGAGATCACCCGCGACGACCTCGTGGACGCCGTCCACGACCTGCACGTCCATCGAGAACCGCGCGGCCAGCGGCGCCGCGGTCTGCTGGGCGCGCGTGGCCTGCGACGCGTAAACGGCGACCAGCGGCTCCTCCGCCAGCCGGGCCGCGAGGTCGTCGGCCTGCCTTCGGCCGAGGTCGGTCAGCGGCGGGCCGGGCAGGGCGGTGTCCAGCGCGCCGCGGACGTTCCCGTCGGTCTGCCCGTGCCGGATCAGCAGCAGCCTCACGCCTGGGCCCCCTTGCGGACCGCGTCGGCCCACGCGGCCGCGTCGACGAAGTCGTCGTTGCCGAAGCCCGTCTCGATCGTGGTGGGGATGCCGTCGGCACGGGGGTGCGAGCCGAGGAAGCGCAGGTTGCGGCAGTGCCGGCGCAACGCCGTCAGCGCGTCGAGGACCCGCGGCTCGGCCACGTGCCCTTCGAAGTCGATGAAGAAGCGGTACTCGCCGAAGTTGTTGCGCGTCGGCCGGGCGTCGAGCCGGGTCAGGTTGATGCCCCGGCCGGCCAGCTCGGTGAGCAGCTCGGCGAGCGTGCCGGTGCGGTTCGCGGCCGCGGCGACCACGGACGTCCGGTCGGCGCCCGTCGGCTCCGGCAGCTCGCCCGGCCGGCGGACCAGCAGGAACCGCGTCGCGGCGTCGGCGACGTCGCCGACCTCGGTGGCCAGCACGTCGAGGGCGTAGTGCTCGATCGCGACCGGCGCGCAGACCGCCGCGTCGAAGTCGCCTTCCAGCACGCCGACCGCGGCGGCGGACGTCGACGACGACGCCACCGCGTTCGCGCCCGGCAGGTTCGCGTCGAGCCACTCGCGGACCTGGGCCAGCGCGTGCGGGTGGCTGGCGACGGTCTTGATCTCCCCGCCGCCGGGCCGGGTCAGCACGCTGAAGTGGACCGGCAGGATCGTCTCGGCCACGGCGACCAGCGGGGTCGACTCGCTGAACCCGTCCAGGGTGGCGGGCACGACACCTTCGACCGAGTTCTCGATGGGGACGCAGGCCGCGTCCGCCTCGCCGTCGCGGACCGCCGACATCGCCAGCCGGACGGTCTCGTAGGGGATCAGTTCCTCGCCGGCGGCGAGCAGCCGCGCGGCCTGTTCGGTGAAGGTCCCTTGGGGCCCGAAGTATGCGATCCGTGACACAGCACCCAGGCTACGGGGGCCGGCCGTGGCGACATTCACTCGGACAGCCGGTACGCGAACCGGTTACGCCGGGTGGCATTTTTTGCGATGCTGAGGGCGTGACCGCCGAATCGGGCACGCACACCGGACGTGAGGGCACCAGGCCGCCGGTCACCCCTCGCGCACCCGAGCTGGTGCTGTGCGCCGTGGATGACCCACTCGCCGACGCCTGGACCGCCGCCGCCCGGAAACTGGCCGGCCGGGTCCGGGTGCACCGCGGGTCGGTGCTCGACGTCGTCGCACAGGCCGTGGTCAGCCCGGCCAACTCCTACGGCTGGATGCGCGGCGGCATCGACGCCGTCTACGCACAGGCGTTCCCGGGTGTGGAGCAGAGCGTCCGCAGCGCGGTGCTGGCCTTCCACGGCGGCGAGCTGCCGATCGGCGACGCCGTGGTGGTGCCGACCGGCGAGGCCGAGCCTGCCTGGCTGATCAGCGCCCCGACCATGCGGGAGCCCGGCGAGCTGCTGCCCGCCGACACCGTCCACCCGTACCTCGCCGCCCGCGCGGTCTTCCTGACCTGGCGCGACGGCCGGCTCGACGAGGGACCGGTGCGGGAGCTCGTCGAGACGATCGCGATGCCGGGGCTCGGCACCGGCGTCGGCGGCGTCGCCCCGGAAACCTGCGCCCGTCAGGTCGCCGCGGCCTGGGCCGAGGTCTTCGAATCGCGTAACGCTGGGTGACCAACCCCGGTTGGGGGGTGGACTACATCACAGCGCGTTCACCGGCCGTAAGCCCTACCGTTAATCACGCAGGTGAAACGCGTCCGCCAGTGCAGGCGACGGCCGGAGGAGTGTGCGATGACCCGGGTCCGCGAACTCAGCCCGTATGTCGAGCTGCACCGGGAACAATGGAAAGAACTGCGAAGTTCGACGCCGTTGCCGCTGACGGCGGCCGAGCTGCTGCGGCTGCGCGGCCTCGGTGAGCAGGTCGACCTGGCCGAGGTGGCCGACGTCTACCTGCCGCTGTCCCGCCTGATCAACCTGCAGGTCGCCGCGCGCCAGCGGCTCTACGAAGCGACCAAGACGTTCCTGGGTGACGACTCCCGCAGCACGAAGGTCCCGTTCGTGATCGGCATCGCCGGGAGCGTGGCGGTCGGCAAGTCGACCACCGCCCGCATCCTGCGCACGCTGCTCGCCCGCTGGCCGGACCACCCCCGCGTCGACCTGGTCACCACCGACGGCTTCCTGTACCCGCGCGCCGAGCTGATGCGGCGCGGGATCATGCACCGCAAGGGCTTCCCGGAGAGCTACGACCGGCGCGCGCTGCTGCGGTTCGTGACCGAGGTCAAGTCGGGTGCCGAGCGGGTCGCCGCGCCGGTGTACTCGCACCTGGCCTACGACATCCTGCCCGGCCAGGAGCAGGTCGTGCAGCAGCCGGACATCCTGATCGTCGAGGGCCTCAACGTGCTGCAGCCGGGCCCGCGGCTGATGGTGTCCGACCTGTTCGACTTCTCGATCTACGTCGACGCGCACACCGACGACATCCAGCGCTGGTACATCGAGCGGTTCCTGGAGCTGCGGCACACGGCGTTCGCGGACCCCGCGTCGCATTTCCACCACTTCGCCGGCCTGCCCGACGACGAGGCCCGCGCCGAGGCGCGGCACCTGTGGCACTCGATCAACGAGCCGAACCTGATGGAGAACATCAAGCCGACCCGGCCGCGGGCCACGCTGGTGCTGCGCAAGGACTGCGACCACACCATCAACCGCGTGCGGCTGCGCAAGCTCTGACTTGTCACGCACCTCGTCACCCACATGCCGCACATTCGCACGCTGAGCGAGTGCGCAGGCACGTTTCGTTGCGCCCCGGCGACTCTCCGCGCCGGATTCCGGCCGATCGGCCGAGGCGGCCCGTTCAGCCGTAACCGGTTGGCCGATACCGGGCGTGCGTTGTGAAAGCGACCCTGAAGGAGTCAGGAAAACGGCTCTGAGCTGGGGAGGAGGCCCACGATGTTCTCGATGATCCTCACGTGGGTCGGTGCGGTGCTCGGTCTGGCCTTGCTGATCGCGATGGCCGCCGGGACGTTCGTCGTGGACTTCGACGACCGGCTGCAGGAGCGCCGCCGCAAGGGAAAGCCCGCCGAACCGGCAGGCCCCCTCCCGTAAGCGTCAGAGCGCGGCCAGCGCCTCGAGGTAGGCGTCGGCGTCGTATTCGAGGTTTTCCGCGTCCAGCAGGCTGTTTTCCAGTGCGTCGATGAGCTGCTCGAAGATCTCGTCGCGGTCGAGCTCACCCTCCTGGAGGCGCTCGACGGCCTGCCAGACCTCGGCGGGCTCGTTGTCCCACAGCTGGTCGACGATGGTCGCGCGCAGGATCAGCCGCTGCTCTTCCTCGTCTTCGTCGGCCTCGGCGATGACGAGCGCGCGGCGCTGGTCGGCGTCGGTCGGGTCGAGGTCGACCTCTTCCTCGTCGATCTCCGTTGTCGTCGACGGCACGGCGAACATCCGCCGCTCCAGCGCGTCGGCCAGCTCGGTCGGCGACAGGTCGGCGGTGTCGGCGAAGTAGCGCTCCAGCGGCGAGTCGTCATCGTCGGCGTACTCGCTCAGGTAGTCCTGGACGGCTTCGTCGAGCGCGGCGATCGCGGTCTCGGTCAGGTGGGCCCGCTCGCCGGTCCACTGCACCCAGGCCAGCACGACCGGTTCGACGGCGTCTTCGTAGTCGGCGTCGAGCTCGTACTCCTCGCCGAGCAGCCCCTCGAGGAACCGCGCGATCTTCTCCGGCCCGACGCGCAGCGGGTTGCCGGGGTCGGTGCGCAGGCCGTGCTCCAGCAGCAGGCCACCGATCGCGCGGGCGGCGTCGGCGTCCTCACCGCTCGCGGTGACGAACTGCTCGACGACGGCGGCGCGCTCGGCGTCGGACCACTCGGCCACCTCGGGCACGAGCGCGGGCTCCGGCAGCGCGCGGCACCAGGTGAGCGCGACCGCGTGGAAGCGCGCGTAGTCCTCGCTGACGTCGGCTTCGTCGAGGTGGTCGGTGGCGGCGAGGCCGTCCGCGATCAGGCGGTGGGCCTCGGCCGGGTCGACGGCCTCGAAGACGACCAGCTCGGGGTCGGCGTCGGACTGCTCCCGCATCTCGGCGACGACGTCGGCGGGCCGGTCGATCACGACGAGGTCCCGCACGCGGCCGCCCTCGGTGTAGTCGAGCAGCGCGAGCAGGCCGTACGCCTGGTCGCCGTGGGAGAAGACGCAGAGCAGGGAGGACTCGTCGCCGTAGATGTCACCGGTCCGCCAGCACTCGCCGGCGACGACCTGGCCGAGCCCGGCGGCGAAGGCGGGCTCGGGGATGCCGCGGCCGAGCACGACCTGCAGCCCGGCGTCGGCGGCCTTGCGCTCGACGTCGGTCTCCGCGACGACCTTCAGCGCGGCCAGCAGCCCGGCGGCGCCCGGCGTGATCTTGCGCTGCGCGAAGCCGATGAGCTCCAGGCCGAGCGGCTCTTCGCCGTCCTCGACGGGCAGGTCGTGGAACTGGCCGAGCACCTCGGAGGCGAGCAGTTCGACGTCGACCGGCGCGGGGTCGGCGCCCAGCGCCGAGAAGTCGTTCAGGACGTCCTTGAACAGGCCGGTCACGCTGTGCGTGACGGGCTGCGGCTGCCTCTTGCGGGCGCGACTGACCGGGCTCATGGCCTCATGCTTTCACTTCACCGCGAGTGGGTCGCGGTGGCCCTGGCGCGGGTCCCGCCGCGGGCCCGGCGGGGAGGCGCCGAGCCGGGGCGGCGGAACTGGGCCACCGCGACGCCTGGCGCGCTCACGATGTCCCGGTGCACGTGTATCACCGGTTCTCCCGGCTCAACGAGGGCTGCGCGGGGAGGTTACGGCCTTCGGCAGAGCGATCCTGGCGGTCCGGATTTCCGTGATGAGCCGGGTTTTCCGCCGGTGGTTTTCCACCAGCGCGGCCAGGTAGGCGGTGAATTCGTCCGGCGTCTCGGCGCGCTTGTGCAAGGTGCGCAACAGCTTCAGCCGGCGGGCCGCTTCCTGGTACGCCTGCGGGTCCTTGCGCTCGATGAGCTCGTCGACGTGTTCGCGGAAGACCGGGATCGTCTCGGCCGGGTGCTCGGCCGCGCGCTGCTCGGCCAGTTCGAGCCTGAGCTCCGGCGAGGCCCCGAACCGCACGCAGGCCCGCCAGGCTTCGTCCGGACGGCCGTCGTCGAGCAGCACGCGGACCAGCTCGTCGGCCTGCTCGGTCCCTTCGGCCGCCCGTTCGCGCAGGCGGGCGAGCGCTTCCCGGCGCTGGACCGTCCACTTCCCGTCCTTCGTCGCGGCCTCGCGCAGGGCCGCGAACGTCTCGCGGCCCGGCTCGGCGTCGAAGTCCTTGCGGCGGCGGGAGGTTTCGCTTTCCGGCTCGGGCGACACCGACGGCGGCTGCTTGTCGTGGGTGAGCGCGCGGGCGGCGTGCGCGATGGCCTCGCTGTGCCGCCCGGCCGCGCGCAGCACCCGGACGATCTTGAGGCTGACGTCCACCCGCGGCGGCTTGGCCGACAGGATCGCCACCAGCTCGTCGACGTCGCCGAGCACCTCGGCCAGCTGCTCCCGCAGCCGTTCGGCCACGTCACGGCGGTGGCCGGGGCCGTTCGCGGCCAGCACGTCGTCCACAGTGGACTTGATCCGCTTGAGGCCGGGCTCGCCGAGCGCCGTCGCGAACTCGGCGAGGTCGATGACCGGGCGGCCGGGGCCGTCGAACTCGACCTCGAGGATCCAGTCGGCCAGCTTCTCCGGGTCCGGCGGCCGGGCGGCGCACGCGCGGGCGTACAGCTCCACGGCGCGGTCCAGCCGGTCGGCCAGGTCGCCGGCGTGGTCGCCGGACTGCTCCAGCACCTCGCTGATGTCGTCGACCGTGCGCCGGGCCAGCGGGGCCAGGTCGGCGCGGCTGCCGGCGTCGAGCATCCGCTGCAGCGTGTCGAGGACCGCGCCGATCTTCGCGGTGTACTCGACGTTCCCGTCGGTGACCGCAGTGTCCAGCAGCCGGTGCGCCTCGCTGACGTCACCGGATTGGGTGGCGGCGCGCAGTTCGAGCGAGTGCCGCAGCTCGGGATCGCGCTCGGCTTGGGCGTGCAGCAGGTCCGCCAGCGTCTCCGCGTCCAAAGTGCGCAGGTAGGGGCGAAGATCCGAGTGGGGACTCACGCGCACCAGTCTGCCCGACGGTCACCGGCACGCGTGTGGGCCAACCGCGTGCTCTTTTCGGAGTAATCGTTGACGGAGAGTGAGCGGCTCACCGACGCCGCAAGTCGTCGAACACGGCTTTCAGCGGCCACGGATCCGGCAGACCGGACCGTGGTGACCGTGCGTGGCGGGGGCGCGGGATGGCCGGGCGGACGGTCGGCACCATGATCGGGACGACCGGAACCGGCACCCGCGCCACGAGCCGCCGCACGACCACCATCAGGAGGACGGCGAAGAGCAGGAGCGCCGTCCCCGCCGCGAGGGCACCGGCGAGGGTGCGGCGGCCGTCGTCGAGCGTCAGTTGCACGGCGTACTGGCTCTGCTGCGTGTACAGCAGGCCGAGCCGGGCGGACACGGCGTAGGCGGCACTGCGCCACGTGGACTCGGGCAGCGGAAGCGGTTCGGCGGCGGTGAAAGCGTTCTCGGCCGCGGTGAGCCTGCTCCATTCGGCGCTGCGGGTGAGCGACTCGTACGCCATCCGGCCACTCTCGGTGAGCTGCGGGACGACCCGGGCCAGGTCGGCGCGGTAGGAGGCCACGGCGGAGGTGAACGACCCGCGCGTCACGTTGTCCAGCCCGGCCAGCGCGAGGGAATCGGAGCGATCCATCCCTTCGGCGACGGAAAGCAGCTCGACGGCGGTGGTCTGCTGGTAGGCGGACTCGGCGTCCGGGGCGTGGCGGGCGTAGTCGCGCAGGCCGGCGATGGCGGACTCGATCCGCTGCGTGTAATTCGCGTACGCGGCACCGCGCTGGTCGGGCGCGGCCATCGCCGCGCTCCGCTCGGCCTGCAGCGCGACCACCGCTCGGGCCGTCCGGTCCGCGGCGGCCGCCGTCTCCACGGCCTCGTCCCGCGTCCGAACCGCTTGGTGGATCAGGAGAATCGCGATCACGACAGCCACGGCGACGAGCGCGCCGCCGGGGATGAACGCGATGCCCAGCATGCGGCCGCGGACGGATCGCAGGTACTTCAAGACGTTCCCTTCCCAGCCTTGGTCCCCGCAACAATCCCGACGGGATTCAACCTATTGAGTGAGAGATTCACCGGTCAACGGCAGTCCGCCATACGGGCGTTAGCTCACTGTGACGATGGAGGCACAATCGCGCCCGTGACCTTCGACGACGTGACCCAGCGGCTGCGCGGCTTCGCGGCGGCCCGTGCCTGGGAGCCGTACCACACCCCGAAGAACCTCGTGATGGCGCTTTCCGGCGAGGTCGGCGAGCTGACCTCGCTGTTCCAGTGGCTGACGCCGGAGGAATCCGACGCGTGGCGCGCGGACCCGGCGCTCGAGGAGAAGGTGCTGGACGAGATCGCCGACGTCACGCTCTACCTGCTGCAGCTGGCCGACCGCCTCGGCGTCGACCTGGCCGCGGCGGCGCACGCGAAGATCGACCGCAACGAGGTCCGCTTCCCGCCGCCGTCCTAGCCCCAGAACACCCCGCCGGGGTTGCGGTCGATCTCGGCGAGCAACGCGGGCGGCGTGCTGGCGACCGGCGCGTCCGGGTGGTTCAGCCACTGCCCGGTCCGGTCGGTCCACCAGACCGACCAGATGCCGAACTCGTCGAACCGCAGCTGCGCGATCTCGTGCTCGCTCCACTCGGGCCCGGCCTGCGCGCGGCGTTCGACGATGGTGACGGCGCGGCCGCGGGTCCGGCACTCGACCCGGACCCGGTCCTGGAGGTGCTCGGGGACGCGCTGCGCGCACCACCGTTCGATCTGCCGCAGCGCGAGCTCCGGAATTGCCATGACTCCAGTGAACCGGACCGCGTCAGCCGGCGCGCAGGTGGGCGAGCACGGCTTCGTAGGTTTCCGACGGCGCGCACCCGTCGGTCGGCACGACGACGCAGCCGGGCCGCTGCGGCAGGTAGGCGGCGAGCTGGTCGTGGATCCGCCCGACCAGCGCGGGACCGCCGCGTTCCTGCACGACGTCGTCGACGCCCTTGGTCGCGGCGTCCCCGTTCGCCGCCCGCTCGGCGAACCGCCCGCAGGCGACGGACTTCTCGGCGGTGAGCAGGATTTCCCGGTACTCGGCCCGGCACGCTTCCGCGGCGGCCTCGAAGGGTTCGACGTCGGCAACCCGGGTGGCGAGCTGCGGCATGACGACGTCGTGCCCGGTCCGCAGGTGCGTTTCGGCCATGGCGACGGCGAGCAGCTGCGCGGCCTTGAAGGTCGGGAAGAAGGTCTCCCGCCAGCCCCCGATCAGGCAGACGACCCGATCGGTGTCGAGGTTCAGCACCCCGGGATGCGCTTCGGCGTAGACCTGCGCGATCGTCGACTTCCCGATCCCGGACGGCCCGTTCAGGTGGATCAGTCGTGGCACCGGACCGAGGCTAGCGCGCCGCGGGCTCGGCCAGCCACCAGCCGCCGAGCAGCGTCCCCACCCCGAGGACGGCCAGGAAGATCCCGCCGGCCAGCGGGGTTCCGCCGAACATCGCGACCACCACGATGAACATCAGCAGCAGCCCGACGCCCATCATGATCCGCCCGCCGACGAGCTTCGACGTCCCAGCCGCCGCCGCAGCCGGCGGCGCGGGCGGCGGCTCGAAGCCGAGGGCCACCGGAGCGGCGTCGACGTCGAGCAGGACGGCGCCCAGTTCGGCGGCACGGGCCAGCCTGGGCTCGTTCGCGGGCACGGTCGGGTCGGCCACCAGGTGGGTCACGCTGGCGGTCAGCTTCTTGGCCAGCTGGACGCTCTCGGCGAGGACGCGCGCCCGCAGCCGGTCCGCCGCCACGGTGGTGCCGAGCACCAGCACCCGCGTCGGCTTCCCGCCGTCGGTCGGCCGCAGGTCCGCGGCGCCTGCCACGCCGAGCGCGGTCGCCACCTGCCGCAGTTCCCGCGCTTCGGCCGCGGTCACCACGCCGTCCCGTTCCGCGATTTCCCGCAGCGCGGCCACGAACTGCTCGTGCGTCGACCGCACGTGCGCTTCCGACAGCCCGGCCTCGCTCGCCAGCGCGGCCAGTGCCGTCACCTCGTCGGCCGTCAGGTGCTGGTCGGCGAAGACACCGGCGAGCAGGTCCAGGTAGGCGTTCCCGGCCCCGCTGCCGGGGATCCGCTCGACGGCCTCGGCCATCCACCCCGGTTCGGCGGGCAGCTCCTCGGCGCGGGGCAGCAGCCGGCCACCGGCGAAGCGCGGCAGGCCGGGGAAGACCGGTGGGGTCGCGAAGGTCAGTCCGTAGCGCCCGAACAGGACCGTCGCCAACCGCGCGGTCGTCCTCGCCGCCGACAGGGCCGAGGTCCCGGTGGGCACGCCGAGGGCGTGCGCCACGGTCGCCGTCCGGTAGTTGGGCAGCCGCAGCACCGACCGGGCGGCCGCCGTCGTCGAAACGCCCGGCAGCGCGGGCACCCGGACCCCCACCGCCCCGGTTTCGCGGTCGAGGAACGCCCCGGTGAAGGCGGGGTCGGGCGCGACGACCACGCTGCCGGCGCACAGGTCGAGCAGCGGCCCGAGCACCTCGCCGAACGACGGCGCGCCGTCGAGCTCGCCGCGCGTGATGCCGTGCACGAACGCCGGGCCGAGCGGCACGCCGGGCCCGGGGTCGACCAGCGTCGCGAACTCGCCGACCAGCGAGCCGTCGGCGTGGACCCGCACGGCGGCCAGCTCGACGATCCGGCCCGGCCGCAGGCCGGTGGTCCGGATTTCCAGTGCGGTGAAGTCGAGACCGTGGGCGGGGTGGCCACCGGCGCCGAGCAGCGGGAGGGATTCGATCACGTCCGCTGGTCGTTTCCCGGCCGGCCGTTGTGACAGCTTTTCGGCGTGGCCGCGTGGTTCGTGACGTGATCGTGACGGCAACATTCCGCCGGATAACGACTGGTGGTCGATCACGAGCTCGCCCGTAACAAGGACGGGAGATTTCCCGAGTACACCGTCGGCAGGTCGCTCGAGGAACGAGGAAATCCCGCATGCAGGCGAAGAAGCGCTTTCCGAACTGGCTGAAGATCGTCCTGGCCGCGTTCACGGTCCTGTTCGTGCTCGGCGCGATCTTCGGCGAGGCACCCGAGCCGAAGCTCGCCACCGCCACCGCTCCTGCACCCTCGGCACCCCCGACGACCAGCACATCCGCGACGCCGACGCCGACACCGGTTGCCGTCACCTACACCGTCGGCAGCGTGCCGGACGGGGCGACCGTGGTGGTCAAAGGCAGTGACGGCAGCGTCAAAACGGTGCACGTCCTCGGCGTGCTGGCTCCTCCCGCCAGCAACGGCTGCTACGCGGCGGAATCGCTCGCGTGGGCGTCCTCGACGCTTTCCGGCAAAGCCGTCACGCTCGGCGCGGAAACCGCGCAGGGCATTGCCTTGACGCTCCCCGACGGGCAGGACTACGCGACGCTGGCCATTCGGCAGGGTTATCTCAAGTACGCGGCCACCGCCTCATTGCCCGCGCTCGCCGATACCGAAACCGCGGCCAAGACCGCCGTCGCCGGGCTGTGGGGACCGCCGTGCCGCGGAACCATCGACGCGCCCGCGCCGACGACCACCGCGCCGGCGCCCCCTCCGGTGGTGACGCCGAAGCCGGCGCCGGTCACCAAGGCGGCTCCCCCGCCGCCGCCCGTGGAAACCACCGAAGAAGCCCCGGCGCAGGCGTACTACGCGAACTGCTCCGCGGCGAAGGCCGCGGGTGCGGCGCCGCTGCACCGCGGCGAACCCGGCTACCGGCCCGCGCTCGACCGCGACGGTGACGGCGTCGCCTGCGAACGGTGATCTAGCCTGGTCCGATGACGACCGCCGGCGAACTGCTCGGCAGGCTCGCGGGCCTGGACAAGGACGCACTGGCGAAGGTGCTGGCCCACCGGCCGGACGTGCTGCTGGAGCCGTGGCCGCGGCGGCTGGACGTCGTCGCGGCGCGGCTCGCCGCCGCCGAGTCGATCGAGGCCGCGCTGCTCCGGCTGCCCGCGCCGCTGGTGCAGGTGCTGCGGGCCGTCCAGCTGTGCCACGCGCTCGGGCGGCGGCCGGCGCCCACCGAAGAAGTGGCCCGGCTGCTCGGAACGGACGCCCGAACCGTCGAAGCCGCCGTGGCGGAGCTGGCCGAACGCGCCCTGCTCCTGCCGGGCACCGACGGCATCGGCCTGCCGGACCCGCTGCGCCGCAACACCTTCGCCGCCGAGGGCCTCGGCCGTCCGCTGGCCGGCCTGTTCGAGGAGTTCGGCACGAGCCGGCTGGCGAAGCTGTCGCGCACTCTCGGCCTGCCGGGCACCGGCCGGAAGGCGGAGCTCCTGCTCGGGCTCGTGGAGTTCTTCCGGGACGGCGAAACCGTCCGCGCGCTCTTCGACACCGCGCCCGAGGAGACGCGGAACCTGTTGCGGGACATGGCCGACAGCGTTCCCGAGGTGCAGGGCCTTGCCCCCGCGGGCTGGGCGTTCGACCACGGCTTCCTGGTCGGCACCTTCCACGGCACGGTGGCCATGCCGATCGAGGTGTCGCTCGCGCTGCGCGGCCCGGACCACCAGCTGCCGTTCACGCCCGACGAACCGCCGTACCCCGTCACCCACACCGAGGCCGACGCCGCCGAAGCCGCGTCCTCGGCCGCCGCGCTCCGGTTGCTCGACCGCGTGTCGGCGATCCTCGACCTGGCCGCCACGGACCCGTTGCCGCTGCTCAAGGACGGCACGATCGGGTCCCGGCTGGTCAAGAAGATCGCCAAGGACACCGGGGGCACGCCCGCGGAGATCGAGCTGGCCATCGACCTCGCCGCGCAGGCCGGCCTGCTGGTCGCCGACGAGCCACCGCCGCCACGCCGCGGCCACAAGGCCCCCGCGCCCACGCTCGCGCCGGACCCGGACCTCGTCCGGCCCGCCCCGGCGCTGCTCTACCGCCTGCTGCTGACGACCTGGTGGGACGCGGCGGCGCCGGGCTTCGAGGCCGACGCGCTGGTCCGGCAGGTGATCGTGCGGCTGCTGGCGCGGCTCGGCCCGGGCGACGCCGTCACGGACGTCGAAGCGCTGACCGGACTCGTCGGGTGGCACGCGCCGATGCTGCCGGCCGACGACCTCGCCGGGTACGTCCGGGACGCGCTCGGGGAATGCGAGCTGCTCGGCGTGGTCGCCCACGGCGCGGTGACCGCGGCCGGGCGCGCCCTGCTCGAGCCGCACACGCTCGTCAACGTCACCGACGAGCTGGTGTCCCGGGCGCGGACGACGGCGTTGTTCGGCACCGACCTCACCGCGATCGTGCCCGGCTCGCCCGACGCCCGGCTCGCCGCGTTGCTGGACAGCGTCGCCGACCGCGAGGCCCAGGGCACCGCGACCAGCTGGCGGTTCTCCCCCGCGTCCGTGCGGCGCGCGTTCGACCAGGGCGCGACGACCGGCGAGCTGCTCGACGACCTGCGCACCATCGCCGCGGGCGAGCTGCCGCAGCCGCTGGTGTACCTGGTCAACGACGTCGCGCGGCGGCACGGTGAGGCGCAGGTGATCGACGTCGCCAGCGTCGTCGTCGGCGAACCCGCCGTGCTGGCCGAGCTCGCCGCGCACCGCAAGCTGGCCAAACTCGGCCTGCGCGCGGTGGCACCGACCGTGTTGACGTCCACTGTGGACGCTTCGGGGACGCTGGCGGCGTTGCGCGAAGCGGGTTATGCGCCGACCCGCCACGCCGCGGACGGCAGCATCGTGCTGCCCGCCCGCGACCAGGCCGAGCCGACGGTCGCCGTCCGCGACCCCGAACCGGATGAACTCCCCGCCGATCCCGCCGGCCACGCCGAGCGGCTGCTGGCCGCCCCTTCGACCGGGCCGGTGCTGCTGCGCGGCCAGCTCGCGCGGGCGATGAGCGACCGCTACGCGGGCCGTCTCACGCCGAAGCAGCAACAGCTCTGCTGGCAGCTCGAAGCCGGGCTCCCGGTCGACGTCGCCTACGACGGCGAGCACCTCGTCATCGCCTACCCCGAGCTCGACGGCGACGTCCTCGACGTCTGGTCGCTCCTGGAGCGCACCTACCGGCGGCTGGAGCTGGCGCGGATCGAGCTGGCTCAGGCCTCGACTGCGGTGAGCCTCGCGTAGGCGACGACGTTGTCGAGGTAGTTGCCGCTCGCCCGGTCGAACGCCCCGCCGCAGGTGATGAGCCGCAGTTCGGGGTCCGGGGTGTCGCCGTAGACCTGGTCGGTCGGGAACGCCGCCTTCGGGTAGCGGTCGACGCGGTAGACCGTGAAGACGGCGATCCGGCCGTCCGCGCGGGCGACCTCGGCCTGCGCGCCGGGCTGCAGGTCCTTCAGGCGGGAGAAGGCACCGGGCACGTGCTTGTAGTCGACGTGCGCGGCCAGCACGGCCGGGCCCGCCTCCCCCGGCGACGGGGCGCCGGTGAACCAGCCGACCGTCGTGGCGTCACCCGGCACCTCCAGCGCGCCTTCCGGGGTGAGGCCGAGGTCCTTGATCCCCTCGGCCCGCACGCCGATCGCCGGGATGGTCAGCGACGCCGGTTTCGCCGCGGGGAGGCCGTCGGCGGTCGTTGCCGGGGTGCGCGCGACGCTGGCGGTGCCCGGCGGGTCCGGGGCGGCCGGGCTCGGCGGGGCGACGTCCTGCGGCGCCCGCGGCGAGAGGACGAGGACGAGGGCCACGGCCAGCACCACGCCGAGCGCGGCGACGACCGCCGTGACCGCCGGCCACAGGCGCGGGTGCCTCAACTCGGCCGCCGGCGCAGGTAGAGCACCATGCCGCCGGACACCGTCGCGGCGAGCAGCGTGCCGCTGAGCACGAGGAAACCGGGAACGTCTTCGTCCGGTTCACCGCCGCCGGTGGCGACACCGCCGACCGGCTTGACCTTCACCTGGGCGTCCGTCTTCTTCTTGGGCGGGTCGGGCTTTTTCCCCGTCGGCGGGTTCTGCGTCGTCGTGCTCGTGCTCGGTTGTTTCGGCCGGTGCGCCAGTGATTCGCAGGCGATTCCGTCTTTGTCTTCGTCCAGGTGGTAGGGGTCGCCAGGGGTGGCGTCGAGGACGTCTTGGGCTTCTTCCTGGTATTGGAAGTTCTTGCAGTCGACATCGCCGGTCAAGGGCGTCGCGAGCTGGGCGGAGGCGAACGGGGCGGGGCCGAGGAGAGCGAGCCCGGCGACGGCGGCGGCCGTCGTCAGGGCACGGCGGAACAGGGACAACGGAATTCCTTCCGAGCGGAATCGGGGCGATTGCGTGGTTACTATCGCAGCCTTGCCGGAGCCGTTACGGACGATTCCGGAATTCCGGAAATGCCAGCGCTCCACGAAGAAGGCCGGGTTCCGTGATTCTTTCGCGTTTCGGTGTTGACCTGCGGGTATATGACACAGGAATGCATACCCGTTGGAATGTTACGGAGCACGCGGTCACACCTTTGAGGTAATTCACGTGTGACGGTGCCGACCGGCCGCCACCGCGGCGCCCGCACACCCCGTAGCCTCGGGGTATGCCGATCCAGGTACTGCTCGTCGACGACCACGAACTGGTCCGCCGCGGGCTCCGCGACCTCCTCGGCGACGAGCCCGACATCGAGGTCGTCGCCGAGGCGAGCAGCGTCGAAGAGGCCCTGGCGGTGGCGATGCACGTCGAGCCGGAGGTCGCGGTGGTCGACGTCCGCCTCGGCGACGGCGACGGCATCACGCTCTGCCGCGAGCTGCGGTCCAAGCCGAACCCGCCGGCCTGCCTGATGCTTACCGCGTTCGACGACGAAGAGGCGATGGTCGGCGCGATCATGGCCGGCGCGGCGGGCTACCTGCTGAAGCAGGTGCGCGGGCAGGACGTCGTCAACGCGGTGCGCGAGGTGGCGGCCGGGCGGTCGCTGCTGGACCCGGTGAGCACCGCGCGCGTGCTGGACAAGATGCGGCACCCGCCGACGGACGAGCTGGCGACGCTCACCGAGCGGGAGCGGGACGTGCTGGAGCTGATCGGCCAGGGGCTGTCGAACCGGGAGATCGCCGAGCGGTTGTTCCTCGCGGAGAAGACGGTGAAGAACTACGTCACGTCGGTGCTGGCGAAGCTGGGGATGCAGCGCCGGACCCAGGCCGCGGCTTGGATCGCTCGGCGCGAGAAGTAACCCTTCGCCACGGTTGCGGCCGCAATCCGCCGTTCGCTGCGTCCTTTTCAGGCCCCGTCACGGTCCGCCATCTCGATCAGGCGTTTTCCGGGTCAAGGTTCACCCGAAGGTGAGTCGAATATATGTTCGATGACTCGGTAAGATCATTGACGAGGGCGTGGAAGGGAGGATGGATGACCCGAGAAGGTTGAGTTGCAGGAGCAATGGTCAGTCGAGAGGCAGGTCGAACGCGACGAGCGTGCCGAGGCTGGGCGAGGAGTTCAGGAAGAACTTCCCGCCGGCGGCGTCCGCGCGTTCGGCGAGGTGGCGCAGGCCGCGGGTGGCGACACCCTGGGGCACGCCGGAACCGTTGTCGCGGACGCGGAGTTTGACGCCGCGGGAGTCCCTGGTGAGGGTCACGCGGGTTTCACTGGCGCCGGAATGCCGGACCACATTGGACAGTGCCTCGCGGAGAGCGGCCCGGATGTGGTCGGCGCGTTCCGCGGGGATGTCGGCGAATTCGCCGGACAGCTCGAGGGTCGGCGGGTAGCCGAGCAGCTCCCCGGCGATGCGCACTTCGCCCCGCGCCGATTCGGCGAGGTCGGTGGGCGTCCCGGTGTCGTGCCGGGGCTCCGGTGACCGCAGCGCGCGCACGGTGCCGCGGATTTCCTCGATGGTCTGGTCGAGCTGGTCGATGGCGTCGGAGAGCCGCGCGCCGTCGGCTTGGGCGAACCGCTTGCGCATGTTGCGCCGGACGCGGTCCAGCTGCATCCCGGCACCGTAGAGCCGCTGGACGATGACGTCGTGGAGCTCGCGGGCAATGCGCTCCCGCTCTTCGTAGAGGGCAACGCGGTGACGGGCGTTGGCGCCTTCGGCAAGAGCGAGAACGACCCCGGCTTGCGCGGCGAAGGCCACGAGCATCTCGACGGTCCCGGCGGAGAAGGGTTCCCGCCCCCGCTTCCGGTAGACGGTGAGCGACCCGAGAACCCGCCCCCCGGACCCGAAAGGAGCGGCGGCGAAGGGACCGTAGCCGTGGAGCTCGGCGGGCACGTAGGGCGCGGTCCGCGGATCGACGGTGAAGTCCGCGCTGGAGACGGGCTCGCCCCCGCGAGCGACCTGGCCGGCCGCGGAGTCGGCGGGCAGAGCAAGGCCGCGCAGGGACTCGGCGGTGGGTGCTCCGGGGAGGGATGCCGGTTCCTCGGCGGAGCGAGCATCGGCTGGCTGACCTGCGGGTGCGCCGGACTCCGGGCTGCCGGCGGGATGGGCGGAGTCGGCCGCCGAGGCGGTCGAGCTGGTCGGCTGACCTGCAGGCGCACCGACCTCCGGGCCACCGGAGGGGCGAGCGGAGTCGGCCGCCGAGGCGGCGGAGCTGGCCGGCTGACCCGCAAGCGCGCCGGCCTCCGGGCCGCCAGCTGCGCGGGTGAAGTCGGCCGGGTGCGAATCAACCGCCGCCGGGTGGTCTGTGCGCTCGCCGGACTCCGGGCCACCGGAGTCGCCCGGGTGCGCATCGGCCGCCGGAGCGGTGTTGCCTGCGGCGGCGGTGGCATCCGCTGTTCGCGGTGGCTCGCTGGTGGCGTAGTGCGCCGCCTCGACCACTACCCTGCCGTCCTCGGTGCTGACCATGGCCAGGCCCAGGTCGGCGTCCGCGAGCTCCGCCGCCCTGGCCACGACCGTGTCCAGCACCGCTCCCGGGTCGTCGCCGGACAGGGCGGTGCTCGTGATCTCGGTGGCCGCGGACAGTGCTCGTGCGGCAAGCGTCGGGTCCATGAGTCCCGTCATTATCGCGCGCGGCTGTGCCTGCCCGCCGAGGGCTCCGCAGGAACCGATCACGGGACCGGCACCCGCGTGACGACCCGGCCGTCGCGGATCTCGAGGACCACGTCCGCTTCCGCCGCCTCCTCCGCCGTGTGCGTCACGTGCAGCACCGTCCGGCCCGCCAGCGCCTCCCGCAGGTTCGCACGGACCTCCCGGGCCGTCGCCGAGTCGAGGTGCGCCGTGGGCTCGTCCAGCAACACCAGCCCAGCCGACGGAGCTCCGAGCAACGCCCGCGCGAGCGCCACCCGCTGCGCCTGGCCGCCGGAGAGGCCGCTGCCGCCGCTGCCGAGCAGCGTTTCCGTCGGCAGCTCGGGAAGGGCCGCGGCGCTCAACGCCGCGCGCAGTTCCTCCTCCGTTGCCGCCGGGCGGGCCAAGCGCAGGTTCTCGGCGATCGTCGTCGCCGCCAGCAGGGGCTCCTGCGGGGCCCACGCCACCTCCGCCGGCACCTCGACCACGCCCCGCCGCGGCGGGAGGAAGCCCAGCAACGCCGCGACCAGCGTCGACTTGCCCGCTCCGCTCGGGCCGACCACCGCCGCGTACGTGCCCGGCCGCAGGTTCACGTCGACGTCGTGCAGCACCACCGGCCCGCCCGGCCAGCCCAGGTCCACGCCCCGGAGCGCCACGGCCGTCCCGAGCAACGGCGATGGCGGTGCCGGCACGTCGGCGAGGCGGCGACGCGCCCGCTGCACCGTGTCCCAGTGCTGCGCCACCGGCGGGAGCAGCGCGAGCACCTCCGCCAGCGCGAGCGGGACCAAGGCCAGCAGCGGCGCCAGGACCGGGTCGAGCCGGCCGGCGGTGACCGCTTGGGCCGCGAGGGCCGTGCTGATGACCGCCGCCGCTCCGCAGGCCAGCGTCACCAGGGCCTCGGCCGCTCCCGCGCCGAACGCCTGCCGGCGGGCCTGCGTCACCAACCGGGTGTCCGCGTCGGCGAGGGCCCGGCGGTGGTCATCCGCCCGGCCGAACGCCAGCAGCTCGGCCGCCGCTTCGAAGATCGTCAAGACTCGGGTGGCCACCTCACGGCGACCGGCCGCCAGGGCCGACGTCGCCCGGCGCTCCACCTTCAGCGCGATCCACGGGGCGCACAGCCCCAGCGCCACCGCCGCCGCGAGCGTCCAGCCCGCCGACGGCAGCACCCACGCCTGCACGGCGATCGCCCCCGCCGCGACCAGGGCCACCACCAGCGGCGGCGAGACCACGCGCGGCAGCAGGTCGCGCACGGTGTCGACGTCGCCGACCAGCCGGCGCTGCCCCTCTCCCGCACGCAGGCCGCGCGCCGGCCCGAGGCGGACCAGCGAGTTCCACAGCCGCACGCGGACGCGGCCGGCGATGCGGAACGCGGCGTCGTGCGTGACGAGCCGTTCGACGTACCGCAACCCCGCGCGGCCGAGGCCGAACGCGCGGACGCCCACCACCGCCACCGTCAACGTCAGGATCGGCGGCTGCTGGGACGCCTTGGCGATGAGCCAGCCGGACGTCGCCGTCAGCGCCACCCCGGCCAGCAGCGCCAACGCGCCCGGTGCCGCACCACCGAAGAGCCGTCCGCCGAGGAGCGTGCGCCACCCCAGCGGCGCGCCCGGAGCGTCCACTGTGGACTCTTCCGCGGATTTCGGCGCCTCGGCGGGCAGGTCGACCGCCGCGGTGCGCTCGTGGGCCGCGATGACCGCCGCGGCGCCGTTGGCGACCGCGCGCTGCACCGCGTCGAGCACCAGGCGCGCGCTCGCTTCGTCGAGGTGCGCGGTCGGCTCGTCGAGCAGCAGCAACCACGCACCACCCTCCACCCGGTGCAGCGCGCGGGCGACCGCCACGCGCTGGCGCTGCCCCAGCGACAGCTGGGAAACCGGCCGGTCGGCGAGCCCGGCCAGCCCGAGCTCGGCGAGCACCGCACCGGCGGAGCCCACCTCTTCGCGGACCGTGCCGCCGGTGAACACCGGCGACTGCGGCACCCACGCGACCTGCTCGCGCCAGCGCGCGAGGTCGGCGTCGGCGAGGTCCGTCGAGCCGGCGGTGATGGTGCCGTCCGCCGCCGGGACGAAGCCGAGCACGGCCGCGAGCGTCGTCGACTTACCGCCGCCGCTCGGGGCGCGGAGCCAGACCGTCTCGCCGGGCCGGACCGTGAACGACTCGCCGTCCGGGGCGAACCCACCGCGCCGCTCGACGCGCAGGGACGACACGCGCAGCTCGCCCCGCGAAGGGACCGCGGTTCCCGCAGCGGGCGCCGGGATCGCCAGCAGGTCGGCGACGCGCCGGACCGCTTCGACGCCGTCCTCGCTGGCGTGGAACGCGGCGCCGACCGCGCGCAGCGGCTGGTAGCACTCCGGCGCCAGGATCAGCACACCGAGCCCGATGGCCAGCGGCAGGTGGCCGCCGGCGAGCCGGACACCGATCACCACCGCGACGAGCGCCACCGACAGCGTCGCGACCAGTTCCAGCACGAACGCCGAGGAGAAGGCCACCTTCAACGTCTTGAGCGTCGCGCGGCGGTGGCGTTCGGACAGCCGCCGGACGGTCTCGGCCTGGGCCGCGGCGCGGCGGAACGCGGTCAGCACCGGCAGCACGCGCACGAGTTCGAGGAGCCGCTCGGACATCCGGTGCGTGGCATCGGTCGCGCCGGCGACGCGGTCGGCGGTGTACTTGCCGACGAGGATGGCGAACACCGGCAGCAGCGGCACGGTCAGCGCGACGATCACGCCGGAGGGCCAGTCGGCGAACAGGATCGCCGCGCCGGCGCCGAGGGGCACGACGGCCGCCGTCACCAGCGCGGGCAGGTACTCGCGGAAGTAGGCGTCGAGCGCGTCGAGGCCGCGGGTGGTGAGCGCGGTCAGCTCGCCGTGGCCGCGCCGGGCGATCCACTCGGGACCCAGGCGCAGGACGTGGTCGACGGCCTTGGCCCGCAGCTCGCGGTGCGCCGTGGCGGCGGCGCGGGCGGAGACCGTGCGCACCGCCCAGCCGGTCAGCGCGCGCGTCGCGACGAGCGCGAGCAGCACGGCCAGCTGGGCGGTGCGTCCCCCGGACCCTGCTCCGACGATCGCCGCGAGGACGTCGGCGAGCAGGAACGCCTGCGCCACCAGCGCGGCGGCGTTGACGAACGACAGGACAGCCACCAGGGCCAGCGCTCGGCGCACGGACGGCACCAGGGCCGGCAATGCGCCGAGCGGGCCCTTTCCCGGCCGCGCCGAGTCCACTGTGGACTCCGAGGCGAGAAGGGTTGCGCGCCCGGGAAGTTCGCTCATGGTGCGTGGACCGCCGGGATGTGCTGGGTGCCGATGCGCTTGCGGAACACCCAGTACGTCCAGCCCTGGTAGATCAGCACGGCGGGGGCACCGAAGACGGCGACCCACGTCATCACCGTCAGCGTGTACGGGCTCGACGCGGCACCCTCGATGGTCAGCGTGTTGGCGACGTCGGCCGTCGACGGCAGGACGTTCGGGAACAGCGACCCGAACATGACCACCGCGGCCCCGGCGATGACCACGCCGAGCGCGGCGAACGCCTGCCCGTCGCGGTCGGCCCGCAGCCGCAGCCAAGCGGTGGCCGCGGCGACGGCGCTGATGCCGAACGCGAGCAGCGTCCACAGCGTGCCCGAACGCCACTGGACGACCGAGAGGAACGCGACCATCGGCACCATCGCGACCGGCAGCAGCCGCAGCGCCAGGGTGCGCGCGCGTTCCCGCAGGTCACCGCTGGTCTTGAGGGCGAGGAACGCGGCGCCGTGGGCGATCGAGAAGGCGGCGATCGCGAGCGCGCCGAGCAGGGTGTCCCAGCGGATGGCGGCGAACGCGGAGCCGGCGCGGTTGCCCTGGGCGTCCAGCGGCAGGCCGAGGACGGTGGTGGCGAGGATCAGCCCGACACCCAGCGGCGGGATCCACGAGCCGAGCACGATCACCCGGTCCCAGTTGCGCCGCCAGCGGTCGGAGTCCACCTTCCCGCGGTACTCGAAGGCGACGCCGCGGCCGATGAGGGCGAGCAGCACGAGCAGCAACGGCAGGTAGGCGGCCGAGAACAGCCCGGCGTACCAGGCCGGGAAGGCGGCGAACATGGCCCCGCCGGCGACGATGAGCCAGACCTCGTTGCCGTCCCAGACCGGCCCGATGGTGTTGACCATGACGCGGCGCTCGGTGTTGTCCCGGCCGAGCACCGGCAGCAGCATGCCGACGCCGAAGTCGAAGCCTTCGAGGAAGAGGTAGCCGAGCCAGAAGAAGGCGATCACGACGAACCAGGCGATTTCCAGGGTCATCGCACGCCTCCGTGGCCCTGAGTTATCCACAGCGGGCGGAGTTGTCCACAGACGGGCTGTGGGTAACTCGCCAGAGTGGTCACATCGACACTCATCGTCAGCACCTCAGTAGGCGAAGGCGAGGGTGTCCTCGCCCGGTTTGTCGGAATCCTTCGGCTTCTCGGGAGGCATGACCGCGTCGACGCCACCACGGACGTACTTGCGCATCAGGTACACCTCGACCACGCCGAGGGCGGCGTACACCGTGGTCAGCGCGATCAGCGACGTCCACACCTCGCCCGTCGTCAGCCGCGAGACCGCCTGGGCGGTGAACATCCACACGCCGTCCACGCCCGTCGGGTTGGGCACCACCACGAACGGCTGACGCCCCATCTCGGTGAAGATCCAGCCCGCGCTGTTGCCGAGGAACGGCGTCGCGATGCCACCGAGGACCAGCCAGGGGAACCAGCGGCCGCCGGGGACCCGGCCGCGCCGGGTCAGCCACAGCGCCAGGACGCCGATGCCCGCCGAGACCGCGCCGAAGCCGATCATCATCCGGAAGCCCCAGTACGTCACCGGCAGGTTGGGCACGTAGTCGATCGGTTTGCCGGCCAGCGAGCCCAGCGCCGGGTCGTCCGGGTAGTTCGTGCCGTACTTGGCCTGGTACTCCGTGACCAGGTTCTCCACACCCTTGACCTCGGTGGAGAAGTCGTTGTGCGCCAGGAACGACAGCAGCGCGGGCACGTTGAACGTCTTGACGTCTTCGCAGTTCGCGCCCGAGACGTCCCCGATCGCGATGATCGAGAAGCTCGCCGGCTGTTCGGTGTGGCACAGCGCTTCCGCCGAGGCCATCTTCATCGGCTGCTGCTCGAACATCAGCTTGCCCTGGGCGTCGCCGGTGATCGCCAGCACCGCGAAGGCCGCGACGCCGACCCAGCCGCCGAGACGCAGCGAGGAGCGCCAGACGTCTTCGTGGTCGCCGCGCCGCCACAGGTGCCAGCCCGCGACGCCGACCAGGAACGCCGCCGCCACCGAGAACGCGCCGGCCAGGGTGTGCGGGATCGCGGCCAGGGCCGTGTTGTTCGTCAGCACCGCCCAGATCGAGTTCATGGTCGGCTTGCCGTTCTCGAACGTCACGCCCACCGGGTGCTGCATCCACGAGTTGGCGGCCAGGATGAAGTACGCCGAGGCCATCGTGGCCAGCGAAAACGCCCAAGCGCAGGCCAGGTGGACCTTCTTCGGCAGCCGGTCCCAGCCGAAGATCCACAGGCCGAGGAACGTCGACTCGACGAAGAACGCGACGAGCCCTTCCATCGCCAGCGGCGCTCCGAAGACGTCGCCGACGAAGCGGGAGTACGCGCTCCAGTTCATCCCGAACTGGAACTCCTGCACGATCCCGGTCACCACGCCCATCGCGAAGTTGACCAGCAGGAGCTTGCCCCAGAACTTCGTCATCTTCAGGTGCCGCAGCTCGCCGGTGCGGACCCAGCGGGTCTGCATCGCCGCGACCAGGATCGACAGCCCGATGGTCAGCGGGACCATCAGGAAGTGGTAGACGGTGGTGATGCCGAACTGCCACCGCGCTAGCTCAAGGACCTCCACGTGGTCCAGCGTGCTCCGGGCCCGGGGAGGCGGCCAGATCAACTGGTCCCGTTCGCGGCGGGACCAACGTCCCGGGTGACTACAGCTGGTCGAGCGCCTCCCGCGCCTCCTCGGCCACGACCCGCCGCGGGCCCTCTTCGCCCAGCTCGAGGACGTGCCGGAGGGCCAGCGCGTACGCGGTGTCGAAGGCCTTGTCCGCGGCGGCCGGGATGTCCGGCGTCACGCCGACGCCCTCCCAGTTCTCCCCCGTCTCCGGGTCGTACGACCGGGCGATCGGGACGGTCACGTCCAGGTGGGTGTCCACTTTGTACCGGTCGCAGGGGTGCGCGCCGCCGCGCGTAACTTCGCCGACGGTCTTCGCGCGACCCTGCCGCTGCAGCGAGAAGGCCAGGTCCTCGCCACCGGAGAACGTCACCGGGCCGGTGAGCACCCAGATCGGCTTGGTGCCGCCGAACTTCGGCCCCGGGACGTACGGCAGCGTCCACATCTGGGTGACGCGGTCGGCGTCGCGCTCGTAGAAGTCGAGGTAGTGGGTCCGCTCGTCGACGAGGTAGCTCTGCAGGAACGCGCTGGTCTCCGGGTCGCCACCGCGGTTGCGCCGGACGTCGATCAGCAGCGCGTCGGCCGGCGCGACCAGCGTCATCGCCGCCGAGAAGGCCGGGGCCGCGAGGTCGATCGGGTAGAGCATGGTCGTGTCGAGGTAGCCGACGTTGCCCGGCAGCCGCCGGACCGCCGCGACCCCGAAGTTCTCCAGCTCGCCCGCACGCCGGAAGGTCTCGGACGCGTGCTCCGCGTCACCGTCGACGGCGACCGGGTCGACGTGGTGCCGCAGCCGCAGGTGCTTGTCGCCGTTCACCGACTGCAGGTCGGCTGTGACGGCCGTCGCCAATTCCTCCTCGCCGAGGTCCGCGTACGCGCCTTCGTCCAGGCGTGCGCGCACCACCTTCGCGACCTTCACGGCGACGTCCGGGAAGACGTAGTGCGCTTCCAGCCGTCGGATGACCTCTGCTACCTGCTCGGCACGTGCCAGTGACCCCATGCCGGTGAACCTACCGCAGGCCACAACCGGAAATTCGGCGTACCGAAGAAAATTGTGTGCCGCCCCGAGTTGTCAAATTCATGGCCGCCGATCAGGCAATTTCGCGCAAGCCATCAGCTTGCGGTTCGGCTGAACGCCCCTTTATCGTTGCAGTGAAAGGGGCGAAAGAAATCTCATGACTACCGCCATGGTGGCGTTGATCAGCGCGTTCGGCCTGGTCCTCGCCGTGGAGCTGCCGGACAAGACGCTCGTCGCGACCCTGGTGCTGACCACCCGTTTCCGCGGCTGGCCGGTTTTTGCCGGGGTGTGCGCCGCGTTCGCCGTGCAATGCGTCATAGCGGTCGCGTTCGGCAGCATCCTGACGTTGTTGCCTGACCTCGTCCTTTCCCTCGTCGTCGCCGCGATGTTCGGCCTCGGCGCTTTCATGCTCCTCCGCGAGGGGTTCAGCGAAGCCGACGAAGCAGGCGAAGACGCTTCGCGCACCGGCCCCTCTCCGCAGACCTTCTTCCGCTCCGCGATGACGTCGTTCGGCGTGCTCTTCGCCGCCGAATGGGGTGACGCCTCCCAGCTCGCGACGGCCAGCCTGGCCGCCCGCATCGGCAACCCGGTCGCCGTCGGCGTCGGTGCTTTCGCCGCGCTGGTCGTGGTCGCCGGGCTCGCCGTGTTCATCGGCGGGAAGATCCGCAGCCGGATCAAGCCGAAGCTGATCCAGCGCTGCGCCGGGTTCGTGTTCGCCGGGTTCGCCGCGTTCGCCCTGCTCCAGCTCGCTTTCTGACCACTGCCTCACAGGTTCACCCGGTAACCTTTCGGGAACGAAAGGGAGAGCACCAGGTGAACTCGCCGAAGACGCGCGCGGTCTCGCCGCTGCACGGCCGGATCGCCCTCGGCGGCATCGGCCTCGCCGTGGCCATCTCGATCGACCTGCACCTGCGGCTGTCCGGGCAGGTCAGCCCGGTCTGGCAGACGCTGTCGGAGTACGTCTACGGCAAGCTCGGCACGTCCTCGGCCGCGCCGTTGTTCAGCGTGATGTGCCTGGCCCTGTCGTTCGGCTCGGTCGCTCTCCTCGCCGGCATCGCGAAGGCCCACCGCCCCGGCACCACCGCCGTCTGCGTGCTGCTCGGCGTCTGGTCGGCCGGGCTGCTGGTGTGCGGGCTGGTGCCGGTCGACCCGGACGGCCAGGCGCGTTCGCTCGCCGGGCAGGTCCACAACCTCGCCGCGCTGACGGCGTTCGTCGCGCTGCCCGCGGCGGCGCTCGTGCTGACGAAGAAGGGCCGCGAGCGCTGCCCGTGGGAACCCCGCCGGACGACGATCCGGCGGCTGGCCACGGCGAGTTTCACCAGCGTCGGCGTGGTGCTCGCCGGGTTCGTGCTGACCCTCGTCCTCGGCCCGGCCCGGCAGGACGTCACCCTCGGCCTGTTCGAGCGCCTGCTGTTCACCGTCGACGTCGCCCTGCTGCTGACGATGGTCCGGCCGCTGCTGGCGGTCTCGCGGCGCTAGGAGCCGTCCGTCTTGAGGATGTCGGCCAGCCGGCCGGCGGCCGCGACGACCTGCGGGCCGACCTCGGCGGCCTTCAGCGGCTCCATCGAGACGACACCGACGCTCGCCCGCAGCCCCGGCACCCCGCGCACCGGCGCCGCGACACCGGACGCGCCCGCCTCGAGCTCACCCGTCGACGTCACCCAGCCGCTGCCGCCCGGCCGCAGGCTCATCGCCTTACCCGCCGCCCCGGCGGTCAGCGAGTGCCGGCTGCCCACCCGGTAGGCGACGTGGAAGCTCGTCCAGGACGGCTCGACGACGGCCACCGCAAGCGCTTGCGTCCCCTGGGCGACCGACAGGTGCGCGGTCGCGCCGACCTTCTCGGCCAGCTCGCGCAGCACCGGGCCGGCCGCGTCCCGCAGCTGCGGCAGCACCTGCCCGGCCAGCCGGAGCAGCCCGACGCCGAGCCGGACCTTCGTGCCGTCGCGCCAGACCAGGCCGCGCTCGGACAGCGGCACGAGCAGCCGGTAGACGGCCGCGCGGCTGGCCCCGATGGCGACGGCCAGCTCGGAGATGGTCGCCGCGTCACCGCCGGCGTCGGCGACCGCCTGCAGCAGCGCCAAGCCCCGGTCGAGCGTCAGCGACCCCTCCCGGCTGGTCACAGCAAGCCGAGTTCGCCCAGGTCGGAGACCGGCTCCTCGAACGTCGCCGCCGCGTAGGACGCGAAGAGCGCCCGCACGGCCTTCGCGGCCGGCTCGGACAGCGCACGGGCCTCGTCGGCCAGCGCCTGGGCGTCCGTCGACTCCAGCGCACCCCGGACGTCGCCGCCCGCGAGGCTGCGCGCCGAGGCCACGAGCAGGTTCAGGAAGCCGTGGTGCACGAACCCGGTGTCCGGGTCGGTGTGCCGGACCGCGCGGTGCAGGCTGTTCGTCGCCTTGAACGACGCCCCGCTGGAGCCGCTGACGACGGCGAGGAAGTCCGCCACCTCGTCGACGCTGGGGAAGTTCTCGCCCGCCTGCCCGCCGCAGCGGATCTTCGGCCAGCTGCCGTGCTCGATCACCTTGCGGACGCCGTCGAGCCAGCCGACGCCGCGCCGCGGCTCGACGACCCGGATGACGTCCTCGGGCACGAACTCCGAGACGCGCTCGAGCCACACCTCGTCGACGTCCGACGGCGCGGGCATCTCGACCATCCGGAGCGCGAGCAGCTCACTGCGCGACTCGACGATCGAGATGGCCTTCGGCACGCCGCCCAGCCCGGTGTCGATGATCAGCGAAAGCGGCAGCGGCTGCTTCGGCTTGATCTTGATCAGCTCGGTGATGAGCTCGGGCAGCCGCGACGCCTGGCAGAGGAAAACCCCCAGTACACCGGCGTGTTCGGAGTCCCGGCTGGCGAAGTGCGCACGCAGCGCTTCGGGCATGGCCGCACCGACCGGAGGGAACAGCGCCGAGTCGTCGACGAGCCTCGCGAACAGGGGAGGAATTCCACGGGGGCCGGGGGGCGTGAGTTCCACAGCGCTTGACACGACTGACACGCTAGTAGCGTACGACATCAGGACAAAATCGTTCGCACAACGGACCCGTCAGAAGGGGGCGTCGATGCCTTACTACCGGCGAGTAGGCGAGATCCCGCACAAGCGGCACACCGCGTTCCGCAAGCCGGACGGCGGGCTCTACGCCGAAGAGCTGATGGGCGTCGAGGGCTTCTCCGCCGACTCCGCGCTGCTCTACCACCGCGGCCTGCCGACGGCGATCGTCGACGCCGTCGCGGTCGAGGAGGACCGCGGGTCGCTCACCCCGAACCACCCGCTCAAGCCGCGGGCGTTCAAGACCCAGGACCTCAAGTTCGGCGGCGAGGCCGACGCGGTGACCGACCGGCGGCGGCTGTTCGGCAACAACGACGTCACCATCGGGTTCGTCACCGCGACCGCACCCAGCCCGCTGTACCGCAACGCGGCCGGTGACGAGCTGTTCTACGTCCACGGCGGCGCCGCGACCTTCGAGACCATCTACGGCCGCCTGGAGGTCGGTGACGGCGACTACGTGGTGATCCCGACGTCGTGCACCTACCGGGTCGTCCCCCACGGCGAAGTCAACCTCTTCACCCTCGAAGCACGCGGGCACATCGGGCCACCGAAGCGCTACCTGTCGGCGAAGGGCCAGTTCCTGGAGCACTCGCCGTACTGCGAGCGCGACATCCGCGGGCCGGAGGAGCCGCTGCTGGAGGACGGCGAGGACGTCGAGGTGCTCGTCCGGCACCGCGCCGGGCTGACCCGCTACACCTACGCGACGCACCCGTTCGACGTCGTCGGCTGGGACGGCTGCCTCTACCCGTGGGTGTTCAACATCGACGACTTCGAGCCGATCACCGGCCGCGTGCACCAGCCGCCGCCCGTGCACCAGACGTTCGAGGGCCCGAACTTCGTGGTCTGCTCCTTCTGCCCGCGGAAGGTCGACTACCACGAGGACTCGATCCCGGTGCCGTACAACCACGCGAACGTCGACTCCGACGAGCTGATGTTCTACGTGCGCGGCAACTACGAGGCCCGCAAGGGCTCGGGGATCGGGATCGGCTCGCTCTCACTGCACCCGTCCGGCTTCACGCACGGCCCGCAGCCGGGCGCGGCGGAGGCGTCGATCGGCGCGGAGTTCTTCGACGAGACCGCGGTCATGGTCGACACGTTCGCGCCGCTGGAGCTCGGCGAGGCCGCCGACGCGTCCGAAGACCCCGGCTACGCCTGGACGTGGTCGCGCCGCGGGCCGAAGAGCTGACGGGACCGGGCCCTCCCCCGCGCGTGCGAGGGAGGGCCCGTCCGATCAGGCGTCGTACCAGCCGTAGTTGGTGATCGTCCCGTGGCCGTAGCAGTTGCCACCGAAGATCCAGTAACCCGGCCCCTGCGCCGGCCCGTAGATGTCCGCGCCGTCCGAGCAGTGCGTCCAGGCGCCGGTGCGGCCGTAGTCGACCCGCACGTTGGCCTCCCAGCGCGAACCGTCGTAGAACGTGGTCACCCAGCTCTGCACGTGGTCGGTCGTCGCCTGCCCGCTGACCGCCGAGTGCGTGCCCTTGGGCAGGTCGGCGGCCGAGGCCGTGCCGGCCCCGAGCAGCCCGGCGGCGGCCAGCGCGCCCGCGCCGAGCACGGCGGCCCCGGCCCGCTTCATCGTGGTGCTGTCCATCGATCCCTCCAGTGTTCCCCCGTCGGCCGGACCGGTCGATCCGGCCACGTCCCGGTCTAGTGCGTTGGGGTTGTCCTGTCCGGCTCACTGGACAGCGAACGACAATCTGCGAACAATGGATTGCGCCTAGGGGGGGTGGCGTAATGCCGCGTGGGGAACGTCCGATTGATACGGACGACGAGGTGTTGTCACAGTTCGCCGCGGATTTGCGGCGATTGCGGGAGAAGGCGGGTCGTCCGCCATATCGGCAACTGGGAAAACGAGCGCATTACTCGGCGGGGACATTGTCCGACGCCGCAGGCGGCCGGAAACTGCCGACGCGCGCGGTCGCACTGGCATATGTGCGCGCCTGCGACGGGCCGGTCGCCGAATGGGACAGAAGGTGGCACGAAGCCGCCGCGAAATTGAGCGAGCGAAGACGCGCGGCCGCCGGGGCCGCCGCGGAGCCGCCGTACCCGGGCCCGGCCGCGTTCGGCGCCGGGGACGCAGGCCGGTTCTTCGGCCGTGAGGACGTCGTCGACCTGCTGCGGAACCGGCTGGCCGGGGCCCGGTTCCTGGTCGTCTCGGGCCCGTCCGGCAGCGGCGTGACGTCGGTGCTGCGCGCGGGCCTCGTCCCGGCCGTCCGGGAGCCCGCGGTGGTCCTGCGGCCGGGCCGGCGGCCGTTGGAGGAGTGCGCGGCCCGCTTGGCGGCGCTCACCGGGACCCCGGCCGTCCGGCTGCGCGCCGAACTCGCCGCCGACCCGGGCCACCTGCACCTGCGGATCCGGCAGGCGCTGCCGCCGGACGCCGAGTTCCTGCTGGTGATCGACCAGTTCGAGGAGGTCTTCACCGCCGAGGCGCCCGAGCGGGCGTGGTTCTTCGCCGCGCTGGCGCGGGCGGCGCAGGCCCCGGTGCGGGTGGTCGTCGGCCTGCGCGCGGACTTCGCGGACGCCTGCGCGCGGCACCCCGCACTGGCGGAACCGGCCCGGAACGCGGTGATCCCGCTGGCGCCGCTGACCGCGGGCCAGGTGCGGGCCGCGCTCGTCCGGCCCGCCGCCGAAGCCGGCCGGGGACTGGAGAACGCCCTGGTCGCAACCCTGATGGCCGAGGTGGCGCGGCAGCCGGGCGCGCTGCCGTTCGCCACCGAAGCCCTGCGCCGGACCTGGCAGGCCACCCAGGGCGTCACGCTCGCCCTCGCCGCGTACGAGGCCACCGGCGGGATCACCGCGGCCGTGGCCGGCGCGGCCGAAGCGGTCTTCCGCCGGCTCTCGCCGGCGGAGCAGGACGAGGCCAGGAGCCTGTTCCTGCGCCTGGTCGGTTTCGGCGACGGCACGCCCGACACCCGGCGGCACGTCCCGTACGCCGAACTCGGCGTAACGCCGGTGGTCGCGCAGTTCGTCCGGGCCAGGGTGGTCACCGCCGGCCGGACGGGACTGGACCTCGCGCACGACGGGGTGATCGACGGCTGGCCCCGGCTGCGGGGCTGGCTGGCGGCGGACCGGGACGCCCTGCGCGTCCACCGGCGGCTCACCGAGGCCGCCGGATTGTGGGAAACCGCGGACCGGGATTCCGCCGTTCTTTATCGCGGCCGCCACCTCGACGAAGCGCTGGCTTGGGCAAAGCGGTCCGACGCGCGGCCGAACCCGCCGGAACGCCGGTTCCTCCAGGCGAGCGCCGGCCTGCGGGCCGCCGAAGAATCGGCGACCCGGCGACGGCGACGGCTTTCCGTGGCGACCACACTGACCGCGTTGCTCGGCGCGGCGTCGACGGCAACGGCGATTTTCCGCCGTCGACGCGGCGGTTTTTCGAGGATTTCGACCACCCCGTTTACCGAGCAGGTGAACGAAATGCGCCGGCGGCAATTTTACCGTCGGCGCGCCGACGGAGGGCGGTTTCCGGCGGCAACGGTTCGGCAACGCGCCTCCGGCCACCCGCCCGTCGCCGGATAATGACCACAGACGCGGAGACGGGGAGGGCTCGATGATCAATTCCCAGCCGGTGCGGCGAAGGAGAAAGATTTTCCCGTTCGTCGCCGCGATCGTGGTCGCGATCGCCTTGATCATCGGGATCCGGTACTGGACCAGCGGCTCGAGCGACGACGCCGAAGCGCCGAAGTGCTCGGGCGCCGACGCCGTCGCGCTCACCATCGCCTCCTCCCCGGAGAAGGCCGGGATCGTCCAGGAAGCCGCGAAGGCGTACTCCGGGCGGACGGTCGCCGGGCACTGCGTCGACGTGGTCGTGCGGTCGAAGTCGTCCGGCGTGGCCATGCAGGCGCTGGCGAACGGCTGGAACGAAGCCACCGACGGGCCGCGCCCGGACGTCTGGACGCCGGCCGCGAGCGGCTGGGTCAACCTGCTGCGCGTCAACGCGAAGGGCGACACCGGCTCGATCGTGCCGGACGGCGACCCGCCGTCGGTCGCGAACGCGCCGCTGGTCGTCGCGATGCCGAAGCCGATGGCCGAGGCGCTCGGCTGGCCCGCCAAGGCGATCGGCTGGAAGGACCTGGCCGGGCTGGCCACCGACCCGGCGGGCTGGGCGAAGTACGGCCACCCCGAGTGGGGCAAGTTCCGGCTCGGCAAGACGAACCCGAACATCTCGACGTCGGGCCTGAACGCGACGATCGGTGCCTACTACGCCGCCACCGGCACGTCGTCCGACCTCACCGCGGCCGCGCTCGAGAAGCCGGACGCGAAGCAGTTCGTCACGAACATCGAGCAGGCGATCGTGCACTACGGCGACACCACGCTCACCTTCCTGACCAACCTGCAGAAGGCCGACGACAAAGGCGCGGCGCTGTCCTACATCTCGGCGGTCACCGTCGAGGAGAACTCGCTGATCGGCTACAACCAGGGCAACCCGACGAACGACCCGGCCAAGGTCGGGCAGCACGGGCCGCCGAAGGTGCCGCTGGTGGCGATCTACCCGGGTGACGGGACGCTGAACTCCGACCACCCGTTCGTCACGCTGAACTGGGCGGACGCGACGCGCAAGCAGGTCGCCGCGGACTTCCTCGGCTACCTGCGCCAGGATGAGACGCAGGCGAAATTCGCCGCGCTCGGCTTCCGGTCGTTCGACGGCAAGCCCGGCCCGCAGGCGACGCCCGCCAACGGCGTCCGCCCGGAGGCGAAGATCAGCTTCCTGCGGCCGCCGTCGCCGTCGGTGCTGTCGAAGCTGCTGGCTTCCTGGACCGACCTGCGCAAGAAGGCGAACGTCCTGCTCGTGGTGGACGTCTCGGGCTCGATGGGTGACGAGGTCAAGGGCACCGGCAAGAGCAAGATCGACCTGGCGAAGCAGGCCGCGATCGACTCGCTCGGCCAGTTCGTGCCACGCGACCAGGTGGGGCTCTGGCAGTTCTCGACCCACCTCGACGGCGACAAGGACTACCAGGAGCTGCTCCCGGTGCAGCCGCTCGGCACCGGCGGCAAGGAGACGCTGGCGATGCGGCTGAGCGGGCTGACACCGCAGTCCGGCACGGGGTTGTACGACTCGTCGCTGGCCGCGTACGAGTACATGAAGGCCCACCTGGACCCGACGGCGATCAACGCGGTCGTGGTGCTGACCGACGGCCGCAACGAGGACTCCGGCGGCATCGACATCGAGCACCTGGTGCCGCAGCTGCGCCCGGAGGGCAACGCGGAGTCGGTCCGGCTGTTCACGATCGCCTACGGCTCGGACGCCGACCAGGACGTGCTGAAGCAGATCGCGGAGGCGACCGCGGGTTCGGAGTACGATTCGTCCAAACCGGACTCGATCAACCAGGTGTTCACCTCCGTGATCTCCAATTTCTGACATGAAGTTCGCCCGTGAGCTCGCCGAACCGTGGGGCCTGCTGCTGGCCGCCACGTCGGCCGGGGTGGCGTGGGCCGTGCAGCTGCCGGTCGTCGCCGCGCTCGGGATCGGCGTGGCGGTGCTCGCGGCGCGTGCGGGCGCGGCGGCGCTGGGCGGGGAGCAGGAGCCACCGCAGCGGGAAGCACGAGTGCTGGACGTCGCGCCGGGGTCGGCCGAGGAGGGCTGGCTCCGCAGGGCATCGGCGGCGGCGGAGGGCTTCGCGTCGCTGAGCGGCTCACTCGCGTCGGGTCCGCTGGCCGAGCGCGTCGCGGACATGGAGCCGGTGGTCCGGGAGACGTTGTCGACGCTGCAGCGCTTGGCCGGCCGCGCGTCGGCGACGGGCCAGGCGCTGGCCAGGGTCGACCTGGAGGCGGTGGCGCACGAGCGGCGTCGCCTCCAGCGCGAGTTGCGCACGGCGAGCCAGGAGGTCCGCGGCGACCTCGAGCAGGCGTTGACGGCGGTCCAGGCCCAGGCGGACGTGCACCAGCGGCTGTCCGGCGCCCGCGACAAGCTGCTGGCCCAGCTCCAGTCGG
Source organism: Amycolatopsis sp. Hca4 (assembly GCF_013364075.1). GTDB lineage: Bacteria > Actinomycetota > Actinomycetes > Mycobacteriales > Pseudonocardiaceae > Amycolatopsis. Next base: position 6,016,983 of record NZ_CP054925.1, read on the forward strand.
GCGCACTCGGCCTGGACAGCTTGGTGGCAAGGGTCGCCGAGCTGACGGCGGCGACTTCGGACGTCACGGTGGACACGGGCGCGGTGCGCGAGCTGAGCGACCAGCTGGAGGGCATCCGGCAGGGCGTCCTGGAGACCGAGCAGGCCACCCGCAAGTCCCTGGGTTAGGCGGCCACCGGCGTCCGGTCACGGCGGGGCAGCAACAGCGGCGTCGCCAGCACGAGTACCCCGGCGATCCCGATCGCCCACCGCGGCCCGGCCAGACTGGCGAGCAACCCCCAGAGCGCAGTCAGCGTGGCGATCGATGCCTTCGTGCTGACCGACCACGCCGACAGCGTCCGCGCGATGCGGTCCGCCGGGAGCTGTTCGAGCCGGTAGGTCGCGAGCACCGGGTTGAAGACGCTGCAGCTGGCGATCAGGCCGAACTCGACGACCATGACGTAGACCAATCCGCCGGTGCCTGCCGGGATGAACGCCAGAGCGGGCAGCCAGAGCGCCCGGATCGCGCCCGCCGTGATCAGGACGGGGTGCCGCCCGAACTTCGCGACGAGCCGCGGGGTCAGCCGCGAGCCGGCGAGCCCGCCGAGGCACGGAACGGCGAACGCGAGCCCGTACTGCCAGGGCGGGAACCCGAGCTGGTTGAGCATCAGCACGGCGAGCAGCGGTTCGGTGCCCATGACCAGGCCGTTGAACACCATGGCGTTGAACAGCAGCGGCCGCAGTCCCCGGTGTGCGAGCAGGAAGCGCCAGCCGTCGGCGAGATCGCGCGGCCGCAGCCGGGTGGCGCTGCGCGGGCGCGGTTCGTCCCCGCCGATCGCGCGGATCCCGAGCGCGGAGAGCAGGAAGCTGACGGCGTTGGCGACCACCGACGTCACCGGCCCGAACAGCGCGAACGCGGCGCCGCCGAGCGGCGGCCCGAGCGCGGTGGCGGTCCAGTTGGTGGACTCGAACCGGCCGTTGGCGACGAGCAGGTCTTCGGGCGGCACCAGGCCCTTGAGGAAGGCACCGCTGGCGGAGGTGAAGGTGATGTCCGCCGCGGCGACGACCACCGAGACGGCCAGCAGCTGGGCGAAGCTCAGCACACCGAGGCCATAGGCGGCCGGAACGCTGACCAGCGAGCCGAACCGCACGAGGTCCATGGCCACCATCACCGGCTGCTTCCGCCGCCGATCGACCCAAGGCCCCAGCGGAACGGCAACAAGCGCCCCCACGGCAGGCCCGACGGCGGCCAGCGCCGAGACGGCCGCGGGTCCGGAGTGGAGGACGAGGATCGCGAGCATGGGGAAGGCCCCGAAGCCGAGCCAGGTCCCGAAGGCGCTGACTGCGTAGGCCGACCAGAGCCACCTGAACCGCGGCCCCAGCGACCGCCCGCGCATCACCTGCCAGATCAAAGCGGCGCCGGCTGCGCGGGGCAACCGACATACCGCAGTGAGGCCGGCATCTTGCGGTGAAGCCGGTTGTGCACATGTGGCACCGGTTGTGGACAACTTCGCCTGGAGGCCGAGCTTGAGTGGTCGGGGCGGGATCGCCTCGGGGGGCCGCCGTCGCGATCTTGTGGCTGGCCGCCCGGTGGCGCGTACTACGCCGACTTCGCGGCTGCGTTCAGCCTGCGGATCGACGCAACCGGCTCGAACTTCGGCACCGAGGTCGTCGTGGACACGATCGCGAAGTCCGGCGAGGTGGCGACCTTGGTCGGTGCCTGGAGCCGGGGGTGGTGGCCGGCCGGGCACGGCTTGCGCGCGTGCCGATCGAAGCGCCTGTACCGGTGTACCCGCATCCGCTGGTGTGGCGGCGAGGCAACGCGCACCCCGGGCTCATCGCCCTCCGGCGTCACCTCGCGAAGAGCGATGCGTGGCGGCCGGGCTGGGGTCAGCCGAGCCAGACCGTGCCCAGTACCGGGTAGCCCGGCAGGCCCGTCTTGGCCGCTCCCGGGCGGGGTACGCCCGCGATCCACAAGCGGCCCGTTGCCGCGATGTTCGCCGCCATCGAGGGGTCGGCCTTGGGGAGGCGGAACGGGACCACGCGGCCGTCCGCCAGCATTGTCAGGCCGCTGAGCCTGGCCGCTCCGTGGCGGGTCATGCGGACCGGGCCGTCGAGGACCGCTCGGAGTTCCGTCCAGTGGTCCGCCGCCAAGGGGCGGTCGTGGGCGAATGCGCGCAGCACCGCCGCGACGGCTCCCAGCAGTGCGCCCGCGCCGAACGTCCACGCCAGCCAGCCCACGGCCGGGAAGTCGAGGGCGACCCAGCCCGCGAACCCGGCCAGCACCAGCAGGAACGCCGCCGTCGCGCGGCGGTCGCGGGCGATCTGGCGGCGGTGGGCCGTCAGCACCGGGTCGAGCCTCGGGGAACCGGAGCCGGCCGGTGCGGGCACCGGGAGCGCGCCCGGCGGCGGGCCGTCGTGGACGCGGCCGCGGCGGAGGCGCACCACGCCGGAGAAGCCGACGAACACCTTCGGGCCGCGGCCCAGCAGCCACACCCGCCGGTGGCCTGCCACCAGCAACCGGTGGGCTTCGTCGAGGCGGACGCGCAGCCAGCGCCCGTCCGGCAGGCGGACGGCGACCGTCCGCCCGGCGGCGACCAGGCCGTCGGCGGTGATGTCCACCAGCCGGAACGCTTCCCGCTTGAGCCGCGCCTCGGGCACCCGCACGTACGCGCGGTGGAGCCACCACGCCTCGATCGCGCCGGCCAGCGCGAACGTGCCGATCAGCAGCGCCACCCCGGCGCCGGCGACGAACTGGACCACGCCGAACGCCAGGAAGAACCCCGCCACCAGGCGCTGGTTCGCGGTGTCGCGGCCCAGGCGGTCGAGGTACTCGCCGAAGATCGGCAGGGCCCCGGAGGGCATGGCGGGGTCGAGCTCGAAAGCGCGGACGCTCTCGGGGACCGGGACGATCGGCACGCGGAACCCCCAGGGGCTCGGGTTGTCACCCCCTTTTCGGCAAAGTGGGCACCGGCGTTACCGGATGCGCCGGTCAACGGAAACGACGTGATCGCCACGACTACCCAGACCGCCGAATTCAGGTTAGGCTCACCTAACTAGGAGGTGAGCCGTGACCGAGGCACCCACATCCGTCCGCCGCCCGCCGGCGCCGAACCCCGCCGAGCGCGCCAAGACGATCGCGACCCGCAACGGCCCCGCGTCGTTGCTGCCGACCTGCGACCGCGCGGACCTCGACGGCGAGCGCGTCGTGCCGCTCCTGCACCACGTGCACCACAGCGGCAGCGTCAGCGTGCTGCTGCCCGACGAGCACCCGATGGTCCGGGCGGCGAAGCAGACCCAGCGCGGCGAGCTGGCCGTGATGGTCGAGCTCGCCGACCAGGCCCCGGTCGCCCTGCGGGAACCGATCCGCGGGCTGCTGTGGATCACCGGCTGGCTGCGGCCGCTTTCACCGGTTTCGGCCCGTTCGCGAGCGGTGGCGATCGCCGAAACGCGGCCGGACGAGCGGCTCCTCGACGTCGGCCACGGCGTCACGCTGCTGCGGCTCACCCCGGCGTCGCTCGTGCTCGCCGACGCCGAGGGCACGCACTCGCTGCGCCCGCACATGTTCAGCGCCGCGCCGCCCGACCCGTTCCACGACTACGAGGCCCACTGGCTGCGGCACCTGGAGAGCGACCACGCCGACGTCGTCGAGCAGCTGGCCAAGCACCTGCCGGCGGAGCTGCGCGGCGGCCGGATCCGCCCGCTCGGGCTCGACCGGTTCGGGCTGCGGCTGCGCGTCGAGTCCGCCACCGGCGACCACGACGTGCGGCTGGCGTTCTCGAAGTCCGTCGAGAACCCGGCGCAGCTCGCGTCGGAGCTGCGCCGGCTCGTCGGCTGCCCGTTCCTGCGCGGGCGGTCAGGCTAGTTCGGCGGGGAAGCCGCCCTTCGCGATCGGCCCCCAGCTTTCGATCGTCACGCGGATGATGCTCTTGCCCTGCTTGACCATGGCCTCGCGGTATTCGGTCCAGTCCGGGTGTTCGCCGGAAATGGCGCGGAAGTACTCCACGAGCGGCTCGACCGATTCCGGGATGTCCAGCACCTCGGCGGTGCCGTTCAGCTGCACCCACTGGTCGTTCCACTCGTCGGACAGGATGCAGGCCGACACCTTCGGGTTGCGCTTGACGTTCACGACCTTCGCGCGCTTCGGGTAGGTCGAGATGACCAGCCTGCCCTCGGCGTCGACGCCGCAGGTGACCGGCGAGAGCTGCGGGCCGCCGTCGGCCTTCGTGGTCAGCAGGATCGCGCGGTGGCGGGTCGACAGGAACTCGACCAGCGCGGCACGGTCGACGGTTTCGTTGGTGGCGATGCTCCTCGGCATACCCCGAAGGTAGCGTGCGTCCATGACGTTCACCGCGCGATCGTGGCTGGCCCCGGCCCGGCCGTCGTTCCCGGAGCCGATCGACGACCCGCGCGAGCGCCGCGCGATCAAGCTCGAGCTGCTGATCGTCTTCGGGATCACGCTCGGCCTGTCCGGCGTGCGCAGCCTGCTGTCCCTTGTGGACTCGCTGTTGCAGCCGGTGCCGCTGGCCCAGCAGCAGACCCAGCTGAACGTGCCGCAGGCCGCGGCGAGCCTGATCGACCTGCTCAAGCAGCTGCTGTCGGCCGCGCAGCTGGTCGGCTGGGGCGCACTCGGGCTGTACCTGCTGTGGCGCGCGGGCATCAAGGTCGCTCAGCTCGGCCTGGACCGCCGGTCGCCGGGCCGGGACGCGCTGCTGACCGTCGGGCTCGCCGCGCTGATCGGGATCCCGGGACTGGCGCTCTACTTCGTCTCCTACCACCTCGGGTTCAGCCTGGCCGTGCAACCGTCCACTTTGGGCGATACGTGGTGGCGGCCGATCACGCTGACGCTCTCGGCGTTCGGCAACGCGTTCGCCGAGGAAGTGCTGGTCATCGGCTACCTGCTGACCCGGCTGCGGCAGCTCGGCGTCCGCGAGAACAACGCCTTGCTCGGCGCCGCGGTGCTGCGCGGGTCGTACCACCTGTACCAGGGGTTCGGCGGGTTCGTCGGAAACCTGATCATGGGACTGGTGTTCGGACGGCTGTGGCAGAAGACCAACCGGCTGTGGCCGCTGGTCGCCGCCCACACGCTGTTCGACTTCGTGTCGTTCGTCGGATACTCGCTGCTCAAGGGACACGTTTCCTGGCTGCCCTGACTAGGATCTGGGGGGTGATCGACGAAACGGCACCTCCCCGGGTGGACAGCGAAGTCGGACCCCTGCGCGCGGTGCTGCTACACCGGCCCGGCAACGAGCTCAAAAGGCTGACGCCCCGCAACAACGACCAGCTCCTGTTCGACTCGATCCCGTGGGTCGACCGGGCCCAGGACGAGCACGACGCGTTCGCCGAGGTGCTGCGCGGCCGCGGGGTGAGCGTCCTGCTGCTGGCCGACGCGCTCCGGACGGCGCTGGAGGACGACCGGGCCCACGCGGCGGGCGTGCACGCGGCGGTCGACGACCGGCGGCTCGGCGGCGACCTGGCCGACTCGCTGCGTTCGCACCTCTCGAGCGTCGACGCGGCCGGCCTCGCCGAGGTGCTGATGGCCGGGATGACGTTCGAGGAACTGCCGTCGGCCGAGGGCGCGTCGCTGGTGCGGATGATGAACCACCCGCACGACTTCGCCGTCGATCCGCTGCCGAACCTGCTGTTCACCCGCGACTCGTCGGTGTGGATCGCCGACCGGGTGGCGATTTCGTCGCTGAACATGCCCGCGCGCCGCCGCGAGACCGCGGTGCTCGACCTGATCTACGCCTACCACCCGCAGTTCCGCCACGCCGCCCGCGCCTACGGCGCCCATTCGGCGCCGATCGAAGGCGGCGACGTAATGCTGCTGGCGCCGGGCGTGCTCGCCATCGGCGTCGGCGAGCGGACGACGGCCGCGGGTGCCGAGTCGCTGGCGCGGTCGGTGTTCGCCGACGGCATCGCGCACACCGTGCTGGCGGTGCCGATCGAGCAGTCCCGCGCGACCATGCACCTGGACACGGTGTGCACGATGGTCGACGCCGACGCGGTGGTGATGTACCCGCTGGCGCGCGACTCGCTGACGGCGTTCACGCTGCGCCCGACCGGCGACGGCGGGGTGAAGGTGGCCGGCCCGGCCCCGTTCCTGGTGGCCGCGGCCGAGGCGATGGAGATCGACCGGCTGCGTGTCATCGACACCGGCCTCGACCCCGTGACGGCCGAGCGCGAGCAGTGGGACGACGGCAACAACACCCTCGCGCTGGCGCCCGGCGTGGTCGTCGGCTACGAGCGGAACGTCGAGACGAACGAGCGGCTGGAGGCGGCCGGCATCGAGGTGCTGCCGATCGCGGGCTCCGAACTCGGCTCCGGCCGGGGCGGGCCGCGGTGCATGTCCTGCCCGATCCGCCGCGATCCCCTGCACTGAACAAAAGCAACCCTTCCCTAAATTGCTTTCGTGATTTAGGGAAGGCTTACTTAAATTAGGCTCGTCTTCTTTAGGAATGGTAACCCTAATAGGGGGCAGATCACCAGTGCCGAGTGGCATTTCGGCCAATCTTGATCTATTCTGATCTGCATGGCCCTCACCAAGAAGAAAGAGCCGCGCTCGAAGTTCTTCGAACTGCTGCAGGCGCAGATCCACAACGAGTTCAACGCGTCCCAGCAGTACATCGCGCTCGCGGTGTGGTTCGACGCCGAGGACCTGCCGCAGCTGGCGAAGCACTTCTACAAGCAGTCCGTCGAAGAGCGCAACCACGCGATGGCGCTCGTGCAGTACATGCTCGACCGCGACCACCACGTCGAGATCCCCGGCACCGGGGAGGTGCGCAACGACTTCTCCGGCGTGACCGAGCTCATCGAGCTCGCGCTCGAGCAGGAGAAGGAGGTCGCCGCCGACATCTCCGCGATGGCCAAGGCCGCGCGCGCCGAAGAGGACTACATCAGCGAGCAGTTCACGCAGTGGTTCCTCAAGGAGCAGGTCGAAGAGATCTCGCAGATGAACACGCTGCTGAACGTCGTCAAGCGTGCGAACGGCAACCTGTTCGAGGTCGAGAACCACCTGTACCGCGAGTCCGTCGGCGACGGCGGCACCGACTCGCAGATGCCGCCGGTGGCCGGCGGCGCGCTCTGATCCTCTGAGAATCGGAAAACCCGGGCTCTCCCCCTGTGGACAGCCCGGGTTTCCGCATGCCGCCGGCCCAGTCGTTCAGCCGGCTCGGTCTGTTCAGCCGGCGCAGTCCTGGGTGACGCTCGTCAGGCTCGTCTGCACGACGCCGGTCTCGCCCAGCCGGAAGCGGTACTCGGCGGCGGCCCCGGCCGGGGCGACGACGCCACCGGCTTCTTCCTTGGCCGCCGGGTAGACGGTGAGGACCTGGTCCTTCGTGGACCCGGCACCGATGCCCTCGGCGGTGTGCACGGCCACGTCCGGCGTGACGGCGACGAGCCCGGACGTCTTCGAAATGACGACGCTCGCGGACGCGGGGAGCCCACTGCCTTCGGCCTTGTAGACGGTGCAGCCGGCGCCGGCCTGTGCATCGGTGAGCGTGATGGTCTGTGCGGCGACGTCGGCCTCGGACATGCCCAGCTTGAGCTTGCCGAAACCGTCGGCCGCGAGCAGCGGTCCCGTGGTCACGGCGGGGAGCTTGGTCGGCCGAGGCGTGGCCGACGGCCGCGGCGACGTCTGCGGTGGCGCGGAAGCGCTGATGCTCTGGGTGCCGGTCGGCGCCGCCGGCGTCGACGGCTCCGGCGCCCGGCCCTGCGTGAGGTCCTCGGGCGGCTTGACGCTGGTTCCGGTCCCGGCGGCGGACATCGCCGCGGTGCCGTCCTCGGTGTGCAGCCGGACCATGGTCAGCCCGCCCGCGACAGCGACCGCGGCGGCCGCAACCCCGGCGACGGCCTGCACGACGTGCCGACGGCGACGACGCCGTCGCGCCCCGGTGACGATGACCGTCCCGGCGTCGGGCGGTGGGGGCAAGTCCAGCCGCTCGTCGGCGAACAGCGCGCGCAGGCGCTGCTCCAGTTCGTCTTCGGAGATGTTCAACCCGCACCACTCCCTTCGCCGTCGGCCGACTTGAGCTTCATCCGCAACGACGTGATCGCCTTGCTGGCCTGGCTCTTCACGGTGCCCTGCGTGACGCCGAGGGCGCTCGCGATCTCCGCTTCCGACAGACCCTCGTAATAACGCAGCACCATGACGGCCCGTTGTCGCGGCGGCAGCGTTCGTAACGCACGCCACAGCGGCTCGTGCTCGAACGGATCGGCCGGCACGTGCGGGCTGGTGTCCGGCAGGTCGGCAACGAGGTTCTCCCGCCGCGTCCGCCGCCAGCGGCTCACGTGCGCGTTCGCCATGGACCGGCGGACGTAGGCCAGCGGGTCGCCGGTCTTCTCGTGGACGTACGTCCAGCGCGAGCCGATCTTCTCCAGCACGGTCTGGACCAGGTCCGCGGCGTCGTGCGGGTTGCCGGTCAGCGCGTGGCCGTACCGCAGCAAACCCGGCAAGGTGGCCTGCACGAACTCGCCGAAGTCGACGAACTCGCCAGCCAACGTCGCGGCCCTCCCTCGGCCTGCGCTCACCCAGGCGTCTCCCCCGGTGAGGACGGGTGCCGCAGCGGTCACCGTATCGCCTCCCATCGGGGTCGGGTAGCCGGAAGCCGGCTCGCTTTCCTCCCCAACACGCATCACAGCCCCCTCAGGTTGCCTGCGTTCCCGGCCGAATTCCCTCTTGGTCGGCCGGGCGCTGATCTGCCCACGTCAGCGGTGGGCGAGCGAGTCGGGCAGCCGGAAGCCGGCGCCCTCGGACTCACGGAATTCGTGCACGCCGACCACGGCAGCGTGCGGGATCGGCCCGTAGACGTGCGGGAACCAGATCCCGGCCGGGTGCGGCGGCACGCCGTCTTCCCAGCGGACCGGCGCGTCGACCTTCGCCGGATCGATTTCGAGCAGCACGAGGTCGGTGCGACCCCGGAACCGGATGTTGGCCGGCAGGGTAGCCGTGCCGAAGTCGGAGCAGTGGATGAACCCGACTTCCTCCAGGGACGGATCCCGGTACTCGCCGCCCTCGCCCACTTCGGCCCAGTCGGCCGCCCCGCAGATGTGGAGTATCACGTCGAGAATGGTCCCACCGGCACGAACCGGCGGCGGTGTCTCGTGCGCCACATAATGCCTGGTTGAACGCTCATCGAGCGGGTGGAGGACCCCCGGTTCGTACCGATGGTCCGGCACCTGCCGACGGGTTAGTCCGGCCGGGTGGCGGGGAGGTTTCCGGGTCAGCGCACCTTGGGGTTGCTGCCGGGTCGGCGGCGAGGTGGGCGAACCTTCGGCGGCCGGTTTGGCCGCCGGGCCGAGGCTGGGGTTCGCGCCGGTCGCGGCCTGGGTTGCACCAGGTCATCGACCGGTTTGGCCGCCGACCGGTGCGTCGGTCGGCGGCCGGCGGGTTAGCGCAGGGTCAGCTGGCGGCCGATGAGGCCGTCGCGGGCGCGGCGCTCGGTTGCGTTCAGGGGCTCGTCGTCGAGGGACTTCAGCGCCGTCTCGAGGCGGGTGCCGAGGGCTTCCTTCGCGTCCGCCCACTCGCGGGCGTGGGCCTCGGGGTCGAGGTCCCAGACCGGGACGAGCAGGCCGTGCGCGCGGAAGGAACCCGCGTACCGCGAGCCCTCGCCGAGGCCGAGTTCGCCGGCCGCGGACAGCCGGGCGAGGGCCTGGAGCAGCAGGTTTTCCGGCTCCGGCCGGACCCAGCGCAGGTGCGCCTTCTCGCCGGCGAGGACCCAGTAGGCGCCCGAGCCGAGCCGTTCGGTGGGCATGATCGCGGCGTTCGCGCGCTCGAGCGACACGGCGACGTCACCGGTCGCGTCCGCGTCCTCGGGCAGCCACCAGCCGAAGTCGGTGTGCAGCGTGACGTCGAGCTCCGCGCCCGGCGCCAGCAGGTCCTGCAGCCGCGCGTGCTCGTCGGCGGACGGCGGGGTGGTGGTGTCCGGCACGCCGAGGACGTCGCCCTCCTTGGCGTCCAGCAGCCACTTCAGCGACCGGCCGAGGTCACGGCTGATGTCGGACGAGCGGGTCTGCACCTGCAGGCCGAGGTATCGCCGTCCGTCCGAGCGGACGAACGCGGCCGCCGCCATGGGCAGCACCGTGCCGAGGGTGACGTCGCCGCCGTCGGCGAGGGTGAGCTGGGCCGTCGCGGACGGGACGAACTCGCGCAGCGCGATCAGCTCGGGCTCCGCCGCCAGCCCCTCGAACGGCTGGCCGACGAAGACGTCGCGCACCTTCGGCTTGCGGTCCGACGCCTGCTTGGGACCCTTCTTGCGCGCGCCCTTGCCCACTGCTGCCTCCTCTGGCTCGGCTTGAGACGCTATCGAAGGGTTAGTCTCGCGACGTGTTCGACCCCCGCGATCCCGCGTTCCTCGATGACCCGTACCCGGCGTTCGCCGCGCTGCGCGCACAAGGCGAAGTCCATTTCCACGAAGGGCTGGGCATCGCCATCGCGGTGTCGCACGCCGCGTCGTCGGCCGTGTTGCGGCACCGCGGCCTGGGCCGGATCTGGCAGGACGCCCAGCCGCTCGAGCGGTTCGCCTCGTTCAACCTGCTGCACCGCAACTCGCTGCTGGAGAACGAGCCGCCGGCCCACACCCGCCTGCGCCGCCTGATCGCGGGCGCGTTCGGCCGCGGCCACGTGCAGCGGCTGCGTCCGATGGTCGCCACGCTCGCCTCCCGGATGGTCGATGACCTCGCGGCCGCGATCGCCGCGGACGGGAGTGCCGACCTCCTCGAGCACCTCGCCCAGCCGCTGCCGGTCGCGGTGATCGCCGAGCTGCTGGGTGTCCCCGGCACCGACGGGCCGCGGATGGTCCAGCTGTCCAACGCGATCGTGAAGATGTACGAGTACGGCCTGCCCGAGGAAGGACGCGACGCGGCCGAGCGGGCCGCGGCCGAGTTCGTCGACTACGTCCGTTCGGTCGCCGCGGCCCGCGCGGATACACCGGGCGACGACATCATCAGCGATCTGCTGCGCAGCGAGCTGACGCCCGACGAGCTGGTGGCCACAGCGGTGTTGCTGCTGATGGCCGGCCACGAGGCGACGGTCAACGTGCTCGGTAACGGCATCACGGCCCTGCTCACGCACCGGGACCAGTGGGAGCGCTTGCTGGCCTCACCTGCCCTTCTGGATTCGTGTGTCGAGGAGCTGATCAGGTTCGACGCGCCGCTGCAGCTGTTCGAGCGGACGGCGACGGAGGACGTGTCGATTTGTGGGTATGTCGTGCCGCGTGGACAGAAGATCGGCGCGTTGCTGGGTGCCGCGGCCCGGGACCCGGAGGTGTTCGAGGAGCCGGATCGGCTGGACATCGGGCGGGCGCCGAACGCTCACCTGGGGTTCGGGATGGGGATTCACTACTGCGTGGGTGCTCCTCTTGCTCGGGTAGAGATCGCTGCCGCGTTGAGTGCTCTGGCGGAGAAGTTGCCGGGGTTGCGGTTGGTGGAGGCGCCGGCTCGGCGGCCGGAGTTCGTTATTCGTGGGTTGCGGGAGCTTCGGGTCACGGTGTGATGGGGTCCCGCCCGGGTCATGCGTGATTCGGGGCGGGACTCGCGTGATCGGGGCCGGTTTCCGTGTGATTGAAGGCGGAACTCGCGTGATTCTGGGCGGATCTCGTGTGATTGGGCGGGCTTCACACGTGATTGGGCGGGCTTCACGTGTGATTGGCGGGGCTTCATGGGGTTACTCCGGTGAAGAGGTCGTCTTCCACTTCGGGGCCGGGGGTTGGGTGGGCCAGGTGGTAGTCCTCGTGGGGCCAGGTCTGGCGTTCGATTTCTCTTGAGTGGGTGAAAAACGGGTGGGCCGGGTCCACTTGGGTCTGGTGGGCCAAGAGGGCACGGTCGCGGGTGGCGAAGTGGGATTCGCAGCGGATTTTGGTGGTGATGGGGAGTTTGTCGGCTGGGAGTTCGTTCAGGACTTCGGCCATTGAGGACTCCAGGCCGGCGGCGACGGTTGCCTTGTGGATGGCCTCGAACCAGGCTCGGCTCAGAGTTGCTTGGTAGTACAGCTTTTGGGGGCGCCAGGGCTCGCCGGTGCCGGGATAGCGGGTGGGGTCGGCGGCCGCGGTGAAGGCTTCGGTTGTTATCTCGTGGGTGCGGATGTGGTCCGGGTGGGGGTAGCCGCCCGTTTCGTCGTACGTGATCACCACGTGGGGGCGGAACTCGCGGATCAGGGCCACCAGGGGTGCCGCTGCCTCGGCCAGGGTTAGGGCGGCGAAGCAGCCTTCGGGCAGAGGCTCGCCGGGGTCGGGGAGGCCGGAGTCGACCATGCCGAGGAAACGTTGGCGGACGCCCAGGATTTCGGCAGCCGCGGCCATTTCGCGACGGCGGATCGCCGGTAGGTCCGCCCATGTCTCGGCTGTGTCGAGGGCCGGGTTGAGGATGTCGCCGCGTTCGCCGCCGGTGCAGGTGGCCACCAGGACGTCGACTCCTTCGGCGGCGTAGCGGGCCAGCGTGGCTGCACCCTTGCTGGACTCGTCGTCCGGGTGGGCGTGAACGCTCAGCAGGCGGAAGGTCATCCGGGGGCTCCTTCGGAAGGTGCGGGAATCGGGGACGGCGCCGGCGGCGCTCGGTGGGCGGGTGCGGCGGGTAAGGGAGCGGCGAAGGGTCGCCGCTCAGGGGACGGGCGAGAACTGGGGCCGGGGCCGACTGCGCTCAGTGCGGGCGCGGCGGAGTGAGCTCGCGCCGAAAGGTCGCCGATCAGGGAAGGGGCGGGAATCGAGGCCGGAGGCGCTCGGTGGCGCGCGGCGCGGTCAGTTCGCGGCGAAGGGTCGCCGCCTAGGAAAGCGCGGGAACCGGGCTCGGCGGCGCTCGGTGGGCGGGTGCAGGGGGTGAGGTGGCGGCGAACGGTCGCTGCCGGGAAGAGCGAGAATCGGGGCCTGGGGGTCGGCGGCGCTCGGTGGGCCGGGGCGGCGGCGTGAGGTTGCGGCGGAGGTGGCCGAGGTCGTCGGGCTGGGATCTGGTCGGAACGGGAGTCAATGTGGGCTTCTTTGGGGGAAGAACAGGGCCGGGATCAGGGTCAACGCCGACAGGGCGAGGGCCCAGGTGAACGTGGTGCCGAAGGCCGTGGGGGCCGGTGCGGCGGTGAGCTCGTGGTGGAGGATCGCGGCCAGGAGGGCCGTCCCCAGCGAGCCTCCGATGCGGTTGACCACGTTGAACGCGCTGGCCGCCCTGGGGATGTCGGGCTTCTTCAGTGAGCCGTAGAGCGTTGTCATCCCCGGGGCCGTTGCCGCTCCCAGGCCGACTCCTCGGATCAAGAGGGACAGTGTCAGCACCGCGCCGCCAGGTTCTGCGGCCACGCAGGCGAAGGCGATCGTGCCCAGCAGGGACAAAGCTATTCCGCCCAGCATCAGGCGACGCGGGCCGAAGCGGGACAGCAAGCGGCCGCTTGCCAGCATCACCGCCGCTGAGCCCAGAGCCTGAGGGGCCAGCAACAGGCCGGCCCGCAGTGGGCTCGCCCGCTCCACGTGCTCGTAGTACAGCGGGAGCAGCAACATCGAGCTGTACAGCGACGCCCCCAGCAGGAACGTGCTCCCGCTCGCCACCGCGAATCCCTTGTTCCGGAACAACGCCAGGTCGAGCACCGGTGACGCCGTGCGGGACGCGTGGATGCCGTACGCCACCAGCAACACAGCCCCGGCCAGCCAGGCGACCGCCACTCCCTCGGCCAAGCCGTAGACGAAGCTGCCGAGCCCGGGCGACAGCAGCGCGATTCCCCGGACGTCCAGAGGTGCGGCCGTGCCGTCGGGGGCCGGGGCCGGGAGGAGGCGGCGGGCGCAGAGGAACGTTGCCACTCCCAGCGGGACGATGCCGAAGAACATCCAGCGCCAGCCGAAGTCCGCCACCAGTGCGCCGCCGAGCATCGGGCCCAGTACCGGGGCCACCGTGGCCGGGAGGGTGATCACGCCGATCATCCGGCCCAGCGCCGGGCCCGCCGCCTGGGCGAACACCGCCTGGCCGACCGGCTGCATCAACCCGCCGCCCAGCCCGTGCAGCACGCGGAACGCGATCAAGGCCGGCGCCGACCAGGCGAAGCCGCACAGCAGGGTGCCCGCCGTGAAGATCGCCACCGCCGCCAGCCAGACCGCGCGACCACCGAAACGGTCCGTCAGCCAGCCCGACAGCGGGATGGCCGCCGAGGCCGCGAGCAGGTACGCGCTCGCCACCCACTGGACCGTCGTCAGCGGGCTCTCCAGGTCACGGGCGATCGAACCGATCCCGACCGTCACGATCGTCGCGTCGAGGATCGACAGCACCGCGCCCATGATCAGCACCCCGCCGAGCCGCCACAGCGCCGCATCGGGTCGTACCGCCGTTGTCATGCCCACCCCCGGTTGATTAGGTCGAACCTCAGATTAGGTTCGACCCACTCATTGGGTCAAGCACAATCTTGGGTCCGACCCAGTAGAGTGACGCCATGAGCGAGGGACTGCGGGCCCAGAAGAAGCACGAGACCCGGAAGACCATCTCCGACGTGGCCACCCGGCTGTTCATCCGCAACGGCTTCGAGGACGTGACGATCGCGGACATCGCCGCCGAGGCGCGGGTCGCCAAGATGACCGTGACGAACCACTTCCCGCGCAAGGAAGACCTGGTCTTCGACATCCGCGAAGACTTCGCGTCCTGGCCCGCCGCCCTGATCCGCGACAGCGTCTTCCACGACACGCGCGAGCTCTACTTCGAAGCGCTGGGCGCCGAGCACGCGCTGGTCGGCTTCTCCGGCCCCGGCTTCGTGCGGATGATCAAGGAGAGCCCGGTCCTGACGAACGCGCTGCACGAGATGCACCGCGAACGCGAGTCGGCGTTGATCGACCTCCTCATCCGGCGCCACCCCGAAGAGGAGCTCAACCCGGCACTCGCCGCGGCCCACCTCGCGACGGTCCTGCGCCTGCTGTTCCAGGAGGTCTTCGACCGGACCCTGGAAAACGGGGAAGCCATCGTCGACGAGCTGTGGCCCATCGCGGAACAGGCCTTCGACCAGCTGGAACCGGTCTTCGGGCGGTACTAGCGCGCGGCGCCGGCCGGCCGCGAAGTCCGCAGTTCCGGCTCCGGCGCGCCCTGCACCTTCAGCACGCGCATCTCGCGCACGTCCCGGGCGTCCGACGGCGCCAGCAGCGCGGAGAACCGCCGCACCAGCAAGGCCGTCAGCACGGCCAGCGCGACCGCCGACAGGTCGGTCAGCGCGACCAGGACGACGCTGTCCGCCATCGACTGCACGTCGTCGCGGAAACGCCAGGCGATCGACACGCCCAGCAGGATCCAGTTCAGCAGCCAGGCACCCCACCACACGAGCACCTGCCGCGACGGCTTCGGCCGGACGTCCCGCGCGCGGCCCAGCACCGCGTGCTCCAGCTCGCCGACGACCGACAGCGCCAGCGGCAGGTTCGCCACCGGCACGAGCACGCCGACCAGCACCTGCCACAGCGGCCGCGGCGGGTCGTCGCCCGACACGTCCGCCGCCGCCTGGCGCGCGACCAGCAGCCACCACAGCGACAGCCCCGCGGGCAGCAGCGCGAGGATCGAGGCGAGCAGGCCCGCGGCCAGCACGAAGCCGTCGGAGAAAGCCACCACCGAGCGGGACAGCGCGGAATCACGGCCCTGGACCAGCAGCACGTACCGCCAGATCTCCGCACCGGCCACGGCCAGCGCGAACACCGCGAACGCGAAGAGGACGACGACCACGCTGCGGCTGAGCACCGGCACCCGGTCGATCGGGCGGATCTCGTCGGACGCCGTGCCGGGCACCGACGTCGGGCGTCGCCAGACCAGGTTCGGGAACCCCCAGCGCGGCGGCACCGGGTACGACGGCGGGCCGAGGTACGGCTCGGGCGCGACGACGCGGCGGCGTGGCCACGCACCGGGCGGCGGGGTCGCCACCCAGCGCAGCTTCGGCCGGTACGCCGGACGGCGGTGGTAGGGGTAGGGCTCCGGCTGGGCGGCCAGTGTCCGGCCCTGCAGCTGCTGGGCGGACGGCGGCGGCGCCTGGCGCGGCCAGTACCCGGGCGGGTACGGCTGCCCGGCGGGAGGCTGCCCCGGGTGCAAGGCTAGATCACTTCGGGTTCGATGCCGGGGTGCTCGCCGACCATCGGACGGCCTTCGCGCTGCCACGCGCCCATGCCGCCGGCCACGTTCACCGCGTCCCAGCCGCTCTGGTTCAGCCACGCGGCCGCGCGCGCGGACCGGCCGCCGCTGCGGCAGATCACGTGGATCGGCTGGTCGTCGGGCAGGTCGGCCAGCTCGCCGACGCGGGCGGGCAGCTCCCCCATCGGGATGTGCACCGCGCCGGGCGCGTGCCCGGCGGCCCATTCGTCGTCTTCGCGGACGTCGAGCAGCACGAGGCCGTCCTTGGGCAGGTCGCGGACCTCGGCGGTCGGCAGTTCAGCAGGGCTCACCACGATTCCCATGCTGCCATACGGAGGCGTTGCCCGCGCGTGAGGTAGCCGATCACCCGTGCGGTTCCGGGCCGCACGCGTGATCGGGAGGGCATCACGCGTGATTGGAGGGGCGACACGCGTGATTGGGAGGGCGACACGGGTTACTTGCGGTGGCGGCCGCGGCCGGCGACGCGGGTTTTCTCCTCGGCTTGGCCGAACCGGGCGACGGCTCGGTCGCGCATGAAGCCGAGCGGGTCCGGGGCGTGCAGCCGGAGCATGATGTCGTGGACGTGCTCCGGGCGGCCGTACCCGGTCACGCGGCTGACCAGGTACGTCGTCACGAAGGCGGCCGGCACGGTGATCAGCGCGGGCTGGTTGACGAACCAGGGCGCCCAGCCGCCGGTGTAGCCGCTCACCACGTTGACCACCAGCGCGGCCAGCACCAGGCCGCCGCCGACGAACATCCCGGCCAGCGCGCCCGGCCAGGACAGCTTGCGCCACCAGATGCCCAGCACCAGCAGCGGGCTGAACGTCGACGCGGCGAGGGCGAACGTCAGCCCGATCGACAGCGAGATGTCATCCGGCCGCAGCGCGACCGCCAGCCCGATCGGGAACAGCGCGACCAGCCCGGCCGCCACCCGGAAGTCCCGCACCCGGCCGGGCAGCAGGTCGGTCGAGACCACTCCGGCCACGCTCACCAGCAGCCCGGACGTGCTGGACAGGAACGCGGCGAACGCGCCGGCCGCGGTGACCGCGCCGAGGATCTGGCCGCCGACCCCGGGCAGGATCGCCGAGGGCAGCCGCAGGATCGCCGCGTCCGTCTTGCCGGTCACCAGCAGCTCGGGGACGTACATCCGCGACAGCGCGCCCAGCAGCGTCGGGAACAGGTAGAACAGCCCGAGCAGCAGCAGGACGTGCACGGTCGTGCGGCGGGCGGCCTTGCCGTCCGGGTTGGTGTAGAAGCGCACCAGCACGTGCGGCAGGCCCATCGTGCCGAGGAACGTCGCGAACATCAGCGAGTACGTCTGGAGCAGGTCGGTGAGGCTGCCGGAGGCCGGGTGCAGCCAGTCCGCGTTGTCGGCGACGGAGTCGGCGACCACCGGGACCGGCGTGCCGGCCATGAACTTCAGCTTGGTGCCTTCGGACACCGTGTGCGGCGCCAGCGGGGTCCAGTGCGTCGGCCCGGCCGCCGGGCCGTTGTCGGTGCGGCCGTAGGCGTAGAGGTAGGTGTCCGCGGTGACGCGCAGGGTGACGTCGGTCTGCACGTCGACCGTGGTGTCGGTGACGAACACCGGCGGCGCGGGGGCGCCGAGCGGCCGGAACCCGTCCGGGCTGCCGCCGGTGAAGAAGACCACGCACAGCACGAACGCCGGCACCGCGATGGCGAACAGCTTGAGCCAGTACTGGAACGCCTGGACCACGGTGATCGCGCGCATCCCGCCGGAGATCACGTTGACCGTGACCACGACCATCACCGCGATCGCGCCCGCCCAGGCCGGCACCGGCAGCACCGTCGCGAGGGTCAGGCCGGCGCCCTGCAGCTGCGGGGCCATGTACAGGATCCCGATGAAGACGACGAACGCCGTGGAGAACCGGCGCAGGCCCTGCGAGCCGAGCCGCATTTCGACGAAGTCGGGCAGCGTGTAGGCCCCGGACCGGCGCAGCGGGGCCGCCACGAACAGCATCAGCGCCAGGTAGCCCGCGGTGAAGCCGATCGGGAACCACAACGCGTCGGCGCCGTCCTTGAGCACGATTCCGGCGATGCCGAGGAACGAGGCCGCCGACAGGTATTCGCCGGAGATCGCGGCGGCGTTGCGGCGGGAGCGCACGGTGCGCCGCGCGACCAGGAAATCGTGCGTGCTCGTCGCCGACCGCGAGGAGCGGAGACCGAGGTAGGGCGTCACCACGGCGACCAGCACGATGCCGGTCAAGGCCCACGGGTTCAACTGCACGGGAGGAATCCTCGCACGAGCGGGTGCGAAACTAGTTTTCGATCATGTCCACGAACGCGCGTTCGTTGCGTTCGGCGAGCCGGTTGTACCAGATTCCGACACCGAACAGGAATGGGAACGGCAGCACGCCGAGAATCAGCCAGGCCACCGGGATGCCCAGCAGGCTGGCCCTGGAGAACCCGGGCACCAGGTAGAACAGCACGGGCAGGGAGCCGAAGACGCCGACGACGAGCAGGGCGAGCAGCAACGCCGTGCGCAGCTGCACCTTCACCAGGTGATCGCGGACGAGCAGCTTCCCCCAGCTGGTCTGCTCCTCCAGCTCGACCCGGGCGCGCAGGGTGCCCGCCCCGCGGCGCGGGTCGGCGAGGATCACCCGCTCCCGCTTGGGTTTCGCGTGGTGTTCCGGCTTCGGCGGCGGCTCGTTCTCCGGCGCGGGCGGCAGGTGCTCGACGACGGCACGCTCCGCCGGCTGCGGCAGCGGCCGGTGCCGGGGACCGCGCCTGCCGAGGGTCGGGTCCGGCTCGCGGACGCCGTTGGCGCGGCGCTCGTAGAAGTCGTCGGTCATGGGCCGGTCCCGGCTCAGCCGTTCCGGCCCGAACCGACCAGCCGGTCCTTCAGCGCGCGGGTGTGCCGACGGCTGACCGGCAGCACCTTCTCCTCGTTGCCGATCACGACCTGGTAGCCGCCCTGGCCCATGCGCAGCTCGGTGATCAGCGGCAGGGCGACCAGGAACGACCGGTGGATGCGGACGAACCCGGCCTTCTCCCAGCGCTCCTCGAGCTGGGCGAGCGGGATGCGGACCAGGTGGCTGCCTTCGGTGGTGAACAGCCGTGCGTAGTCACCCTGCGCCTCGACCCAGCGGACCGACGAGCGCGGGATGAGCTTGGTCGTCCCGGCCAGCTCGACCGGGATGACCTCGTCGTCGTTCTTGACCGGCTCGCCGCCCAGCGCGCCGGGCGGGGGCGCCGCGGCCGCGGCCAGCTTGTCGATCACGCGCGTGATCGCGCGGTCGAGGCGGTCCTGCTGGTAGGGCTTGAGCACGTAGTCGAGGGCGCCGAGGTCGAAGGCGTTGACCGCTTCTTCGGCGTGCCCGGTGACGAACACCAGCGCGGGCGAGGGCCGCAGCGCGGCGAACACGCGCGACATCTCCATGCCGGACAGGCCGGGCATGTCGATGTCGGCGAAGACGGCGTCGACGATCGGCAGGCCGCGGTCCTTGCGTTCGCGTAGCCTCGGGTCGTCGGTGGACAGCAACCGCAGCGCCTCGGAGGCGTCGATCGCCGGGAACACCTTGGCCACGTGCGGGCTGTTGCGCAGGCAGTGGACGAGTTCGTCAAGACCGTTCGGCTCGTCGTCCACGGCCAGGACCACGAGCTTCCGGGTGTCATCGTGAGCACTCACAGTGAAACGCATCCTGCCCATTGCCGAGTGCAATGTCCAGCCCCCGTCTGCCTGATGTGGGAAGACCCGCGGCCGGGGCCGCGGGCCCCCTCCTCTCAATGCACGAAGGTGAACCAGTTCAGGTTCACGAAATCCGCGGGCTGACCACTGGTGAACGTCAGATACACGTTGTGCACGCCGGTCACCGCGCTGATGTTCGCCGGCACGGTCCGCCAGCTCTGCCAGCCGCCGGTGTTGCCGACCGCGAAGCTGCCGATCGGCGCGTTGGACCGGCTGTCGAGCCGCACCTCGACCAGCCCGCTGACGCCGGCCGCCGCCCCGGACGCGACGCGGGCCTGGAAGTTGGTCGCCGCGCTGCTGCCGAAGTCCACGTTCGGGTAGAGCGTCCAGTCGCCGTTGGCCACCGCGCCGATGTTCTGGCCGCCACCGCTGTCGGAGGTGGCCTCGGTGATCACCCCGGACTGCTGGCTGAACGACTCGGCCTGGATGGTGCTGTAGGCGCTGCCGCCGCCGGAGGGCGGCGTGGTCGTGGTCGGCGGGGTCGTCGTGCCGCCACCGCCGCCGCGGGTGGTCACCGTGACGTAGTCGACGACCATCGGGTGGCCCGGCACGATGCCCGGCCCCGGCGTCGTGGTGCCGGAGTTGTTGTTCGGGAACGCGCCGCCGATGGCGAGGTTGAGCAGCACGAAGTAGCCCTGGTGGGAGGTCATGTTGGCCCACGTCGTCGCGTCGAGCTGGTTCTGGCTCACCGAGTGGAACTGCTGGCCGTCGACGAACCAGCGCAGCACCTGCGGGCTGGTGCTCGCGTCCCATTCGAAGCGGTAGGTGTGGAAGGCCGACTGGCAGCTGCTGCCCGGGCAGGCGCGGTTCGCCGGTAGCCCGGTCGTCTCGTTGCACGGGCCGCCCGGGTTGACGCCGCAGTGCAGGACGCCCCAGACGGAGTTGATCCCGTTGACGTTCTCCATGATGTCGAACTCGCCGATGGCCGGCCAGTTCCACCAGTTGCCGCGGTAGGGGCCGCCGAGCGCCCAGAACGCGGGCCAGTAGCCGAGCGCGGCCGCGCCGGTGACGTTCGGCATCTGGATCCGGCTTTCGATCCGCATGACCCCGCCGGACGGCGGCTTGAAGTCGGTGCGCTGGGTTTCGATCCGCGCCGACGTCCAGTTGCCCGCGCTGTCGCGCAACGGCGTGATGCGGAGGTTGCCGGCACCGTCCTGCGAGAGGTTGCTGGTGCTGGCCGTGTAGTTCTGGATCTCCCCGGTGCCCCAGTTGGCGGGGCCGCCGGGGTAGCTGTGGCCGGTGTCGACGATCCAGTTGGCGCTCGAGGGGAGCGTGCCGGCCCCGCCGGTGAAGTCGTCGGCGAAGACCGTGGTCCAGCCCGATTCGGGCGGCGGGATGGACGCCGCGGCGGGCATCGTGAGGGGGATGGCGATGAGCGCGGCGCCGAGCACCGCACCGAGGGCGAGTCTGCGGGAGTGGGGCATCGGGGACGACCTCCTTGTCGACCGGATTTGTTGCCGTTCACAACAAAGCCCGTCGACAAGGAGACCTGACACCCCACGGCGATTCCAGAGGCGTTACCGGGGTTGAGTGATTCAGGTCACAAACTGTGCCCTGAAGTACTCGAATCGGACATCGACGTCAGAGGCCGAACCGGGACCACGCCGCCTTCTGCGTCACCGCGTCCAGGACCGCCGACGCGGCGGCCGGGGCACCGAGGCCCAGGCGGGCCAGCAGGGGCTTCTTCGGCTCGGCCACCGAGATCTCCGCGTCCGGGTAGCGCTCGGTGATGATCTGGCGGAGGCTGCCCAGCCCGTCGACCAGGCCGAGTTCGGCCGCCTTCGCGCCGAGCCAGACGTCGCCGGTGAACAGGTCTTCGGTGTCCGTCAGGCGGTCGCCGCGGCGTTCCTTGACCCAGTTCACGAACAGCTCGTGGAGCTGGGCGTGCATCTTCTTCAGCCACTCGACGTCTTCGGGCTTCTCCGGCGAGAACGGGTCCAGCCGCGACTTGTTCGCGCCCGCCGTGTGCAGGCGGCGCTCGATGCCGAAGCGCTCCAGCAGGCCCGTGAAGCCGAAGCCGCCGCTGATCACGCCGATCGAGCCAACCATCGACGTGCGGTGGGCGTAGATCTCGTCGGCCGCGCAGGCCAGCCAGTAGCCACCGGAGGCGGCGACGTCCTCGCAGAACGCCAGCACCGGCACGCCCTTCTCGTCGGCCAGCTGGCGGATCCGCTCGGCGACCAGCCCCGACTGCGTCGGCGCACCGCCCGGGGAGTTCACCAGCAGCGCGACCGCCTTCAGCCGCTCGTACCCGAACGCCCTGGTCAGCGCCGACTCGACGGCGGCCAGGTTGATCGCGCCCCTGGCCAGCGGTGACGGCGACGGCGTGATCACGCCGTGCAGCTTCACCACGGCCACGACGTCCTTGCGCTCGACCCGGTCGGCGAGCACCGGGATCCGCGAAGCCAGTTTGTCCGTAACGCTCATACCGCCAGGCTAGCCGGATTTTTCGGGGGTCCGGGTGGCGAAGCCCCCGGCCCGGGGCGGAGCCCCGGATGTCACAGCCGGGATTCAGCCCATGGGGAGGATGCCGGAGCGGGTGCCGTTGACGCCGTTCACCTCGGCGCCGTTCAGCTGGGCGGGACCGCCCTGGGCCGGCACGTCGGCGTCGCCCGTGTCGTTGTCGGCGCTGTAGTCCGGCATGTTCGGCCGGACACCCGGGACGAACTTCGGCACCCGCAGCGTCACCTTCATGCCTGCCCCGGGCGCGGTCTCGACCATCACCGCGTAGTCGCTGCCGAAGACCTGCTGCATGCGCTGGCTGATGTTGCCGAGCCCGACGTGCGCGCCGGTGCTGTGCGCGTTCTTGACGTCACGCAGCCGCCGCGGGTCCATGCCGATGCCGTCGTCCTCGACGCTGATCAGCGCCTCGGTGCCGTAGTCCTGCGCGATCACCGTGACGCAGCCGCCGCTGGGCTTGCTGGCCAGTCCGTGCTTGACCGCGTTCTCCACCAGCGGCTGGATGATCAGGAACGGCACGACGACGCTGAGCACCTCGGGCGCGATCTTCATCCGCACCTCGAGCCGGCCGCCGAAGCGGGCGTTCTCGATGGTCAGGTAGCGGTCGATGTTGCGCAGCTCCTCGGCGAGCGAGGTGAACATGCCCGACGTCCGGAACGAGTAGCGCGTGAAGTCGGCGAAGTCCTGAAGCAGCTCTCGCGCCTCTTCGGGGTCCGTGCGGATCAGCGCGGAGATGGTGTTCAGCGCGTTGTAGACGAAGTGCGGCGAGATCTGGGCCCGCAGCGCCTTGATCTCGGCCTGCTGGAGCTGGTGCTTCGACTCGTCGAGCCGGGCCAGCTCGAACTGGGTGCAGACGAACTGGGCGACGGCGTCGGCCATCTGCACCAGCCGGCCGCGGGTCCGGCCGACGACGATCAGCGCCGCCTCGGTCTCGCCCTCCACCAGCAGCGGCACGATCACCGCGGTCTTCATCCGGCAGGTGCCGCGGTGGTTGCACGGCATCCGGTCGTGCGCGACGACCTCGCGGCGGTGCTTGCGGATGGCCGCGCCGATGGCGTCGACGAGGTCGACGTAGTGCTCGTTCGCCTCGCCGTCCCAGGACAGCAGCGTGCCTTCGCTGTCGGTGATGCCGACGGCAACGCAGTCGAGCATCTGCAGCAGCTGGGTGGTGATCTTGTCGGCGGCGTCCTCGTCCAGGCCCGAGCGGAGGTTCGGGGCCGCCTTCGACATCCGGTGGACCGCCTGCAGCATGGCGTCCTCGACTTCACTGCCCGGTTTGCGCAGTTTTACGACAAGGACGATCACCGTGACGCCGAGCAGCGCCACAAGGACCCACGGGACGATCTGCGCAAGCGGGAACCCGGACACGGCGTCCATGCTCTGCGCTCGACCGACCGGGTGCAAGGCCTGATCCCACTTTCTGTCCAACAGCGATGACCGAGAGTTGACGAGACCCTACCGAGCGTCCGGAAGCGGCTACTTCAGCAGGCGCGACATCCGGCGGTCGGCCAGCGGCTTTCCGCCGGTCTGGCAGGTCGGGCAGTACTGGAACGACTTGTCGGCGAAGGATATTTCGCGGATCGTGTCGCCGCAGACCGGACACGGCAGCCCGGTCCGCGCGTGGACCCGCAGGCCCGACCGCTTCTCGCCCTTCAGCCGGGCCGCCTTCTGCCCCACCGACCGCTCGACGGCGTCGGACTCGATCTCGTGGATCGCCTCGGCGAGGGTCTCCAGCGCGCCGTCGTCGAGCTTGCCGATCGTGGCGTACGGCGAGAGCTTCGCGCGGTGCATGATCTCGTCGGAGTAGGCGTTGCCGATCCCGGCGAGCAGCGACTGGTCGGTCAGCGCCCACTTCAGCCGGGTGTTCTTGCCGGCGAAGAGCTCACGCAGCTGCGCGGCGTCCACGGCCAGCGCGTCCGGCCCCAGCCTCGCCACGCTCGCGATCTCCTGCGGGTCCTTGACGATCCACACCGCCAGGCCCTTCTTCGTGCCCGCTTCGGTGAGGTCGAAGCCGGGCCCGGTGGCGGACTCGAGGTGCACCCGCAGCGAGATCGGGCCCTTCCCCGGCTTCAGCGGCGCCGCGGCGAGTCCGTCGGACCAGCGCAGCCAGCCCGCGCGGGCCAGGTGGACGACCAGGTGCAGGTCGCCGGCCACGACGTCGAGGTGCTTGCCGTGCCGGGTCGCGCCGGTGATCTCGCGGCCGTGCAGCGCGGTGTACGGCGGGGTCGCCGTCTTGAGCACGCTCAGCGATGCGACATCGATGCGGAAGATCGTCCGGCCCACGGCGTTCTCACGCAGGTGGTGAGCCAGTGCTTCGACCTCGGGTAGCTCGGGCATGGCTCCATTGTCCTACTCGACCGGGTGAAGCGGCCCGTCGAAGTCCGGCAGCGAGTGCCGCTGGATGGTCTTCGAGATCTTCTTGACCTCGCCCTGCACGGTGAACATGCCGCGGATGGTGCCGACCCAGCGCTCGGACGGCCGGTCGCCCGTCACGTCGCCTTCGGTCTCCGCGACCACGGTCCACGGGCGGCGCAGGATCCACCGCAGTGGGAAGAACAGCACCACGAGCAGCAGCGCCAGCAGCACCCACGCGGGCACGTTGACCTGGTCGGGTGTCCACACGATGAGGATCACCGCCAGCAGGGCGGTGACGACGATCATCGCGATCCCGGGCCCGTAGCTGCCCGCGACGTCGTGCTCGAAGTCGTCGGCCGTCGCCGGTGCGCGCCATTCCATCTGGGCACGGACCACCCAGTCGCGGCCGTCTTCGCCGCGTACCAGCCGGTTCATTCAGTTGCCTCCCGGGGCGCCCGCAGGGTGAGCGCCTCAACGGTACCGTGCCGGGGCTCACCCGCGCGAGGGAGGAACCGGACATCTCGCCCGGTGGAGGACATCACCGCTGATCAGGAACCCGACGGCGCGGCCGCAGCCGGATCCGCCGGTTCGCCCGACCCGGTGACGGCCGATGCGCCGGCCGGGCACGGCTTCTCCGAAGTCGGCGTCACGGTGGTCGGTGTCTCCGCGGTGGGTGTCTCGGTGGGCGGCGTTTCCGTGGTCGGCGTTTCCGTGGTCGGCGGCTCGGTCGTCCCGGTCTCGTCGTCCTTCGGTGCGGGCTTGTCCGCCGCGTCCGACGACGGCCCCGGTTTCCCGGTCGGCGACACTTCGGGCGCTTCGGCGTCCTCCGGCACGGGCTCTTCGGTGGACTCGGTCGTCATCGTCACGTCGGGCCTGGACGTCGTGTCCAGCCGCGGCGACGTCGCCGGGTGGTCGGTCGCCATGAACGTCGACGACGTGAGGTCCTCGCGCGGGACGGGCTGCTCGCCGTCCCCGGCCACCTCGCCGACCGGGACGTCCCCGGCCACCGGCAGCTGCGGCACCTCGTTCGCGGCGGCCTGCCGCTCGCCGCCACGCGCCCGCGGCGGCACCGCGCCACCGGTGCCCCGGCCGTTCAGCACGCCGATGCCGATCCGCGGCTCCGGCGGCACCTGCGGCGGCGGCTGGTGGTGCGTCTCCGACGGCGGCACCACGATCAGCTCGGGCGCCCCGCCGGGCAAGCCGATGTCCTGCACCGGCCCGGACCCGAACAGCACCGGCCCGGCCGCAACGCCGACGGCACCGACCGCGGCGGTCGACGCCAGCGCCAGCCCGATTTTGACCTTCGAACCGACCAGCACGCCCTTGACCGCGGCACCCAGGCCGGCCAGCACCCCGCTGCCGCCCGCCGACGCGGCGGCCGGCACCAGCAGCACCAGCACCCCGGCGTGCGCCCGCAGCGACGAACAGACGTCACGCAGCTCGTCCTGGGTCGCGCGGCACGACGAGCAGCCGACCAGGTGCGCCTTGATCCGCTCGGCCTCGGCACCGGTGACGCTGCCCGCGGTGAACCCGCCGAGCTTCTCGACCACGGCCCGGCACGAATCCGGCCCGCGGCTCACGGAAAGGTGCGCCTGCAGGTACGCCGCACGCAGCCCCTGGCGGGCCCGGCGGGCCAGCGCGGCGGTCGCGTTCGCGCTCAACCCGAAGTGGGGAGCGACCATCGCGGGCTGCTCGCCCTCGACCTCGGTCTGCCACAACACCGTCCGCCAGCGCTCCGGCAGGCTGGTGAACGCCGTCGTGATCAACGTGTGCTCGGCCGTGCGGGCGTGCGTGTCGGCACCCGCCCCGGCCCGGAAGGTCAGTTCGTCGTCGGAGACCGGGACGTCCCGGCGCGCACCGTGCCACTCCCACGACACCCGGCGGGCCACGGTGAGCAGGTAGGCGCGGACGTAGTCACGGGGACCGGCACCCCGGCGGAGCGCCTGCAGCACGCGGAAGAACGTCTCCGCGGTGATGTCCTCGGCTTCGGACCGGTCGGCGGCCAGGCTCTGCGCGAGCCGGCGGACCGCGGCGGCGTGCAGCTCGAACAGCTCCCCGAACGCGGCGTCCTCGCCGTTGCGCAGCCGTTGCAGCAGTGCCTGCTCGTCGGATTCCGAGGCCGCTGGTGGCGGCACCGTGCCCAGCTCGGTCATCCGGCCCGGCACCTCCTCCCCGAAGGTCTCCCCATTCGGTCGAATGGAGACACCATACGGAGCGAATCAGCCGTCGTCACCCCTTGTACGCCAGCTGTGACACCGAAGCACCGGTCCGACGGGAGGGGACCCCGGTGTCAGACCCCGTGCGCGGACGGTATAGAGTTCTCCCCATCAGCAAGACAACGCGGATGTAGCGCAGCTGGTAGCGCATCACCTTGCCAAGGTGAGGGTCGCGGGTTCGAATCCCGTCATCCGCTCGCAAGCAAGAGGGCTGTATCGGAAAACACACCGGTACAGCCCTCTTGCTATTTCACCCAAGGGGCTGAGGCCGGACCCCACGGTGTTCGCGGGGCCGGATCAGAGTTCGTAGGTGTCCAGAACCGTGGGGGCCACCGGGGTCAAGTGTGGGTCCTCCCGCTCGGTCACCTGGCCTCGGGCCATCCGGTAGACGCGGAAGTTGTTGTCGTTCTCCGTGTCCTGGTCGTCCCACGTGTAGAGCAGGCCGTAGGAGCCAGGGGCCAATTCGCCCGCGCGGGTGAACAGCGTGAGCAGTTCGGCGGCCTGGCCGCCGTGCTTGTCGAAGCCGCCGAAGTGGAGCATGGGGATCCCCGCGCTCCAGCGGAGGTCGACCAGGTCGAGTTCGGCCGCGTCGCGGATCGCGCGGTGTACGCGGTCGACCAGGCGCTCCAGGAGCGCCGCGTCGTCGTCGCCGCTCGCGGTCGCCTGGATGGTCACCCAGCCGTGATATTCGAACACCCGCAGAACGGTAGCAAGAGATCGGCAGCGGGTTCAGCGGGCCAGCGCCGATGGCTTCCCGTCTCGGCGCAGCACGTTCTCCAGCACGCCTTCACCCAGCCGCTCGAACGCCGGCACCAGCTTCTCGCCGAACACGCAGAGCGTCCGCTCCCACGGGTGGCCGAGCGTGCCGAAGGAGAAGTCCGACGCCAGGAACAGGTGGTAGTCCGCGCGCGGGAACACCGGCACCGGCCAGCGGGCGCTCCCGGACATCAGGTGCGGCCGGATCCGGTAGGACTGGTGCTGCCAGTGCAGCGCCCACATCCAGTCATCCGGGCCGCACACCTCGCGGAACGCCGCCAGCGCGATGCCCGCGAGCAGGTGCTCTTCGACCGCGTACGGGCCGAGGCGGAACTCGGCCGAGGCGCGGTCCAGGTCCCCCGGCGACAGGTCCCAGGTCCGCGACGGCACCGGCTCGCGGAAACCCGGCCAGGCGTTGGCGTAGGTGCTCGGCCAGAACGCCAGCTTGTCGTAGACCCAGTACCAGGCGGGCTCGTCGACGACGCGGGAGACGGCTTCCCAAGCAGCATTCACGGTTGAGACCTTCGAGTCGGCCAGGCGCGGAAGAACACGCGAAAGCTTCGTGTTCGGCCTCCGCTTTGTCCAGTCCCCGTCCGCCCGCCGCGAACTGTGTCACTCGTCCGGGTGGGTTCTGCCAAATTGTCACCATGCGGGTCCTCTTCGTCCACGGCGCCTTCGTCCGCGACGGCGCCTGGTGGTGGCAGCCGACGGCCGACGTACTCGCCCGGCACGGTCTGCGCAGCTCAGCGGCAGTGCTGCCGAGCTGCGAGGCCGAGCCGCGGGGCGATCTCCACGACGACGCGGCGGCCGTCCGGGCCCTGCTCGACGGCTCCGACGAACCCGCCCTGCTCGTCGGTCACTCGTACGGCGGCATGGTGATCACCACAGTGGGCGATCACCCCGCGGTCCACCGGCTCGTCTACGTGACGTCGTTCCTGCCGGACGTCGGCGAGGCACTCGCGGACTTCGGGACGGGCGAGCCGCCGCCGTGGCACCTCAGCCACGACGACGGCACCGCGAGCGTCCGGGAAGAGTTCGTCCGGCCGCTGTTCGCCCAGGACTTCGACGACGCCACCTACGCCGCGGCCGCCGGCCGGCTCACCGCCCAAAACGAGGCGGTGTTCGGCCAGCCGGCGACCCGGGCGGCGTGGCGGACCGTCCCGTCGACCTACCTCCTCTGCGGCGAAGACCGCGCGACGCTGCCCGGGACCCAGCGGGCCCAGGCGGCGCGCGCCACCGACGTCGTCGAGCTGCCGGTGGCGCACCACCCCTTCGTCACCCGGCCGGACCTGGTGGCCGAGGTGCTGCTCAGGCCGCGTCCCACAGGGTGAGGAACGCCGACGCCTCGCTGCGGGCCCACGGCCGCAGCCGAGTCCGGTCACGCGCCGAGAGCTGGTACTCCTTCGCCCGCCGGACGTCGATCACCAGTGCCTCCCCACCGGGCAGGATGTCGGGCATCGCCTGCTCCAGCACCCACAGCGCGAGCTGCGCCGAGTCCTTCGCCAGCGGCTCCTCCTTGAAGTAGAGCCAGGTCGCGTAGCGGCGGCCGTCGCTCTTGCGCAGCCCCATCTGCGGGCTGACGCCGATTTCGAGCTCCCCGATCCGGCACCGCCCGCGGCCGACGTCGACCAGCTTCGGCGACTTCCGGCCGAGGTACCGCAGCCAGCCGTCGGCGATCGCCGCGTAGTGCGGTTTCGTCCGCTCGTCGGCGGCGTTGACGAGGGCGCGCAGCGCGACTTCGTCCTGGTTCGCCGCCCGCCCGGACCGGACCGCGTTGGCCGCCCGCCGGTAGTAGTTGAACGCCGCCCGCGCCGGATCTTCGTACTGACGGCGCTGCCGCCGGACGAACGACGACCGCGACGGCCCGGAACTCGCGCTGTAGCCCACGAACGTGGACAGGGTGATGTAGGCCATGGCCCTGCCTTCCTCCATCACGCCACCCGCGGACGCGGGCGGCATCTCCCCTGGACAACGCCAATTTTAGAACATATGTACGACAGTTTTCGGGGTCCTGAAGGGTGACGCGGCGGAAGTCTCCCCAAATCGGCGGTCGTGCGCTAAGTTGCCGATCAACCTCAAACCGCAACCTTGCCGGTCGGCAGGACGTGCCAGACTGATGCCCCGAACGGTGGATGGGGGTCCCAAAGGATGAGCTGGCAGGACGAGCTGCGCCGTCTCGACGCGGATCTTGCCGCGGGGCGCATCGGCGCCGCTGACCACCGCAAACAGCGGGACGAGCTGCTCGCCCAGGCGTCCGGGGCCACCGTGGCGTCACCAGTGCCCTCGCCGTTGCGCCGTCCGGGTGAAGGCTGGCGGAGCACCAACCCGGCGAACCACCCCGCGCCGTCCCAGCCCGCGCCGCCGCCGCAGCGCATCGAGTCGCCGCGGTACGCGCCGGCCACGCCCCCGCCACCCCCCGCGCCGCCTCCGCCGTGGCAGCGCACCGGACTGCCGAAGACGCTGTCCGCGGCCCAGGTGCAGGCGATCCCCGACCACATGACGACCGCGCCGAGCCCCGCCGACATCGTCCCAACCCGCTACCTGCAGGTCGACGGCCCCGGCGAGCAGGAGTTCGGCCGCCGGTTCCCGCCGATCACGCCCCCGGGGGGCGAGTCCGCGCCGCGGCCGCGCGACGCCGAGCCGGCCACGCCGGCCGGCAAGCACCGGTTCCTCTCCGGCGACGACGAAGAGGACGGCTCTTCCCGGCGGACGTGGCCGTTCATCGCCCTCGGCGTGCTGGTCGTGCTCGCGCTGATCGGCGGCGCGACGGTGTGGCTCGGTGACGACGAACCGAAGTCCGACGCCCTGTCCACCCTCGTGCCCACGCTGCCGCAGCCGCCGGCCGCCGCCGCCCAGCCGCAGCTGGAGGACCAGGTGCCGCCGCTGCCCGGCATGCAGTACGCCGGCAGCTCGACGCTGTCACTGGCCAAGGGCCTCGACCTCAACCTGTACCCGAAGGAAACCGCGCAGATCTTCTCGCAGCACGGCGTCACGCAGCTGGTCTACCGCGGCTCGTCCACCGGGGACCTGGGCTACCTGGCCTTCGCGGTCCCGACCAATTCGCCCGAGGACGCGAAGGCCGTCGTCGACTACCTGCGTGCGGCCGCGAGCTCCGGCGGCTTCTCCCCGCTGGCCGATGACGACAAGGTCGTCACCGGCCGCAACGGCGACCGGCGGATGGACGGCACCTGGTACACCTCGGGCAAGGTCGCCATCGTGCTGTGGGTGTCCCAGCCGTTCGGGAAGAACCGCAACGAGCTGAAGGCCGGGCTGGACAACGCGCTTTCGGTGTTCCAGAAAGCGCTGCCGCCCAGCTGATCAGGCCGGCCGGTCGAGGAGACCGGCCAAGGTGTGGCGGGCGACGTCGGCTCCGAAGAGGCGGTCCACCACGGACTTGCCCGCTTCGGACAGCCGCTGCCAGAGCTTGTCGTCCTCGAGCAGCGTGACGATCTCCTCGGCGAGTTCCTCGGCCGACGCGCCGACGAGGACGTCACGGCCGTGCGTGAGGTGCATGCCCTCGGTGGCCAGCGGCGTGGCGACGACGGGCACGCCGTAGGCGAGGCTCTCGCCCAGCTTCCCCTTCACGCCGGCGCCGAAGCGCAGCGGCGCGACGACGACCCTGGCCTCGCCGTACGCGCTGTCGAGGTTCGGTACCCAGCCGCGGACGACCACGCCTTCGCGGGCGAGGTCGAACACCTCCTCCGGCGGGTTGCTGCCGACGATCCGCGCCACGGCGTCCGGACGGCGGCGCCGCACGAGCGGCATGATCTCGGTGGCCAGCCAGCGGGCCGCGTCCCGGTTGGGCAGGTGGTCGAAGCTGCCGACGAAGAGCACGTCCGCGCGCCCGTCCGGGACGGCGAGCGCGCCGTCGGCGTGGTGCACGTTGGACAGCACCTCGACGCGCGCCGACGGCACGAGCTCACGCAGCAGCGCACGCTCCACATCGGACACCGTGAAGGTGACGTCGGTGGCGCGGGTGAGGCCGAGCTCCGACTCCCGCAGCACTTCCGCCCGCCGCCGCAGCGTCAGCTCTTCCCGCGTGTCACCGAGCCGGGCGGCCAGGTCGGCCTGCCGGTTGAGCCGGACGAAGTGGAGGTCGACGGTGTCGTAGGCGATGACGCAGTCCGGCGCGTGCTCGCGCACCTGCTCCAGCAGCTGCCAGGCGACGTGCGGCCGCGAGAGGATCGCCAGGCGCAGGTCGGGTCCGGCGTCGCGGAGGAACTCCTGCTGCTCGCCGAGTCCGGTCACCACCGTGACGCCCGCCTGGTACAGCGCGTGGGCGTACGGTTCGGGAAGCGCGTTGTTGAGCGGCATGAACACGACCCGGTGGCCGAGGCCGACGAGCAGTTCGAGGATGCGGAACATCCGCACCGAGCCGGAGTCCTTGTCCGGCATCGGCACCTGGTGGTCGGCGACGAGCACGGTGCCGCCGCGGTGGCCGTCCTGCGTCCGCTGGCGCCCGGCCCAGACCGCGCGCGGGCTCGCCTCCGGGAAGTGGTCGCGCAGCTGGACGCTCCACTTCTCGACGAAGACCCCGCGGTTGAGTTCCTGGTGCCGCTTCACACCGGACGAGACGTCCGTGCCGTTGGTGATGCCCTCGTGGTGCACGACGACCGACGCGGGCTGGACCACCGTGCGGAACCCGGCCGCCCGCACGGCGAACGCCAGGTCGGTGTCCTCGTAGTAGGCAGGCGCGAACCGCTTGTCGAAGCCGCCGATCCGCTCGAAGAGGTCACGCCGGACGAGCAGGGCCGCGCCCGAGCAGTAGTCGACGTCCCGCACGGACTGGAACCACGGCGTCTCCGCCGACTGCAGCCTGCCGTAGTTCCAGCCGGTGCCGTCGGCCCAGATGATCCCGCCGCACTCCTGCAGCCTGCCGTCCGGGTAGACCAGCTTCGACCCGACGAGACCGACGTCGGGGCGCGACTCCACCACGGCCACCAGCTCGTCCAGCCAGCCCGGCCGGACCTCGGTGTCGTTGTTGAGGAACATGATGTGCTCGCCGCGGGCGTGCTCGGCACCGAGGTTGCACGCGCCGACGAACCCGAGGTTCTTCGGGGCGCGGACCAGCCGCACCCCCGCGCAGCCGGCGACGCGGTCGGCCGAGTCGTCGCGCGAGGCGTCGTCGACGACGATCACCTCGAACGGCGTCGACGGCAGGTGCCGCTGGATCGAGTCGAGGCAGCCGCGGGTGAACGGCCAGTTCCCGTAGACCGGGATGACGACGCTGACGATCGGCTGGTCGCTGGTGGTGACCGCGACCGGCCCCGGCACCGGCGGGGTGACCGGCAGCGAGCCCGCCTGGCGCCCGAGCGCAGTCTCGTAGAGGTCGCGGCGGCGCGTGCCGCGCGGGGCGAACTTCTCGATCGACCCGCGGTACTTGCCGATCACCCGCTGGGCGATGGCGGACGTCTCGGCGCGCAGCTTCGCGTTCTCGGCGGCGAGCCTGCCGATCGTCTCGTTGAGCCCGGCGTTGTTGCCCGCGAGCCATTCCAGCCGTTCGCTGTCGTAGCCGTTCTTGCGCTTGAGCAGGTGCAGCTCGTCGGAGGCGCGCCGCCGCTCCTCGCGGGCGCGCTCGGCCTGCTCGATCGCCTCGTCGCGCTCGGCCGCGGCCCGGCGTTCGGCGGCGGTGACCTCGGCCAGCTCGGCGGTCAACCGGCTCTCGGCCGCCGCCGCGCGCTCGCGCTCGGCTTCGGCGCCGGCCAGTTCGGCACGCAGCCGCCCGGTTTCGGCCGCGGCGCGGGCGACCAGCGTCAGCTTCGGGTCGACGAGCGCGGACGTCGAGGGCACCTCGACCGGCTCTGCCGACGCGACGGAGACGAAGTAGGTGTGCGGCGCGCCCGGCTCGACGACCCAGCCGTCACCCTCGCCGGGCTGCAGGGTCAGTACCTCGGCGCCCGCTCCGGCACCGCCGTCGTGGATCAGCGAGCCGACGGCGACGTTCTGGCGCAGCACGACGACGTGGGCGAAGCTGCGCGACAGCAGCGACCGGAACGCCGGACCGGTGAGCTCGTGGACGTGGTACGGGTTCTCGTTGCCGTGGTCGTGGCTGTAGACCTCGGTGTCGGGCGTGCTGCACAGGAACACCCCGCCCGGGGCGAGCCGGTTGCGGACCAGCTCCATCAGCCGGTCCTGCTCCTCGACGTGCTCGATCGCCTCGAAGCACGTGATGACGTCGAACTCTTCGCCATCGAGCGCCGACGGGTCGGTGATCGACCCGACCTCGAAGCGCAGCCCCGGGTAGGCGCGCCGGGCGTGTTCGACGGTCACCGGGTCCAGCTCGAGGCCGACCACCCCGGTGGCCGAGCGGGCCATCAGCGCACTGCCGTACCCCTCGCCGCTGGCCAGGTCGAGCACGCGCTTGCCGGCGGCGAACCGGGCCGCGAACGCGTAGCGGTGGTAGTGCTCGTAGATCACCTGGAGGTCGTCGGTCCACGGTACGCACCGCTCGCCGGTCCACTCGATCAGGCGCTCACCGTTCGTCCCCTTGCCCATGGCGGGCAGATTAGCCGCCCGACCAGGGCCGCCGGGGCCGCCCTCACCTTTCCAGCAGCCGCAGCCCGACCAGGATGTAGGACAGCGTCCGCCGATCGGCGCCGGAACCGGCGGTGATCGACCAGTCGGCGTCGAGCGAGAACCGGACCTGCCGGTGCGCCGCGATCCGCACCGGCACGACCTGCTCGACGAGCCCGGGCCCGACGTCCGCCTTCGCCACCGGCTCCCCGTCGACCGCGATCGTCACGCTGCCGTGGTCGGCGGAGTCGTCCGGCAGGTAGGTGCGCAGCTCGACGGCCTCGACCGCGGCCGTGGTCAGCAGCGGGAACTCGGCCGACGGGCCGGCCCAGTCGTCGTGCTCGACGCCGTTCATCCGGCCGGTCACGACGCCGGCCCCGCCCACCAGCCGTTCCCCGGGGTTCCCGCCGGGCCGGAACGAGACGCGGCCGGCGGGGTCGACGACCCGCGTGTCGCGCACCGACCGCTCCGGCGTCCGCGCACCGTGCACCCGCAGGGGCCGCGGCGCCGGGTGGAACAGCGCGGTGAGGTGCGTCGGGCTGACGATCCCGAGGTCGACCAGCGTGTCGTCGAGATCGCCGAGGTGGTCGAGCAGCCGCACGTCGGCGGGGTCGGCCAGGTCGAGGTTGGGCCCGTAGATCCGGTCGACGAACGGGTCGATGACGTTGGCGTAGGGCAGGAAGAGGCTGGGGTGCAGGTACTCGAGCAGCACCGGCAGGACGTCCTGGGCGCGGATGCCCTCGAAGCCGTCGGCCGCGCAGTCGATGTCGACGAACCGTTCGTCGACCTCGCCGGTCAGTGCGTTGCGGCGCAGCCGCGCCGGCAGCGTCGCCCAGATCCGGTCGACGACCTCCAGTGCCTCGGGCCAGCGGCGGTGGCCGTTGCGGCCGATCATGTCGTGCACGACGAGCACGCCGTCGGGGTCGAGCCCGTCGCGGATCTGGCCGTAGAGGTGTTCGAGGTCGAGGACGTGGTGCAGGGCCTGGAACCCGACGACGACGTCGTGCGCGGCGTCCGCGCGCCAGGTGTTGAAGTCCGCGGTGATCAGCTCGACCCGATCGGCGACCCCCTGCTCGCGGGCGGACGCCTCGGCGCGGGCCTGCATGTCGGGGTTCAGCTCCAGCAGCCGCAGCCGCACGTTGTGCTGCCCCGATTCCGCCAGCGTCCGCAGCCAGCCGAGCTCCTGGTCGCCGTTGCCGCTGCCCAGGGAAAGCACGACGACGTCCCGGTCGAGCCGCTGCGCGCGGGCGCCGATTTCGCCGGTGATCAGCTCGCCGATGCCGGGGACGCCGAGGGCCTGGAGCTTGGGCAGCATGTGCCGCGCGGACCAGTGGTGCGCCGACTCCGGCAGGTTGCCGTGCACCTCGACCTGACCGGCGAAGGTCTCGCGTTCCCTGGCCAGCCGCTGCTCGTAACCGGGTCCTCGCCCACCGCTCATCGCACGTTCCCGCTTCCCCGGATCCGGCCGGTCCGGCCCCGCCCGGCGCTAGGATACGACCGTGCCCTCCCGCCTCCGTCCGCAGTCGCCTGCCGACGCGAAGCTGCCGCAGACGCCGGAGTCCTGGCTCCCGAACGAGCACAACCTCTACCGGCCCCGGCACAGCAGCCGCCAGCGCACGGCGCTGACCTGCGCGATCGTCTTCTTCCTCGCGCCGGTCCTGCTGTGGGTCGCGGGGGTGCAGCCGACCGCGTTCGAGAACCGGCCGCTGCGGCCGTTCCCGAGCCTCGGCGACGGCTGGAACTTCTTCCCGGAACTCACCGGCTGGGCCACCGACCACCTGCCGCTGCGCCAGGTCGGTGTCCAGGCGGCGGACCAGATCAGCACCGGCGTCTTCGGCGACCCGCCGGGGTCCGGCCAGGGCACCAACCACGGCACGGTCGGCGTCGACCAGGGCCAGTCCGGCACCGGTGACGTCCCCGGGTACGTCTACCCGCAGGTCATCCCGGGCAAGGACGGCTGGCTCTACCTCGGCGAGGACGTCAACGCGAAGTGCCGTCCGGTGATGGACCTCGACCACGTCGTCTCCGCGCTCCGGCGGCTGCGCGGGGCGGTCGAGAGCTCCGGCCGGAAGTTCGTGCTGGTCTTCGCGCCGGACAAGTACACCCAGGAGCCGTCGCACCTGCCCGACGACTACGTCGGCAAGGCCTGCGCGCAGGCCAGGACCACCGCGTTCTGGAACCGGGTGCCGCGCGAGACGGGCGCGCTCGACCTGCGGCCCGCGCTCGCCGACGCCGAGCAGCGGCTGGGCCGGTCGCTCTACGACCCGAACGACACGCACTGGTCGTACGACGGCGGCCTCGTCATGACCTACGCGCTCGGCCAGGCGATCGCGCCCGGCAGCACGGTGAACTGGCGCGCGGCGCCGAACGGCGTCCGGCCGTGGCCCGCCGACCTCGCCCGGCTGCTCGGCCGCACCGAACAGCGCAGCCTCCCCACCTACAGCCTGTCCACCGACGGCGGCCAGGACCGCGCGCGCTACATCGCGAGCGACTTCCGGTCGCCGCTGCGCCTGACGCAGCCCGACGGGGCCCGGCCGGCCGGCTCGCTCCGGCCGAGCATCGGGATCGTGGCCGACTCCTTCACCCAGTTCGCCACGCCGTTCCTGGCCGCGACCTGCCAGGACGTCACCATCGTGCACAGCGACACCGTCGGGCAGAGCAACGTCGAGCAGCTCGCCGAGCTGTTCGCCGACCGGGACGTGGTGACGTTCGAGTTCGTCGAACGCAGTGTCACCGGCGGCTCTTCGGCGCTGCTGCGGGACCAGACGATCGACGAGCTGGCGAAGGCACTGGCCCGGCACCCGCGCTGACCTCGACGGCCGGACCGTCTCACATCGGTGACGACGGGGTGGTGGCCGCCGGCGGGTGAGCCCACCCGTGCACAATGACTGCGTGCGGCCCGGGTCTTCGGCCGCGAGGCAGCACGTTCGCATGGTTCGGGGACGACTACCCGAAGGGGGTACCAGGGGTGACCTGGCAGGAAGATCTGCGCAGGCTGGACGAGGAGCTCGCGGCCGGCAGCCTGACGGCGGACGAGTACCGGATCCGGCGCGATCGCGTGCTGAGCATGGCCGTCACGAACGCCGACGGTCCCCAGCAGGCGCCCGCGCAGCCGTCGTCCCCCTCCGCCGCGGAGACGCAGATCATCCCGCCGGTGGCCCCGCCGGGGAAGCAGCCGGACTCGAGCGCCTCGGCCGAGGCCACCCAGATCGTCTCCTCGGCCGACGCGAGCGGCGAGCGCACCCAGGCCGTGCAGCCGTGGCAGCAGCAGAACTCCCCTTCGGGCGGGTTCCCGCAGCCGATGCCGCAGTACCAGCAGCCCTACAGCCAGCAGTCGCCCGCCGGCGGGTTCCCCGCGCCGCAGCACCCACAGCAGAACCCGTGGGGCCCGGCCCAGCCGGACGCCGCTCCGCCGTGGGGCGGCTCGGACTTCCCGCCGGTGAACCCCTCGACCAACGCCGAGTGGATCAGCCAGGGCCCGGAGACGTTCCAGACCCAGCCGTCGTCCGGCAAGGGCAAGAAGATCGCCTTCGCCGCGCTCGGGCTGGTCGTGCTGGCGGGTCTCGGGTTCGGCGTCTGGGCGCTGTTCATCAAGGACAACGGCACCACCCCGGTCGCGCAGCAGAGCACCAGCCAGCAGCCGCCGCCGGTGCCGACGAGCAAGCCGCTGCCGGAACCGCCCGCCGCCAAGGCCGAGCCGAGCGACAACTCCTCGGCGCTGGCCACCCCGCCCGGCAAGACCCGGGCGGGCGGGGGCACGTTCGACATCGCCAAGCTGGAGGCGGCGAAGTTCCTGCCGACCACCGTCGTCGAGCGGCTCAAGACCGGCGGCATGACGGAAGGCCTGCTCAAGACCTCGACCGACGGTGACGTCACGCTCGGCCTGTACGCCCTCGAGATGCCGAACCCGCAGGCCGCCACGCCGGTCGCGCAGGAGTACGCGAACGCCCAGCAGGAAGGCGGCCTGACCGCCGCGCGCGACCTGTCGCTGCACGGCGTGCCGGTGTTCGCCACGCCCGACGGCGGCCAGCAGTACGTCTACCGCGCGGTGTACGTGCTGTACAGCCGCGTGATCATCGTCGACGCCTACGGCCCGGACAAGGACAAGGCGCTGGCTTCGTTCAAGACGCTGCTCAACTCGCAGGTGCAGAAGTCGCCGCCCACCGAGCGGACGAACAGCTGACATGACGCTGGAGAAGCGGCTCCGCCGGATCGTCAAGCGGTACGCGGTGGCCCGGAAGTCCTACGACGACCTGACCATCCGGGCGGACCGGCTGTCGGCGCGCTACGACCAGCTGTCCGCGCGCTACGAGAGCCTGATGAACCACCACGACGAGCTGCAGGCGCGGCACGCCGAGGTCCTCCAGGAGAAGCAGGCGTTCGAGGAGCAGTACCGCACCTGGGTGCCGCCGGGGCACTTCTACTCGCCGTTCGCGTCGAAGGAGGAGATCGGCGCCCGGGCGGCGTCGATGTTCGACATCGACGCCCGGCCCGCGGCGATCGACCTGCGGGAAGCGGAGCAGGTCGAGCTGTTCGGCGCCCTCGCCGACCTCGCCGGCGAGCTGCCGTTCACCGCCGAGCGCAGCGAGGAGCACCGCTACTTCTACGAGAACACCGCGTACTCGTGGTCGGACGCGATCATCCTGCACACGATGCTGCGGCACCTGCGCCCGAAGCGGATGATCGAGGTCGGTTCGGGTTACTCGACGGCGATGACGCTCGACACCGCCGACGGCTGGCTCCCGGAGCTGGAGCTGACCTGCGTCGAGCCGTACCCGCAGCTGCTGCAGAGCCTGTTCCGGCCCGGGGACGAGGACCGCGTCCGGGTGCTCGGCCAGGCGGTGCAGGACGTCCCCCTGGAGACGTTCGCCCAGCTGCAGGCCGGTGACGTGCTGTTCATCGACTCGACCCACGTGGTCAAGGCCGGCTCGGACGTCAACTACCTGTTCTTCGAGGTCCTCCCCCGGCTGAACGACGGCGTCTGGGTGCACGTCCACGACGTCTTCTTCCCGTTCGAGTACCCGATGGACTGGCTGGTGGAAGGGCGGGCGTGGCAGGAGGACTACCTGCTCCGCGCGTTCCTGATGTACAACCGGCGGTTCGAGATCCGCTGGTACCAGCAGTTCATGTGGGCCCACCACCGCGACCTGCTGGAAGGCCGCGTTCCCGAGCTGGCCGGCAACTCCGGCGGCAACATCTGGCTGCAGAAGGTCGCGGAATAGCCCGAAGGTGTGACTTCCGCCGTGTCGGTGAACGCCATCCCCCTCTCGGACGCCTACTGAGCAGAGCATCGGCCGGGAGAGGAGGCGCCGTGATCTGGATCTGCCTGGTCGGTGTCCTCGCCGTGGTGTTCCTGGTGCGCGCGGTCCGCGTCGTGCGCCGGGTCAGGCGGGGCGACGCGGTGTGACGAGCCCGGACTCGTAGGCCAGCACCACCAGCTGGGCGCGGTCGCGCGCGCCGATCTTCGTCATGATGCGGCTGACGTGCGTGCGCGCGGTCGCCGTGGAGATCACGAGGTGGGCGGCGATTTCGTCGTTCGACAGCCCGCCCGCGACCAGGCCGAGCACCTCGCGCTCGCGGTCGGTGATCTCGCGGACGGCGCCGGTGTCGATGCGCCGGTGTTCCGGGCGTCCGACGAATTCCTGGATCAGCCGGCGGGTGACGGTCGGCGCCAGCAGTGCCTCCCCGTCCGCGACGACCCGCAGCGCGCGAAGCAGCTCGACCGGCTCGGTGTCCTTCAGCAGGAACCCGCTGGCGCCGGCGCGCAGGGCTTCGTAGACGTACTCGTCGACGTCGAAGGTGGTCAGGACCAGCACCTTCGTCCCGGCGAGGTCGGGGTTCGCGGTGATCCGGCGGGTCGCTTCGAGGCCGTCGACGCCGGGCATCCGGATGTCCATCACGACGATGTCCGGCTTGTGTTCGACCGCGCCGGCGACCGCCTGCTCGCCGTCGCCTGCCTCGCCGACGACCTCGAAGCCGTCCTCGGTCTCCAGCAGCACGCGGAACCCGGCGCGGACCAGGACCTGGTCGTCGGCCAGCAGGACGCGGATCATGCTTCCCCCTCGATCGGTAGCTCGACGCACACTTCGAAACCGCCCTCGACCGGCCCGGCGGTGCACCGGCCGCCGAGTGCGGCGGCCCGTTCGCCCATGCCCCGCAGCCCGTGGCCCGGCGTCGGCTGGGCGGTGCCGCGGCCGTCGTCGCGCACCCGCAGCGTGAACGTCCCCGGTTTTCGCTGGAACCGGACCTCGACGTGGTTCGCCTGGTCGGCGTGCCGGACGACGTTGGTCAGCGACTCCTGCAGGATCCGGTAGGCGGCCGCGTCCACCGGGGCCGGGAGGGTGCCGGGCTCGCCGTGGACCTCGACCGTGAGCCCGGCGTCGCGGACGTGGTCCAGCAGCTCACCGGCCTGGGCGAGGCTCGGCGCGGGTGCCTTGTCCTGCCCCGAGCGCAGCACGGCCAGGGTGGCGCGCAGGTCGTTGAGCGCGGACGCGCTGGCCGCCTTGATGTTGAGCAGCGCCTCCTTCGCCTGCTCGGGCCGCCGGTCGGCGACGTGCGCGGCGACGCCGGCCTGGACGTTGATCATGGCGAGGCTGTGCGCGACGACGTCGTGGACCTCACGGGCGATGCGCAGGCGTTCCTGCTCGGCGAGCCGGTGGCGGTGCTCGTCGGCCTGCGCGCGACGGGCGGCGAGCGCGTCGAGCTGGTACCGGACGGCGGTGCCGATGCCGATCACCGCGATCAGCCACACGACGAGGAACCCGGCGCCGACCGCCAGTGCGAACGACCCCGACGTCAGGAAGTGGGCCAGGAAGAGGACGCCGAGCGCGGAGGCACCGGTGATCCCGGCGGTGAGCGGGCCGCGCTGCCGGGTGAGCAGGAACAACGCGACGGTCGGGACGACGATGATCGGGCCGCCGGGCAGCCCGGAGGCGTAGTAGCCGAACGCGGACGCGGTGGTGACCAGGAAGATCGTGAGCGGGAAGCGGTGGACGGCCAGCAGCGTCAGCCCGGTGGCCACCAGCCACGCGGCCGCGAGCGGCGTCATCGGCGGAGCCCCGGGCTGCCAGCGCGACGAACCGCTGGTCGCCCCGAGCACGAACACGGTGACGACGACGGTGCGCACCACGCGTCCCACCCAGGGCGGCCATCTCATGCCGCGAAAACTACCGGTCACGGCCGGTCCGCGCGTCCGCCCCGGAGCGCACGGCCGGCGTACGTCGTCAGGCTCAGTCGAACACGAGGGGCAGCTTCGCCGCGGTTTCCTCGTCGGCCGGGGTGTAGGTCGACATGGTGATCTCGGAGCGGCGGCCGTAGTAGAGGTAGGTGAAGTTGAACTGCAGCAGCCCGACGTCCGGGTGCAGGTAGCGCTTGGTGCGGATCGGCTCGGAGTTGACGTCGTGGTGCGGCCACAGCTCGGCGAACAGCGGCGACTCGGCCTTGAGCCGCTTGACCAGCTGCTTCCACGCCGGCTCGGCGACGTGGTCGGCCATCGCCGCGCGGAAGGAGGCGATCACGCGCGGGATGTTCGCGTCCCAGTCGAGCATCCGCCGGCGCCACTCGGGGTTGAGCAGGCACTGGACCAGGGTGTTCCGGTCGCCGAACGGGATGGCGTCGACGTCGCCCATCAGCCAGGTGTAGCCGCGGTTGTAGCCGAGCAGGTCGCAGCGGGCGTTGCGGATCGCGACCGGGTACGGCTCCAGCTTCTTCAGCATGAGCTCCATGGCCGGCGTGATGACCTGGCAGTCCTTTTCGCCCTCCGGCGCGGGCGCTCCGGCCAGCCGGAAGAGGTGGACGTGCTCGTGCGGGTCGAGCCGCAGCGTGCGGGCGATCGCCTGCAGGACCTGCTCGGACGCGTTGATGTCGCGACCCTGCTCGAGCCACGTGTACCAGGTGACCCCGACCCCGGCGAGCTGCGCGACCTCTTCGCGGCGCAGCCCCGGCGTCCGACGGCGGCCGACGATCGGCAGGCCGACCTGCTCGGGCGTGATCCGCTCGCGACGGCTGCGCAGGAACCTGGCCAGCTCCTGGCGGCGCAGGTCGGATTCGACGGCGGTGGTCATGGTGCCAGGATGGCACGCTCCGGAAACTGGTACCAGGTAGTGGCTGGTACCTGGATAAACAACAACTGGTACCAGTTTCCCAGCGGGTCGATCGTAGTA
The DNA here is from genome assembly GCF_013364075.1 of Amycolatopsis sp. Hca4. GTDB lineage: Bacteria > Actinomycetota > Actinomycetes > Mycobacteriales > Pseudonocardiaceae > Amycolatopsis. Next base: position 6,059,188 of record NZ_CP054925.1, read on the forward strand.
CCCATGACCACGACCTCCCTTGCGCCGAGCACCACCGGCGCCCTCGCCCGGCCGGGACTGACCCCCGCCGGCCTGGTCACGGTGCTGCTGGGGGCGGCACTGCCGATCATCGACTTCTTCATCGTCAACGTCGCCCTGCCGACGATCGACGCCGACCTGCACGCGTCCACCGCCACCCTGGAGCTGGTGGTGGCGGCCTACGGCATCGCGTACGCGGTGCTGCTGGTGGTCGGCGGCCGCCTCGGCGACTCGTTCGGCAGGCGGCGGCTGTTCATCGCCGGACTCTGGCTGTTCACGCTGACGTCCCTGGCCTGCGGAATCGCCCCGACGGCCGGCACGCTGGTGGTGGCCCGCGCCGCGCAGGGGGCGGCGTCGGCCCTGCTGCTGCCGCAGGTGCTTTCGATCATCCAGGCGACGACGTCGGGCGAGCAGCGCTCACGTGCGCTCGGCCTGTTCGGCGCGACGGGCGGCATCTCCACGGTGGTCGGCCAGCTCCTGGGCGGCGGGCTGGTGGCGGCGGACCTGTGGGGCACCGGCTGGCGGCCGATCTTCCTGGTGAACGTCCCGATCGGCCTGGTGGTGCTGGTCATGTCGCGCAAGCTGCCGGAGAGCCGCGCGCACAACCCGCTGGGCGTCGACCGGCTGGGGACGGCGCTGCTGGCCGTGACGCTGCTGTCTTTGCTGGTCCCGCTGATGGAGGGCCGCGCACTGGGCTGGCCGGTGTGGACGATCGCGCTGCTGGTCGTGTCGCCGTTTTCCGCGGCGGCTTTCGTCCACGTCGAGCGCCGGTTGGAGCGCCGGGGCGGGACACCGTTGCTGCCGCCGTCGGTGATGAAGCTGCCGAGCGTCCGGCGCGGGCTGATGGTGGCGGTGCCGTTCTTCGGCGCGTTCGGTTCGTTCATGTTCGTGTTCGCGATGACGCTGCAGGAGGGCCTGCACTTCGGCCCGCTGGGCGCGGGCGGCGCGCTGACCCCGCTAGCGGTCGCGTACTTCACGGTGTCGATGCTGAGCAGCCGGTTGGTGGCCCGCTACGGCCAGAAGGTGGTCCCGCTCGGCGGCGCGATTACGGCGCTGGGCATGGTGGCGCTGCTGTGCACGACGCTGTCGGCCTGGCCGCACGTGACGATCCTGGATCTGGCCCCGTCGATGGTGGCGATCGGCGTGGGCAACGCGCTGGCGATGACGACGTTGTTCCGGATCGTGCTGTCCCACGTGCCGACGGACCTGGCGGGCGTGGGGTCGGGCGTGATGACGACGAACCAGCAGACATCGCTGGCGCTGGGGGTGGCGACGCTGGGGAGCCTGTACGCGGCGCTGTCGGGTTCGCTGGGTTCGCGCGACGCGTTCGCAGTGGTGATCGCCGTGGTGGCGGTCCTGGCGACAGTGGTCGCGATCACCGGACGGCGGCTGCCGGACCCCCGGGTGTGAGGGCGGAGAGGAAGGCGGACCACGCGGCCGGCGGCACTTCGAGTGCCCCGGCCGCGGGGGCTTTCGAGTCCCGGGTGGCGATGGTGGCACTGGTGAAGGCGACCTCGACGCAGTCGTCGTTGCTGCCGGACCCGCCGCTGTAGCTGCTCTTCCGCCACTGCATCACTGTGCGCCCTTCTGCTCAGGTGATCATCCCCTCGATCAGGGCACGAGAATCGTTATCGTCCAGAGCCAGATCGGCGAGATGTTCGAACATCAGGCTAGCAGCGCGAACCTCGGCCTCCTTTTCGATCTGCAACGACCCGAACCCGTATTCGACGTAGGCGAGATCAGGTTCAGCGCGCTCGGGAAACCCGGCGATGATGAAGTTGCTGTACAGCCCATCGTGCGAGCCGATCGATCGCGGGATCACCTGGAACGCAACGTTCGGCAGGGCGGCGCGGTCGCACAACTTCGGTCTGCATCAAGCCAGGCACAAAGCCGAGCTGGTACGTGCGAATCTGCGATGCTTCGGCCTCCACGCTCACGAACCCGCGATCGCTCAACCCGAACGCGTGCCACCAGCCCTTTTCCTTGGCGTAGTCGAACATCCGCACGTACTCGTCGTAGTCCGAGGCGATGATGCCGTAGCGGTCGAGCAGGGCGAGGAAGTCGTTGTAGCCCGGGATGTACCCCTGCTCGATCCGGCTCATCTTCGACGTGGAGAACCGGAGCGGGCGGCCGGCGTCCTCTTGGCTGAGCCCGGCTGCCTCGCGTAGTTTGCGCAGGGTTCGGCCGAGCTGGCGTCGCCGGTAGTTCGGCTTGGCCGGCCGGTCCATGGAACACCCCTCGCTGTCGGTCACCACAACGGCAGCCCGGTGTCGGATCTCCGCACGGACCGTGTCGCGCCGATTCGCGGCGAGAACCTGCTGGCTGGAGTACCGACGTGAAGCAGGGAGCATACGGGGGCAGCGCGCACGGCCCACGGCTTTCGTCGTCAGCGTCTATCGCGCTTTCCCCGGCGGTGACCACGTGGTCACCGCCGGGGAAAATCTTGGAAGTTCACCCGTCGGAAAACCGGGTCGCCGGACGACTATGAGGGTGTGACGGAACCTCGGGTGCGACCGGACCCGGCCTTCGCGCTGCTCGGGCTCTACGAGACCGCGCTGCCGGAGGTCTACGGGTACCTGCTGTCCCGGTGCGGTGATCGCACGCTTGCCGAGGAGCTCACCTCCGAGACCTTCCTCGGGGCGGTCGCCGCCTGTCGCAAGGAATACGCACCTCCAGTGAGCACCGGGTGGCTGATCGGCGTTGCCCGGCACAAGCTCGCCGACCACTGGCGGCGCAAAGAACGTGAGGAACGCGGGCTGCGGCTGGTCCACCACAGTGAACCGGACGTCGATGACCCCTGGGACGAGCAGCTCGACGCCCTGCGTGCGAGACAGGTGCTCGACTCACTGGGGCCGCACCACCGGGCCGCGCTGACGCTGCGGTACGTCGACGGCCTCGGGGTTCCCGAGGTCGCCGGCCACCTGGGGCGCAGTGTGCACGCCACCGAGGCGTTGCTCGTCCGGGCGCGGGCCGCGTTCCGGCGCGCTTACCAGGAGAAGGAGGGTCGCGATGCCTGAGCCGTTCGACGCGCTGCGCCGTCCCTCCGAGCGGGTCGCGCCCGACCCGGACTTCGCCGCCGAACTGCGTGACCAGCTGCGTCGCGCCATCCTGAACGGAGCCGACATGACCACCACCGAAGCGCCCGCGGCCGCCGCCGAACTGCGCTCGCTGACCCCCTACCTCGCTGTTTCCGACGCGCGGGCGGCGCTCGACTTCTACGTCGACGTCTTCGGCGCGGTCCGCCGCGGCGACCCGATCCTGATGGACGACGGCCGCGTCGGGCACGCGGAGCTGGCCATCGGCGACGCGGTGCTGATGCTCGCCGAGGAGTACCCCGAGATCGGGCACGTGGCGCCGCGCGAGGGTGGGGCGTCGGTGCGGGTCGAGGTGCCGGACGTCGACGCCAGCGTGGCCCGCGCGCTGGAGCTGGGCGCGACGCTGATCCGCGCGGTGAGCGACTCGCCGTACGGGCGCGGCGGCTCGTTCCGCGACCCGTTCGGCCAGCGCTGGCTGGTCTCGCAGGCGGCCACCCCGGCCGCGGGCCCGAAGCCCGCCCGGCACGGCGAAGCCATGTACTTCACCTTCCAAGTCCCGGAGGCCGAGCCGGCGAAGGCGTTCTACGGCGCGGTGCTCGGCTGGCAGTTCACCCCGGGCTCGGTGTCCGACGCGTGGGGCTTCGCGGGCCCCGGTCTCGAAGGCGGGCTGTGGGCAGGCGACCGGCAGGTCGGCTGGAAGCTGATGTACGCGGTGGACGACCTCGAGGCGGCCTTGGTGCGCGTCCGCGAGCAGGGTGGGCAGGCCGGGGAAGTCGAGAACCACCCGTACGGGACGACCGCTGACTGCACCGACAACCAGGGCATCGAGTTCTGGCTGTGGGAGAAGCCCTAACGCCCCGCCGCGTAGCCCTGCATTCCTCGCGCGTTCGCCGCCGCTCGCAGAAGGCCGTTGGTGCGGGAAACCGCCGACAAACGGCCCAGTGACCAGTCGCCCGCGTCCACGATCTGGTGGCCGCGGGCGCGGAGGGCGTCCAATGTGGACGTGCCCAGCCGCGACTCCACCACCAGCTCGCGGGGGTTCCACGCGCGCGGGTAGAACGAGCTCGGGAACGCCGTGGTGTGCCAGGCCGGGGAGTCGATCGACTCCTGCAGGTTCAGGCCGCCGTACACGTGGGCCAGCCAGAAGCACAGCTGCCACTGGTCCTGCTGGTCGCCGCCCGGGGTGCCGAAGGCCAGGGTGGGGACTCCGGCTCGCAGGGCCAGCGACGGGGACAGCGTGATGCGCGGGCGCTTGCGCGGCTCCAGGGAATTCGGCAGGCCCTGCTCCAGCCAGAACATCTGGCCGCGGGAATCCAGGCAGAAGCCCAGCGACGGGATCGTCGGGCTCGACTGCAGCCAGCCGCCGGACGGGGTCAGCGACACCAGGTTGCCCGCCGCGTCGACGACGTCGAGGTGGACCGTGTCGCCGCGGGTCTGGCCCTGGGGGCCGACCGTCGGCTCGCCCGTGGCGCCGGCGCCCGCTTCGATGCCCTGCAGGGAGTCCAGGATGGCCGGGAGACGGGCCGGGCCGCGGGCGTCGCCGGGACGGAGCAAGGGGGACGCCGTGTCGGTGATCAGGGCGCGGCGGGCGTCCGTGTACGACGGCGAAAGGAGTACGTCGAGGGGCACGTCGGTGTCGCCATACCAGGCCTCGCGGTCGGCAAAGGCCAGCTTCGCCGCTTCGGTGGCCAGGTGCACCGTGCGTTCCGTAGGGATTCCATCCACATAGGACAGCTCGTCGCGGAAGCCGTGCAACAGCAACGCCTGCTGCAGCAGTGCTGGTCCCTGCGTCCAGCCGCCCATCTTGACCAGGCGCCAGTCGCCGACGTCGACGAACGCCGGGTCCTCGTACGTCGCCGACCACGAGGCCAGGTCGTCGCCGGTCAACAGGCCCGCGTGGTCGCGGCCGGAGTCGTCGCGGAACGCGGTGCGGCTGAACGCATCGATCTCTTCGGCGACGAACCCCTGCGACCAGGCGCGGCGGCCCGCGTCGATCTGCGCCTCGCGCCCGGACGCGGACTCCGCTTCACGCAGCAGGCGCTCCCACGTCTCGGCCAGCGCCGGGTTCCGGTGCAGGCCGGCCGCGGGTTTGCCGTCCGGCATCCAGAGCGCCGCCGACGTCGGCCAGTGCTCGGTGAACAGCCGCGACACCGCCTGGATGGTGTCGCTGACCCGCGACACCAGCGGGACGCCGTTGCGGGCGTAGCCGATCGCGTACTTCAGCACCTCGCGCAGCGGCTTCGTGCCGTAGTCGCGCAGCAGCAGGAGCCACGCGTCCCAGGCGCCCGGGACGGTCGCCGGGAGCAGGCCGCTGCCCGGGATGAGGTCCAGCCCGAGCGAGGCGAAGTGCGACGACGTGGCCCCCGCGGGCGACGGGCCCTGTCCGGCCAGCGCCCGCGGGGTCGGGTCGTCCGCCGTCACGAAGAGGCCGGGTACCTGCCCGGCCGGGCCGCACAGGTGCGGCTCGGCGACCTGCAGGACGAAGCCGGCGGCGACCGCCGCGTCGAACGCGTTGCCGCCGTCCTCCAGCACCGCCATCCCGGTGGCCGAAGCCAGCCAGTGCGTCGATGCCACCATCCCGAAGGTGCCGGTCAGCTCCGGCCTCGTCGTGAACATGCCCCGATAGTACGCAACGCTAACGAATTACCAAGTGGCCGGACGACGCCGCTCCGGCTCGTACGGCTGCGTGATGATTTCCATCCCGTTGCCGCCGGGATCGAGGAAGTAGACGCCACGCCCGCCGTGGTTGTGGTTGATTTCGCCGACCTGCTTCCCCATCGGATCGGCGTGGTAGGTCACGCCCGTTTCGACGAGCCGCGCGAACACGGCGTCGAAGTCGTCCTCCGGGATCAGGAAGCAGTAGTGCTGCAGGCGCAGATCCTCTTCGGGGATGGTCGCGAAGTCCAGCCGGACGCCGTTGCGCGTCTCGACGGGGACGAACGGACCCCATTCCTCCCCGACTTCGAGGCCGAGCAGGTTCGCCAGGAATTCGGCGGATTCCCGGTTGTTCCGGGACGGGACGATCAAGTGGTTCAATTCAACGGAAACGGATACTGACACGGTTGAAATGCCTCCGGGGCACTCCCGCCACCTCCATGCCTCACCCAGCCGGTGACCGACACGCGATGCCGTGCTGATCACCCTAGCGGGCAGGACACCGTCAAGACACCTTGATTTTCGCCGCCGCCCGCGGCCGCCCGACGCCCTGCCAGGACAGCCCGGCGTCCACGATCACCCGCGGGTCGAGCAGGTTGCGCGTGTCGACGACGTCGATGCCCTCCATGAGCTCGGCCATCGCCGCCCAGTCGAGGTGCTTGAACTCGGCCCATTCGGTCAGCACGACGACGGCGTCCGCGTCCTTCGCGACCTGGTAGGCGTCGTCGACGACGGTCATCCCGGCGATCTCGCCGTCGACCGCCGGGTCGTAAGCGATCAGCTCGGCACCCAGCGCGCACAGCACCGACGAGACGGCGAGCGCGGGCGAGTCGCGCAGGTCGTTGGTGCCCGCCTTGAAGGCCAGGCCCAGCACGCCGATCCGGGCGCCGGCCAGTGTCCCGCCGACCGCGCCGGCGATCTTCGCGACGATCCGGTCGCGCTGGGCGAGGTTCTCGTCGATGGCCGAGGTCAGCATGGTGAAGTCGTAGTTCACCGACTCGGCCACCTTGACCAGCGCGCTGGTGTCCTTGGGCAGGCAGGAGCCGCCCCAGCCCGGGCCGGGCTTGAGGAACGTCCGCCCGATCCGGCGGTCGTAGCCCATCCCCTCGGTGACGAGCTCGATGTCCGCGCCGAGCCGTTCGCACAGCTCGGCGATCGAGTTGACGTAGGACAGCTTGAGCGCGAGGTAGCAGTTGGCCGCGTACTTCACCAGCTCCGCGCTCGCCGCGTCGGCGACGACGACCGGCGCGTCGAGCTCGGCGTACAACTCACCGACCCAGCGCGCGGCCGCGAGGTCGTCCGAGCCGACGACGATCCGGTCCGGGCCCAGGAAGTCGGCGACCGCGGTGCCTTCGCGGAGGAACTCCGGGTTCGACACCACCGGCACGTCGGTGCGGCCGACCAGCTCCCGGATCCGCTTCGACGTACCGACCGGCACGGTCGACTTGGTGACCAGCGCACAGCCGGCGGGCAGGACGTCCTTGATCTCGGCGGCGACGGCTTCGACCGCGCGCAGGTCGGCGGAACCACCCGCGCCCATCGGCGTCGGGACGCAGAGGAACACCGCCTGCGCGTGGCGCACCGCCTCCCGCGCGCCGACGACGAACTGGAGCCGCCCGGCCGCGAGCCCGCGGTCGACCAGGTCGGCAAGGCCGGGTTCGAGGATGTCGACGCGGCCGGCGGCCAGCCGCGAGACCTTCGCGCGGTCGACGTCCACACAGGTGACGAAATGCCCGAGACTCGCCAGGCACGCCCCCGTGGTCAAGCCGACGTATCCGGTTCCTACCACCACGATGCGAGCTGGCGTCATGCTGCTGAAGGTCTCAGCCGGACGTGACCACCGCGCTAACGGAAACAGACGGGCCCGGAAGCGGTGAGCGAAGACACGAACCCCGCCGATGCGAACGAGCGTTAACCTGGGTCGGCGAATCGGACCAGGCGAAGGGAACGGCACAGATGCAGATCACGGACACGGCGGCGCTCGTCACGGGCGGCGCGTCGGGCCTCGGCGGGGCCACGGCCAAGGCGCTCGCGGCCAAGGGCGCGCGGGTGTTCGCGCTGGACCTGGCGTCGTCCATCGAGAAGGCCGAGCAGATCGACGGCATCACCTACGTCGAGGCCGACGTCACCGACGTCGAGCAGGTCGAGGCGGCCGTCGCGACGGCCGCGGGCTCCGGCGTGCCGCTGCGGACCGTGGTGAACTGCGCCGGCATCGGGCCGTCCGCGCGGATCCTGTCCAAGAAGGGCCGCCACGACCTCGCGCTCTACGCGAAGGTCATCCAGATCAACCTCGTCGGCACGTTCAACGTGCTGACCATCGCCTCCGAGGCGATCGCCAAGACCGAGCCGCTCGAAGACGACGCCCGCGGCGTCATCATCAACACCGCGTCGATCGCCGCGTTCGACGGCCAGATCGGGCAGGTCGCCTACTCGTCGTCCAAGGGCGGCGTCGTCGGCATGACCCTGCCGGCCGCCCGCGACCTGGCTTCGCACGGCATCCGCGTGCTGACCATCGCGCCGGGCATCGTCGACACCCCGATGCTCGCCACGGTCAGCGACGAGTTCCGCGCGTCGCTCGCGGCCGGCGTCCCGTTCCCGAAGCGGCTCGCGCGGCCGGACGAGTACGCGCAGCTCGCGCTGTCGCTGATCGACCACGACTACCTGAACGGCGAGGTCGTCCGGATGGACGGCTCGCTGCGGATGGCCCCGCGCTGACCCACCCCGCCGGGGCACGGGCTCGTGCCCCGGCGGTCGTGGCTCAGCGGGTCAGCCGGACCTCCAAGCCGATGCCGTCGGCCGTGATCGAGCAGCCGCCGAACGCGCTCTCCGCGGCCAGCGTCTCGAACTGGGCGGCCGTGAACGCGCGGCGGCGCAGCCACCCGAGCGTCTGCCGGACGGTGAACCCGGCGACCACGCCGACGTGCATGCCGGCGACCTCGCGGTCGATGTCCGCGCCGGTGGC